>NZ_MVAR01000015.1:0-77117 GCF_001999325.1 Thioalkalivibrio versutus
GTACCTCGCGGTGCGCTGGCGAGTCAGCGCGTGGCAGGCGGCTGGACGCAGCCACCGTAAACACCGGATGGCGAACCGTGGCCAGCCACAACCAGGCAGGCGGCGGACCGAAGCCATCCTAAACACCAGTGGATGAACCAGGCCCGGCCCCAGGCGGTGAACGGCGCGCAGTAATCGCCGGGATTGCAACGCGAAAGCCGCGGGCTAGTCCAGGCGCAGGGAGTAGTCGATGGCGTGGAGGTGCTTGGTCAGCGCGCCGACCGAGATGTAGTCCACGCCGGTGGCGGCGATGGCCGCAAGGGTATCCGGTGTGACCCCGCCGGAGGCCTCGGAGATCGCGCGGCCGCGAATGCGCTGCACGGCCGTGGCCAGATCTGCCATCGACAGCTCGTCGAGCATGATCACGTCGGCCCCGGCGGCCAGGGCCTGATCGACCTCGTCGAGGTTCTCCGTCTCGACCTCTACCCAGCGCCCGGCGCCCAGGGTACGGGCTCGTTCCACCGCGGCCGCGATGGAGCCGCAGGCGGCGATGTGGTTTTCCTTGATCAGCACGGCATCCCACAGGGCGAGGCGATGGTTGTGGCCCCCGCCGCAGCGCACGGCGTACTTCTGCCCGTGGCGCAGGCCCGGGAGGGTCTTGCGGGTATCGAGGATGCGGCTGTCCGTGCCCTTCAGGCGGGCGACCCAGCGGGCGGTCTCGGTGGCCGTTCCGGAGAGGGTCTGGAGCAGGTTGAGGGCCGCGCGTTCGGCCGCCAGAACGGCCCGTGCGGGGCCTTCCAGGGTAGCGATCACGCGCGGTGCGTCGTCCACTTCCACGTGGGTGCCTTCGGCCACCTGCCAGTCGATCCGGGTCTCCGGCGCGAGGCTGGCGAACACGCGGTCGAACCAGGGCTGGCCACAAACGATCGCGCTCTCCTTCAATAGCAGCGTGGCGCGCGCCACCCGTTCAGCCGGGACCAGGGCGGCGGTCAGGTCGCCGTCGACACCATCGGGGCCCAGGTCCTCCGCGAGGGCGCCTTCGACCTCGCGCACCAGCATGGCCGCGTCCGGACGTGCGGGGCCCTGTGCGAACGGGTCGGATGGACCGCCCGCAAAGCTGTGCTCATCCCTCATGGCGATCCGGCATCGGGCGATGCGCCACGTAGTCGTCGCGCAGCTTCTTGACCAGGCCGGCCAGCAGGATCAGCGCGATCAGGTTGGGTGCGGCCATCAGGATGTTGGCGATGTCGGAGAAGTTCCAGACCACGCCCAGCGGGATGGTCGCGCCGATCACGATGAGGATGACGAACACGACGCGGTAGGGCATCACCGCGCGTTCGCCGAACAGGAAGTAGGCCGAGCGGTCGCCGTAGTAGGACCAGGCGATCATGGTGGAGAAGGCGAACAGCATCAGGCTGATGCCGACTACCATGGCGCCGAACGGACCCAGCGTGGAGCTGAAGGCGGTGGCGGTCAGCGAGGCACCGACCACGTCGTCGGCGCGGTCGATATAGGCCCCGGTGACGACAATGGCCAGGCCGGTCAGGGTGCAGACCACGATGGTGTCGATGAACGGCTCGAGCATGGCCACCGAGCCCTCGCGCGGCGGGTCGCCGTTCTTGGCCGCGGCGTGCGCCATGGCCGAGGAGCCCAGGCCCGCCTCGTTGGAGAACATGCCGCGCGCGACGCCGTACTGAATGGCGAGGCCGATGGCACCGCCGCCGGCGGCCCAGGGGTTGAGCGCGAGATTCAGGATGGTCCCGATCGCGGCCGGGACGGCCTCGATGTTGGCGGCGATCACCACGAAGGCGCCCAGCATGTAGATCACGGCCATGAACGGGACGATGGTCGAGGCGATCATGGCGATGCGCTTCACACCGCCGATGATCACCAGCGCCACCAGCACGGCCATGGTCAGGCCGATCATCAGGGCCATCCAGCCCATGATGTCGTCGTCGGCGCGCAGATCCGGCACGATGAAGGTCAGGCCGTCGACCACCGAGTTGGCCTGCACCATGTTGCCGATGCCGAACGAGGCGATCAGGGTGAAGACGGCGAACAGGATCGCCAGCTTCTTCATCTTGAGGCCGTGGAGCAGGGTGAACATTGGCCCGCCGGCGATGCTGCCGTCCGGGGCGATCTCGCGGTAGCGAACGGCCAGGGTGGTCTCGGCGAACTTGGTGGCCATGCCGAAGAAGGCCGTCACCCACATCCAGAACAGCGCCCCGGGGCCACCCAGCGCGATGGCCGTGGCCACACCGGCGATGTTCCCGGTACCGATGGTGCCGGACAACGCGGTCGACAGCGCCTGGAATGGCGAGATCTGCCCGGTGCCGCCGCCGCGTCCATCTGACCCGCGCAGGGCGCGCCAGCCCTCGCGGAATGCGACGACCTGGACCAGCCCCAGGCGAATGGTGAGGTAGAGCCCGGTGCCCAGCAGCAGGATCAGGGTGAGCGGGTTGCCCCAAAGCAGGCCGGCGGTGTCGCCGAGGAACTGGTCGATGGTGTCGAGCATCGGTGGGTCCTTCTGGTCCGGAGCGGCTTTGGCTGAAAACTCTACCGCGCACAACGAGTGTTGACGATAGCTTTTGTCGAACCCGGCCATTGGGCGCGTCTGTGGAACGCCGCGATGGACCCTGTTTCAATGGCGGCTTCGACTCTCAAGGACGACGCATGACCGAACCCTCTCCCGCCGTTTCCGAGCCGGATCACGGCAAACCGGTACCCCGGATCTTCCTCGTCGGATCGCTGATCGCACTGGCGGTCTTCATCTGGCTGGTTAGCCTGCTGTGGCCGATGCTGGAAGAGCGCATTGCCGATCTGAACACGCTGCAGATCGGCTTGCTGGCGAGTTTCGTCGCCGGTCTGATGACCGCGGTGGGGGCGATCCCGATCTTCTTCCTGCGCCGCATCAGCCAGTCGGTCGAGGATGCAATGATGGGTTTCGGCGCCGGGGTGATGCTGTCGGCCACGGCCTTCGAGCTGGTGCTGCCCTCGGTGGAGCAGGCGGAAGCGCAGTACGGCGGCGTGGGCATGGCCATTGTCGTGCTCGCGGTGGGGATCGGGCTGGGTGGCGGTGCATTGCTGGCGCTGCACAAGTTGGTGCCGCACGAGCATTTCTTCATCGGGCCGCAAAGCGGGGCCGACCCGCAGAAGATTCGCCGCGTCTGGTTGTTCATCTTTGCAATCGCACTGCACAACCTGCCGGAAGGCCTGGCAGTGGGGGTCGGCTTCGGCGGCGATGACGTGAGCGACGGGATCGCGCTGGCCATCGGGATCGGGCTGCAGAATATGCCCGAGGGGCTGGTGGTCGCCATCGCCCTGCTGTCGCTGGGCTACAGCAAGTGGGCGGCATTCGGGGTGACCTTGCTGACCGGGCTGGTGCAGCCGCTCGGCGGCCTGATCGGGGCCGGTGCGATCACGCTGATGGGGTTTCTGCTGCCCTGGGGACTGGCGTTCGCGGCCGGAGCGATGCTGTTCGTGATCAGTCACGAGATCATCCCCGAGTCGCACCGCAAGGGCCACGAGGCCCAGGCCACGGTGGGGGTCCTGGTCGGCTTCGTCGTCCTCCTCGCGATCGACATGGCGTTGTAGGGCACCGCGCACAATGGTCGCCACTGGCACCGTCATTGCGAGGAGCGCAGCGACGAAGCAATGATGGGGCTTTCTGGATGTGTGAGGGGGCAGGCCGGGGCGTCGGAATAGTGGCGCGGCCCGTCCGGGCTTTCGCAGCGAGGGTATTTTGGTCTACAATTACTTTCGTCTGTGGGCGCCCGACAATGCCCGCACACCGTTCTGGAAGAGATCTGCGATCGCCAGTCGATTGGCAGACGCCGAAGGCGCAACATCCGCCCGGAATCGCTCAGGCTACAGGACCGGAACGGTGCAGGAGACACACTCTGGAGAGCGGCCGGAAACGGCCCACCGAAGGGGGCGGTCACGCAGTCCGACAACGGGCTGACGCGACGCAAACTCTCAGGTTTCAGGACAGAGGGGCGGCTGGCAGATTCATTCTGCCGGCCGCCCCTTTTTTTATGCCCGGAGCGCGGCGGCCGGGCCTCGCGGTTCCACCGGCGGATGCCGGCGAGCCGACCACGACACGCAAGCAAGGCGAGAACTAGATGACGACGTTGAAGACAACTCCGCTCCATGCCGCGCATCAGCGCGCGGGGGCCAAGCTGGTCGATTTCGCCGGTTGGGAGATGCCGCTGCATTACGGCTCCCAGATGGAGGAGCACAAGCGGGTGCGCGAATCCGCCGGCATGTTCGATGTCTCGCACATGCAGGTCGTGGATATCCACGGCCCGCAGGCCCAGGCCTTCCTGCGCTATCTGCTAGCCAACGACGTGGCCAAGCTGAAGACCGAGGGTCGCGCGCTGTACAGCTGCATGCTGAACGAGGCCGGCGGCGTGATCGACGACCTGATCATCTACTGGACCGGTGGCGATACCTACCGCGCGGTGGTCAATGCCGCGACGGCCGAGGGCGACATCGCTCACATGCAGGCGGTCGCGAAGGACTTCGACGTGAACGTGGAGCCGCGCCCGGAGTTCGCCCTGATTGCGATTCAGGGCCCGCAGGCGGTAGAGAAGACCCTGCCGCTGTTGCCGGCCGATCTGCGCAATGCGGGGGATCTCAAGCCGTTTTCCGCGGTCTGGAATGACAAGTGGTTTGTCGCCCGCACGGGCTACACCGGCGAAGACGGCTTCGAGGTGATGCTGCCGGCTGATGAGGCCGACGATCTCTGGGAAAAGCTGAAGGATGCCGGCGTGCACCCCATCGGCCTCGGCGCGCGCGACACCCTGCGCCTGGAGGCCGGCATGAATCTCTACGGCACGGACATGGACGACCAGACCAATCCGCTGACCGCCAACCTGGGCTGGACCATCGCGCTGAAGGATGCCGAGCGCGACTTCATCGGCCGCGCGCCGATCGAGCAGTCGAAGGCCGAGGGCGTGAAGGAACGCATGGTGGGGCTGGTGCTGGATGGTCGCGGGGTGCTGCGTGGCGGCACCCGCATCGAAACCGAGGCCGGCGACGGCGTGGTCACCTCCGGCAGTTTCGCGCCCAGTCTGGGCGTGTCGGTCGCGTTCGCGCGTATCCCGGCCGGGGTCGAGGCCGAGCAGCTGCACGCGGACATCCGCGGCCGCAAGCTGCCGGTGCGCGTGGTCAAGCCGGTGTTCGTCCGCAACGGCGAGCCGCAGATCGATCTGCCGAAAAACTGAAGCGAGGATTGCCTCATCCCGCGTGCACCGGACTACACTGCGCAGGCGGGATCTAACAAGCAAAAGGAAGATGTCATGAGCGAAGCACCGAAGGACCTGAAGTACACCAAAAGCCACGAGTGGGTGCGCAGCGAGGCCGACGGCAGCGTGACCGTGGGTATCACCGATCACGCGCAGGAACTGCTGGGCGATCTGGTGTTTGTCGAGGCCCCGGAAGCGGGCAGCACCATCGAGGCCGGCACGGCCTGCGCCACGGTGGAATCGGTCAAGGCCGCCTCGGATATCTATGCGCCGATCTCCGGCGAGGTGACCGCGGTCAACGAGGACCTGGCCGACAGCCCCGAGAAGGTCAACGAGTCGCCCTTCGAGGATGGCTGGCTGTTCAAGGTGGAGCCGTCCGATGCCGGCCAGCTGGATGCGCTGATGGACGCGGATGCCTATGCCGCGCACGTCGAGGCGGAATCCTGAGCGTAGCCGCGTATCACCGGTCCCGGCCGCGTCCGGCCGGGACCCAACCGAACTTCGCCGCAATCGGCGAAAGCGAGACCTGACATGCCGTTTATCCCGCATACCGAAGAAGACATCCGTGCCATGCTCGACAGCATTGGCGCCGAATCCGTCGAGGACCTGTTCGACGAGATTCCCGCCGACCTGCGTGCGCCGCCACTCACGGGGATCCCCGAGGGCGAGAGCGAGATGGGCATCACCCGCCTGATGCAGGAGCGGGCTGCGAAGGACGGCATGCCATCGAATTTCATCGGGGCCGGTGCCTACGAGCACCACATCCCGGCCGCCGTGTGGCAGATCGCTACCCGCGGCGAGTTCTACAGCGCCTACACGCCGTACCAGGCGGAGGCCA
The DNA here is from genome assembly GCF_001999325.1 of Thioalkalivibrio versutus. GTDB lineage: Bacteria > Pseudomonadota > Gammaproteobacteria > Ectothiorhodospirales > Ectothiorhodospiraceae > Thioalkalivibrio > Thioalkalivibrio versutus. The sequence goes on from NZ_MVAR01000015.1 coordinate 6,064, forward strand.
GCCAGGGCACGCTGCAGCTGATCTACGAATACCAGACGATGATCAGCCGCCTGACCGGGATGGAGGTCTCCAACGCCTCCCTGTATGACGGCGCCTCCGCCCTGGCCGAGGCCGTGCTGATGGCGGTGCGCGTGAATCGCCGTTCCAAGGCCAAGCGCGTGCTGCTGCCGGGGGCGCTGCACCCGGACTATCGCAAGGTGGTGAAGACGCTGATCGGCAACCAGGGCATCGAACTGGTCGAACTGCCGTTCGACGAAACCACCGGCCAGACCCCGGTGGAGGCGCTGGCGCCGTATGCGGACGACGACGTCACCGCCATGGTGATCAGCCAGCCCAACTTCTTCGGCATCCTGGAAGACGTGGATGCCCTGACCGGGTGGGCCGAAGAACGCGGCATCCCGGTTATCGCCGTGGTGAACCCGGTCTCGCTGGCGCTGCTAAAGCCGCCGGGCGAGTGGGGCGCCAATGGCGTGGACATCGTGGTCGGCGAGGGCCAGCCGCTGGGTGCGCCGCTGTCGTCCGGCGGGCCGTACTACGGCTTCATGACCACGCTGAAAAAGCATATCCGGCAGATGCCGGGGCGCATAGTCGGCCGTGCCGAGGACGCCGACGGCAAGCCTGGTTTCGTGCTGACCCTGCAGGCGCGCGAGCAGCATATCCGCCGCTCCAAGGCGACCTCGAACATCTGCACCAACCAGGGCCTGGTGGTGACGGCGTCGACGATCCATATGTCGCTGCTGGGTGACGAGGGCCTGACCCGCGTGGCCGAGGCCTGCTACGCCAACACCCATGCGCTGGTGGAAAAACTGGCCGCCAAGGGCATCAAGCCGCGCTTTACCGGCGAGTACTTCCACGAAGTCGCGCTGGACTTCGGCGGCGATGCCGCGACCCGCGTGCAGACCATGGCCGATGCCGGCGTGCTGGCGGGCCTCGAGCTGAGCCGGGACTATCCGCAGCTGGATGGCTGCGTGCTCGCCTGCGCCACCGAGACCAAGACCGAATCCGACCTGGAGCAGTACGTGACCACTTGGGAGCAGGCCGCCTGAGGCGGTTCGGCTTCCCACGGTCAACGACACCAAGCGCCATACACATCAAGCCGGGAGGCAACCATGGCCGAAATCAAGCTGCAAGGTAATCCGATCAACACCAACGGCGATCTGCCGCACGTGGGCTCGCCGGCCCCGGACTTCAAGCTGACCAACAAGGATCTGCAGGATGTCTCACTGGCCGACTTCGGCGACAAGCGCAAGCTGATCTCCATCGTGCCCAGCCTGGATACCCCGGTCTGCGCCGACTCCACCAAGAAGTTCAACGAGATGGTCGCCAGCCGTCCGGATCTCGAGATCCTGATCGTCTCCGCCGACCTGCCGTTCGCGATGAGCCGCTTCTGCGCCGCCGAGAACTTGGAACGCGTGACCGTGCTGTCGATGATGCGCGATCGCAACTTCGCCCAGGACTACGGCGTGCTGATCCAGGACGGCCCGCTGGCCGGGATCACCGCGCGCGGTGTGGTCGTGCTGGATACCGACAACCTGGTGATGCACGCCCAGCTGGTCTCCGAGATCGGCGACGAGCCGGACTACGACGCCGCGTTCGCGGCCCTGGATGATCGGGCCAACCTGAGCCCGACCCAGTAATCGGCCGGAGTCCCTCCGTGCCGCCGGTGGCCGGGCCTGTGCCCGGTCGCCGTCACCCGAATACGCAAGCGAGAAACCGCTATGAGCACCACTGAAGCCAATCTGATCTTCGAACGTTCCCGCGCCGGCCGCTCGGCCGTGGCCCAGGCGCCGCGCGACCACGCCGCGACCCGCATCCCGGCGAACCTGCAGCGCAAGTCCGCGCCGGGTCTGCCGGCGGCCTCGGAACTGGACGTGGTGCGGCACTACACGCGGTTGTCGCAGAAGAACTTCTCCATCGACACCGAGTTCTACCCGCTAGGCTCGTGCACGATGAAGTACAACCCGCGCGCCTGTAACAGCCTCGCGATGCTGCCCGGGTTCCTGAACCGGCATCCGCTTGCTCCGGCCAGCCACAGCCAGGGCTTCCTGCAGACGATGTTCGAATTGCAGGAGATGCTGAAGGAAGTGACCGGCATGAAGGCCGTGTCGCTGGCGCCGATGGCGGGTGCCCAGGGCGAGTACACCGGTGTGGCCATGATCCGCGCCTACCACGATTCCCGCGGCGATACCGAGCGCCGCGAGATCATCGTGCCGGATGCCGCCCACGGCACCAACCCGGCGACCGCGATCATGTGCGGCTACGAGGTGCGCGAGATCCCCACCGACGATACCGGTGACGTGGATATCGAGGCCCTGAAGGCGGCCGTGGGTCCGCACACCGCCGGGATCATGCTGACCAATCCGTCCACCGTGGGCGTGTTCGAACGGCGCATCAAGCAGATTGCCGGCATCGTGCACGAGGCCGGCGGCCTGCTGTACTACGACGGTGCCAACCTGAACGCGATCCTCGGCAAGGTGCGCCCGGGCGACATGGGCTTCGATGTGATCCACATGAACCTGCACAAGACCTTCTCCACGCCGCATGGTGGCGGTGGACCGGGTTCCGGTGCCGTGGGCGTGGCCGAACGGCTGCTGCCGTTCATGCCGATCCCGCACGTGATCGAAGCCGAGCAGGGCGGCTACCGCTTTGCCGAGGAAACCGATCGTCCGCAGAGCATTGGGCGCCTGTCCGCCTTTGCCGGGAACGCCGGTGTGCTCCTGCGGGCCTATATCTACATGCGCATGCTGGGCCGCGAGGGCATGGTGCGGGTCTCCGAATTCTCGACCCTGAATGCCAACTACCTGGCGCGCGAACTGGCCGCGGCCGGGTTCGACCTGGCCTATCCCAAGCGCCGTGCCACGCACGAGTTCATCGTGACCATGAAGAAGCAGGCCAAGGAACGTGGACTGACTGCGGGCGATGTGGCCAAGCGCCTGCTCGACCACGGCTACCATGCGCCGACCACTTACTTCCCGCTGCTGGTGCCGGAGTGCCTGCTGGTAGAGCCGACCGAGACCGAGTCGAAAGAGACTCTGGACGGCTTCGTCGAGGCGATGGCCTGCATCTTGGCCGAGTCGGAGAACGACATGGACACGATCAAGGGCGCGCCACACACGCTACCGAACCGGCGCTTCAACGAAGTGGCCGCCGCCAAGGCGCTGGATGTCGTGTTCCAGCCCGCCGAGGACGGGGATGCCAGCGCGCCGCGCACCGGTACGCACGGCTGACGGGATTCCCGGGGACCCGCCCCGGGCTTCCTGGTTCGTCCTGTAACGCCCCCGCTTGTCGGGGGCGTTACCGTTTTGCAGGGCAGTAAACGCCTTATTGTGGGGTCAAGCGGAAACCGGACTGGTTATCTGGTAGGTTTCTGGACTCAGTCTACCAATCCACCGCCAGGTCCGAGGGCAGAAGGCACGCCGGGCGTGTCTTTGACGAAGTCTCTGCAAAGAGAGACGCAGACGGACAAGGAACCCAATGAGCGAGATTTGTGCCATCCACGGCTATGCGGCGCTGTTCGAGCATGCGCCGGTGGGGCTGGCCGAGATGGATACCGAGGGGCGCATCCTGCGCGCCAATCCCCGCCTGGGCGCCTTGCTGGCCTGTGATCCGGCGGATCTGGCGGACGCGATCCTGCAAGACTACGTGTGCCCGGACGACCGCGAGCGTTGCGCGGCGCGGCGTCACGTCCTGCTGAACGGGGATTGCAGCACCAGCAGCTTCGAGGCGCGTCTGCTGGATGCCACCGATCAGGCGCACTGGGTGGAGTTGGCGGTTAGCCGGATCCCGGCCACCGAGGACTGCCCCGAGGCCCTGCTCGTGGCGGTCGCCGATATTGGCGTGCGCAAGGAGACGGAGCAGCGTACCGAGACCCTGCTGCGCGCCAGTCCGGCCGTGATCTACACCATGGACCCCTCGGACTTCGGCACCATGACCTGGCTCAGCCCCAACGTGCAGGCCGTCACTGGCTGGGCGCCAGAGCAGGTTACCGGCCAGCCTGACTGGTTGCAGGCCCACCTGGCTCGCGAGGATTACCAGCGTTGCGCCGGCCAGGTGAAGCGCTGGCTGGCCGATGGCGCGCGCGGATTCTGTCGCCTGAGCTATCGCCAGCGCATGCCCAGCGGGCACTGGCAATGGCTGGAGGATCAGGTGACGGCGATCCGCGACGGTCAGGGCGCGGTCGTCGAACTGGTGGGTGCCTTCCAGGACGTGGGGGCGCGGGAGGAGACCGAGCGCCATCTGGAAAAGATTGCGCACAACCTGCCCGGGGTGATCTACCAGTACCGCCAGTACCCGGATGGCCGGGCGTCGTTCCCGTATGCCAGTGAGGGCATGGCCGATGTGTACGGCGTGACGCCCGAGGCCGTAATGCTCGATGCCCGCCGCGTTTTCGACGTGATCCACCCGGATGATGTCGAGCGGGTCGCCGCCAGTATCGAGGCCTCCATGCGCTGCCTGGAATCGTGGCGTCAGCGCTATCGCGTGCGCCACCCCGAGCGCGGCGAGATCTGGGTGGAAGGGCATGCCAGTCCCGAGGCACTGGAGGATGGCAGTGTGCTCTGGTTCGGGGTGATCCTGGACATCACCGAACGGGTGCAGGCCGAAGAGGTCCTGCATCTGCGCGAGCGCGAGCTGGCCGAGGCCCAGCGCATCGCGCATATCGGCAACTGGGTGTCGGACTTTGTCCGCAACGAGGTTCGCTGGTCGGACGAGGTCTTCCGGATTTTCGGGATGTCCCGCGGTGAATGGGGCGGGACGCACGAGGCCTTTATGCATGCGGTGCATCCGGGCGATCGCGAACGGGTCCAGGCCGAGGTGGATGCCTCGCTGGGTGGGGACGGGGCGCTTGATATCGTGCACCGGGTTCTGCGCCCGGACGGCGACGAGCGCGTGGTGCACGAACGCGGTTATGTAGAGTTCGATGCCGCTGGACGCGTCCAGCGGATGATCGGCACGGTCCAGGACATCACCGAACGCCATCATCTGGAGCAGGAGCAGCGTCTGCTGGCGGCGACCTTCGACAGCAGTCAGGCGATCTTCATCACCGATGTCGAGGGTACGATCCAGCGCGTCAACGCGACCTTTGCCGAACTCACGGGATTCACCGAGGAAGACGCGGTGGGCCAGAATCCGCGCATCATGAATTCGGGCCGACAGGACCGCGGCTTTTATGACGAGATGTTCCAGTCCGTGCGTGAAAACGGCCACTGGTCCGGCGAGGTGTGGAACCGGCGCAAGGATGGCCGGATCTTCCCCCTGCACGAGATCGTGACTGCGATCCGGGATGCCAGCGGTGTGATCGAGTACTACATCGCCATGTTCCACGACATCTCGCGGCAGAAGGAGCTGGAGGCTGCGCTGGAATATCAGGCCTTCTACGACACGCTGACCGATGCCGCCAATCGGGGCCATTTCGAGGCATTGCTGGAGCAGGAGGCCCGGCGGGCGGAGCGCTATGCAGACCCCTGTTCGCTGGTGATGCTGGACCTGGACCACTTCAAGCGGATCAACGACACCCATGGCCACGACATCGGCGACGAGGTCCTGCGCCGGGTGGTGGCGACGGCCGGCGAACGCCTGCGCCAGTCCGATGTGCTGGGCCGTTGGGGCGGCGAGGAATTCATGGTCATGCTGCCCAGTACCCGGGCCGAAGATGCCTGCCGCCTGGCCGAGGATCTGCGCCGGCAGGTGGCCGCGCTGGATCTGCCCCGGGTCGGGCAGGTGACCATCAGTCTGGGGGTGGCGGAGTGTCGTCGTGGCGAGGCGATCAAGGACTGGATCAAGCGTGCGGACGATGCGATGTACCGGGCCAAGCACTCGGGGCGCAATCGGGTCGTATGGCAGGATTGACGGCCACGGCCAAACTCCTGGGGGAGACTTGATGGATCCTGCGGAGCATGCAGGCACGGGCTTGTTCCACCGGGCCGCCGTGGGGCTGGTGTTTCTGGAGGCCAGTGGCCGCATTCATGCGGCCAATGCGCGCCTGGCGGAATGGCTGGGCTGCGCGGCGGATGACTTCGATGGTGTGCGGCTGGCCGAGTGTGTGCCGCAGGGGCAGCACAAGGCGTTGATGGACGCCCTCGCGCGCTCCGGCTCGGCCGAAGTGACCCTGGAGCTTTCGCTCAGGGCGCCGCACGTCGAGGACGCGAGGGCGGTTGCCTGCACGCTTGCGCTGACGCCCGACCCGGACGGGCGGCTCGCCACCGTGCAGCGCCGGGTGCAGGGCGATTCCGCCGGCCAGGTCTACGAACAGACCTTTACCGCCAATACCGCCCCGAAGCTGCTGATCGACCCGGAGGACGGGCGGATCGTGGACGCCAATCCGGCCGCGGCGGCGTTCTACGGCTATTCGGCCGAGGCGCTGAAGGCCATGCACATCCAGGACATCAACACGCTCTCGGCGGACGAGGTGCGTACCGAGATGGAGCGGGCGGCCCGCGAGGAACGTCGCTTCTTCCGTTTTCGCCACCGCATTTGCGGGGGCGAGATTCGTGATGTCGAGGTGTACTCCGGCCCGGTGGTGCTGGACGGGAACCGGTACCTCTACTCGATCATCCATGACGTGTCGGAGGCCCGCCGCTACGAACACGAGCTGGAGTTCTACGGGGTGGCCTTCGGTCGCCTCCCGGTGGGGGTCTACCGCAACACCCCGGGGCTGGAGGGCCGCTTTGTCCGTCTCAATCCGGCCATGGTGGAGCTGTTCGAGGCCGCCACCGAGATCGAGCTGCGCTCGACGCCGGTCCGCGAGCTCTACCGCGATCCGCTCGAGCGCGAGGCGTTCAGTCGCGATCTCGAGGCCTATGGGCGGGTCGTCGGTCGCGAAGTGGATCTGAGGACACTGCGGGGACGGCCCTTCCGTGCCCGGATCACCGCCTACCGGACCGAGGATGCGGATGGCCGGTTCGTGTTCGACGGGGTGATCGAGGATGTCACCGAGCTGCGGGCGGCCGAGGCCTTCCAGACGCGCTTGCTGGGCAGCCTGGCCGAAGGCGTTTTTGGCCTGGATCGCTATGGCCGCTATACCTTCCTGAACCCGACGGCCTGCCGTCTGCTCGGGTTCGAGAGCGAAGGCGATGCCCTCGGGCAGGACGCGCATTCGACCAACCATCACACACTGGTGGACGGGACGCCCTATCCGCCCGAGGCCTGTCCGATCTACCGCGTCCTCGAGACCGGCAAACCGCTGGAGGCCTGGGACGATCACTTCGCGCGTGCCGACGGGACCCTGTTTCCGGTGAGTGTCTTTACCGCACCCACGTTCGACGTATCCGGGCGGGTCGACGGCGCCGTGGTCTCGTTCCAGGACCAGACCGCCCGGCATGAGCGCGAGGCGCGTCTGACCAAGGCGACCAGCCACCTGCCCGGGGCGATCTACCAATACCGCCTGTATCCGGACGGACGCCACGCCTTCCCGTTCGTCAGCGAAGGCGTCCAGCGGGTGTACGGGTTGTCCCCTGACCAGGTCCAGGAGGATGCCGATGCGGCCTTCGCCCGGGTGAACCCCGAGGATCTTCCGCGGATCCAGGTCAGCATCCAGGAGTCGGCGCGCTCGCTGGGGCCCTGGCAGGTGCGTTTCCGCGTCCGCCATCCGTTACGCGGGACGGTCTGGGTCGAGGGCCGCGCGACGCCGCAAGTCCTGCGAACGGACGGCAGCATCGTCTGGCACGGGGTGATGATCGACATTACCGAGCAAGTGGCGATGGAGGGGGCCCTGCGCGAGCGTGGCGAGGAACTGGCCGCGGCGCAGCGCATCGCGCACGTGGGGAGCTGGGTCTGGACGATCCAGGAGGATCGCACGCGCTGGTCGGACGAGGTCTATCGTATCTTCGGCCTGCGGCGGGAGGATTGGGAGGCGAACTATGCGGGCTTCTTGCAGGCCGTGCACCCGGACGACCGGGACCGCGTGGCCGCCACGGTGGAGTCGGCGCTGGAGACCGGGGAGTACGACATTCATTTCCGGGTCCTGCGGCCCGATGGCCGTGAGCGCGTGGTCCACACGCGCGGCGCGGTCGAGCGCGATGCCGGCGGCAAGCCCCGACGCCTGATCGGGACGGTGCAGGACGTGACCGACCGCCGCGCGCTGGAGGAGAACCTGCGCCGGCTGGTCGGCATCCTGGAGTTCACCCCCGATGTGGTCGGCATGCACGGGCCGGACGGGAACATGCTGTTCCTGAATGCGGGCGGGCGTGCATTGTTCGGTCTGCCACCGGCCTCCGGAGAGCCGTGGGACCCCGAAACCGGCTGGAATACCCGAAGCCTGCCGACGGAGGTGGATTCCCTGGAGACCACGGTCCGGCGGTTCCATCCGCCCTGGGCCGCGGACCATATCCTGCAGGAGGCGGTCCCGGTGGCGATGCGCGAGGGCATCTGGCAGGGCGAGACTGTCGTGCTGGATGGCGAAGGCCACGAAGTGCCGGTGTCCCAGGTCATCATGGTTCGCCACGATGGCCAGGGGCAGGTGCGGCAAATCTCGACCATCCTGCGTGATCTCTCGCAACGCAAGGCCGTGGAAGAGGCCCTGCGCGAGAGCGAGGCGCGTTTCCGCCAGCTGGCCGGGTCCGTGAACGAGGTCTTCTGGCTGCAGGACGAGCATTCGATTTTGTACGTCAATCCGGCCTACGAACGGGTCTGGGGGTACAGCCGCGAGCACCTGTACCGCGACCGGACCGAGATGCTGGAGGCCGTGCATCCGGAGGACCGTGCCCGGGTGGAGGCGGTGTTTCTTTCCGGGGCTTTCGGGGACGGAACGGCCGACGAGACCTTTCGAATTCTGCGCCCGGACGGGGAGCAGCGCTGGGTTCGGGTCCGCCGTTACCCGATTGCGGACACAGAGGGTCGGGTGACCCGGGTGGCCGGAACGGCGGTCGACATCACCGCGCTGAAGGCCACCCAGCAAGAGCTGGAACGCAACCAGGCGGAACTCGAGCGTCAGGCCTTCTATGACCGACTGACCGGTGTTGCGAATCGGCGCTATTTCGAAAGCCTGCTGGATCGCGAAGTCGAGCGCGCCGAACGCTACGGACAGGGGTTCTCGCTGGTGATGTTCGACCTCGATCACTTCAAGAAGGTCAACGACACCTATGGTCATGCCGCCGGGGATGTGGTGTTGCAGGAGGTGACCCGCGTGGCGGGCGAACGCCTGCGTGGCGCGGATGTGCTCGGGCGCTGGGGGGGCGAGGAGTTCATGGTCCTGCTTCCGGGCGACCCGGCGGAGGCCGGCGCACGGGTGGCGGAGTTGATCCGGGCGCGGGTGGCCGGGCATGCCTTCCCGGGCGTAGGCAGGGTCACGGTCAGCCTCGGGGTGGCGGCGTTTCACCCCGGCGAGCCCCGCGGAGAGCTGCTGCGGCGGGTCGACGAGGCGCTCTACCGCGCCAAGCGCGAGGGCCGCAACCGGGTGGCCGTGGCGCCGCCGCCCGCCGCATGACGGGGCGCACCGAGGGGAATCCGGGTGGCGCATAGTGGCCGACGCGGTCTGGGCCGGGTGCTGCATGCCTTCGGGTATTCCTGGCGCGGGCTGCGCGAGGCGTATCAGCACGAGTCGGCGTTTCGTCAGGAGCTGGCGTTGCTCGCGGTATTGCTGCCGCTGGCGATCTGGTTGGGCGAGAGCGGGGTGGAGCGGGCTCTGCTGGCCGGCAGTGCCTTGTTGATCCTGGTGGTGGAACTGCTGAACTCGGCGGTGGAGGCGGCAATCGACCGGTTTGGCGACGAACGCCATCCGCTGTCGGCGCGCGCCAAGGACATGGCCTCGGCCGCGGTGCTGGTCAGCTTCCTCCTGGCGGCGCTGGTGTGGGGGCTGATCCTGCTCTGACCGCGGTGGGCATCCGGGCCTTTTCCCTTCGGTTACCCCGGCCGAAGCGAAGCGCAGAGCCGGGATATCCGGCTTCGGGGGCTGTCCCGGCGTGGGAGATCCCGGATAACCGCTACGCGGTTTCCGGGGTGACGGCACAGGAAGGTGGGGCGGCGATGCGCGGCGTCCGGAGGTGGGGCCGCGTGTCCGTCAGGAGCCGTTATGTGCCATGCAGTCGGTGAAGCCGTCCGCCATACCCTGCATCAGCAGGAACCAGGCATCGGGGCCAGGCTCCAGCTCCGCGCCGATTGGATCGAGCATGCCGAGCCGGGTGCCGGTACCCTCGGCCACGGTTTCCGCCAGCGCCGGGCGAAACTGCGGTTCGGTGAACAGGCAGGCGACATCGCCCTGTGCCAGACGGCCGCGTAGTTCGGACAGCCGGCGGGCCCCGGGCATGCGCGAGGGATCGACGCTGATGGAGCCGGCCGCGTTCAGGCCATAGTGCTGCTCGAAGTACTGGTAGGCGTCGTGAAACACCATGAAGCGCTGGTCGCGTACCGGCGCCAGTTGCTCGGCGATCCTGGCGTCCATCTCGTCGATGCGCTGGAGCAGGCCGTCCCGGTTGTCCCGGATCGTTGCGGCCTGTTCCGGATCGAGTTCCGCGAGGCGCTCCGCAAGCTGTTCGACGATGGCCCGTGCGACGCCCGGCGACAGCCACAGGTGGCTGTCGTAATCGCCATGTGCATGCCCGTGCCCGTCGTCATGCGCGGCGTGTCCATGATTATCCGAGCCGTGAGCATCGTGGTCGTGCGCGTCATGGTCGTGTGCGTGGTCCGCGTGTCCGTTGTGATCGTCGTGGGCATGATGGTCATGTCCATGATCGCCGTGATCGCCGTGATCGCCGTGATCGTCATGCCCATGGCCGCCATCGTCGCCGTGGTCATGATGGCCTTCCCATACGCCCCCGGTGCGGCCCTCCAGAAGATCGAGCTCGAGGTCGTGCATCAGGCTGATGACCGTCGCGCGGTCGGCGATCCCGTGCAGCGAGCGCTCCAGAAAGCCCTCGAGCTCCGGACCGACCCAGACCACCAGGTCGGCCTGCTGCAGGCGCCGTGCCTCGGAGGGACGCATGGAATAGCCGTGGGGCGATGCGCTGGCCGGCACCAGCAGTTCCACCTCGTGGGTGTCGCCGGCCAGCGCGGCAACCAGGCTGTGAATCGGTAGAATCGATGCGACGATGCGCGGGCTGTCGGCCTGCGCGGGCATGGCCACCGTCACCAGAAACGCCAGGGCCAGGAGCAGGGCGAGGAAGGTCGGGCGGCGGGCAGCAGAGCGCATGGGCGGATTCTCCATCGGATTCAATAACGTTATAGTATACCAATATGAATCGCGAAACCCCTTCCCCGCACGCGCAACCGGCGACGGACGCCTCGCCGTTGCTGGCCGCCCGCGACGTCTCGCTGGAACGCGGCGGGCGGGTGATCCTGGATCATGTCTCGGTCCAGGTGCGGCCGGCCGAGGTGACCGTGGTGATCGGCCCCAACGGGGCGGGCAAGACCTCGCTGTTGCGAGTGCTGCTGGGACTGTGGAAGCCGGGACAGGGCCGGGTACAACGCCGGCGCGGGCTGCGCATCGGCTACATGCCCCAGCGCCTGCAGATCGAGCCGGTGCTGCCATTGTCGGTGCGGCGTTTCCTGACGCTGCGCCAGCGGGCCCCGGAGGCCGTCCTGCGCGAAGGCCTGGAGCGGGTCGGCGTGCCGCATCTGCTGCACAAGCCGGTGCAGTCGCTCTCCGGCGGCGAGATGCAGCGGGTGCTGCTGGCGCGCGCCCTACTCAATCGGCCGAACCTTCTGGTGCTGGACGAGCCCGCCCAGGGGGTGGATATCGTCGGCCAGGGCGAGGTGTTCAAGCTGATCGATGACATCCGCCACGAGACCGGCTGCGGGGTGCTGATGGTGTCGCACGACCTGCACCTGGTGATGGCCGGGGCCGATGCGGTGATCTGCCTGAACCAGCATGTGTGCTGCACCGGCCGGCCGGAGGAGGTATCGCGGCATCCCGAGTACCAGCGCCTGTTCCCGGAGACGGACATGCAGGGGATCGGCGTCTACCGGCACGATCACGACCACGTGCACGATGTCGCCGGGGATGTACACGAACATCACGCCGGCTGCGGCCATGCCCACCGGCCCGGTCCCGGGGGCGACTCCCGATGATGGATGGCCTGCTCGACGATTTCCTGATTCGTGCGCTGCTGGCGGGGCTGATGGTGGCCGCCGTCGCGGGTCCGCTGGGGGCCTTCGTGGTCTGGCGCCGCATGGCCTATTTCGGCGATACCGTGTCGCATTCGGCGCTGCTGGGCGTCGCCCTCGGGGTACTCCTGGGGCTGAACCTGAACCTGATGGTCACGATCGTGTGCGTGGCCATCGCCATCCTGCTGGTACTGCTGCAGCGGCGGCAGGAACTGGCCTCGGACACCCTGCTCGGGATTCTCGCGCACAGTTCGCTGTCGCTGGGGATCGTCGCCGTTACCTTTATCGAGGGGTTGCGGGTGGATCTGATGGCCTACCTGTTCGGTGACATCCTCGCGGTGGGCACCAACGACTTGATGTCCATCGCGATCGGCGGTGGCGTGGCGTTGCTGCTGCTGATCCTGCTGTGGCGCCCGCTGCTGGCGCTGACCGTGCACGAGGAGCTCGCCCAGGTGGAGGGTGTGCCGGTGCTGCTGGTGCGGCTGGGCCTGATGCTGCTGATCGCACTGGTGATCGCGGCGGCGATGCAGGTGGTCGGCGTGCTGCTGATCACGGCGCTGATGATCATCCCGGCGGCCAGTGCCCGGCGCTTTGCGGCCACCCCCGAGCAGATGGCGATCCTCGCCGGCATCATCGGCATGCTGGCCGTGGGGGCCGGGCTGTGGGGCTCCTTCCAGTACGACACCCCGACCGGCCCGACCATCGTGGTCGCCGCGATGCTGGGCTTCATCCTGGTCCACCTGCTGCCCGGCCGCCTGATACCCCACTTTGGCGGGCGCTGACAACACCTTTCTTCACCACGAAGCGCACGAAGGCACGAAGAACGGGCTAAGGATCCGGGCGATTGTGCACCCTAGGGGGCACAGAGAAAGATTGTTCCTGATTAGCCACGAGGGTCAGCCAGTCAGGGGGATCGTCCAGGGGCGCAAATAGCCCGCCGCAGGTCGCTTTAATCCGGGCCTTTCTGGAATGTCCCCGTCCCCGGCCCCGGCCCCTGTACTGTCATCCCGGCCGCAGCGAAGCGAAGGGCCGGGAACCCCGGCCGCCGTGATCCCGGATAACCGCTACGTGGTTTCCGGGATCACGAAGCAGGAGGGGCGTGGAGCCCTGGGGCGTGTACCACTGCGTTCCAGGGCCACCTTCGGCCGCCGGGTGCTGTACATACCCGGGCCCGCACGGTCCCTGGACGGCGCCGGGTCGCGTTCAGCGGCGGCGTTCGAGGCGTTCGAAGGTGAAGGGGCAGGCGTGGCGTTCGTCGGCTTCGTGGTGCTCGGACCAGACGACGTCCCAGTCCGCGGGGTCGAGGGCGGGGAAGAAGGTGTCGCCGGCATGGCACTCGTGCACCCGGGTCAGGTGCAGCACGTCGGCGCGCGGCAGGGTCTCCGCGAACAGCCCGGCGCCGCCGATCACGAAGGCGGGGCCGGCCTCGATGGTGGCCAGCGCCGCATCCAGATCGCGATAGACCTCGATACCCTCCGCTTGCCAGTCCGCCTGGCGCGTCAGCACCAGGTTGCGGCGTTTCGGCAGCGGGCGCCCGATGGATTCGAAGGTGCGCCTCCCCATGATCATCGGGTGACCGGCAGTCATTCGCTTGAAGTGCTGCAGGTCCTTCGGCAGGTGCCAGGGCAGGTCGTTGTCGCGCCCGATCACGTGATCCGGATCGAGCGCGACCATCAGATGAATCTCGGGCTGGGGCATGGGGACTCCGGTAACGCTCAGATCGCGATGGGGGCCTTGATCGGGGGGTGCGACTGGTAGTCGCGCACCTCGATGTCGTCGAAGGTGAAGGCGAACAGGTCGGTGACGTCCGGGTTCAGGTGCAGGGTTGGTAGCGGCAGCGGTTCGCGCCCGAGCAGTTCTTCGACCTGCTCCTGGTGGTTGCGGTAGAGGTGGGCGTCGCCGAAGGTATGGACGAACTCGCCGGGCTTCAGGCCCACCACCTGCGCGAGCATGTGGGTCAGCAGGGCGTAGCTGGCGATGTTGAACGGCACGCCGAGGAAGACATCCGCGCTGCGCTGGTAGAGCTGGCAGGACAGGCGATCGTCGGCCACGTAGAACTGGAACAGGGTGTGGCAGGGCGCCAGGGCCATGCGTCCGGCCTCCGCGTTCGCCTGCGGCGAGATGGATTCGTCCGGCAGGTCGGCCACGTTCCAGGCGCTGATGATGTGGCGCCGGGAGTGGGGGCGGTTCCTCAGGTTGTCGATCAGTTCGGCAAGCTGGTCGTGGCCGGCCCAGTTGCGCCACTGCGCGCCGTAGACGGGGCCCAGGTCGCCGGCCTCGGTGGCCCACTCGTCCCAGATGCGGACCTTGTGCTCGCGCAGGTAGCCGACATTGGTATCGCCGGCGATGAACCACAGCAGTTCGTGGATTACCGAGCGCAGATGGGTGCGTTTGGTGGTGACCAGCGGGAAGCCGTCGGCCAGGTCGAAGCGCATCTGGTAGCCGAAGACCGAGCGCGTGCCGGTACCGGTGCGGTCCGGACGGTCCGTGCCGTGGTCGCGGATGTGCCGCACCAGGTCCAGGTATTGCTGCATCTCAGGCGGTCTCCGGGGCCGGGCGGGGTGCGGGCAGGGGGTTGCGCCGCGACCAGACGATCAGGGCAACGCCGAACAGGATCACCGGCAGGGTCAGGACCTGTCCCATGGTGAGCCAGTCGAAGGCGAGGTAGCCGAGATGGGCGTCGGGCACGCGCACGAACTCGACCGCGAAACGGAAGCTGCCGTAAAGCGTCAGGAACAGCCCGGAGATCAGTCCGGTACGCCGCGGCTGGCGCGAGACGACCCACAACACCACGAACAGCACGAGCCCTTCGAGAAAGGCCTGGTACAGCTGCGACGGATGACGGGGGATGTAGTCCGCGGCCGGGAAGACCATGGCCCAGGGCAGGTCGGTGGGTTTGCCCCACAGCTCGCCGTTGATCCAGTTGCCGATGCGCCCGGCGCCCAGGCCGATCGGGATCAGGGGGGCGATGAAGTCGGTCAGACGGAAGAACGGCTGGCCGATCTTGCGGGCGTATAGCCAGCAGGTGACCAGCACGCCGGCCAGCCCGCCGTGGAAGGCCATGCCGCCCTCCCAGATGCGGAACAGGCTCAGCGGGTCGGCCAGCGTGGTGTCGAGGTTGTAGAACAGTGCATAGCCGAGCCGCCCGCCGACGACGACCCCGAGTACGCCCCAGAACAGCAGGTCACCGACCTGCCAGGGGTGCAGGGGGTCCCAGTTGCGGCTGCGGGTGCGCCATACGCCCAACGCCCAGAAGGCGACGAAGCCGACCAGGTATGTCAGGCCGTACCAGTACAGGGTCAGTGGGCCGATGGACAGGGCGACGGGGTCGATAAACGGGTGTGTGGGCATGGGCGCTTGCGGATGAAAAACCGGCTGCACATGCTACTCGCCCGGGCCCCGGCATGCACCTGTATGCCGCTAGCCCGATCCACCTGCAAGGAGGCCGCGCGATGAATCGACTGGCCGGGGCCAGCAGCCCGTATCTGCTGCAGCACGCCGACAACCCTGTTGACTGGTATCCCTGGGGCGAGGAGGCGCTGGACCGCGCCCGCCGGGAGGACAAGCCAATCCTGCTCTCGATTGGTTATTCCGCCTGCCACTGGTGCCACGTGATGGCGCACGAATCCTTCGAGGATCCGGCCACCGCCGAGGTGATGAACGCGCGCTTCATCAACATCAAGGTGGACCGCGAGGAGCGCCCGGACCTCGACCGCATCTACCAGAACGCGCACATGCTGCTGTCGCAGCGCCCCGGAGGCTGGCCGCTGACCGTCTTCCTGACCCCGGACCAGGTGCCGTTTTTTGCCGGGACCTACTTCCCGAACACCCCGCGCCACGGCCTGCCATCGTTCGTGGACCTGATGACCCGGGTGTCCGATTTCCTCGCCGAGCACCCCGAGGAGATCCAGCGCCAGAACGACTCGTTGCAGCAGGCACTGGGGCGGATCTACAGCCCGGCCGGTGGCGCGATCCCGGCCCTCAGTGTCATCGACAAGGGGCGCGCCGAACTGGCGAAGACCTTCGACGAGCAGTTCGGCGGTTTCGGGGACGCCCCCAAGTTCCCGCACCCAGCGTCGCTCGAGTGGCTGGCCTGGCACTCGGCGCGCCATGGCGATGCCGAGGCGGAGCGCATGCTGGCCCGTACCCTGGGTGCGATGGCCGCCGGCGGGATCTTCGATCAGGTGGGCGGTGGCTTCTGCCGCTACTCGGTGGATGCCCGCTGGATGATCCCGCACTTCGAGAAGATGCTCTACGACAACGGGCCGTTGCTGGGGCTGTACGCCGAGCGCGCCGCCCACGGCGACGAATGCGCGCGGCGGGTGGTGGAGCCGACGGTCGCCTGGCTGGAGCGCGAGATGCGGGATCCCTCCGGGGCCTTTTATTCGAGCCTGGACGCGGACTCCGAGGGCGAGGAAGGACGCTTCTATGTCTGGGACCCGGAGACGGTCCAGGCGCTCCTGACGGAGGACGAGTGGGCCGTCGCCAGCCGGGTCTGGGGACTCCACGGCCCGGCCAATTTCGAGGGGCGCTGGCATCTGCACGAGGTGGCACCAGCGGCGACCGTCGCGGATGCGCTGGGGATCGACGAAGCGGAGGCGAACACGCGTCTGGACCGGGCCCGCGAACGCCTGCTCGCGGCACGCGAGGACCGGGTGCGACCGCATCGCGACGAGAAGATCCTGGGCGCCTGGAATGCCCTGATGATCGCGGGCCTGGCGCGTGCCGCGCGCGCCCTGGAGCGCCCGGAATGGTTGCGCCTGGCACGCGAGGCGATGACCGCCGTGCGCGAGCGTCTGTGGCGCGACGGCCGGTTGTGCGCCAGCGTGCGCGAGGGGGCGACCGGCGCGATGCCGCGCGCCTACCTGGACGATCACGCCCTGTTGCTGGAGGCCACGCTGGCGCTGCTGGAGGCCGAGTGGGACAGCGACCTGCTGGCCTGGGCCACCACGCTGGCCGACACCCTGCTGGAGGACTTCGAGGACCGCGAACAGGGCGGTTTCTTCTTCACCGCCCGGGATCACGAGGCACTGATCCAGCGCCCGAAGGTCTATGCCGACGATGCCATGGCGGCCGGCAACGGGACCGCCGCTCAGGTATTGCAGAAACTCGGGTTCCTGCTGTCCGAACCCCGCTACCTGGAGGCGGCCGAGCGCACGCTGGCGAACGCCGGCCCGATGGTCGAGCAGGCGCCACTGGGCCACATGAGCCTGCTGACCGCGCTGGACATCCATTACCAGGCGCCGGCCCTGGTCGTGCTGCGGGGGCCAGCCGACGAACTTCCCGCGTGGCAGCAGCGACTGCGGGTGCAGGATGCTCCGGTGTGGACCTTCGCGATTCCCGCGCCGGCCGGCGATCTGCCCGCCGCGCTCGCGGAGAAAGCCGCCCCGGAGACGGGCGTGCGGGCCTATGTCTGTCGCGGGTTGCAGTGCGCGGCCCCGGTGACCGATCCCGTTGCGCTGGAAGGTGCGCTCGACGAGGGTTGAATCGCCCGGACTCGCACCTACGGTAGAATGAGAGCCCGTGTGCAGGAGCCTGCAAGCAGGCTCCTGCGGGGGGTAGTCCGATTCATTGCAAAAGGGAATGTTCGAATGAGCGAGAAGAAGCTGATGGATTTCGTCGCCGAGGCGCGGAAGAACGTGAAGGAGATCGCCCCGGCGGATCTTGCCGAGAAGATGGAGAACGGCGAGGACTGGCTGGTGGTGGATGTGCGCGAGCCCTACGAGTTCGAAAAGATGCACGCGCCGAACTCCATCCTCGTCCCGCGCGGCCTGCTGGAAGGTGCGGCCGATCCCAACACCCCGCACCGCATCGACGCGCTGGTGAACGCCCGCGAGAAGCCGGTGGCCGTGATGTGCGCAACCGGCGGCCGTGCCGCGATGTCCGTGCAGCGACTGCAGGACATGGGCTTTACCAACGTGGTGAACATCGCCGGCGGTATCAAGAGCTGGGAAGGCGAGGACCTGCCGGTGGAATCCGGCGCCTACACGGGCCCGCTGCCGTAGCAGAGGCTGGCCGGGCGGGGGCAGGGGCCTCCGCCCCGAACGGTGCCGTATTCGGGCACGGTTCCGGCGGCGGGTTCATCCGACCGTCATCGTTCCTACACGGGGCGGTCAACCACGCGGCGTAGTCTCCGGGACAGTTCAACCGGAGGTCGCCACCATGAGCGAACCGCAGCTGTCCCCAGCTACACCGATCGCGGCGAACGAAACCGCCTACCGCGTCCACCTCGCGTCCAGCCCGTCGGAGCTCGAGGCGGCCCAGCGCCTGCGCCACGAGGTCTTCGCCGGCGAGATGGGGGCTGCGCTTCCGGATGCTGGATCCGGTCTGGACCGGGATCCCCTGGACCCCTTCTGTCATCACCTGCTGGTGCGCGAACGGCACTCCGGTACGGTGGTTGCCTGCACACGCATCCTCACCGAGGAGAGCGCCAGCACGGCCGGTGGCTTCTACTCGCTGTCCGAATTCGAACTGGGCCCGTTGATGAATCTCCCGGGGAAGACCCTGGAGATCGGCCGCACCTGCGTGCGCGCGGATCATCGTCAGGGGGCCGCGATCAACGCGCTGTGGACCGGCCTGGCGCGGTTCATGAACGCCCATCGTTACGACTACCTGATGGGCTGTGCGAGCCTACCATTGAGCGAGCAGACGCCGGCCCAGCTGGCCTGGCTACGCCTGTTCCATCGAGCCCCGTCACGTCTGCGGGTGACGCCGCGCCGGCCGCTGCCCAATTCCCTGACCATCTGCCATGGCACACCCAGCCGTACCGGGCTGCCGCCGTTGCTGAAAGCCTACCTTCGCCTGGGTGCCCGGGTCTGCGGCGAGGCCTGTTTCGATCCCGATTTCAATGTGGCCGACGTGCTTGTCCTGCTGGATGTGCGCGCCATGCCGGACCGTTACCATCGGCACTTCATGGGCGCTATGACGCCCGCAAGCCGAGGAACGGAGCATGACCGGAACACTGCGGGCACTGGGTAGGCTGATGCGCATCGTGCTGCACATGCTGGCGGGGGTCTGGCTGACCTGGCGGATGGTCCGCCGGGGGGCCGACTTCGCGGAACGCAGCCGCATCCGCCGCGCCTGGTACGACCGCGCGCTGTGGATCGTGGGGGTGCGGCTCCGGATCCATGGCGAGGAACCCCGGCGTACGTCACTGGTGGTGGCCAACCATGTCTCCTGGCTGGATATCCCGCTAATCGGCGCCGCGATGGACACC
The DNA here is from genome assembly GCF_001999325.1 of Thioalkalivibrio versutus. Taxonomy (GTDB): domain Bacteria; phylum Pseudomonadota; class Gammaproteobacteria; order Ectothiorhodospirales; family Ectothiorhodospiraceae; genus Thioalkalivibrio; species Thioalkalivibrio versutus. The sequence goes on from NZ_MVAR01000015.1 coordinate 25,316, forward strand.
TGTTTCCTCTCCAAGGCGGAGATCGCACGTTGGCCGATCATCGGCTGGCTCGGCCGTCAGCATGACACCCGCTTCATCGAACGCGGGGCCAATCAGGCGTCGGCCCACTTCGAGGCGATGCGGGCCGGGCTCGACGAGGGCCTGCAGTTCGTGGTGTTCCCGGAAGGCACGACCAGCCGTGGCGAGTTCGTGCGCCGGTTCCACCCGCGACTGTTTGCGGCCGTGGCCGGCACCCAGCACCCGGTACAGCCGGTGGCGCTGGCCTACGAAGGCATGCCGAACGGCCCGGTGCCGGTGTCCTACGCGGAAGACGATCGCCTGATCTCGAATGTCTGGAAGCTGTTGTGTCGGCGCGAGACGCACGTGGAGCTGCATCTTCTGGCACCGCTGGAATCCGCCAACCAGGATCGGCGCAGTCTGGCCGACGGCGCCCGCAGCGCCATTGTCGATGTGCTCGGCCTGCCGGTCGATCCGCCTTCGGGGCGCGCAAGCGCCCGCGCCTCGTAGCGGCGGGCGGGGAGGGGGTTCACCATGTCGTCGCCGCTACACACGGAATCCCGCCGCCCCTCCCGCCCATGTCTGAACCTGGCCCTGGTGACCGAGACCTGGCCACCGGAGGTCAATGGTGTGGCCCATACCCTCGCGCGCCTGGTTGAGGGGATGCGCAGCCGCGGCCATCGCGTGCAGGTGCTGCGTCCGTGCCAGCCGGGCGAATCGAAGGCCGTCGTCGTGGACCCGCTGGAGACGGACGGTTTAATGGAGGAGCGGCCATTGCCGGGGTTGCCGCTTCCGGGCTACAGCGGTTTGCGCATGGGATTGCCGGCTCGCCGGCGCTTGACGGCGCTGTGGACCGAACACCGGCCTGACGCCGTATATGTCGCGACCGAAGGGCCGCTTGGCCACTCGGCCCTGCGCGCGGCACGGTGCCTCGGGATCCCCGTCGCATCGGGGTTTCACACCCATTTCGATGGCTATGCCCGCTACTACGGCGTGGGCTGGCTGACACCTCTGGTGCGGGCCGTCCTGCGCCGTTTCCACAATCGCTGCGACGTAACCCTGGCCCCCACGCAGGCACTGGCCACAAGCCTTGCAGGCCATGGCTTCGAGCGCGTGCGGGTGATGGCGCGCGGCGTGGATACCCGGCACTTCACGCCGGCACGGCGATCCTCGCGCCTGCGTCGGCAATGGGGGCCCGGGCCGGTGGTCCTGTACGTCGGCCGACTGGCGCCAGAGAAGAATCTGGGGCTGGTGGTGGAAGCCTTCCGAACATTGCAGGAGCGCCTGCCCGACGCCCGCCTGGTGCTGGTGGGGGACGGACCCTCCCGTGTCGCGCTTGAGCGGGCACACCCGGACCTGATCTTTACCGGGCAGCAGGTGGGGCAGGCCCTGGCCCAGCACTACGCCAGCGCCGACCTGTTCCTGTTCCCATCCACCTCCGAGACCTTCGGCAACGTGGTGATCGAGGCCATGGCCAGCGGGATCCCGGTGCTGGCCTTCGATACTGCGGCGGCTCACGAGCACGTGATCAGCGGCGTGAGCGGCGCCCGGGTGCGCTTTACCGGCGATGTGACGGCGGATGCCGCAGCCTTTGTCACGGCGGCTGCGGAACTCGCACAGACCCCGGAGGGGTGGAGCGAGATGGGGCGCCACGCCCGGGCGTGCGCCCGTGGGCTTGACTGGGTCGAGGTGGTCGCCGAGTTCGAAACGGTTTGTCTGGAACTGCTAGGAGAGGCGCGCGATGCGAGTCCTGCACTGGATGGATGAGTTCGAGCTGGCGGTCTGCCAGCGGTTCAATCACTACAATCGCCGTCGCGCCGTCAGCGGGTTCTTCGGCTGGATCAGCCGCCTGGGCGATGGGGCCATCTGGTATGCGCTGATGCTTGCCCTGCCACTGATCCATGGGCCGCAGGCGGCCTGGGTCAGTCTGCAGATGGCGGTAGTGGGGCTGGCCTCGCTGCCGCTCTACAAGTGGCTGAAGCGGCGCACCAGCCGGCGTCGTCCCTGCCATCGTGGTCGTCCGTTCGCGCGCACCGTGGATCCGCTGGACGAGTTCAGTTTCCCCTCCGGCCATACGATGCACGCGGTGGGGTTTACGGTGATCCTGGTGGCCTGGTTCCCGGTGTGGGCGTGGCTGGTCGTGCCGTTCGCGGTGCTGGTGGCCGCCTCGCGGCTGGTGCTGGCCCTGCACTACCCGAGCGATGTCGCCATGGGCGCCTTGATCGGCGCAACGGTGGCTGCGACCGTTCTTGGACTGGTCAGCCTGCTCTGACAGCGAACCTGCGTCACCCACTTTGTAATCCCGGAAACCGCGCAGCGGTTATCCGGGATCTGGTTGAACGGCCCGGGGCGTTCCCGGAGATCCCGGCTCTCCGCTTCGTTGCGGCCGGGATGACGGGGAGAGGTTTGCTCCGGCCGGGGGGCGGTGACAGCTTCGCTCCGGCCGGGATGACGAGGAGGGCTTCGCTCCGGCCGGGATGACGAGGAGGGCTTCACTCCGGCCGGGATGGCGGGGCGTTCAGGCCTTTCCGGGGTGATGGCCCACGGAATGCCCCGCCGGCTGTGTCCGGAGGCAGGGCGCGGCGTCAGCCGCGCAGGGCGAGCGCTTCCTCGTTGTAGGCGGCGTCGATGGTGACGATGGTCTTTTCCACCAGGCGGAAGCCCTCGACCGGGGCGTCGTCGCCCATGTACTTCAGGCGGGTCGGGCCGATGGACTTGACCGCCTCGGCCCGTTCCATGGTGGCGTCCGGGCTGTCGGAACCGGCGCCGTCCATCAGGGCGACCAGGACCTCGGCCGCGATGGGGTTGCGGTGGTCTCCGCTGCGCGCCTTTTCCAGTGACGCGGCGGGGTCGCCGTCCAGGAACACGCCGTCCATGTGTTCGTCCAGATACTGCAGCAGTTGACTTAGCGTCATGGTGTAGGTCTCCCGTTGGGTCTCGAAGCGCCGTCATCGCTCGCAGGCGATGACGGCGGCCGGTAATGGTTCAGCCTTGCTGCGCGTAGGTGGCGCGGGCGGCGGACAGCGCACGGCCAGGGGTGACCGCGCCCATGTCGGCCAGCACGGCCTCCAGCGCAGACAGGCACAGCAGCACGTTCTTCTCGTTGGCGCCATGGCCCATCAGGCCGATGCGCCAGACCTTGCCCGCGTACGGGCCGAGTCCCGCGCCGATCTCCAGGCCGTAGCGGTTCAGTAGTTCGCCACGTACCGCGGCCTCGTCGACGCCTTCCGGCACGTGAATGGTGTTCAGCTGCGGCAGGCGATGCTCGGCGTCCACCAGGAAGCTCAGGCCCATGGCCTCGAGTCCGGCGCGCAGGGCAGCGTGATGACGATCGTGGCGCGACCAACTGTTCTCCAGGCCTTCCTCGGCGAGGATCACCAGCGATTCGTGCAGGGCGTACAGGGCGTTGATCGGCGCGGTGTGGTGGTAGGCACGCTTGCCGCCGCCGCCCCAGTAGCCCATGACCAGGTTGAGGTCGAGAAACCAGCTCTGCACCTTGTGGCTGCGTGCCTGGATGCATTCCACCGCGCGTTCGCTGAAGCTGACCGGCGACAGCCCCGGGGTGCAGGACAGGCACTTCTGCGAGCCGGAGTAGATCGCGTCCACGCCCCAGTCGTCCACGTACAGCGGGCTGCCGGCGAGGCCGGTGACCGAGTCGACGATGCTCAGGCAGTCATGCTCGCGGGCCAGGCGGCACAGCGTCTCGACATCCGAGCGCGCCCCGGTCGAGGTCTCGGCGTGCACGAAGGCCAGGATTTTCGCGTCCGGGTTGCCCTTCAGCGCGTCCTCGACCTTCTCGGGGGAGACCGGGGCGCCCCAGTCGTCCTCGATCACCACGGCGGTACCGCCGCAGCGCTCGACGTTCTCCTTCATCCGGGTGCCGAACACGCCGTTGATACAGACGATGACCTTGTCACCCGGTTCGACCAGGTTCACGAAGCAGGTCTCCATGCCGGCGGAACCGGGGGCGGAGACCGGCAGGGTCAGGGCGTTGTTGGTCTGGAAGGCGTACTGCAGCAGGCCCTTCATCTCCTCCATCATGCCGACAAACACCGGGTCCAGATGGCCGATGATCGGGCGGCTCATCGCGGCGAGCACGCGCGGATTCACGTCGGAGGGGCCGGGGCCCATCAGGGTGCGCTGCGGGGGGAGAAAGGATTTTGCCTGCATGGATGCGTCTACCGGATTGGAAAAGGGGGAATCTAGAGTGCTGTCGGGGCTTGGGCAAGCGCCCCTACGCACCGGCGGGAGTTGCGCCGCAGTGGCGTTCGAGCAGTGTGAGCCAGTGCTCGACCGGCGTATCGGTCCCGTACTGCAGGTGCGTCTGGCAGCCGATGTTGGCGGTCACGATGCGCGCGGGGCCGCTGGCCTCGAGGTTGTCCAGCTTGCGCTGGCGCAGACGGCCCGCCATCGCCGGCTGGAGAATGGAATAGGTTCCGGCCGAGCCGCAGCACAGATGCGGCTCGGCGACCGGCACCAGGTGGAAGCCGGCGGCCTGCAGTAGCGGTTCCACGCGGCCGGCCAGGCCCTGGCCATGTTGCAGGGTGCAGGGGGCATGCCAGGCGACGGGCGGGTGATCTGCCGGCGCCCGGATGCCGAGGCTGCGGATGGTCTGGATATCGAACAGCTCGACCGGGTCGCGGACCTGCGCCGTGAAGCGGGCGGCGCGTGCGGCATACGTCGGGTCGTCGGCCAGGATGTGCGCGTAGTCGCGCAGCATCACGCCGCAGCCGCTGGCGGTGCTGACGACGGCGTCCACCCCGTCCGCAAGGATCGACTCCCAGGCGTCGAGGTTGGCCCGGACCCGCTCGCGGGTGCGCTCCGCGAACGCCAGGTGGTGTTCCACCGCGCCGCAGCAGCGGGCCTCGCCGGCCTCGACCACCTCGATGCCAAGGCGCCCGAGCAGGCCCCGGAGTGCGGCGTTGATGCGGGCGTCGATCGCATCGTGCACGCAGCCGCCGAGCAGCAGCACGCGCCCGTGGGGAAAGCCCGCCGGAGTCGCCGCGCCAATGTTGGTTGCACCGGCCCGGGCACCGTGGCGTGCGGGCACGCGGCGCTTCAGGGTGGCGGGCAGCAGTGGGCGGGCCAGGCGGCCCAGCCCCAGGGCTAGACGGAACGGCCAGCGCGCCGGCAGCGCGCGGACCAGCAGGGTGCGCAGCAGCCGGTCGCGCCAGCCGCGCGGGAGGTCTTCCTCGATCACCTCCCGGCCAAAGGCGACCAGGTGGTTGTAATCGACCCCGGAGGGGCAGGTGGTCATGCAGTTGAGACAGGTCAGGCAGCGGTCCAGGTGGGTGCGGGTGGTGGTATTGGCCTCGCCGCTCTCCAGGACCTGCTTGATCTGGTAGATGCGTCCGCGCGGGCCGTCCAGCTCGTCACCCTGTTCCTGATAGGTGGGGCAAGTCGCGTTGCAGAAGCCACAGTGCACGCAGGCACGCAGGGCGTCTTCGGCGATGCGCGCCGCCGGATCATTCTCGAAGCGCGGGTGCAGGCGAGTTTCCATGGCCTCAGCTCGCCGGCACGGTGCGTGGATGAGGGGTGATCAGCGGGGCGAAGAACACGCCGTCAGGGTCCAGGGCGGCGCGGACCTCGCCCTCCAGGCGCGCATGGGCCGGTGCGCGGGGGTGCAGCCAGGCCGCCCCGGCCGGATCGCCGGACCACAGGCGGGCGTGTCCGCCCGCTTGCTCGGTGGCAGCGCGCACTGCGTCCGGGGTGGCCGTGGAGCGCAGCCAGCGCTCGCCGCCGCCCCAGTTGAGCAGCCATTCGCCGGGCAGATCCAGCGGCGGGGTGGCGGGCGGCAGGCTCAGACGCCACAGGCGCTCGTCGCGGGCCATGGGTCGGGTGAGGAAGGGCAGGTGCCGATCGCGCAGTTGCGCCCAGAAGGCCGGGCCGTCGATATCCGGTGCTGCGCCCAGGCGTTCGGCGGCCTCCTGCACGGCCTCCTGGCCACCGCCCAGGCGGATGTGGCCGATACCGTCAGCCCAGGCCAGGCCCGAGAACGGCAGGGCGGTACGGCCCCAGTCGCGCGCCTGCTCGATGAAGGCCGCGGCGGAGCTCTCCTGGCGCAGCCAGGCCTGGTAGGCGGGGGCGGGCAGCAGCTTGAAGCTGACCTCCAGCAGCAGGCCCAGGCTGCCGAGGCTGCCGGCCATCAGCCGCGAGACGTCGAAGCCGGCGACGTTCTTCATCACTTCGCCGCCGAAGCGCAGGATCTCGCCGCGACCGTTGACGATGCGGGTGCCAAGCACGGCGTCGCGCAGGCTGGCGGTCCAGGGGCGGCGTGCGCCGGACAGGCCCAGGGCCACCATGCCGCCCACGGTGCTGGACGGCGTGGGCATGGCCGGTTCGAAGGGCAGCATCATGTCCACTTCTTCCAGCGCGGCCTGCAGTTCCATCACCGGCGTGCCGGCGCGCACGGTCACCACCAGCTCGCTGGGTGCGAGGTTGACGATGCCGTGATGGCCGCTGGCCTCCAGTGGCTGGACATCCGGTTCGAAGCCCGTGGGGAAGGCACGCGCGCGCTGACTGCCGCCGCCGGCGATCGCCAGGCGGTGCCCGGCGGCGACGGCCGTTCGGATGCGCTCGGCCAGCCCGGCGGACTGGTCGGTTCCAGTATCCATAGGTGTGCTCGCGAAGCTGGGGACTAGCCAGTCTCGAGGGTCAGGCGCACGCGCTCCAGACGATGGCGTACCTCGCCGGCCAGGTCTTCGACACCGGGTTTGTCGACCAGACCCATGACCGCGACCGGGTCCATGAAGCCGACCGTGCAGGTGCCGTTCTCGTTGTCCTGCACCAGCACGTTGCAGGGCAGCAGAAGGCCGATGTTGGGGTCGGCTTCGACGGCCTGGCGTGCAAGGTTCGGGTTGCAGGCGCCGAGGATGCGGTAGGGGCGATGCTCCAGATCCAGTTTCTTCTTGAAGGCCGCAGCGACGTCGATATCGCTGAGGATGCCGAAGCCCTCCTCGCCGAGGGCGGCCGTGGTCTGCGCGATCACGTCCTCGATGCCGCCCTTCACGATGACATTGAAGCCGTAGTTGGGTTGTTCCATTGCGGTGTACTCCGATTGCGGTTCGTGGTTACGCCGAAAGGGCGGGGGTGTCGGCGGAAGGGCCGCGCCCCGGCGGTTCCGCGCGTCGGCGCTGATTCCAGACTACCAGCAGTCCCAGCGCCAGGGCCGGAAGGTAGAACCAGTATGGGCTGGGGCGCTCGGTCGGCACCAGTACGCCGGTGATGGTCCAGCCACCCTCCAACCCTACGCGGCCGGCCGGGCTGCCGAAAGCGACCGTCTGGATCTGTGCCTTCTGGTCGTCCGGGTCGAAGCGCACGTCCAGCCCGGCGTCGGCCAGACGCTCGCGCGGGGCCAGATCGGGGTCGCCCAGGGGGAACATCACCGTGCGGGTGATCTCGCGGCCCTCCAGGTCGATGCCGGTGGCCTCCAGGCGCAGCGAGTCGCGGTCCGGGATGGTCTCGACGACCTCGAGCAGGGTCTCCGCCGGCTGGTGCTGATAGGGAGCCGCGATGCGGTCCATCAGCACGGTCGGGACCAGCAGCACGAAGGCGACTGCCATCAACGCGGCGGACTCCCAGTAGCGGCTGCGGGTCAGGAACCAGCCCTGGGTGGCCGCGGTAAAGGCGAGGATGCCGGCCAGCGAGCCGAGGAAGACCAGCGCCAGCTGGAACACGTTGTCCACCCCGATCAACAGCAACTGGCTGTTGAAGATGAAGAAGAACGGCAACGCGATGGTGCGCAGGCTGTAGGCGAAGGCCTGGATCCCGGTGCGAATCGGGTCGGCCTTCGCGATCGCCGCGCCGGCAAAAGAGGCCAGGCCCACCGGTGGCGTCACGTCGGCCATGATGCCGAAATAGAACACGAACAGGTGGGCCGCGATCAGCGGGATCAGGATGTCGTGCTGGGCCCCCAGATCGACGATGATCGGGGCCATCAGGGTCGCCACAATGATGTAGTTCGCGGTGGTCGGCAGGCCCAGGCCAAGGACCAGGCTGATCACCGCGGTCAGTACCAGCACCAGCAGCAGGTTGCCGCCGGACAGGGTATCCACCAGGTCGGTCAGCACCAGGCCGACGCCGGTCATCGCCACCGTGCCGACGATGATCCCGGCCGCGGCGGTGGCCAGGCCGATACCGATCATGTTGCGCGCGCCGGTCTCGAAGCCCTGGAACAGTTCCCAGACCCCAACCCACGCGGCTTGCAGGAGACGCCCCTGGCGCCGGAACAGGGCCACCAGCGGGCGCTGGGTCAGCACGATGAAGATCATGAACGCCACCGCCCAGAACGCCGCCAGCCCCGGCGACAGGCGTTCGACCACCAGCGCCCAGACCAGCACCACCAGCGGCAGCAGGTAGTGCAGCCCGCTCAGGACCGTGGGGGCGACCCGCGGCAGCGGGCGCTCGGTATCCAGGGCCTCGGGGTCCGGCTCGCGCGCGACGATCCAGACCAGTACCAGGTAGGTGGCGAACAACAGGCCGGCGATGATCCAGGCCGCGGCGTCGCCGGCGACGATCTTGATCCAGCCCAGTCCCCAGTACACCGCACCCGCCAGGATGATCAGGCTGGCCACGGTCAAGGCGAAGCTGATCAGGCGCCCGCGCCAGGTCGTCACGGTGGCGCGCTGGAGGCCCTCCATGCCGTTCTTGCAGGCCTCCAGGTGGACGATGTAGATCAGTGCGATATAGGCGATCAGCGCCGGCAGGATCGCGTGCTTGAGCACCTCGACATAAGGGATGCCGACGTACTCGACCATCAGGAACGCGGCGGCGCCCATCACCGGCGGCATCAGCTGGCCATTCACCGAACTGGCGACCTCTACCGCGCCGGCCTTGTGCGGGGCAAAGCCGACCCGCTTCATCAGCGGTACGGTGAAGGTGCCGGTGGTGACCACGTTGGCGATCGACGAGCCGGAGACCACGCCGGTCATCCCGGAGGCCAGCACCGCCGCCTTGGCCGGGCCGCCGCGCAGGTGCCCGAGCAGGGCGAAGGCGACGCGGATGAAGTAGTCGCCGGCCCCGGCGCGCTCCAGCAATGCACCGAACAGTACGAACAGGAAGACGAAGCTGGTGGAGACGCCCAGCGCGATGCCGAATACACCCTCGTTGGACAGCCACTGCTGGGCCATCGCGCGCGGGTAACTGGCGCCGCGATGGGCGATCAGGTCCGGCATCAGCGGCCCGGCAAAGGTATAGAACAGGAAGATCGCGGCGATGATGGTCAGCGCCGGGCCGAGCACCCGGCGGGTGGCCTCCAGCAGCAGGATCAGCCCGATCCCGGCCATGATCAGGTCCACCTCGGTGGGGGCGCCGGGGCGTGTCGCCAGCGCCTCGTGGAACAGGTACAGATACAGGGCGCTGAAGGCCGCGACCACGGCGAACACCCAGTCGCCAAGGGGCACGCGATGCACGGGGTCGTTTCCGCGCAGGAGTGGCCAGGCGACCACCACCAGGGCGATGCCGAGCGCCAGGTAGACCTCGCCCAGGCGTTCCAGGCCGAGCAACTGCCACAGCCCCAGCGCGATCAGGGCCAGCCCGCCCAGGGCATAGAGGATGCCGATGGCGTGTTGCCAGCCTTTGCCGCGGGCGGTGGCGCGGACCGCCGGGAACAGCAGGTAGCCGAGGAAGATGGCGAACGCCAGGTGGATCGAGCGGGCCTCGGTCTCGGAGACCACGAAGACGTCCACCCAGTCGGCGATCGGCGATGCGATCCAGATCTGGAACAGCGACCAGGCCACGGCCGTGAGCCAGATCAGGCTGCGGGTGGCGCGGCCGGGATGGCGTCCGCCGGTTTCCAGCTCCCCGATGGAGGCGTCATCGGGGGCGGAAGTCTCCGGGCTTTGCGTTCGGCTATCAGTCATCGATCAGCCCCGCTTCACGGAAGTAGCGTCGGGCACCGGGGTGGAGGGGTGCGGACAGGCCCTCGTCCACCATGCCCTCGCGTTCGAGGCCACTGAAGGCCGGGTGCAGGCCGCGGAAGGTCTCGAAGTTCTCGAACACCGCGCGGGTCAGCTCGTAGGCGGCGTTGTTCGAGGTGCGGTTGGAGGTGACCAGGGTGGCGCCCACGCCGTAGGTGTGGATGTCCTGGTCCTGCCCCGGGTAGGTGTCCGCGGGGATCACGGCCGTCAGGTAATACGGGGTCGAGCGGATTAGTGCGTCGATGGCCGGGCCCTCCAGCGAGATCAGTCGGGCATCGCAGGTGGCGATGGGCTCCTGGATCGCCGCGGAGGGATGTCCCACCGAGAACACGAAGGCATCAATGCGGTTGTCGCACAGGGCCTGGGCCTGTTCGCGCGAGGGCAGTTCGCTGACCCGGCGGAAGGTGTTGTGGTCCCAGCCCAGCGTGTCCATCAGCTGTTCCATCAGGGTGCGCTGGCCGGAGCCGGGATTGCCGATGTTCACCCGCTTGCCCGGCAGGTCGTCCAGGCCCGCGATGTCCGCGTCCGGGCGCACCACCAGGGTCAGCGGCTCGGGGTGCAGGCTGAACATCGCGCGCAGGTGGTCGGCGGGCCCGAAGGCCTCGAAGCGGCCGCTGCCATGATAGGCGTGGTACTGAAGATCCGACTGGGCCACGCCGAAGTCCATGTCGCCGGAACGCACCATGTTCAGGTTGAATACCGAACCGCCCGTACTCTCCGCGGTACAGCGCATCCCGTGGCTGTCGCGGCGGGTGTTGAACAGCCGGCACAGGTGCTGGCCGGCCGGGTAGTACACGCCGGTGACGCCGCCGGTGCCGATGTTGATGAAGCGTTGTTCCGCCTGGGCCAGGGGTGCGAGCAGCAACAGGCCGAGGGCAAGCAGCCCAACGGTCAGGTGCCGGGTGCGGCGTCTCGCGGTGCGGTGGTCGGGTCGTCCTCGCATACGGGCTCCGGGGAACAGGCGATTTCGGAAGTGTAGGGAATCGCGTGCCAATGTACACGGTCGCAGCCGGCTGCCAGGGCCGCCTGCATGTAGCCCCGCCGTCGGGCAGGGCGTAGTGTAGGAGGTTCACCCCAAGAGGCCCCGTTCATGTGGCTCGAGACCCGTTGTGACTTCGAGTTCGAGATCGTCGAACCCACGCCGTTTGTGCTGATGCTGCGACCGCGCAGTGGCCCGCTGCAATGGGTCGCGCGCGAGGAATATCGCCTGGTGCCGACGGCGCCGGTGTCCGAGTTCGTCGACATCTACGGCAACCTCTGCCAGCGCCTGATCGCGCCGCCAGGGACGTTCTTCATCCATACCGCGGCGGAGGTGCAGACGGCCGAGGCCCTCGACCGGGCCCCGGGCGCACCGTTTGTCGAGGTGCAGTCCCTGCCGGATGCCGTACTGAGTTATCTCCTGCCGAGCCGATTTTGCGAATCGGATCGCTTCAACCTGATGGCGACCGAAATTACTGCCGGCCAGTGGCTGGGTTACGACCAGGTGGCGGCCATCGAGCAGTGGCTGCGCGAGCGCATCGAATATCTCCCGGGGACCAGCGATATCCCGATCTCGGCCGCGGAGGTGAATCAGCGCGGGAGCGGGGTGTGTCGCGACCTGGCGCATCTCGGGATTGCACTGTGCCGCAGTCTCAGTATCCCGGCGCGCATGGTGGTCGGGTACCTGCACGGCCTGCAGCCGATGGACATGCATGCCTGGTTCGAGGCCTTCGTCGGGGGGCGCTGGTACACCTTTGATGCGACCCAGGCCGAGTTGCGGGGTGGCTACGTGGTCGTGGGCTATGGCCGTGATGCGGCCGATGTGGCGGTCTACAACCAGTTCGGCCTGCCGGTATACCCGACCCGCCACGACGTCGACGTCCGTCGAATCGAAGGGCCGAACTAAGGCGTTGGAGCAAGCGCACGCGGCCCGTTTTCCGGATGAGCGGAAGGGGTTTGTGCCACTGGTCTTCCCGGGGTGTGGCCGGGCATCAAAGTGCCTGATCGGATTTGTGAAACACCGGTCTTGGAAGGGGGCTCGGTGGTCCGCAGCGGCCGTGTCGGGAGACGTCCGGCCTGAAAAGAAGGGCCGGATGGCGTATGATTGGCGGCCTTTTTGCGGCAGCGCCCCAAGTAGCTGGCGCGCCGAAATCCGCTGAATCCAACGCTTTGAACGGGAGACCCGAATGTTTTCGATCGACATGAGTATCCACGGCTACGACGACGACCTCTGGAATGCCATCCGCGACGAGTCGCAGCGTCAGGAAGAGCACATCGAGCTGATCGCGTCGGAAAACTACACCAGCCCGCGCGTGATGGAAGCGCAGGGTTCGGTGCTGACCAACAAGTACGCCGAGGGCTACCCGGGCAAGCGCTACTATGGCGGTTGCGAGCACGTCGACGTGGTTGAGCAGCTGGCCATCGATCGCCTGAAGCAGCTCTACGGCGCCGACTACGCCAACGTGCAGCCGCATTCCGGCTCCCAGGCCAACGCCGCGGTGTACATGGCCCTGCTGCAGCCGCATGACACCGTCCTGGGCATGAGCCTGGACGCCGGCGGCCACCTGACCCACGGTGCCAAGCCGAACTTCTCCGGCAAGATCTACAACGCGGTGCAGTACGGCATCACCGACGAGGGCCTGATCGACTACGACGAGGTCCAGCGCCTGGCCACCGAGCACCAGCCGAAGATGATCGTCGCCGGCTTTTCCGCCTATTCGCGCGTGGTCGACTGGAAGCGCTTCCGCGAGATCGCGGATAGCGTCGGTGCCTACCTGATGGTCGACATGGCCCACGTCTCCGGCTTGATCGCCGCCGGCGAGTACCCCAACCCGATCGACCACGCCCATGTGGTCACCTCCACCACGCACAAGTCCCTGCGCGGGCCGCGTGGCGGCTTCATCATCTCCAAGGGGCAGCCGGAACTGAACAAGAAGTTCCAGTCGCTGATCTTCCCGGGCACCCAGGGTGGTCCGCTGATGCACGTGATCGCCGGCAAGGCGGTGGCGTTCAAGGAGGCCCTGGAGCCGGAATTCAAGACCTACCAGAAGCAGGTGATCGCCAACGCCCGCGCGATGGCCGAGGTGCTGGTGGAGCGTGGCTTCGATATCGTCTCCGGCGGTACCGACAACCACCTGTTCCTGCTGAGCCTGGTCGCCAAGGGCATGACCGGCAAGGCCGCGGATGCCGCGCTGGGCCGTGCCAACATCACGGTCAACAAGAACGCCGTGCCGAACGATCCGCAGTCCCCGTTCGTGACCTCCGGCATTCGCATCGGCACCGCTGCGCTGACCACTCGCGGCTTCACCGAGTCCGAGTCCCGCGAGCTGGCCGGCTGGATCGCCGACGTGCTGGATGATCACGAGAACGAGCAGGTGATCGACGCGACCCGCGAGAAGGTCCTCGAGATCTGCCGTCGCTTCCCGGTGTACGGTCACGGCGAATAACCACCGCCAGTTGGCCGGCTGACGGGGCCCGGGATGCGCTGTCCGTCCTGTCATGATCAGGACACCCGCGTGGTGGATTCGCGGGTGGCCGGCCCGGAGCAGGAACAGATCCGGCGCCGGCGGCAGTGCCGTGCCTGTGGTGCGCGCTTTACCACCTTCGAGCGGGCGGAGTTCAGCCTGCCGCGGGTGGTCAAGCGTTCCGGTGAACGGGTCGCCTTCGACGAGGAAAAGCTGCGCAGCGGTCTGCGCCGAGCACTGCACAAGCGCCCGGTGAAGACCGATGATGTCGAGCGCGTGATCGACGACATCAAGCGCCAGCTTTCGGCCGTCACGGCCCCCGAGGTGAAGTCCGACCGCATCGGCGAAATGGTGCTGGCGGCCTTGCACGGGCTGGACCATGTGGCCTATATCCGTTTTGCCTCTATCTATCTCAGCTTCGCCAGTGTGCAGTCCTTCCGTGAGGCGATCGAACGGCTGGAGGATGACCTCAGCCCGGAGATGCGCCGTTCGCAGATGCGCCTGATCGACGAGGAGGCGACCGGAAACGCCCCGGAATCCGCGGCGGACGGGCGGGCTACCCCGGCGACGGACAGCGGCTCGCAGGAGGGGATGTAATGGAAGCGCCGACGACCGAGCAGGTCATTGCCGACCGCCGGCACATGGCGCGCGCCCTGAAACTGGCGGACTACGGCCGCTTCACCGCGGATCCGAATCCGCGGGTGGGCTGCGTCATCGTGCGCGACGGCCGGGAGGTAGGCGCGGGCCTGCACTGGAAGGCCGGCGAGGTGCATGCCGAGGTGAACGCGCTGCAAGCGGCCGGTGAGGCCGTGCAAGGCGCGACCGCCTACGTGACCCTGGAGCCCTGCAGTCATCAGGGCCGCACCCCGCCGTGTACCGATGCGCTGATCCGGGCGGGCGTCGCGCGGGTCGTGATCGCGATGCTGGATCCGAACCCACAGGTATGCGGGGGCGGGATCGATGCCTTGCAGGCGGCCGGTATCCGGGTCGACAGCGGCGTGCTGGAGGCCGAGGCACGGGCGCTGAACCCCGGCTTCGTGCAGCGCATGGAGCAGGGGCGCCCCTGGGTGCGGGTCAAGCTGGCTGCGAGCCTGGACGGGCGGACGGCCATGGCCTCCGGCGAGTCGCAGTGGATTACCGGCGAGGCGGCGCGGCGCGACGTGCAACTGTGGCGGGCGCGGGCCGGGGCGATCGTCACCGGCAGTGGCACCGTGGTCGGCGATGACCCGCGCCTGAATGTGCGCATGAAGCCGTTTGATCTGGCTGCCCATGCCGGCTTCCCGGATCACCCGCGTTATCACGATCTGCCGACCCGGCAGCCACTGCGCGTCATCCTCGATGCGCGCCTGCGCACGCCCCCGGGCTCGCAGATCCTGCGTGACGGGCCGGTCTGGATCCTCACCAGTCCCGATGTGGTGGGCTCGCCTGCGGCGGATGCCCTGCGCGGCAAGGGTGCCGAGGTGCGGGCCGTGCCGCTGGCGGAGGAATCTGCCGAGGGCGGGCTTGATCTGGGTGCGGTGCTTACGGAGCTGGGACGGGCAGAGGTCAACGAGCTCCACGTGGAATCCGGACCCGGCCTGGCCGGTGCGCTCGCCCGCGGTGGCTGGGTCGACGAGTGGCTGATCTACCAGGCGCCGTTGCTGATGGGCTCCAGCGCCCGTCCCCTGGTGGAGTGGCCACTGGCCCGCATGGCCGAACGCGCCGAACTCGAAGTCATCGACACCCGCTGGGTCGGCGATACCCTGCGTCTGCTTGCCCGTCCGCGTTCGTAAGGGCTTGTTTGCATCACGAAGCGCACGACGACAGGAAGAGCGGGCAGGGCAAGTAGCAAGAGCGATCGATAGGAAGACGGGGAGGATGATGGAGCTCGAGGCGCGGCAATCCAACGCCTCGGCTCTGGATAAACCATAGGGCCCCCTGTTCGGCTTCGTTCTAAGCGCCTTTCGATCTGCAATCGCCATTGACCTGCTTCGTGGCTTCGTGGGCTTCGTGATGGCCCTTGAAGGACTTGCGAGGACCGGCGTTGCCACTATAAACGCCCGGGTCGTGGTGCGAATTCATTAGCGTTTCCCTATGATGGGGCGCCTGTGGCCCGGCATTGTGCTCCGGACCCGACCGAACGAGTGGACATCCATGTTTACCGGAATCATCGAGACCCTTGGCAGCCTGGAGCGCCTCACCCCCAGCGGGGGCGATGTGCGCTTGCACGTCAATGCGACCGGGATGGACCTGTCGGATACCCGCCTGGGGGATTCCATCGCGGTCAACGGCGTCTGCCTGACGGTGACCGATCTGCCGGGTAATGGCTTTGCCGCCGATGTCTCGCGGGAGTCGCTGGATGTCACCACGCTGGGCCATCTCGGTCCGGGGGATCGGGTGAATCTCGAACGCGCGCTGGCGCTGGGTGATCGCCTGGGCGGGCACATGGTGTCCGGGCATGTCGACGGTGTAGGCGAAGTCGTGGCGATGGAGCCCGATGCGCGTTCCACCCGCGTGCGTTTTCGCGCGCCGGCCCCGCTGGCCCGCTACATCGCGGCCAAGGGCTCGATCACCATCGACGGTACCAGTCTGACGGTGAACCGGGTGGACGGCGCCGAGTTCGAGGTGAACATCATCCCGCATACCTGGTCGCTGACCCGGTTCGCCGTGTACGCGGTGGGCACACCGGTCAACCTGGAGGTGGACCTGATCGCCCGCTATCTGGAACGCCTGATGCTGGGCGATCGAGCGGCCGAGCCGGGTACCCAGGCGGGCGATCTGTCCGAGGCCTGGCTGGCCGAGCAGGGCTTTCCCAATCACTCCGGTTCGCGCGACTAACTGCGCGGCCGAAAGCAGGAATCTATGGAATTTTCCAATACCGAAACCATCCTGGAAGAGCTTCAGGCCGGACGCATGGTGGTCATCGTCGATGACGAGGATCGCGAGAACGAAGGCGATCTGCTGATGCTCGCCTCGCACGCGCGCCCGGAAGACATCAACTTCATGGCCAAGTACGGCCGGGGGCTGATCTGCCTGACGCTGACCCGCGAGCGCTGCAAGCAGCTGGCGCTGCCGTTGATGGTGACCGACACCAACGACGTGCACGGCACCAACTTCACGCTGTCGATCGAGGCGGCCGAGGGCGTGACCACCGGCATCTCCGCCTACGATCGCGCGCACACCATCCGCACCGCCGTGGCGCCCAATGCGACGCCCGAGGACATCGTCCAGCCGGGCCACGTGTTCCCGCTGATGGCGCAGCCGGGCGGGGTGATCGTGCGGGCCGGGCATACCGAGGCCGGCTGTGATCTCGCGCGCCTGGCCGGGGCCGAGCCGGCCGCGGTGATCGTCGAGATCCTGAACGAGGACGGCAGCATGGCGCGGCGTTCGGATCTCGAACGCTTCTGCGCCGAGCATGACCTGAAGATGGGCACCATCGAGGATCTGATCCGCTACCGCATCGAGAACGAGAAGACGGTCCGGCGGGTGTCCGAGCGTCCGTTCCCGACCGAGCATGGCGAGTTTCGCCTGCTGGCGTTCGAGGACGAAGTGGACCACGAACTGCATTTTGCCCTGGTGCGTGGCGAGCCAAAGCCGGACCAGGACACCCTGGTGCGCGTGCATCTGGAGAGCACGCTGTGCGATACCCTCGGTTATGCCGGTCCGGATCGTGGCTGGCCGCTGGATGATGCCCTGCGCCGGATCGACGAGGCGGGCGCGGGTGTGGTGGTAGTGCTGCGCAAGCACGAGAGTGGCAACGCCCTGGCCCAGCGGCTGGAGAATATCGGTCAGCCCGCGCCGGAGGAACGCAGCGGGCGCGAGAACTCCGCCGAATGGCGCATGTACGGGATCGGCGCACAGATTCTCGCCGACTGCGGCGTCGGGCGCATGAAGCTGATGTCCGCGCCGAAGCGCTTCCACGGCCTCGGGGGTTTCGGCCTGGAGGTGGTGGACTACGTCCACGAGTAGACCGACGGCGGTGCTACACTAGCGCCATTCGAAAACGGGGCCCGCGGGTCCTTCATCAGCCCAACCGGAAGTTCATCATGTCCGAGATCAAGACCCTGGAAGGCGTATTCACCGACGCCGCCGACCACCGCTATGGCCTGCTGCTGGCGCGCTTCAACAGCCTGATCGTCGAACGCCTGCTGGAAGGGGCCGTGGATACCCTGAAGCGTCACGGGGTGCAGGAGACGAACCTGACCATCGCCCGTGTGCCGGGTGCCTATGAACTGCCGCTGGCGGCGCAGGCCATGGCGCGTTCCGGGCAGTACGACGGCGTGATCGCCCTGGGTTGCGTGATCCGTGGTTCGACGCCGCATTTCGATTACGTCGCGGGCGAGGCGGCCAAGGGTCTGGCGCAGGTGCAGATGGCGGAGGACCTGCCGATCAGCTTCGGCGTGCTGACCACCGACTCCATCGAGCAGGCGATCGAGCGCGCCGGCACCAAGGCCGGCAACAAGGGCGCCGATGCCGCCATGGGCGCGATCGAGATGGTCAGCCTGATGCGCCAGCTGCGCGGCTGATCCCGCACTGCCTACCCAGTGTTATCCGTCCACCCGAACAGGCTTGTCGTGACTGAACCCTCTGATCCCCGCCCCGAAGGTAGTGCCCCGCGCAAGGATGCCGATGCCGGCAAGTCCGCTCGGGCCCGGCGCCCGCGCAGCACGCCCGAGCAGCGGGCGCGGCATGCGCGTTCCTTCGCGCGCCGGCGCGCGATGCAGGCGCTTTATTCCTGGCAGATCACGGGCGCCCACCCGAAGGACATCCTGGCCGAGTTCCGCGACGATGAGGAACACGCCAAGGCGGATGCCGAGTACTTCCGTGAACTCCTGATCGGCGTGACCGGCGACCGCGAGGCCCTGGATGCCCGCATGGAGCCGTACCTCGGCCGCCCGCTGGATCAGCTCGATCCGGTGGAGCACGCCCTGCTGTGGTTGGGCCAATGGGAGTTGGTCGAACGCATGGAGGTGCCCTACCGGGTGGTGATCAACGAGGCCGTCGATCTGGCCAAGCGCTATGGCGCCGAGCAGTCGCATCGCTACATCAACGGCGTGCTGGACCGGCTCTCCGCCGACCTGCGCGGCCCCGAGCGCTCCACCCCGCGCTGACCCCGGGCGGGTCAGCACCACGGCCATGGCCGGCCCCGATTCCGAATTCGATCTGATCCAGCGCTATTTCGGCACGCCGAGCGCGGGCGCGGTTGCCGATGGCGTGCGTCTGGGCATCGGAGACGATGCCGCCCTGCTGGCCGTGCGTAGCGGCCACGAATTGGTCGTCACCGTTGATACCCTGGTCGAGGGCACCCACTTCTTTCCTGATCACCCGCCGGCAAGCGCCGGCCACAAGGCCCTGGCCTCCAATCTCAGTGACCTGGCCGCGATGGGGGCCGAGCCGTTGGGCGCGGTGCTGTCGCTGACCCTGCCGCGTGTGGATCATGACTGGCTGGCGGGCTTCAGCCACGGCTTTCTGGCGCTGGCCGAGGAGGTCGGGATCCCGCTGGTGGGCGGGGATACCAACCGGGGTCCGCTGGCGATCAGCGTGACGGTCCTGGGCGAGGTGCCCGCCGGCCAGGCGCTGCGCCGCGAAGGTGCCCGGCCTGGCGATCGCCTGGTGGTTTCCGGTGCGCTGGGCGGAGCGGCCTGCGGTTTGGCCCACGAGACGCAGCGGCGTGCAGAGGGGAGTCCCGTAGACGCCTCGAGCCCCGCCTGCGCCCGGCTGTTCTGGCCCGCGGCGCGCCTGAGTCTGGGCCGTGGTCTGCGCAACCGCGCACGGGCCGCCATCGATATCTCCGACGGCCTGCTGGCGGACCTGGGCCATCTGTGTGCCGCCTCGGGTTGCGGTGCGCGAGTCGACTGGCCCAGCGTCCCGCGCGACCCGCTGCTGGCGGAGGTGTCCGAGCAGCAGGCTCGCTCCTGCGCACTGGGCGGTGGCGAGGACTACGAGCTGCTGTTCGCCCTCCCGCCGGGGGAGTCGCTGGACCTGCTCGCGTTCAGCGTGGACGTCCCGCTGACTGTGATCGGCGAGTGCACCGAGGGTGCGGAGGTGGTGGTGGAGGACGCAAACGGGCAACGGCTGGACGTGGCGCGGGCGGGCCACGATCATTTCGCGAACACAGAATAAAGAATAGGGACAGGGGAGCCATGTCGGAGCAGAAGATCCGTAATCCGAAGATGCCATCGGTGAAGACCGTGTTCGGCGATCCCATTCACCTGTTGGCGTTCGGCTTCGGCAGTGGCCTGTCGCGCTGGGCACCGGGTACCACCGGCTCGCTGGGTGCACTGGTGCTGTACTTCGCGATCATGAATTTCCCGGAGTGGGCCTACCTTGCGATCACCGTGGTCGTGGTGATGGCCGGCTTCCACATCTGTGGCGAAAGTGCGCGCAAGCTGGGCGTGCACGATCATCCCGGCATCGTCTGGGACGAATGGGCCGGCATGCTCATCACGCTGGCGTTTGCCCCGGCGGGGCTGATGTGGGTGGTCGTCGGCTTCCTGCTGTTCCGGGTGTTCGACATCCTCAAGCCCTGGCCGGCGAACTACTTCGACGAAAAGTGGCACGACGGCCACGGGATCATGATGGACGACGTCGTGGCGGGCCTGTACGCCGGCTTCGCGCTGGTGATCCTGGGTGGGCTGTTCCAACAGCTGGTGGTCGAGGCTTAAGGAGCGCTGAAACGTGTTTCCCTGGACGCGATGGACTTGGCAGAGTCACATGCTGCCGGGAACCATGGGTACGCGCGGACGCCTCAGGGGCGGGCAATGACGCAAGGAGTGAGTGGCATGAAGTCCCTCTTTCGTTCCCTGACGCAGGTTGCGGTCATGGGCGCCATTCTGGCGTTCGGTGGCGCGCAGGCTCAGCCGTCGGGCGGACCGCCGCCCGGGTCTCCGGGCGCCAGTGGCGACACGCCCGCGGCGGGCAATGGGCCGCCCGGGCATGGTGGGACCCCGCCGGGGCAGCGCCGCGGCGACTCGCGTCCCGATCAGCGCCTGGATCTCCCGCGGGCGCCCGGTTCATCCTCGGCGCCGACTCCGGACGATCCGCCGCTGCCGGACCCGTCCGACCCTCCGAAACCGCCGACGCCACCGGCACCGAACCTGCCAGGGCTTTGATCA
Organism: Thioalkalivibrio versutus; assembly: GCF_001999325.1. Taxonomy (GTDB): domain Bacteria; phylum Pseudomonadota; class Gammaproteobacteria; order Ectothiorhodospirales; family Ectothiorhodospiraceae; genus Thioalkalivibrio; species Thioalkalivibrio versutus. The sequence goes on from NZ_MVAR01000015.1 coordinate 45,767, forward strand.
GTCTTCAATCCGCACTTCCCTGGCGCGGGCGCCACGCGGCGGGTGAGGCGGGAGCCATCAGGACGGCATAGGCAGCCGTTGCCACGATGACGCCCAGCAGAGGAGGTACCACGGGTGCGTAGTACGCCGCGGCGGATCCCGCCGCGTACGCCAGCAGGCCGGGCCAGTGGAACCCGGGCAGGCGGGCCGAGCCCAGGCGGGGGTATTGCCCGCGATGGCGCAGCCAGAAGTCGGCGACGATCACGCCACCGAGCGGCGGGATGAAGGTCCCCAGCAGGATCAGGAACGGCACCAGATAGTCATGCATCCCGGCGACCGCGAGGGCCGTCCCGATCGCGGCCCCGAGCACGGTGACCAGCCGCCGGCGCTGGGTGCGCAGCAGATTGCAGCCGGCCACGCCGAAGTTGTAGATGGTGTTGTCCTGGGTGCTCCAGATGTTCAGCAGGAGCATCAGTACCGTGATCGTCACGAAGCCCTGCGCCAGCATGACGTGGACGATGTCGGCCTCGTGGTAGATCAGGGCGCCGAGCGCGCCGGTCAGCACCATTAATCCGTTCCCGAGCACGAAGGCCGCCAGGGTCGCGATGACCGCAATGCGCGGGGTGCGGGCGAAGCGGGTCCAGTTGGTGGCGAGGGTTGCACCGCCAACAAAGGTGCCGATCACGATGGTGAGGGCGGCGTGGAAATCCATCTCGGTGCGCGGGTCCTGACCAAGCAGGCCGCCGGGGCCGCCGGCGTCGCCGATCCCGATGAACAGCGTGAACAGGATGAACAGGAGCATGACCGGTACCGCGACGCGGGAAAGCCAGTCGAGACCGCGATAGCCGATCATCGCGGTGATGCAGAAGGCGAACCCGAATAGCACCATCAGCCCGACTTCCATTGGTTCCGGCAGTGCGGTGGTCTCGACCAGGATGATCGCGACGGTGGCCGTGCCCCAGGCGTACCAGCCGATCTGGGTGAACGCGAGGATGACGTCGGAGAGTTTGCTGCCCCATTCCCCGAAGCAGAAACGCCCCATCAGGACCGTGTGCAGTCCGCTCTTGCAGCCGATGTAGGCGAGCGTGGCCGCGTAGGTCCCCAGTAGCAGGTTGCCCAGTGCGATCACCAGCATCAGCTCGCCGAAGCTGAACGCCAGGCCCAGCGACCCGCCGGCCCACAGGGTCGAGGTAAAGAAGGTGAACCCGAACAGCACCACGGCCATGGACCAGAAGCCCTTGCGGGCATGGTCCGGTACTTCGCTTAGGGGGTGGTCGTTGTGATTCACGCGCACGGCCGGTCGGAAGACCGCACGAGTGTACCGGCCACAGGGTTACCGTGCCGCGTGTCCGAGCTCGCGCATCTTCTTCAGCCAGCGTTCGCGGGCGGCGGCATCACCGCCGTTCTGCCCGATCAGGGTGTGGCGGATCGGGCCGAAGCCGCAGAAGCGGAAGATGTTGCGTTCCAGGCTCTTCAGGCTGTGGGCGCCATAGAACCAGCGGTAGGCCAGCGCCGGCATGCCCATGGTGACCACGATGCGTACCGAGCGGCCCTTGAGGCGCGTGTGGCGCACGCGGTTCATGTCGCCATCGCCGACGAATGCCGGGCGCAGGGTCTGTTCCAGGAAGCCCTTGACCAGGGCCGGCATATCGCCCAGCCAGAGGGGATAGATCAGGACGATGTGGTGGGCGACCTCGATCAGTTCCTGCGCCTCGAGGATCGCGGGCGGAACGGTCTCGTCGACAAACTCGGCCTGGTTCTTCAGCAGTGGAAAGTCACGGTGGGCAATCGTCAGGGTGTCCACCGCGACGCCGGCTTTCTCGGCCCCTTCGCGGTAGGCATCGGCCAGCGCGTGGTCGAGGTGGCCTTCGGCCGGGTCGGGGTGTCCCTGAAGGATAAGGATCCGCGTCATGCAGCTGTCCTCGTGCCGGGAAGACTTCTCTTCAAGCCTAGATTAGATGACGGGGCTTGTTGCGACGCAATGGTTTTCTGCCGGGCGGGTCTCGCCTACGATTAGGGTGCGAGTTGCAGCGCATTGCGGCTTCAGCACACGGAGGCGAGATGGCATTCGATCCGGTTGTACTGTTCTTCCTGCTGGGCGCCATTGCGGGCCTCGCCAAGTCGGATCTGAAGATCCCGATGGCGATCTACGAGGCGCTTTCGATCTATCTGTTGCTGGCGATTGGCCTGATGGGCGGGGTCAAGCTGGCCGAGAGCGAGCTGTTGCCCTTGCTGCTGCCGGGGTTGGCGGTGCTGGCGGTAGGTTCGTTGATCCCGCTGATCGCGTTCCCGGTTCTGCGCTGGGTGGGGCGCATGCCGCGGGCGGACTCGGCCTCGATCGCGGCGCACTATGGCTCGGTCTCGGTGGTGACCTTCTCGGTCGCCGTGGCCCTGCTGGCTTCGCGCGGGATCGATTACGAAGGTCACATGGTGGTCTTCCTGGTGCTGCTGGAGATGCCGGCCCTGATCATCGGCATCCTGCTGGCGCGCATGGGCAGCAAGGGCCCGACGCGCTGGGGCAAGACCATGCACGAAGTGTTTTTCGGCAAGAGTATCTTCCTGCTGGCCGGCGGCCTGGTGATCGGTTTCATCGCGGGTCCCGTGCACATCGAGCCGCTGGAGCCGATGTTCTTCGACCTGTTCAAGGGCGTGCTTGCGCTGTTCCTGCTGGAGATGGGGCTGGTCGCCTCCAGTCGCATCGCCGACGTGCGCCAGTACGGCTTCTTCCTGGTGACCTTCGCGATCGTGATGCCGATCGTCTCGGCCGTGCTGGGTACGCTGCTGGGGTATGCGCTGGGCATGTCGATGGGCGGTACGCTGTTGCTGGCGACCCTCTATGCGAGTGCCTCCTACATCGCCGCACCGGCGGCCATGCGTATCGCGGTGCCCCAGGCCAATCCGGCGCTTTCGATTGGCGCCTCGCTTGGGGTCACGTTCCCGTTCAATATCTTCCTGGGTGTACCGCTCTATTTCTGGATGGCCCAGACCCTTTATTCGCTGGGAGGCTAGCGCGATGGAATCCGATGACATGCATCTGCTGACGGTGGTGGCTGAGGCGATCCTGGAGGAGATGCTGATCGACGAGGTGCGCGGCATGGGTGCGGCCGGCTACACGGTGACTGACGCGCGCGGCTGGGGCCGGCATGGCAAGCGCCGGGGCAACTGGCGCCAGGGTGGCAATATCAAGGTCGAGGTGGTGGCTTCGGCCGAGTTGTGCGATCGCATCGCAGCCCGGTTCAAGGAACAGTACGAGGCGGACTATGGTTTGTTGATGTTCACCGTCCCGGTGGCGTTGAAGAATTAGGGACGCACCGGGTCCGGGGAATCGAGTTTCCATGGAGTGAAGTGTTTCGCGGAATTTCCGGGAACTCGACTGTCACCCTTGGGGGGCGCGGGGTCTGGCTGCTATCAAGGGAGCCTGAATGAACGGCGTTACAGCCCGCAGGAGGCTCCCAATGACGAGATTTCGTAGCACGGCCCTGGCCATCGCGCTGGGTTCACTGTTTGCCGCCAGTTCGGCATACGCGCAGGCCCCGCAACATGGGGACCCACAGGGCGGAATGGGCCAGGGTATGCCGCCCGCCGAACAGGGTGCCCCGCCGGCCGGTGGTCAGCAGGTCCCGGGCCAGGGCGGCATGCCGCGCGGCCAGGGTCAGGAGCGTGGGCAGGGCATGCCTCAGGGGCAGCCGCCGGAGCAGCCCGGCCAGCGCAGGCAGGGGCAACAAGCTCCCGGGCAGATGGAGCGCGGTGGCCAGCCGGCACCGGGGCAAAGCGGAGCGCCGACTCCGCCCCAGGGGCAGGGCCAGCCGCCTGAGGGACAGGGTCAACCTCAAGGGCAGGGGCAGCCCCAGGATGCGCCCCCGCTGGGACAGCAGCGCCAGCCCCGGGGCGAGGATGCACCGCCGCTGGGCGAGGGAACACCGACGCGACCGGGTACCGGAACCCAGCCAGCCGATCCGGCAGACCCCGCCCAGCCAGCTGCCCCCTCGGCAACGGATAACCTTCCGCCCCTCGATTGATCCGACTCTCGCGGCCGCTGCTGGCCTGCCGCGCGGGCGGGCTGGTCAGGTCCGGGCGAGGATGCGGTAGGGCCCGGGATGGCCGTCTTTTCCCGACTCGACCAGCGCAATCGTGTCCGCCAGCCAGCGCAGGGGCGGTTCGATGCGTTCGGTGTCGGGCGGCGCGGCGTGGCGTCGCAGGGACACGTGGGGTCGGAAGGGACGCGGCGGACCGAGATCGATACCGCAGTCGTTGCACAGGGCATGTGCCTGCTCGGCGAGGTCGGCCAGTGCGGCGGGCGGCTCGGCAGGAGCGGCCCAGGTGATGCGCGGCCCGGTGAAGTGACCCAGATGGTCCAGCGTCAGGTCGATCGGCGCGCAGGCGAGTTCCGTGATGCGCCCGGCCAGACAGTCGGCCTGTCCGACCGGGATCGTTCCGGCGAAGGCCAGCGTCAGGTGCAGGTGATCGCGCGGGACCGGTCGGCCGGGGCCGTCGAGTGCCTGGCCGAGGCGGGCTAGTGTGGCGCGTGTGGGGTCGTCGGGCCACAGGGCCAGAAAGACCCGCCGGGCTGCGGGGGATGCGGCCACCGATTCAGCCGCGCGGGCGGGGGAGATTCTCACGCTGACGGCGTTCCCACAGGGTCTTGCGGCTGATGCCGAGGGCCCGGGCCAGCTCGGTCTCGGTCATGCTGCCCTGGTTTTCCTGCACGAAGTGCCGGAAATACTCGTTCAGGCTCGAGCCCTTGCCCTTGCGGGTCGGAAACGCGGGGTTGGGGATCTCGTCGTCCCGGGCCGGAGTGCCCGTCGAGAGTCCCATGTGGTCCGCTTCGATGCAGCCATCCGGGCTCAGTACCCACCCGCGTTCCAGGGCGTTCGCCAGCTCGCGCACGTTGCCGGGCCAATCTTGCGACTCCAGGGCTTGCCGTGCCGCGTGTGACAGTTGTGGCACTGGCCCCGAACCGGCCAGTGCCTCGAGGAAATGCCGTGCCAGGGGGATGATGTCCTCGCGCCGTTCGCGCAGGGGCGGGATGGACAATTCCAGGACCCGCAGGCGGTAGTAGAGGTCGGCACGAAAGGCCTGTTCCGCGATCATGGCCTCGAGGTCGCGGTGGGTGGCCGCTAGCAGGCGCACATCCACCTTCAGGTTCTCGTTGGACCCGACCGGGCGGAGCTCGCCATCCTGCAGGACCCGTAGCAGGCGGGCCTGGGCCGCAGGCGCCAGTTCGCCGATCTCGTCCAGGAACAGCGTGCCGCCGTGGGCGCTCTGGATCAGGCCGGTGCGCGCCTTGACCGCACCGGTGTAGGCACCCTGGGCGTGACCGAACAGCTCGGCCTCGACCAGACCCTCGGGGATGGTGGCGCAGTTGACCGCGACGAACGGGCCGCTGGCGCGCGGGCTCAGTTCGTGCAGGGCGCGCGCGGCCAGCTCCTTGCCGGTACCGGACTCGCCGCGCAGCAATACCGTGGAGTGGGTCATGGCCACACGCCGGATCTGATCACGCAATTGCTGCATGGCCTGGCTCTCGCCGATGAGGCCCAGTCCGGGGCGCGGAGCGGAATCGGTTCCCTCGTCGTCGGGTTCGTCGGTGTTGGGGCGGTCGCGCTCGCGCAGGGCGGCGCGCAGGGTCAGCAGCAGGGCGTCGTGGTCGAAAGGCTTGGCGATGTAGTCGGCGGCGCCTTCCTTCATCGCGTTGACCGCGGAGGGCACCGACGCATAGCTGGTCATGATGACCGTGGGCGTGTGGGCGAATTCCGGCAGCAGCTCGATCCCTTCGCCATCCGGCAGGCGCAGATCCACCAGTTGCAGATCGTAGGGATCGGCGGCTGCCAGCGCCCGCGCCTCGGCCAGGTTTTCGGCCACGCCGACCTCGAAGCCGTGGTGCTCCAGGAATCGGCGCACGGCGCGGCGGATCGGGGCTTCGTCGTCAACCAGGAGGATGCGGGTCATGAGTCTTGGCGGCTAGGGAAACACTGATCAATGAACGCGTTCGCGCTCGAGTCGCTTTTGCGTGCGAACAAGGCGCGATGACTGCCGTGCAGTCATTCTGCACAAGGGAGCCGCAACGCTGTGCGCGCGCCCGTTTTTGATAACAACGGGCGGCCGAGCCTCTGCTTTCAATAACTTGCGGGGTTGGCACCCAAGGTTCCCCGATCCTGCGTTGCGCCGCTTACAGGTAGAACCACTACCTGTTGCACGACGCGCCTTGTCTCGGAAAACCTGGGGTACCAACGCGAACGTGTTCATTGATCAGTGTTTCCCTAGTGTCAGCAGGAATCGGGCACCGCCCTCGGGGCGGTTGGCGGCCATCAGGGTACCACCGTGGTCGCGCACGATGCTGTAGGCCACCGGCAGGCCCAGGCCGGTGCCTTGGCCCGCCGGCTTGGTGGTGAAGAACGGCTCGAACAGGCGTTCCAGGCTGGATTCGTCGATTCCGGGGCCGGCGTCGTCGATGGTGATCTGGACATGCCGTCCGTGGAGCCGGGCCGCGATGGCGACGGTGGCGTTTTCGGGCGAGGCCTGCTCGGCGTTGGTCAGCAGGTTGATGAACACCTGCAACAGCGTGGCATGCGAGCCGCGGACGTGCAGCCCCGCGAGGCCCGAAGTCGTGAATTGCAGGTCGTTGCGCCCGGCCAGGCGCATCAGGCGGATGGCCTCGGCCACGAGCTCGTCCAGTGCGATGGTCTCGAAATGTCCGGCCGATGGGCCTTCGTCGGCGTGGGCAAAGGTGATCAGCGACTGCACGATGGCGTTGATGCGTCGCGTCTGAGCGAGGATGTCGTCGGCGATGCCGTGGATCTCCTGCGGATCGTCCTCGAGGGGCAGGGTCTGCGCCAGCGAGGCGATACCGGTCAGGGGATTGCCGATCTCGTGCGCGACCCCGGCGGCAAAGCGGCCGATGGAGGCCAGGCGATCGCCGTGGGCGATCTCGGACTCGAGCTGGGCGCGTTCGGTCACGTCCTCGATCAGGACCACGCGGCCTTCCACCTGACCCTGGGCATCCTGCAGTTCGGAGCGGTGCAGGTTCAGGCGGCGGTTGCCGTTGGGCAGATCCACGTTCAGCTTGTACCACTGGCGGTCCGGGCTCTCCAGGAAGGCGGTCAGCAGGCCGCTCCAGGGGCTGTCGAGCTGGCGGATGTTCTGGCCCACGGCGTCTTCCGTGGCGACCTGCGTGAGCTGCGCCAGGGCCTGGTTCCAGCCGGTGATCTCGCCGGTATTGGTGAGGCTGGCTACCCCCAGCGGGAGCTCGTGCAGGATCTGGCGATGAAAGCGGCGCAGGGCGTCCAGCTCGGCCGCCAGGCCGGACAGCGGCAAGGGGCGGGTCTCCAGCTGTTCCTCGATCCGCCGCAGGCTTTCGCTCAGGGTGTGGCGTCCGGCGGCATCCAGGCGCAGGTGCTGGTCGACGATCATGCGAGCCAGTACCGGCCCCAGCAGGCCGGAGAGATTGCGCTCGATCCGTTCGCGGAGGTGGCGCAGATCGCCGCGTGAACGCGTATGGCGGGGCAGGCCGAGATCATCCAGGGCGCGCTGGACCTCGTGGCGCGCCGTGCCCGGGCCCAGGGTGGCCGCAAGTGCGGTCTCCATTTCGGTGACGTCGCCCGCCAGTGGCAGGCCCGCGCCGGTGGCGGTGGATTCGTTAGGGCAGCAGGCCCGGCCGGCCTCGGCCTCCTCGGGGTTCGGCCGGGTCAGCAGCGAGCCGACGACGAACAGGACCGCGTTGACGCCCAGGCTCAGCATCAGCGCGAAGGTCCACGGGTCCAGCATCTCCGCGCGCAAGAGGCGTTGCGGGTCGGGCAGGGCCGTCGCGATCCCGGCATCCGACAGCAAGGGCATGACGAGGGTGAACGCCCAGCCGGCAATCCCGGCCCCCAGGCCCAAGAGAAATCCGACCCGGGTCGCCTGTTTCCACAGCATCAGGCCGATCAGGCCCGGCAGAAGTTGCGCCACCGCGGCAAACGAGATCAGACCCAGCTGCGCGAGGCCCTCGACGACCTGCAGCAGGCCGTAGAAGGCATAGCCGAGCCCGATGATGAACACGATCCAGATGCGCCGCCCCCAAAGCAGGCGGGTGTAGAGGTTGGCGCTGCGCTCCTCCTCGTGCAGTCGGGTCAGTGGCGAGAGGTAGTTGGTGCCCATATGGGCGAGCGCCAGGGTGGTCACGATCATCATCGCACTGGCAGCGGACAACCCACCGATGAAGACCAGCAGGGCGAGGCTGGGCGACTCCAGCAGCCCGGCGATGCCGATGGCGTAATAGTTGGGCGAGATGCCCAGCCCGGCCGCCTCCCCGGCCCAGTAGAGTACCGGCATCGGCAGGTTCAGCAGCAGCAGGAATGCGGGGAACGCCCAGGCCGCGGTGTTCAGTGCCTGCGGGTTGATGTTCTCGGTGAACAGCATGTGGAACTGGCGTGGCAGCAGGAAGGCGGCCGCGAAGGCCAGGATCATCATCGCGAACCAGCCGCCCTGGCGCACCGGCTCGTACAGCGCATCGACCGCCTCGGGATGGGCGGCCAGCCAGTCGTTCAGCCCGCCGAGGCCGCCGAACACGGCGTACAGCGCCACGGCGGCAATCACGAGGATGGCGAGCAGCTTGACGATGGACTCGAAGGCGATGGCCAGCACCAGACCGGCGTGCTTTTCGCGCGGGGCGATGTGGCGGGCGCCGAACAGGATCGCGAACAGCGCGATGGTGCCGCTGAAGGTCAGGGCGAGCAGATGCGGCGGGGTCTCCGCGGTCAGCACGGCGGCGGACTCGGCCACGGCCTTGATCTGTAGCGCGATGTACGGGAGTACCCCGGCGAGCATGAACAGGGCGACCACGGGCCCAGTGAAGCGGCTGCGGTAGCGAAAGGCGAACAGGTCGGCCAGCGAGGTCAGCTGCTGTTCGCGGGTCAGGCGCAGGAGGGGACGCAGCAGCCAGGGGGTGGCGGCGAAGGCCAGGGTCACGCCGAGGTAGATGGTCAGGTACAGGTACCCCTGGTCGGCGAGGAAACCAAGGTTGCCGTAGAAGGTCCAGGACGTTGCGTACACCCCCAGCGACAGGCTGAACACCCAGCCATTGGCCGCCAGTCGGCCTACTCGGGGGACGCGGTCGGCCAGGAACGCAATGCCGAATAGCAGGGCGAGGTAGGCCACCCCGACCGCGTAGATCAGACCCAGGCTAAGGGTCACGGCGCCCGCTCCGGCTCAGTGCCGCGATGGCCACGACGAACAGCGCCCAGGCCGTGAAGGGCCACCACCAGGCAGGACTCAGGTAGGCAACCCAGAGGACCAGCGGGCTCAGAAACAGCAATGCGCCCAGCAGGGCGATCAGGATGGCGCGAGGGGCGTCCATCGTCAGCCTCTCGCAAGCACCTTGCGGTGCGCGGGCGAGCGATCCTGCGGGGCCGTCCGGGTTGGCGCGCGGGTGGAGAGCATGCGGCGAGTCTACACCGCGCGCGCGGCCCCGGGCAGTGCCGCCGGCAATGGCAGGTGGTCGCCGAGGGTGTGTCCCTGCAGGCGCTCCAGGGCTTCGGCCAGCTGGGCCTCCGGTGCGTCGGGTGCCTGGGCGTCGCCCGGGGCCAGGCCGATCACCGTCAGGGTGTCGGCCAGCTGCCGCCGGGCGGTATCCGCGTGGATGCCCTCGGCTCCGGTGGCCTTGGCCAGCTTGTCGCCGCCGGGCGCGACAAGGATCGGGTGGTGGGCATAGGCCGGTGGGGTGGCGCCCAGCGCCTCGTAGAGCTGCATCTGGCGCGGGGTGGAGCCGAGCAGGTCGATCCCGCGCACCACGCGGGTTACGCCCAGGTCCAGGTCGTCCACCACGGTGGCGAGCTGGTAGGCGACGATGCCATCCGCCCGGCGGATCACGAAGTCGCTTCCGAGTGCCTCCAGATCGAAGGCGACCGCACCCAGAAAGCGATCCGCGATCGTCCAGTAGCGGGTGGTCGCGCGGGCACGCACGGCCCGTGGCTCGCGTTCGGGCGGCAGGCCGTGGCGACAGGTCCCTGGATAGATCGGCCCTTCCCAGCCCGGCCGGCCGCGCGCGGCCAGGTCCTTGCGGGTACAGCCGCAGGGGAAAGCCAGGTTCGACGCCAACAGGGTGTCCAGGGCGCGCTGATAGGCGGGACCGCGTTGGCTTTGCCAGGTGACGGGGCCATCCCAGACTAGGGCGAAGGCCTCGAGGGCATGGAAAATGGCATCGGCCGCCCCCGGGCGAACCCGGGGGGCGTCGATATCGTCGATTCGCAGATGCCAGCGGCCGTCGGTACTCCGGGCATCGAGCCAGGAGATGACGGCGGCCAGCAGGGAGCCCGCGTGCAGCGGGCCGGAAGGGGTAGGGGCAAACCGGCCGACATAGCGGTCGGCCCGGGTAATCCGTTCGGGCGTGACCGTCACGGCCCGGCCGGGATCAGGCGCGCTGCTTTTCCTTGATCTCGTCGAGCTGCTTGCAGTCGATGCACATGGTGGCCGTCGGGCGGGCCTCCAGGCGGCGAATGCCGATCTCCACGCCGCAGGTCTCGCAGTAGCCGTAATCGTGGGTGTCGATCTTGCGCAGCGCCTCGTTGATCTTCTTCGACAGCTTGCGTTCGCGGTCGCGGGAGCGCAGTTCCAGGCCGAACTCCTCTTCCTGGGTGGCGCGGTCGGCCGGATCGGCAAAGTTGGACGCGTCCTGGCGCATGTGCCCCACGGTGCGATCGACTTCCTCGGCCAGCTCCTGGCGCCATGCCCGCAGCAGGCTGCGGAAATGCTCGAGCTGATCCGGATTCATGTAATCTTCGTCCGGCTTCGGCTCGTAGGGCGCAATGCCCCCGGCGACCATGTGCTGGGTGGAGGGCTTGTCGGTCTTTTCGTCAGCAGCCATGCGGGCTTTCTCCGGCTGGAAAAATGAGGCGCACTTAGTACCAGAGTCGGGCGGGCCGGGCAAGTCCCGTGCCATGACTGTTGGTGCCTGGTCTCGGTCGGATGCCGGGAATGTGCGGGCTCACGGCCGGTTTTTCAGCGAGATACGGGAAAAGGCGGAAATAACGGGATGACGGAATTGCAGGCGCTGATTTTCGATGTGGACGGCACATTGGCGGACACTGAACGCGACGGTCATCGCGTCGCCTTCAACAAGGCGTTCGCGGACGCGGGCCTGGACTGGGACTGGAGCATCGCGCGCTACGGCGAGTTGCTGCGCGTGACCGGCGGCAAGGAGCGCATCCGCCAGTACCTGTCCGAGGACCATCCCGCGGTCCTGAACGAGCCGGGGATCGATGCACGCATCCGCGAGCTGCATGCGGCCAAGACCCGCCACTACGTGGCCCTGCTGGAGACCGGCGCGATCCCGCTGCGGCCGGGGGTGCGGCGGCTGCTGGACGAGGCGGAGGCCGAGGGTCTGCGCCTGGCGATTGCGACCACTACTACCCCCGAGAACGTCACGGCCCTGCTGGAGGCCACGCTCGGAAGCGAGGGGCCGTACCGCTTCGAGGTGATCTCCGCTGGCGACATCGTGCCGGCCAAGAAGCCGGCTCCGGATATCTTTACCCACGCACTGGAGGCGATGAACCTGCCGGCGGAGGCCTGCCTGGCCCTGGAGGACTCCGACAACGGTGTGCGTTCCGCGCGCGGGGCGGGGCTGGAGGTCGTGGTCACGACGAACGACTACACCCGCGAGCAGGCGTTTGATGGCGCCTTGGCCGTGCTGGACGGGTTCGGTGAGGCGGATCAGCCCGCGACGGTCCTGGCCGGTCCGGCACTGGAAGGCTCGGTGGTGGATATCGCGACCCTGCGCGCCTGGGTCTCCGGGGCGAAGGGATAGCCGGCGCGCCGGCTCAATCGTTTTCGCGCGGCGGCAGGCGCGGGTCCTCGATCTCGGTCCCGTCGAGCATCTGGGTATCCAGCAGGAAGCCGACGGCGGCGTCGCTGACCCCGTTGATCACGAACTGCACGGCCAGGACCGCGAGAATCAGACCGAACACCTTGGTCAGGATGTCCTTGCCGGTATCCCCGAGGAATTTCACCAGATAGCGCGAATGGACCATCGCGTAGTAGCACGCGACCATGCAGGCCAGCACCGCCAGGAACACGAGGACCAGGTGATAGATGGTGGGGGCCTCGCTGGTCAGGATCATGACCGTCGCAATCGCCCCGGGCCCGCTCATGAACGGGATGGCCAGCGGGATGACCGAGATGTCCTCGGTCACCTGCCCCTTGTCGGCCTTCACCTCCTCGGCGGTCTCGCGCTCGCTGGCCGCCTTCTGCCGGATCATGCCGATCGCGATGCCGAACAGGATGATGCCGCCGGCGATGCGGAACGCCGCCAACGTGATCCCGAACAGCTGGAAGATCACCCCGCCCAGCAGTGCAAAGGCGAACAGCAGGGCCGTGGCGACCTTGACCGAGCGCAGGGCGGTGGAGCGGCGCTTCTCCTCGGAGGCGCGCGGCAGCATTGCGGTGAAGATGAACGCGGTCGTCAGTGGATTCACGATGACGAACACCGCGAGGAAAGTGACGATCAGGTATTCGAGCAATACGAGCATGGCTCTAGCTTAGGCAGAATGGGGTGTCGTTGCGAGGTCCTCCGTGGGGGTGCCACTGAGATCGTTCCGCACACCGTCATTGCCAGGGCCCGTGGCGATCGTTCGCCAAGTCCCCGAGTCCTATGGGCCTTCCGGACGGATTGCCGCGTCGCTTCGTTCCTCGCAATGACCCATACGACTACCCGTCATTGCGAGGCCCCGGAGGGGCCGTGGCAATCTCTGGAATGCCGCACGCCGTCGGAATCCGGTAGTTTCAGATGGGGACCGCAACGTCGCTACGCTCCTCGCGATGACGGTGCACTGAAAAACACTGGTCCCTGCGGAGGCTCGCGATGACGGGGCGAGCGTGCATGGGCATGGATCGGGTCCGATCGTTATACTCTGCGCGCATGAAGAAACGCCTGCACCCGGAATCCTTCCCGACCCTCGAGCACTTCGTCGGCAATACGCCGTTGGTGCGCCTGCAGCGCATGGCGGCGGATCTGCCGTCCACCGTGCTGGTCAAGCTCGAGGGCAACAACCCCGCCGGTTCGGTCAAGGACCGGCCCGCGCTGAACATGATCCAGGCAGCCGAGCGCCGCGGCGACATCCAGCCCGGCGATACCCTGATCGAGGCGACCAGCGGCAACACCGGCATCGCGCTGGCGATGGTCGCGGCGATGAAGGGCTATCGCATGATCCTGGTGATGCCGGACAACATGTCGGCCGAGCGCCGCGCCTCGATGAAGGCATTTGGGGCCGAGCTGGTACTGGTCTCGCGCGAGGAGAGCATGGAGGGCGCGCGTGACCTGGCGGATCGCTTAGAGGCCGAGGGCAAGGGCCGGGTGCTGAACCAGTTCGGCAACCCCGACAATCCGGATGCGCACTACATCGGCACCGGGCCGGAGATCTGGCGCGATACCGAGGGCACGGTGACCCACTTCGTCTCCGCGATGGGGACCACCGGCACCATCATGGGCGTGTCGCGCTATCTCAAGGAGCGCGATCCGGAGGTGCAGATCGTCGGCGTGCAGCCGGCCGAGGGGGCATCTATCCCCGGCATCCGGCGCTGGCCGGAGGCCTATCTGCCGACCATCTTCGAGGCCTCGCGGGTGGACCAGACCGTGGATGTGACCCAGGAGGAGGCGGAGGAGACCATGCACCGATTGGCCGTCGAGGAGGGCATCTTCGCCGGGGTCTCTTCCGGTGGTTCGGTGGCCGCGGCGTTGAGACTGGCGGCGCAGACCGACGGTGGGACCTTCGTCGCGATCATCTGTGACCGCGGTGATCGCTACATCTCCACCGGCGTGTTCCCCGCATGAGTGCCCCGGTCCTGATTTTCGATCTCGAGACGGTCCCGGACATCGAGGGCGCCCGCCGTCTGCACGACTTCGAGGGGCTGAGCGATCACGAGGTGGCCGAGGCGCTGTTCGCGCTGCGTCGCGCCCAGACCGGCTCCGAGTTCCTCAAGCATCCGCTGCATCGTATCGTGTCGATCGGCGTGCTCTATCAGGGCGGCGATGCGCTGAAGCTCTCTGCCTTCGGGCGCGAGGGCGAGGACGGTCAGGCGTCGTCCGAGGCCGAACTGCTGCGGCAGTTCTTCGATGTGATCGACAAGCGCACGCCACAGCTCGTTAGCTGGAACGGCGGCGGCTTCGACCTCCCGGTGCTGCATTACCGCGCGCTGGTCAACGGCGTGCAGGCCCCGCGCTACTGGGAGCAGGGCAACGACGACCGCGAGTTTCGCTACAACAACTACCTGTCGCGCTTCCACTGGCGCCACGTGGACCTGATGGACGTGCTGGCGGGCTTCCAGGGCCGCGCGGTCACCAGCCTCGACATGATGGCCAGCCTGCTCGGCTTCCCCGGCAAGCTGGGCATGGATGGCTCGAAGGTCTGGCCGGCCTGGCGCGACGGGCGTCAGGCCGAGATCCACGACTATGTCGAGCACGATGTGCTGAACACCTACCTGGTCTGGCTGCGCTTCGAATACATGCGCGGCAACCTGACCGACGCCGCCCTGGCCAGCCGGCAACAGCAACTGGCCGAGTACCTGGAGGGCAGTGGTGCGGCGCACCACCGTGAGTTCCTCGACGCCTGGCAGCCTGCCGGGACCGACACCTGATGGCACGCATCGACAAGACCCCGTTCGAGGCCCGGATCGAGGAGGTCACCCTGGACGGCCAGGGCGTGATCCGTCGCGAGGGCAAGGCCTGCTTCATCCACGGCGTGCTGAAGGGCGAGCGCGTGATGGCGGTGCAGACCGGGCGCAAGCGCCGTTTTGACACGGCCGAGGTGGTCGACGTACTGGAACCGGCCTCGGGCCGGGTCGAGCCGCCCTGCGAGTTCTTCGGCCTGTGCGGGGGCTGCAAGCTGCAGCACGCCTCGGTCGAGACCCAGCGTGAAATCAAGGAACAGGCCCTGTTCGACGCGCTGGAACGCATCGGCCACGTGACGCCGGAGGCGCGCTTCGAGCCGCTGACCGCCGACACCCTGGGTTATCGCCGCACTGCGCGGCTGGGCGCCAAGCACGTGCCGAAGAAGGGCGGGGTGCTGGTCGGCTTTCGCGAGCGCGGCAGCCCGTATCTCGCCCAGATGACCCACTGCGAGGTGCTGCACCCGGCAGTGGGTGGGCGTATCCAGGCGCTGCGCGAATTGATGGACGGGCTGGAGGCGCGCGACCGCCTGCCGCAGATCGAGGTCGCGGTGGATGACGACGAGCGCGTGGCGTTGATCTTCCGCAACCTCGATCCGCTGTCGGAGGCGGATACCCAGCGCCTGTCCGACTGGGCCGAGGCCGAGGGCATCCAGGTGTATCTGCAGCCGGGCGGGGCGGACACGGTGGAGCCGCTGGCCGGGCCGATCGAGCCGCTGATCTACCGCCATCCGGACTCCGGCGTGTCGGTGCCCTTCATGCCGACCGATTTCATCCAGGTGCACGCACAGATCAACCGCAAGATGGTGCCGCAGGCCCTGGAGGCGCTGGACCTGCAACCGGGACAGCGCGTGCTGGACCTGTTCTGCGGGCTGGGCAACTTTACCCTGCCGCTGGCGCGGACGGTGACCGAGGGTGAAGTGGTCGGTGTCGAGGTGGACGACGCGATGCTTGCGCGGGCGCGCACGAATGCCCGCGACCAGGGTATCGCCAATACCCGCTACGAGCGCGCCGACCTGGACGATGTGGAGGCGCTGAAGAACGCCGCCTGGCTGGGGGAGGACTTCGACCGGGTGCTACTGGATCCGCCGCGCACCGGCGCGGCTGCGGTGATCGAGGCGCTCGCGCCTCAGCGGATCGAACGCCTGGTCTATGTGTCCTGCAACCCGGCCACGCTCGCCCGTGACGCCGAGCGCCTGGTGCATCATCATGGCTATCGTCTGGAGCGGGCGGGGATCATGGACATGTTCCCGCACACTGCGCACGTGGAATCCATGGCCGTGTTCCGGCGCGCCTGACGCGCTTCGATACTTTAGGGGAATTGCATGCTGGAGATCGTACAAGCGGGTGGGTGGCTGATGCTGCCGATCCTGCTGTGTTCCGTACTGGCCGTGGCCATCGTGCTGGAGCGGCTGTGGACGCTGCGCCGCTCGCGGGTCGTGCCGCCGCGCCTGCTGACCTCGGTGTGGGAGCAGATGCGTACGCAGGGGCTCAAGCTGGACGATATCCAGCGTCTGCGTGCGGGTTCCCCGCTGGGGGCGATCCTGGCCGCGGGTCTCGCGACCCATGACCGCGCCCGCCAGATCACCCAGGAGAGCATCGAAGAGGCCGGACGTCGCGTGGCCCACGATCTCGAGCGCTACATGAACACGCTGGGCACGATCTCGATGATTACCCCGTTGCTGGGCCTGCTGGGCACCGTGGTCGGGATGATCGAGGTGTTCACCGTGATCACCGAGATCGGCGTCGGCAGCCCGCGCGATCTGGCCGGTGGCATCTCGCAGGCCCTGATTACCACCGCGACCGGGATCGGCGTGGCCATCCCGGCGCTGGCCTTTCATCGCTACTTCCGTGGCCACATTGACGAACTGGTGCTGGAGATGGAACAGGAGGCCACCAAGCTGGTCGAGGTGATCCATGGCGAGCGCGAGGCCGGTGCGGTCGAGGGTGGGGCCAAGGCGTGAACTTCCGTACGCCAAGCCGGCAGGAAGAGCCCGGCGTCAATCTGACGCCGTTGATCGATGTGGTGTTCCTGCTGCTGATCTTCTTCATGGTCTCCACCACCTTCGATCAGCACGCGGACATCGAGCTGACCCTGCCCTCGGCCGACCGCGAGGCCGAGGCCGTGGAGCGCGCGTGGATCGACATCATCGTGGACGCTAACGGGAACTACTTCATCAACGGCCAGGAACTGATCAACCGCCGCGCGGAGACCCTGGAGCGTGTGCTCTCAGAGGCCCGCGAGGGCCGCGAGGACGACCCGGTGCTGATCCGCGCGGACGCCAATGCCACCCACCAGTCGGTGGTGCGCGCGCTGGATGTCGTCGGCCGCCTGGGTATCACCTCGGTCTCCATCGCCACCTTGGGTGATGCCGCCGATGACGACTGACGACCAGCACCCACAGCACCTCGACTCCGGCTGGGCGGTTTATCGCCGCCTGCTTGGCTACGCCTTTGTCTACTGGCCGCTGCTGGCGATTGCGACGGTGGCGATGCTCGGCATGGCGGCGACCGAAGCGGGCTTTGCCGCGCTGATGAAGCCGCTGATGGACGAGTCGTTCGCCGAGGGTGATTCACACCCGCTGATTCCGTGGATTCCGGTGGTGCTGATCGGCTTGTTTCTGATCCGGGGCGTGGCCGAGTTCGGTTCGGTCTACGCGATGCGCTACGTCGGGCGGCAAGTCGTCAAGCGCCTGCGCGAGGAGCTGTTCGAGCGTCTGTTGCACATGCCGGTGCAGCGCTTTCAGGAGCAGAGCAGCGGCGAGCTGATTTCACGCGTGACCTACAACGTGGAGCAGGTGGCGACGGCCGCCACGGACGGGTTCAGTACGCTGGTGCGGGACACCCTGACGATTATCGCGCTGCTGGCATGGATGTTTTGGCTGACCCCGAGCCTGACCCTCACGATCCTGGTTATTGCGCCGGTGATGGCCATTCTGGTGCGGGTGGTGACCAAGCACTTCCGGCGTATTTCGCATCGCCTGCAGTTCAACATGGGCGATGTGACGCACGTGACGCAGGAGGTGATCGAGGGCCACCGGGTGGTGCGCATCTTCGGTGGCGAGACCTACGAGCGCGAGCGCTTCGAGGACATCAATGAGCGCAATCGCCGCCTGCACATGCGTATGGAGGGTATCAAGGCCGCTTATACCCCGACCATCCAGTTCCTGGTGGCGGCAGTACTGGCTTTCGTGATCTGGGTGGCGACCTCCGATTTCGGCGATGACACCGTCACTGCCGGCACCTTCGTGTCATTTCTGACCGCCATGCTGTTGTTGCTGAGCCCGATTCGCCGGCTTTCGATGATCAACGCGACCCTGCAGCGCGGGATCGCGGCCGGGCAGAACATCTTCGCCGTGCTGGACGAGACGCCGGAACGTGACACGGGGCACGTACCGCTGGATCGTGCCGAGGGGCACCTGGTATTCGACGATGTGGCTTTTCGCTACGGTCCGGAAGGCCCGGACGTGTTGAAGGCGGTCTCCTTCGAGGTGAAGCCGGGCGAGAACGTCGCGCTTGTCGGCCGCTCGGGCAGTGGCAAGACCACCTTGGTCAACCTGCTGCCACGTTTCTATCACCCGACCGAGGGCCGCATTGTGCTGGATGGTCACGACCTCGAGACGATCCGTCTGCGCGACCTGCGCCGTCAGATCGCCTATGTCGGTCAGAACGTGACCCTCTTTGCGGATACAGTCGCAGCCAATATCGCGTACGGGCGGCCCGAGGCCAGCGAGGCGGAGATCCGCGAGGCTGCCCGGGCGGCGCATGCGCTGGAGTTCATCGATCGCCTGCCGGATGGGATGCAGACCCTGGTCGGCGAGAATGGCACACGGCTGTCCGGCGGCCAGCGCCAGCGTCTGGCCATCGCCCGGGCGCTGCTTCGGGATGCACCGATACTGATCCTGGACGAGGCGACCTCGGCGTTGGACAACGAATCCGAACGTCAGGTGCAAGCCGCTCTGGACGCACTGGTGAGCACCCGTACCACGCTGGTGATTGCCCACCGTCTGTCCACTGTCGAGGGCGCCGACCGTATTCTGGTGATGGATAACGGCCGTGTGGTCGAGACCGGACGGCACGACGAGTTGATTGCCCTCGGCGGGGTTTACACGCTCCTGCACCGCCTCCAGTTCCGCGAGGAGGTGGGGGATGCGGGGTGATGCAGGAGGTTACGGCGCTCGGCGGTTTGCGGTCTGGGGCGCGACCTGGCGCGATTATCGTCGCGGTGAGGGGAACCGTGCGCGGGCCCGTCGGGGCTTCCTGACGCCACCCGACGAGCGGGGGCGGCTGGTCTGGATCAAGGCCGGCGGCACGCCCGAGGAGGTGCGCCTGGGGATCGAACTGCTCGGCGCGGTGCGCGACAAGCGCCAGGATGTACGCATCGTCCTGACCTTCGAGCAGGACTACCCGGAGCTCTTTGAACGACACATGCAGCCGTTTCGCAAGGTGGGGGTGGGCTATGGCCCCTGTGATCGCCCGCGGGTGGTGCGCCGGGTGCTCGAGCGTTTTCAGCCCCATGGCATCCTGCTGGCCGGCGGCCAGGCCCCGGTGAACCTCCTGCAGGCGGCCGAGGTCCCGGTGATCGCGGTCAATACGGGTCCGCCCACCCGGGCGGTGCCTCCGGTCGTGCGCCACTGGCCGGTCGATCCGGCCGGGGCGCAGGCGTGGCCGGAGGCCGCGTTCGAAGCCGCACTGGCGCCCGCCGACCCGCAGGCGCGATTTGTCGAGGCCCAGGCCGATGTGGTCCTGCGCGCATTGGTCGGGGGTAACGTGGAGCGCCTGTGGTGGTGGCACGGCCCGTCGGAGCAGTGGCCCGCCTGGCGCACGGCCTGGCAGGCCTCTGGCCGGGGGCAGAGCGATATCCTGCTGGCGAGCCTGCGCGGGGATGCGACCGAGGCCGGGCTGCCCGGCGCGGATCTGGCGGTCTCGGCCTGGGATCGTTCGACGTTGGCGCCGGGGACCATCCTGCATCTGGATGACCGACGCTGGTTTGCCGCTGCGGCCAGTGCCGCCCATGCGGTGCATCTCGCGGCCTCGGATCGCCAGGCCTTGTGGCAGGGCCTGGCCGGCGGGGCGGCGGTGAGCCTGGGCGAGGCCCCGGCAGCGGCGTTGCCCTGCCCGGTGCTGGGCGAACCCACCGCGGTACTGGAGGCCTGGCAGCGGTTGAGCGCCGACCCGGCCGCGCGGCGTCAGCAGGGGGATGCGGCGCGGCGGCGCTTCTGGGACGAGCGGCGCCAGGTGGATGCCAATTTCGATGCTGTTCTGCAGCAGGTCTGGGACTGGTAGTCATGGGGTCGTTTCAGGCGTGGCTGAGCGCCCGGTTGTGGGATCAGTGGAGCCAGCGCGGGCCGTTCGCCGCGGCGATGTTCCCGTTGTCGTTGGCCTACGCCGGGCTTGCCGAGTGGAACCGTCAGCGCCAGGAGCAGGCGCGGCGCGATATCTCCATCCCGGCGCGCGCGGTGATCGTGGTGGGCAATCTGACTCTGGGCGGCAGCGGGAAGACGCCGATGACGGTGTGGCTGGCCAAGCGCCTGCGTGCCGCTGGCTATCGCCCGGGCATTGTCAGTCGCGGCTATGGCGGGCGTGGCGATGTGGCCGGGATCGCGGTGACGGCCGATTCCGATCCGGTGGTGGTGGGCGACGAGCCGTTGCTGATCGCCCGGCGCACGGGCGTCCCGGTGCAGGTGGATCGCGACCGGGTGCGCGGGGCGCGGGCCCTGACCGACCAGGGCGTGGACGTGGTGATCGCCGACGACGGCATGCAGCATCACCGCCTGCCGCGCGATATCACTATCCTGATGGTCGACGGGCGACGCCGCTTCGGCAATGGGCTTTGTCTGCCGGCGGGGCCGTTGCGGGAGCCGAAGCGGGCCCGGGAACGGGCCGATTTCGTGATCGTGACCGGTGGCGAGCCGGGTCCCGGCGAGATCCCGATGGAACTGGTCCCGTCCAGTCGGTTGCAGCGGGTGGACGGGGCGGAGGAGGCGCGCAAGCCCCACCGCTTTGCCCGGCGCGATGCCCACGCCATCGCCGGGATTGCGGATCCGGAACGCTTCTTCCGCACCCTCGAAGAAGCGAAGATCGGTATCATTCGGCATCCGTTTCCGGATCACCATCGTTTCCTGCCGCATCAGATCCGCTTCGATGACGAGTTGCCGGTTCTGATGACGGAGAAGGATGCCGTAAAATGCCGGTCGTTTGCGCAGGATAATCATTGGTACTGGCCGATCGCGGCCCGGTTGCCAACCACTTTCGAGCCGGCGCTACTCGCGCGTCTGGAGACGGTCAGTCGGCTCAAACACCTGGGGTAATGCATGGACAAGCGTCTGCTCGATATTCTGGTCTGCCCGGTTACCAAGGGTCCGCTCAAGTACGATCGCGAGAATCAGGAGCTGATCTCCGTCTCCGCCGGTCTCGCCTATCCGATCCGGGACGACATCCCGGTGATGCTGGAGGACGAGGCGCGCAGTCTCTCCGAGGACGAGAAGGAACGCTGGCGCGAGGCCTGAGCATCCGCATGACGGGCTTCGTTGTGGTGATCCCGGCACGCATGGCCTCCAGCCGTCTGCCGGACAAGCCGCTGGCTGCGGTGGCCGGGCGCCCGCTGATTGCGCATGTGATCAGCCGTGCGCAGGAGAGCGCCGCCACTCGCGTGATCGTCGCCGCGGATGACGAACGCATCCTGGCGGTGGCGCGCCAGTGCGGGGTCGAGGCCTTCCTGACCGATCCCGCGCTCCCTTCCGGCACCGACCGCATCGCGGCTGTGGCCGCCGCCGAGGGCTGGGGCGACGAGTCCATCGTGGTCAACCTGCAGGGCGACGAACCGCTCACCCCGGGGGCGCTGCTGAATGACCTGGCGGCCCTGCTCGAACAGACCCCGCAAGCGGATATGGCCACCCTGGGCGTGCCGATCCGCTGCGCGGAGGATCTGGCCGACCCCAACCAGGTGAAGCTGGTGACCGACCGCAACGGCCGGGCCCTGTATTTCTCGCGCGCCCCGATCCCCTGGGACCGCGAGGCGCGCCGGGCGGGGCAGCCGCCCTCGGTCGACCATGCCATCCGGCACCTGGGGCTCTATGCCTACCGCGCCGGCTTCCTGCGGCGCATGAGTGCCGAGCCGCCCGCGCCGCTGGAACAATTGGAGCAGCTGGAACAGCTACGCGCGCTGGACATGGGGGCCTGGATCCAGGTCGGTCGCCGGGCCGAGGCGCACCCGCCTGGCGTGGATACCCCCGAGGACCTGGACCGCGTGGACGCCTTTCTTTCGGGCACGGCCCGCGTGTAACGCGCAAGCGGGCTTCTACCGCCTGCCTGCGCGGAAGCCAGCTCGCAGGTGAAGGGATCGTTGCGGAGCTTCCGTTTCCGTCAGGACCCGGTTCGGGGATCGCGCACCCAGTCACCTATTGGTTGTCGGGGTGGGTCGGGTCGAGGGCGGCCAGCAAGGCCTCGTGCTCCAGTCGCGCATCCTCGATCTCGTCGAGCACCCCATCCACGTCGGGGGTCTCTTCGCTGTGCACAAAGTGCCCCGTCAGGGGTGTTTCCGGCGTCAGGTCACCGTTGGCGAACAGGTCCCACATCTCGTGGGCGTACTGCGTCTCCAGCAGCGTGGGGTCCGCGCGGCCGAAGGTTGTGCGCATGTTGTTCACGTCCCGCTGCAGCATGCGGAATGCGCTGTTGTTGCCGGCGGCGTTGACGGCCTGGGGGAGGTCGATGATGACGGGTCCGTGCGCGTCCACCAGCACGTTGTACTCGGACAGGTCGCCATGGATCAGGCCGGCGCACAGCATGCGCTGGATCTGGCGGATCATGAATGCGAACCACTCGCGTGCTGTCTCGGGGTCCAGCTCGACTTCGTGCAGCTGGGGCGCGGTGTTGCCGTCGGCGTCCAGCACCAGTTCCATCAACAGGACGCGGTCGAATACGCCGTAGGGGACGGGCACTCGAACGCCCGCGTCGGCAAGGCGGTAGAGCGCCTCGACTTCCGCATTCTTCCACTGCGTCTCCTCGACCTCGCGGCCGTGACGCCCACGTCGGGCCATGGCCCGCGCATCGCGGCTGCCGCGGACCTTGCGGCCTTCCTGATACTCGGCCAGTTTGTGGAAGCCGCGATGCTTGGCTTCCTTGTACGCCTTGGCACAGCGTGTCGCACCCCCGCTGCGGACGAGGTAGATGTTCGCCTCCTTGCCGCTTTGCAGCTGCCCGAGGACAGCATCAATGACGCCGTCTTCGATCAGCGGCTGGAGGATCTTGGGGATTTTCATAAGCGCGTACGGGGTTGGCGAAACGAAAGACGCCGACCTGGGGGAACCCCGGAGGCCGGCGTCGTGCGTTCCAAAACGGGTGGGTCAGGGCAGAAAGATCTTGGGTTTGCGCTTCTCCGCCTTGGCGGTGCGTTTCTCCATCAGTGTCTTTTCGGCCTTCTTCTTGCTGTCGCGCTTACGATCCATGGTCTTCATGGGGTGGGTCCTCTGGGGCGCCGGACGGGTCATCCGGCTGATTGCGTGCCCGTTTCTGCTGGCGTTTTTCTTCCTGCTTGGCGGCTTTCTTCAGCTCGCGCTGGCGCTTTTCGTATTGGTAGTTCGGTTTGGCCATAGGGCAGCAGGGTCTCCATTGGGGTGTCGCCAGCGAGACGGGGTCACGAAGCGTTGTCTCTCCACAATAGCACCGAAACATCGCCGTGGGGGCGAGCGCCCGAAGAAGGGCAAGGAGGTGCCTGGCGTTTTCGTCCCCGTGCGGTTCAGGCGGGCGGGTGCAAGCCGCCTTGCAGGGCGCGGGCCAGGGCCTGGCCTTCGCGGATGGCCCGCTCCGGTGTGGAGTGGTGCGGTTTGAGGGTCGCGATCACGCGGTGTTCGAGCTCGGTCTCGGTCAGGATTGTGTTCGGGTCGATATAGCCGTTGTCGGTGAGCCATTCGGACAGCCGTTCGCGGGCACTGCTCTGGAAGCGCTTGACCGTACCGTTCTCCAGTTCGCGCAGGAGCTGTTCGCCGTTGCCGTTCAGCTGGTTCGCCAGGTCGGAGACGGCGTCGATGAAGGTCGCACTGACGGCCTCGGAGGCCTCCAGGGCCTCGCGGTCGACCGGGCGGCCGCGACCCTGGCGCCAGGCGCGAGTCCAGGCGCGGGCGGCCTCACTACGGGCCTGCAGCGTCTGGCATTCCGGGGGGTCCAGCAGGGAGCCGGCGGGGCCTTGTAGCAGGGATTCCAGCGCGCCCAGGCGATCCACCCCCAGCTCCAGCAGGCGCTGCAACAGCTCCAGACGGTCTCGCAGCAGGTGAAACAGATGGATACCGGCCGGATCCTGCCAGGGGTCGATCAGGGGAATGCCCCCAATCCGCTGCGCGTAGTCCTCGGGCGCGTCGCTGCCGGGGGCGGGTACCGCTTCGGTTTCCGGAAGGCTCAGCTGCTCGTGGCTACCCAGCGCTTGCTGTCCCCAGCGGCGTGCGGCCAGGTCGATGATCTCGACGCTGGACTCCTGTGCCTGCCAGTAACGCGCGTCTTCGGGCTGGGCGGTCAGGTAGAAGACCTGGCGGCCGGCCTCGTGGGCCAGTGCCTGCAGGCTTTCGGCCACCGCCCGGAAGCGGTCCGGGTCCGCCGTGCCCAGCGCCTCGTCGAGGATGAGCGGGAGCGCGCTGCGCCCGCGTTCGGCCTCCAGCGCAAAGGCGATGCGTACGGCGAGCAGAAGCTGCATCCGCGTCCCGCTGGAGAGTTCGGTGAGCGAGCGGGTGGCCCCGCTGGCGGTCTCGCGGGCGCTGAACCGGGCCGAGGCATGGGGCGAGAACTGTAGTTCGTAGTGATGCCGTGTGAAGCGCCGGAACCACTCGCGGGCCTGGCGCAGGGCGGCGGGCTGCACCGCCTGTTCGTGTTCCATCTCGACCTGGTCCAGCAGGAAGTTGCCGGCCGTGGCGAACAGGGCCTGGTCGAGGCGCTGGGTCAGGGCGTCGCGGGCGAGTTCGCGGCGGGCGCGGGCGGTTTCCAGCTGGCGTTCATGGCCGGCGCGGTCGATGGCCGCTTCGATGCGGGCGATCTCCTCGCTCAGCCGGTCGCGTTCCGCCGCCTGGTCGCGCAGTGTCTGAAGTTGCGATTCCAGGGGTTCCGCGGCATCGGCCTCGACCGCCTCCAGTAGGTCCGGGCGGTCCTCGAGGTGGCGGCGGCGTTCGCGTTCGCGTTCGCGCACATTACCGAGTTGCACGTTTAGTTCCTGCCAGTCGGGCCACAGACGCAGCCTCTCGCGCAGGGTCGATTCATCGTCATTCTCCAGGCCGGCCGCTGCGTACAGGGCGGCGATCTGCTCCCGCGTTCGGTTCGCGTCGGCTTGCAGGCGTTCGAGTTCGCGCTGGGCGGCCTTCTCCTCCCGCTGCGCGGTGTCCCGCGTCTGCAGCCGGGCGGCGAGACGGTCCAGGTGCTGGGCCAGGGTATCCGCCGAAGGCTCGGAGTCCGGAGGGGCCACGGCATACTGGGCGAGAAAGGCCATGACGGGCGCCCGGGTCGCCTCCAGCTCGGCTGTCAGGCGTTCCTGCTCTGCCCGGGCCGTGTTCACGGCCTGGCGCGCCCGGTCATGGTTCGCGGTCAGGTGGATCCAGCGCTGCAGCGAGGCATCCATACAGCCGGGGTCGAAGCCGACCTGCCGGGCAATGTCCTTCAGGCGCCCCTCTTCCCGGTCGCGGGCGGCGCGCCGCTCTTGCAGTTCCCGTTCGAGTCGAGCGCGGCGCTCCGCCGTTCGCCGCGCGCCCTCCGCGGTTTCCAGTTCACGCTCCAGGTGGGCCAGGCGCTCGCGGACCGCGTCGGCCGTCCAGTCCGTGGGCAGCGCCAGACCGGTATCGCGGAAGCGTGCCTTCGCAGCCTCGCGGGGTATGTTGTCGGTCGCCGGGCGAGCGGCGATGTAGGCGCCCCAGGCGACCGGGAGCGCGAGTACGGCGAAGGCGGGGTGTACCAGCAACGTCGCTGTGCCAATGGCGCCGCCCGCCGCGAGCAGGGCGATCCCGGCGGCGACCCGGCGCAGGCCGGTCCAGGGGGTGGGGCGCGGGGACCCCAGCCAGTGCAGCAGCTCGTCGCGGCCGCGTCGCAGTGTGTCGGGGGTGGGCAGGGTGTCCTCAGTCGGAGGCAGGGAGGCGAGTTCGTCTTCCCGTTGCGCGATGCCGGCCTGCAGCCCACGCAGGGTCTCCAGGGACTGTTCCACCGAGTGGAGCGTGGCGGGGTCCAGGGCCGGAATCGCCTCTGGCGTGCCCCCCAGTTCTTCGGTTGCCTGGTGCCGTGTCGCCTGGGCCGCGTGCAGCTCCCTTGTCGTCTGCTCCAGCCCCCTCTCCAGCTCCAGCAGCCTGCGAACCACGGGGCGTTGATCGTCCACGCGATCGGCATCCAGCTCGGGATCCGCCAGTCCGGCTGCCTCGCGGCGCTGGCAAGCGTCCTCCAGGCGTTCGCGGGCCTGTTGTTGTTCGTGTTCCAGGCGTCGCAATTCGTCCTGGAGTGGGGCGAGGCGTTGCAGTTCGTCGCCGCGGAGCCTGTCCAGACCGGGAGGCAAGGCCGCCACCCGGGTCTCCAGGTCCCGGTGTTCGCGGCGGGCCCCCAGCAGGTCCATGGCGCGTTCGTACTGATCGGCCTCGTGGGCAGCGCGCTGGGTCTGCTGGCGTTGCGCCTTCAGGTCGGTCAGGCGCTGTTCGTCGTGTTGCAGGCCGCGTTGCTGCTGACGGCGCTCGCGCAGTTCCTGTTCCGCGGCCGTCAGCGCCTGGGACTCGCTACGGGCGTGGGTCGTCTTCAGGGCCAACGCGGGATCGTCGCGCAGGGCGGGCAGGTCGTAGCCACCGGCCAGTTCGCGGGCCAGGCGCAGGCCGATCTCCTGCTCGGTGCCGTGGTCGGCGTTCAGCAGATCCTCGATGCGCAGGGTGTAGCAGTCGATGAAGCGATGATCCGGCAGTGGGGGCGCCTCGACGCGTTCGCCATTGCGGGACCAGGACAAGTCGGTCCCCAGCCGATGGGCCTGTAACGGGCCCTGGGCGTCGACGAAGGTCGCCTCGATGTGGACTCCGGTCTGGCGCAGTTCCTGGGCATACAGGGCGGCTCGCAAGGCGCGCACCAGGCTCGATTTTCCGGACGCGTTGGGCCCGATGGCCACGTTCACGCCTGGCCCCAGGGCATCCAGGCGGAACCCCGGATGGATGCCCGGCAGACGGACGATATCCAGTGAGTCCAGTCTCATGCGGCCCTCACGCTTCGCTCTCGCGCTGGAGCAGCAGCCGGTCAAGGGCGTGCAGGGCGGCCGCTTCCAGGTGGCGGGCGATCGCCTCGTCATCCGGGCCCTCCGGGGCGAGGGCGCGATAACGCGGGTCATGAATCACCTGGGCGAGCGGAGCCCGGGCCTTCTCCAGGAGTTCGCGGCGGGCCGCGTTGTCCGGGCCTTGCAGCAACTGGAGCTTGCGGGCCAGCAATGCGGCGGGATCGCTGCCCGCGGCGAGTTCCGCCAGGTCCAGGGCGGGCAGGGCCTCCAGGCGCCAGTCATGGACGAAATACAAACGGCCGCCGAGTTCCTGCGGGGTGGCGCGCGGGTCGTCGGCGTAGAGGCTGCGCTCCAGCGCATGGCGTTGATCGCTGCGTCCGGTCAACCGCAGGCGGCAGCCGACGGCCGCAGGCCTGTGGCTCCAGGTCTCCAGCTCGGCATGGAGGGCTCCCAGTGCCTCGGTCACCCGGCGGTGGATATCGGCCGCTTGCTGCAGGCCATCCACGGCGATCTCGAGGGTATGCCAGTACAGCGGTGCCAATGGAATCTGCTCGATCGCGAGGTCGCCGCCCGGGGTGATCTCGAGACGCCAGGGGCCATGGCGGCCGGGCTCGCCCGGATCCATGCCGCTCAGGGAGCCCAGATAGCCCATCGGTCGGGGCGCGGCGAGCGGATCGGGGCGGTGGATGTGGCCCAGTAGCCAGGCCTCGACCGGGGCGGCCTCCAGGTCGCTGCTGCGCACGGGGGCGTGCGGGCTGCGGGACTGGTCACGATCGCAGTGCAGCAGCCCGACGGTGGGGCAGTCTGTGGGGGCGGGAAAATCGCCTTCCAGCGGACTGGTGGTTACGCGCGCTTCGGGGAACGACCAGCCCGCAATCCGTACACGCTGATCATCGTGGCCGCGCAGCTCGCGGGTGTCCCACTGCCCGCCGGCCCCCAGCAGCTCGAAGGCCGGCAGGGATTCGGCCAGCCGTGGCAGGACCTGGACGTCATGGTTGCCGGCGACGCCGAGTACCCGGATGCCCGCCTGGGTCAGGCGCTCGACACCCGCCCTCAGGTCGCGGTAAGCCTCGTAGAAGTCGTCCTCCTGTTCGACCACGTCGCCGGCCAGCAGAACCGCGTCGATGCCTTGTTCCACGGCGTAGTCGACGCTGCGGCGCCACGCAGCGGCCGGGCCGAGGTTTGCGATGCCGAGCGCCTCGTCCACCGCGGGCGGGATGCGCGACGGCTGTCGGCCCAGATGGATGTCGCCCACGCACAGGAGCTTCATGGACGCGGGGAGGCGGTCGGGATCATGGGCGCAGTTTGGAAGAATCGCGGACCAAAGCCAATCCCGGACCGTGGCCGGGTTGGCTCAGGCTTCCATGCCGAGTTGCCGGGGCAGCTGGCCGAGGCGGCCGAGGGTCAGGCAGGGGCGGGGGTGACCGTGTTCCCAGGGGAGCGAGTCGGGGTTGAACCAGGCGGCGCGGAATCCGGCCTGTAGTGCTCCCAGGACGTCCGCGGTGCTGTCGTCCCCGACGTGCAGGATGGCGTCCGGCGTTACGCCCGCCTGTTCGCGGGCCTGGTGGAAGATGCGTGGATCGGGCTTGGCGGCCCCGGCCTCCCCGGCGGCGATGGCGAAATCAAAGTGTCGGCCCAGGGGTGTGCGAAAGACATCCGCGTTACCGTTACTGATCGCGCCCAGGCGGAAGTGGCGTGCCAGGGTTGCCAGCACATTCTGGGCCTCGGGATAGGGCGTGACCTCGTTGCGCGCCTCCCAGAACACCTGGAAGCCTTCACCCGACAGACGCTCCGGGCAGCAGCCACAGGTTTCGGCCAGTTCGCGCAGCCAGCGCTTGCGCAGGCGGGTCAGGTCGTGGCGCTCGTGGTCGGGGGCCGCGCGCATGAAGGCCGTTCGCGCCTGGATCAGGGCATCGGGACCGAAGCGCTCGCACACCTCGGGCGCCTGCTCGCGAAGCCAGGCATAGAAGCGCGCCTCGGCGTGATGGATGACCGGCATCACCGGCCACAGCGTGTCGTCGAGGTCGAAGGTCAGACAGCGGATACGGCCGGGTTCGAACGCTCGAGGTCGAACAGGCTCGCGACGGGGTGCGTGGTTCATCCGTACAAGGGTAGCGTGGAACTGCGACGGCGCGACCATTCGGATAACACCTTTGGGGGTACTCACGGCGTTCGGCCGTCGGAGTGGACTGCTACGCTGGGAAGGAAGCGACGAGGAGGTCTTCGACATGCAAACAACCAACGATTCCGGTGTCTGGCCGCGTTACAGCCGGGGCCAGCGGGTGGTGCACTGGCTGGTGGCGGTATTGGTGCTGGGCGCGCTGAGTCTCGGCGGGACGATTGGCTGGTTCGGTTTCGAAGGGTTGCAGGCGCGCTTCGGCGAGGATGCGACCAACACCATTTACACCTGGCACAAGAGCTTCGGGGTGCTGATTCTGGCACTGATGCTGGTGCGCATCGGGCTGCGGCTGCGTCATGGCAAGCCGCCCTACGCGGTGGCACTCGCCCGTTGGCAGCGGATTGGCTCGGAGGTGGTGCACGGGCTGCTCTATGTCCTGCTGATCGTGATGCCGGTGATCGGGTGGTGGGCGACCGCGGCCGGGGGCTATCCGGTCCAGCTGGGGCCGTTGATCCTGCCGGGCTTGTTCCCGGAAAACGAAGCCCTTTCGGAGATCCTGTTCGGCTGGCACCAGGCGCTGGGGATGGCCATCCTGATCCTGGCGCTCGGCCATATTGCGGTGGCGCTGTTCCACTGGCGCGTGCGTCGGGATGGCGTGATGCAGCGAATGACCTTCGGTTCGGCTCGGCGCTGATTCCGGGGCGCCGATGCTGCGATTGCTGCTGACCCTTGTTGCGCTGAATGCGGTGCTGCTGGGTCTGGAAATCCCGCGCTACGCGGGACTCGCACCGTACTGGCTGGCCTGGGAGGCCGTGCTGCTGGTGGGCCTGTTCGCACTTCTGCCGGCGGGCCGGCTGGCGCGGGGGCTGACATGGCTGGCGGGCGGGCTCCTGCTGGCGCTGGTGGTGCTGGCGTTGTTCGATGCCCTGACCCGGGCCAGCCTGACCCGGCCGCTCAACCTGATCCAGGACTGGATACTGCTGGATGCGGTGTACCAGTTGGTGACCGGGAATCTCGGTACGCTGGCCACGGTGTTGCTGGCCATCGTCCTGATCGCCGGGCTGGTCGTGGTGATCTGGGGAGCGGCTCGGGGGCTGTATGCGCTGGGCAGCCGCTTCGCAGGCGCGCGGCGGGTGCCGCTGCCCCTTGCCGTTGGGCTGCTGGCGCTTGGCCTGGTGGGTACGGCCGCCGGCATGCGCGACGTGGCGCCCGCCGGAACGGTCGCGCCGGCGGCTGGGATGGTGCAGCAGCAGATCGCGGCGGGGCAGGCGGCCATCGCGGAGAACCGGGCCTTTCGTGCGCGGCTGCAGCAAAGCCGTGAACAGGCCGGGGCACAACCGCTGCCGGGACTTGCCGGGGTCGACGTGATCCTGGGCCTGGTGGAGTCCTATGGCGTCTCCGCCGTTTTCGACGAGCGCTATGCGCCCGTGATCGTGCCGGGACTCGAGTCGATTGGCGAAGAGCTCGACGCGGCTGGCCTGCACGTGGTGACCGGCGTGCTGGAGGCGCCGATTGCCGGCGGCCAGTCGTGGCTGGCGCAGGCCTCGCTGCTGTCGGGCCTGCAGGTCCGCTACGCCGGGCACTACGACGGGTTGCAGGCCGAACCCCGCGATACCCTGGTGCAGGATTTCCAGACGACCGGGCACCGCACGGTGATGCTCGCGCCGGCGATCCAGCTTGACTGGCCGGAGGGCCGGTGGTTCGGCTGGGACCGGATCGTGGACAAGTACGACTTCGACTACGCCGGGCCGCCATTCTTCTGGGTGACGATGCCGGACCAATACACTTGGTCGTTCTTCGAGCGCGAGGTGCGCGCGACGTCGGAAGACGCGGTGTTCGCGATGCTGGGGCTGGTCAGTTCCCATGCACCATGGACACCGATCCTCCCGGTGCTCGAGGACTGGGATGCGATCGGGGATGGCGCGATCTTTGACCAGTGGGCCGACCAGGGGCCCGCGCCGGAGACGCTGTGGCGGGACTTTGGTCGCGTGCGCGAGTACTACGCGGAGTCGGTGCGCTACTCGCTGGAGGTGACCGGGGTCTACGCCGCCCGGTTTGCCGACGAGGAAACACTGTTCTTCATGCTGGGCGATCATCCGGCGGCCGCGCTGATCACCGGTCAGGACGCCAGCTGGGCGGTACCGGTCCACGTGATCTCGGGCGATCCGGAATTACTGGAGCCGTTCCGGGCGCGCGGCTTCGTGTCGGGGATGCTGCCGCCGTCGGAGCAGGCGGAACATGGCTTCGATGCCCTGCGTGGCTGGCTGCGCGATGCATTTGGCGGGGCGCCCGGAAAGGACTGATCGAGTGGTGACTGTCGCGGTTTCTCGAGCCGAATGGCCGGGCCTGGTTAATCGTCTGGTGTTTACGGTGGCTTCTGTCCGGCCGCCTGCCAGGCGCTCTCTCGCGAGCGC
>NZ_MVAR01000015.1:77142-77386 GCF_001999325.1 Thioalkalivibrio versutus
CGGGGAGGCAGGTCCAAACAACGGCTATCCCAGCGTTCTTGCCAGTGGATGATGGCTAGGTCTTCGAGCATCTTCGGCACGCTCGGCCTTTGGCCATGGCGTGCCGCGCCCGCGAAGCGGGCGCCGGGGGCTTTCGGGCGGCGATGCCTATGGTTAGGCAGAAGCGTGGGATACGGTCGGTTTTGACCTTCCCCTCCCGTATGGAGCCCCTTGCGGAAGGGTTCTCGGGCCGGGAGAAGGCGCT
>NZ_MVAR01000015.1:77465-192686 GCF_001999325.1 Thioalkalivibrio versutus
TTCTTGGGCAAGCAAGAAAGTACCTCGCGGTGCGCTCGCGAGAGAGCGCGTGGCAGGCGGCCGGACGAAGCCACCGTAAACACCGAGCGCTGAACCATGGCCAGCCAGCAACCGGCAGGCGTCGGACCCGAGCCACCGTAAACACCAGCGACGAACCGGGGCCAGCCCGGGCCTAATGGCAGTAAGTAGGGGTCGGGCGGGTGCCGGTGGGGTTAGAAGTTTTCGGTGGAGGTGAACAGGCCGACGCGGAGGTCGTGGGCCTCGTAGATCGGGCGGCCGTCGACCTTGACGATGCCGTCGCCGATGCCGAGGACCAGCTTGCGCGAGATCACCCGTTTCATGTCGATGTGGTAGGTGACCTTCTTCGCGGTGGGCAGGACCTGGCCGGTGAACTTGACCTCGCCCACGCCGAGGGCGCGACCGCGGCCCGGGTTGCCGAGCCAGGCCAGGTAGAAGCCGACCAGCTGCCACATCGCGTCGAGGCCGAGGCAGCCGGGCATGACCGGGTCACCCGGGAAGTGGCAGGCAAAGAACCAGAGGTCGGGGTTGATATCCAGTTCGGCGATCATCTCGCCCTTGCCGTACTGGCCGCCGTCGCTGTTGATCTCCAGGACGCGGTCCATCATCAGCATGTTGGGGACCGGCAACTGGGCGTTGCCGGGGCCGAACATGTCGCCGTAGCCGCAGGCCAGGAGTTCGTCGCGATCGTACTGATTCTTCTGCATGGGAGCGCCGCTCGGGGAAAAGGCCGGTATTGGACCGAAACCCGCGCGCAAAAGCAATTGCGGCGGGCGTGGTGGCGCTGACGGGCCGGTCGTCAGGCGTCGGATGGATACCGTAGCAGTTCCGCGAGGGTGAAGAAGCGATCGCCGCGCAGGTAGCCGGCCTGGATGTCGGCGGTCAGGGCCGTCGGGCGCCCCTTGCCGTCGCGTTCGGAGACCCAGGGCGCGGGCACGGTATCCAGGATGTGCGTGCAGGCCAGGCGCCCGTCATCCAGATGGCTCGCATGGACCTCGCCGGTGCGGCGGTCGCGGAAGGCCGGGAGCCAGCCGGCGGTGAACCCGGCATCCAGCCAGGCGGGGTTCTCGGTGCGGGCCGGTGCGGGTGTCGGCAGGAGGTCGAGGCTGAGCATCGCGAAGTCTCCGGGGATTTAATCCGGATATCGGCGCCGGCGCCGCAAACTTGAGTACGGATCCCTCCGCGCGCCGGCAGGCGTGGAGGCGTTGCGACATAATCGGAGCGCGAAGGCGGAGGTCCGAGTTGCGCTGGAGGGTGCGGGCACCGACCATGCCGTAAAACAATAAGCAAGGGGTCGTCGTGGCGGTCACTGTAATGCTGTGGGTAGTGGGGGTTGTTGTCGCGATTATCGTGCTCGATCTGGCGCGACGGCCGCTGCGGCGATTGCTGGTGGGCCTGACGGGTGGGATTACGCGCCTGGTCTGTGCCCTGCGGCGCCAGGTGCTGCATCTGCGCGATGCGGCTCAGCGCTGGCACCAGGCGCATCTGGCGAGGCTGGAGGCGGAGCGCGTCCATGTCGCGGTGCATGCCCTGGAGCGACGCTACGCTCGGCTGGTGGGCCATGATCTGGCCGAGATCCCCGATCTGCGCCAGCAGGTCCACGAGACGCTGCGCCAGCTGGAGGACGCCTACGCCCGCGACGAGGGGCGCTTGTCCGCCGAGCCGGGCTGGGTCAGCCGGCTGGAGGCGCTGGTGAGCACGCCCGTCGGCGAGAGCCCGCAGGGGCAACGTCTGGCGCAGGACATGCAGGAGACGGTGCTGCGCATCGCTCGCCTGGGTATGGAGGAGCACCGCCAGATGGCCCGTGGCCTGTTGTCGGCGCGCCGCCGCATGGAGGCCCCGTTGCACGAGCTGACCGGGCGCCTGGAGCAAGTTCACCGGCGACTGGCGGACCTGCAGCGCCAGGGGGAACGTCTCGACAACGGTTTGACTCGTTGCGAGAGCCGTGACCATCCGGCGCACCGACAGTGGCCGGCGTATGCCCAGGCGGGTAGCCAGTGGCTGCTGGGCGCAGCCGGACTGGCGCTGACGGCTGTGGCAGTGATCGTGTACCAGCGCCTGTTCGACCCGGCCCTGGGCTCGCAATTTCCGGCGTCCATGGAGGCCGGCGGCGTCGCCTTCCCGGATCTGGTGGTCGTGATCCTGTTGGGGGCGGCCGCGGTCTGTGGCTGGCTGCTGGCCGAGGCGCGCGGTGTCTCGCGGCTCTTGCCACAATCCCTGATGGACGGCAGCGAGGGCGTGCGCCGCGCCCTGGTGGTGGTGGCTGCGGTGGCATTGGCCGCACTGGCGCTGGTCTCCGGGTTTGGCGGTTTCCACCTGGAGTGGGTGGCTTATCGCCAGGAAATGGTCGATACCCTGCTGGCAGGGGGCGAGGCACCCCCGGTGACGCTGGATCTGTTCGAACAGTCGGTGGGGGCGATCCTGGGGCTGGTGATCCCGCTGATCGTGGCGCTGGCACCGATCTGGCTGGTGGGCGTCCTGCAGGCGACCCGAGTGATGCTGGGTGGGCTTCTGAGCTTGCTGCTCGCCGTGCTGGCCGGGGTCCTGTACCTGCTGGCGGTGACGGCGGCGCAGATCCGCCGACTGGCGCCGATGGCGTTTGATCTGCTCACGTTTCCGTCGCGGGTAGTGCGCGAGCAGTTCTTGTAAGGCTCGCGGCAATCGTTATGTGAACTCGATCAACCCCTGGCGTGGCCTGGCACGCGCTGCGCGGATACCGCTGTAGAATGCAGCGCCGTTGATCCCTGACGAATCAAGAGATGGCAGAAGACATGACGACGAATGGGTGGCCGATGCGCGTGGTAGTGCTGGTTCTGGGCGGATTGCTGATGGTGGCCTGGGGCGGCGCGGCTGCGCAGCAGACCCGGTACGTCAGCGAGGAACTGGAGGTTGGCGCACGGGGTGGTCCGTCGAACCAGCACCGGATCGTGAGTGCCGTGCGCGCCGGGCAGCCGCTGACGGTGATGGAGCAGTCCGGTGACGGCTGGAGCCGGGTGCGCCTGCCCAGCGGCAACGAGGCCTGGATCCTGACCCGCTACCTGCAGGACGAGCCGCATTCGCGCGAGCGCCTGGCCGAAGTCGAGGCCGAGCTGGCCGAGATCCGCTCCGGGGCGGATGACCAGGAGGGCCGGATCGCGGAACTGCTGGATCGGCGCAATGCGTTGACCGCGGAACGTGACGAACTGCAGGCGCAGCTCGCGGAGATGGAAACCGAGCTGGAAGAGCTGCGTGATATCGCCTCGCGGCCGCAGGAAATCCAGCGCGAGAATCGCCGCCTGGAAGAGAACCTGATCGATGCCCGCGACTCCGCCGACGAGTATCGCCGTCAGGTCGAGGTGATGCAGGCGGACAGTCAGCGCAAGTGGTTCATGACCGGAGCACTGGTCACGGTTGGTTCGGTGATTCTCGGGATCGTGCTTACGCGGATTCCCACCCGACGCCGTCGCAGTGAATGGAGCTGATACCGGGGGTCTTGATCGGCGCTTTCCTGAGACCGGTTCTTCTCGTCTGAAAAGGCCGCTGTCAGCGTGTCTTTCGGGGCTTGCGCGAGGAACGTCACGTTTCTTGCGCGGCCTCGGCCGAGTCGGTAGGCTTCCGCGACCGATTTGACCCTGGTGCGCCTTGATCGGCTCGCCCCGTCAGGATCGGAAGGACCCTCACATGCGCGGTCGCGGCCGCGTGCCTTGGCCCGGAACTGAAAGGACTGAGCTGACCGGATGCTGTACGCAATTCTGTCAACGTTCCTGGTGGCGGCGTTTGCGCCCACGATCCACCGCCTGACCGGCCGCACCAGTGGCTGGGTGCTGGGCCTGTTGCCGGCCGGGCTGTTCGTCTATTTCCTGAGTTTCCTGCCGGCGGTTTCCAGCGGCGAATCCATCGTGCTGGCCTGGCCCTGGCTGCCGGGGCTGGATATCCAGCTCTCGTTCCTGGTGGACGGCCTGTCACTGCTGTTTGCGTTACTGATCTCGGGTATCGGTTTCTTCATCGTCACCTACGCCGGGCGCTACCTCGAGAAGGATCGCGATCTCGGCCGTTTCTACGTGATTCTGCTGGCTTTCATGGGGTCCATGCTGGGGCTGGTGCTGGCGGATAACCTGATCGCGATGTTCGTGTTCTGGGAGCTGACCAGTATCACGTCCTACTTGCTGATCGGCTACAACCACGAGAACGCGGACGCCCGCAAGTACGCGCTCCAGGGTCTGTTCGTAACCGTCGGCGGCGGTCTGGCAATGCTCGCCGGCGTCATCATGCTGGCGATGGCCGGTGGCTCCTACGAGATCTCCGAGATCCTCTCCAACGGCGATGTGGTGCGCGAGCATGCGCTGTATCTGCCGCTGTTGTTCCTGATCCTGCTCGGGGCCTTCACGAAGTCGGCACAGGTCCCGTTCCATTTCTGGCTGCCGCGCGCGATGGCGGCGCCCACGCCGGTCTCCGCCTACCTGCACTCGGCCACCATGGTAAAGGCCGGCATCTACCTGCTGGCGCGCCTGAATCCCTCGCTGGGTGGCACGGATGTCTGGTTCACCACGCTGGTGTTGGTCGGCTCGGTGACCATGTTCACCGGTGTGTTCCTGGCCTACCGCTCCACGGGCGTGAAAAAGGTGCTGGCGTATTCCACGGTGATGGCGCTGGGCACCCTGACCATGTTGATCGGTATTGGCACCGAAACCGCTCTGATGGCGGCGATGGCCTTCCTGCTGGCGCATTCCCTGTACAAGGGCGCGCTTTTCATGGTCGCGGGCATCCTGGATCACGAGGCCGGGGCCAAGGACTTCCTGCAGACCGGCGGACTGCGCAGCACGCTGCCGGTGACTGCGGCATTCACGGTCCTCGCGGCACTGTCGCTGGGGGGCGTGATCCCGCTGTTCGGCTTTGTCGCCAAGGAGCTGATGCTGGAGGCGGTGCTTGGGGCCCCGGGGCTGGTCGGCATCCTGACCCTGCTGGCGGTGCTGACCGCGATCCTCGGGGTGGCGGTCGCCGCGATTGTCGGCATCCGGCCGTGGTTCGGGCCGAAGACGGACACGCCCAAGACCCCGCAGCACGACGCCCCGGTGGCCATGCTGGCGGGCCCCGCGGTGCTCGCGAGCCTGGGCCTGATCTTCGGCCTGGGGCCGGGGCTGGCCGACGAGGGCCTGATCAACGCGGCGGCGGCCAGCGTGCAGGGCGCGCCGGTCGACGGCTATCTGTCGCTGTGGCACGGCCTGAACTGGCCGCTGGCGATCTCCGCCTTCAGCCTGTTGGCCGGTGGGATTCTCTACTGGCGCTGGGAACAGGCGCGCCGCGCGCTGGCCTGGGTCGATCGCGCCGCCGAATAC
This sequence comes from Thioalkalivibrio versutus, assembly GCF_001999325.1. Lineage (GTDB taxonomy): Bacteria > Pseudomonadota > Gammaproteobacteria > Ectothiorhodospirales > Ectothiorhodospiraceae > Thioalkalivibrio > Thioalkalivibrio versutus. The sequence continues at coordinate 82,799 of NZ_MVAR01000015.1, forward strand.
GGCCCGGAGAAGGGCTATTTCAAGATGATGGACGGCCTGGTGTGGCTGTCCGAATGGCAGACCCGAGTGCTGCAGAACGGCTATCTGCGCTATTACGTGATCGTGATCGTCGTGGTGACCGCGGGTCTGGTCGGGGTCACCGCCCAGCTGTTCGAGGTCGGCGTCGGGTCGCTGAATCTCGAGCGCCTGAAGGTCCACGAGATCGCCATCCTGGCGGTCCTGGTGGCCTCCACGCTGTTCGCGGTGCTGACCCGCTCGCGACTGGGCGCAGTGGCGGCCCTGGGCTCGCTGGGCTTCACCGTGGCGCTGGTCTACGTGCTCTACAGCGCGGCGGACGTCGGCATCACCCAGGTGCTGGTCGAGACCCTGACCGTGATCCTGCTGGTGCTGGTGCTGTTCCGGCTGCCGGGCTTCCTGAACCTGTCGTCCACCGCGCTGCGCCTGCGTGACGCCGGGATCGCGCTGGTGATGGGCGGCATGATCACGCTGCTGATCCTGAGCACCGTGGATGCGCGGCTGTTCGACTCCATCTCGCAGTACTTCATCGACGAGTCGGTGCCGTCCGGTTACGGCCGCAACATCGTTAACGTGGTGCTGGTCGACTTCCGTGCACTGGATACCCTGGGCGAAATCTTCGTGCTGGCGCTGGCGGCGATCGGGGTGTACGCGATGCTTCGTTTCCGCGCGGAGGACCGCCGATGAACATGCATTCCCTGATCCTGCGCACCGCGGGACATTTCCTGCTGCCGCTGCTGCTGCTGTTTTCCGTGTTCCTGCTGCTGCGCGGGCACGACGAGCCGGGCGGCGGTTTCATTGGTGGACTGGTCGCGGCGGCGGCGATCCTGCTGTACCTGTTTTCGATGGATACCGAGTCGGCACGCAAGGTGCTGCGGGTGGACCCTCGGGATCTTCTGGGTGCCGGCATGGTGCTGGCGGTGATCAGTGCCATTCCCGGCGTGTTTCGCGGGCAGGCCTTCTTTACTGCCCAGTGGTGGGAGTTCACTGCGCCGATCTTCGGCGAGATGAAGCTCTCGACCGTGCTGATCTTCGATATCGGGGTGTACCTGGTGGTCATCGGCTCGGTGCTGACCATCATGCTCAACCTCGCGGAGGCGGAGGACTAATGGAAGTCGTCATGGCCTTCGTGGTCGGCGGTCTCTATGCCGCGGCCATCTACATGATGCTGCGCCGCTCGATCGTGAAGCTGGTGATCGGCCTGGTGCTGCTGTCGAATGCCGCCAACCTGCTGATCTTTACCGTCGCCGGCATGACATCGGGCGCGCCGCCACTGATCTCCCCCGGGGACACGGTGCCCGAGGGGGTCGCGGCCGATCCCCTGGCGCAGGCCGTGGTGCTGACGGCGATCGTGATCGGTTTCGGGGTGCTGGCGTTCGCCGTGGTACTGATCCACCGCGCCTACGAAGTGGTGCAGGCCGATGACATGGATCAGATGAAGGACACCGATCGATGATGATGTCCGTGGCCCTCCCGATCATCGTGCCGCTGCTGGTCGGTGCGTTGTCGGTGATGTTGTGGCGTTCGCACTTCGCGCAGCGGGCCCTCGGTGTGCTCGGCACCGGGCTGATGCTGGCCGTCAGCGTGTGGCTGCTGGCGGATACCTGGGAGCACGGGCACGTGGTGATGGAGATGGGCTCCTGGCCCGCGCCATTCGGTATCGTGCTGGTGTCCGACATGCTGGCGGCGATCATGGTGGTGCTGACCGGCATCATCGGGTTCGCCACGGCGATCTATTCGCTCTCCGGCATTGGCAAGATGTCGGAGAAGTTCGGATATTACCCGCTGCTGCATCTGCTGCTGGCGGGGGTGAATGGCGCGTTCCTGACCGGCGACATCTTCAACCTTTACGTGTGGTTCGAGGTGATGCTGGTCGCCTCCTTCGCGCTGCTGATCCTAGGTGGGGAGCGCGCGCAGATGGAGGGGGCGATCAAGTACGTCACCCTGAACCTGCTGTCGTCGATGATCTTCCTGACCGCGATCGGCCTGACCTACGGGCTGACCGGCACCCTGAACATGGCGGATATCGCCGACAAGCTGTCCACCGTCGAGGACACCGGTCTGGTGACCGTAATCGCGATGCTGTACCTGGTCGCGTTCGGGGTGAAGGCCGCGGCGTTCCCGTTCTTCTTCTGGCTGCCGGCGTCCTACCACACGCCGAAGGTGGCGGTCTCGGCGCTGTTCGCGGCGTTGCTGACCAAGGTCGGGGTCTACGCGCTGTACCGCGTGTTCACGCTGATCTTCAATCAGGAAGTCGACTACACCCACGAGATCCTGCTGTGGGTCGCAGCGGCGACCATGCTGACCGGCGTGCTCGGGGCGGCCGCGCATTACGAATTCCGGCGCATCCTGTCGTTTCACATCATCAGCCAGATCGGCTACATGATCATGGGTCTGGCGCTGTTCACGCCGCTGGCCCTGGTGGGCGGGGTGTTCTACATCATGCATCACATCATCGTGAAGGCGAATCTGTTCCTGATCAGCGGGATCACGTTCGTGATGAAGGGCACCCACGAGCTGAAGCTGATGGGCGGGATCTACCGTACGCATCCAATGCTGGGGGTGCTGTTTCTGATTCCGGCCTTGTCGCTGGCGGGGCTGCCGCCGCTGTCGGGTTTCTTTGCCAAGTTCATCATCATCCGCGCGGGCATCGAAGCCGAGGCCTACTGGGTGGTGGCGGTCGCGCTGGTGGTGGGTCTGCTGACGCTGTACTCGATGATCAAGATCTGGGCCGAGGTGTTCTGGAAGGCGCAGCCGGAAGGGGTCGAGGGCGAGACGCTTGACGTCACGTCCGGCCCGATGATCTGGATGTGGGTCCCGGTGATCATGCTGGCGCTGATGACCGTGGCCATCGGCCTGTACGGCGAGCCGATCTACCAGATGGCTTTGATGTCGGCCGAGCAGTTGCTGGATCCGTCGCAGTATATCGAGGCGGTACTCGGGGAGGCCCGCCAATGATCGCGCTGACCTGGAACATCGCGCTGGCCCTGATCTGGGTCTTTCTGACCGGGACGTTTACCACCGGCAATCTGCTGGTTGGATTTTTCCTGGGCTACGTGCTGCTGGCCTTTGCCCTGCGTGACAAGCCGGGGTTTGCCAGCTACGCGCGGCGGGTGCCGAAATTCATCGGGTTTATCGGGTTTTTCCTGTGGGAATTGTTCCTGTCGAACCTCAAGGTTGCCTACGACGTGATGACGCCGACTCACCACATGGTGCCGGGCGTGATTGCCTTCCCGCTGGATGCCAAGACCGATGGCGAGATCACCATCGTCGCCAACCTGATCTCGCTGACACCGGGGACGCTGAGCCTGGACGTCTCCACCGACAAGAAGGTGCTGTACATCCACGTGATGTACCTCGAGGACCGGGATGCGGTGATCCGCTCGATCAAGTACCTGGAACACCGCGCGCTGGAGGTCCTGCGCTAGGCGCGGGGAGGTCCGATGTTCGATATCGCTATTATTGCTTCCAATGCGTTGCTGAGCCTGGCCCTGGTGCTGGGGTTCTGGCGGCTGTACCTGGGGCCGACGCTGCCGGATCGCGTGGTGGCACTGGAGTTGATTGCGTCGCTGACCATCGGTTTCATCGCGGTCTACGTGATCTCCAGTGGCCGCACCCCGTTCATCGACGTGGCCATGGTGCTGGCGTTGACCGCGTTCCTGGCCGCAGTGGGCTTTGCCCGTTACCTGGAGAAAGGGGGGCACCGGGACGATGACTGAGTTCTTGACGGGGTTGTTTCTGGTCGTCGGGGCCGCGTTCATGGTGGTCGCGGCGCTGGGTCTGGTGCGCATGCCCGACCTGCCGATGCGCCTGCATGCCACCACCAAGGCCGGTGTGCTGGGGGCGGGTCTGATGATGGTCGGCGTGGCGGTTTACTTTGGCGACGGCGGGGTCACCACCCGCGCGGTGGCGGTGATTGGCTTCCTGCTGCTCACCGCACCGGTGGCCGCGCACGCGATCGGGCGCGCCGGCTACTTTGTCGGGGTGCCGCTGTGGGAGCACAGCAAGACCGACGAGCTGAAGGGCCGCTACGACGAGAAGAATCACACCCTGGCCTCGCCCCCGGAGATGCAGGACGCGAAGCAGGACGACGACGTCCCGCGCGCGTGAGCCCGCCGGCGCTCGTGCGCGGATAGCCGATCATCCGGGTAGGGGACATGACGGCGCGCCAGACACGAAAAAGCCGGGGCGCAAGGCCCCGGCCATGGGTACGGTCGTCGGAGAGACGATCGTGCCTGAATAGCGGCCCTCAGGCCGCGTGGGTTTCCTTCGCCTCGCGGGCGGCCCTCGCCTGTTCCGGATCGTAGGCTGCGCCGGACCAGAGCATCTCGTAGGCGATCTCCTCGTTTCCGTTCTCGCACAGTTCCAGTACCTGCTGGAACAGGGGCTGGAAGGTCTCGCTCTGGTGCGACGCTTCGTGTTCGTCGAAGCTATTCCAGAAGGTGATGATGAGGGCTTCCTTGTCCTTCATGGGGCTCTCGACCGCCTGGCCGATGGTGGAGCCTTCATTGGAGACGGAGCCGGAGTTCAGCGCGACAAAGCCGCCGACGAAGCCGGTATCCGAGTGATAGGTCTTTACGTTCTCGCACAGGACGGCCACACGTTCCTGCAGATCGTCGATGGTGTATTCCGGCTTGAGGATCACGCGGTTGATGGTGACGACACCGTCGGCCGGGAAGTTGTTGATCAGTTGGCTCATGACGTTCTCCTGTTGCAGGGGAAGTGTGCCCGAAGGCACGGGTTGCTCGTTAAGTTAGTAAGCAACTTCTAATTGAAGTTCCCGAGTAAACTACTCAGGAATAGGCGAGACCCCAAAATCACCCAGAAACCGGAGGGCCCGATCCAGCGCGCCCCTGGCGGTGGGAGGATTCCTCCGCGGCCAGATCCGGGTCATCACCGGACTTGCGTGCGATCCCTGGGTCATCTATCGTTCATTCCAATGAATATTGGAATGAACACTGTGTCCGGACGTGAACTCAAGGATCTGCTGTACGAACAGGTGGCCCGCATCGCGCGCGCCGCGGCCAGCCCGAAACGCCTGGAACTGATCGAGGTGCTGGTGCAGGGCGAAAAGAGCGTCGAGCAGCTGGCTGCGGATGCAGAGCTCAGCGTGAAGCTGACCAGTGCCCACCTGAAGGAGCTGCGCCAGGCGCGGCTGGTCGAGGCCCGGCGCGAAGGGCGCCATATGTTCTATCGCCTGGTGGATCAGCATGTCGCGGATTTCTGGGTAATGCTGCGCACCCTGGCGGAGGAGCGCCTGCTCGAATTGCAGGCCGCGACCCGCGAAATGGCCGAGGGCCCTGGCGAGCTGGCCCCGATGGCGGGCCCCGAACTGCTGGAACAGGCGCGTCGGGGCGATCTCATCGTTCTCGATGTGCGTCCCGGCATGGAATACGCGAACGCCCATCTGCCGTATGCCCGATCCATCCCGATCAGCGAGCTGCGCAATCGGCTCGGCGAGCTGCCGACCGACCGACCGGTGGTGGCTTATTGCCGCGGTCCCTACTGCCTGATGGCCAGCGAGGCTGTAGAGATCCTGGCCGCGCACGGGTTCCAGGCGACCCGCTTCGAGGATGGCGTCGCCGAATGGCGCTATCAGGGTCTGCCCATTACCCAGGACTCGGAATCCAACTAACCCAGGGAGAGACCGGAAATCGGTCCAGGAGGCACGTCATGTTTTTCCATCAGCTGCCCACGCGGGAATCGTCGTTGTCCTATCTGTTCGGCTGTGGATCGCTAGGGAAGGCGATTGCCGTGGATGTGGTGGACGGCGATCAGGACTGGTTTCTGGAGCGGGCCCGCGAGGTGGGTGTCGCGATCACCCACGTGATCGATACGCATATCCATGCCGACCACTATTCCGGCGGCCGTGATCTGGCAAGGCGTGCCGGAGCCGAGTACTGCCTGCACGCGTCGGATCGCTCGGTGGTCGAGTTCGACTTCCACGCGCTGGAGGATGGCGAGCGGATCGCGGCCGGGAATGTCGAGGTCAAGGTGATCCATACTCCGGGCCATACCGAGGACAGCGTGTGCCTGCTGGTTACCGACAAGCGTCGCGGCGATCAGCCCTGGTTCGTGTTGACCGGCGATACACTTTTTATCGGAAGCATTGGGCGCCCTGACCTGGCGGGGCGCGAGCGGGAGATGGCCGGGCGCATGTTCGACAGCCTGCAGCAACGCCTGTTGGGTCTGCCGGACGAGCTGGAGATCTACCCGGGCCATTATGCCGGGAGCGTCTGTGGCGCAGGCCTGTCCGGCAAGCCCTCGTCCACCCTGGGCTTCGAAAAGCGCTTCAACCCGGGGCTTGGGATCCGCGACCGCGAGGCGTTCGTCGATTTCCTGACCCAGGACATCCCGCCGCGTCCTTCGGGGATGGATGCCTACGTTGCCGCGAACATCGCGGCCTGATCGGAAACAAGAGGGACTCGCCATGACGGACCATCACAAGGCCGCGGAGGCCTATGCCCACCTGACGCACGGGATCCGGGAGAACCTCGGGCAGTTCGGTCAGCAGCTGATCCAGGTTTTCTTCGTCGGCCTGACGATCGGGATGATGCGCACGGTCGTGCCGGCCCTGGCGGAGAGCGAATTCGGGGTGGCCGAGGGCTCGTTCATGCTGCTGACCGCGTTTGTGGTCGCCTTTGGCGTGGTGAAGGGGGCGCTCAATTTTGTTGCCGGTCGCCTGTCCGAACGGCTGGGCCGCAAGACCGTCCTGATGCTGGGCTGGGTGGCGGCGATCCCGATCCCGTTCATGATTCTCTACGCGCCGTCCTGGAGCTGGATCGTGGCCGCGACCGTGCTGCTGGGCGTGAACCAGGGCCTGGCCTGGTCGATGACCCAGACGGCCAAGATGGACATCACCCGTGCCGATGAACGCGGTTTCACCATGGGGATGAACGAGTTCTCCGGCTATGTCGGGGTCGCAGTGGCGGGGATCGTGACGGGCTACATGGCTGCAGCGTTCGGTCCGCGCATGGGGCTGTTGATTTTTGGCCTGGTAGTGATCGCGCTGGCGATCGTGCTGACGGTGCTGTTTGTGCGCGAGACCTTGGACTGGGCGAAGGCCGAGGGTGCGCGGCATGCCGCGGGGCAGTCCACTGGGCCCATCCCGCGGTATTCGAAGAATATCTCCGATACGCCCAGCACCTGGGAGGTGTTCACGCTGATGTCCTGGCGCGACCGGCGCATGGCCGCGTTCAGTCAGGCGGGGCTGGTCGAGAAGTTCGTGGATGCGCTGGTGTGGGTGTTCTATCCGGTGTTCCTCTACCAGCAGGGACTCAGCCTCGCGGCGATCGGCTGGGTGGTCGGGATCTACGGGTTTGTCTGGGGCGGATCGCAGTTCCTCACCGGCCGCCTGTCGGACCATATTGGCCGCCGGCAGCCGATTATCTGGGGCATGTGGATCTGCGGCGGCGGGGTGGCCCTGACGCTGCTGGGCGAGGGCGTGCTGTGGTGGTCGTTCGCGGCGGCGGTGACCGGTCTCGGCATGGCGCTGCTGTATCCCAACCTGAGCGCGGCAGTGGCGGATATCGCGCACCCGAACTGGCGCGGTTCGGCGATCGGGACCTACCGTTTCTGGCGGGATCTTGGCTACGGAGTGGGGGCCTTCGGGTTGGGCATCGTGGCCCATATTGGCGGGTCGGTGGTCTGGGGCTTCTGGTTCGTGGTGATCGCGATGTTTGCCTCCGGCGCCGTGGTCTGGTGGTGGGGCGAGGAGACGCATCCGCGCCTGAACCCCGACGACGATTAGGCGTATGGCGGCTCGTCCGCCGGGCGCCGCTACCAGCGGCGCTTGTCCCACATCTCCGGGTTGGCCCAGAAACGGGCGTTCAGCCAGTCGGGGGTGAGCTTGTAGTCGTACAGGCTGGTGCGATAGACCGTGTGATCCGGCGCGGCCGCCTCGGCCTCCGGGTCGTGGCGGAAACCGAGGGCGAGGAAATCGTTCAGGCCCCAGCGTTCGTCGTCCCGGCGGTGCAGGATCAGCACCTCGTCGGCCCAGCGGTCGCGCAGCCCGCCCAGGAGTTGCTGGCCCGTCGTGACGTCCAGTGCGCTCAGCGTATCCGGCAGCAGGACCAGCGGCACGCGCGGCCTGGGCGGGTGCTCGAGAAATGCCGCGACGCTCTCCTGCTCCACGCCCGGAGGGCTTTCCTGGCTATCCGTGTCGGCCACAAGCAGGACGGTCCGGCCGTCGCGCAGGCGCCGCGGCAGGTGGCGGCGCAGGGCATCGATGTCGATCAAGCGGTACCTCCCCGGTGGTCTTGGTCGCCCCGTCCCGGGGCCGCGTTCGTTATACTCTAATGTACTCCCACTTCTACTGCGGACCCGTCAGAAGGAAGCCTCTCCATGTCCAAGGAACTGCTGACCGAATTCCTCTCCAAACACCCGATCTCGGCGTCGCTGACGCCGGCCGAGGTCGAGATCCTTCTCGAATACCTGGAGGTGCTGGAAACCCACCACAAGCAGGTGATCGCCGATATCGGCGAGGTCGGGGAGTCGTTGTTCTTCGTCGTCAGCGGGACCGCCGCGCTCTACCATGACGACGGCAACCAGGAGATCGAGGTCGGTCGCATGCAAACCGGCGAGCTGGCCGGGTCCATGTCGTTCTTTGACCGCGTGCCGCGCGGCGTGCGCATGCGCGCCCTGAGCGACAATACCCGCCTGCTGCGTCTTTCGCGCTCCATGTATGACCGCCTGCGCGTCGAGCAGCCGTACATCGCGGTGAACCTGCTGGAATTCGCCATCATCAGCCTGGATCATCTGATCCGCCGGGTCTCCGAGGACGTGGCGACGTACGCCCACTACCTCTATTCCCCGGGCAAGAAGTAGGGCGGATCGCAGGCGGAGAGCGCCGTGCTCGCGTCCCTGCAGACGGTTGCCGAATACCTGTTGCTGCCCCCGGGGCTTGGGATCGCGCTGACCCTGGTCGGGGGCGCCTTCTGGCGCGCCGACTGGCGCGGGGGGCGGCCGTTATTGGCGATCGGTCTGCTGGCGCTGGTGCTGCCAAGCCTGAATGTTGTTGCCCAGCCACTGGCGCACGCCATCGAGCGCGATCTGCGCGATGCCGTGGTGGCGGTGGGGCGGGCCGATGCCATCGTGGTGCTGGGCGGCGGACGTTGGCCCGGACGCGGCGAGGACGGCGGCCGCGATGCCCTGAACCCCCAGACCCACGAGCGTCTGCGCCATGCCGCCCGGCTGCACCGCGACACCGGGCTGCCGCTGCTGGTCTCGGGCGGGCGTCCGGGCGCGTTGCCCGGGCGGCGCTCCGAGGCCGAGCTGATGGCGGCCACCCTGCAAGCCGATCTGGGGGTGCCGGTGCGCTGGCTGGAGAGCACCTCGCGCAACACCTGCGAGAACGCCACGCACACCCGCCAGCGCCTGCAGCAAAGCGACGTGCAACGGGTGCTGGTGGTAACCCAGGCCCTGCACATGCCGCGTGCCCTGGCCTGCTTCGAACGTGCCGGCCTGGCGGCCGACCCGGCACCGACCGGCTTTCGCGGCCCCACGGGCGATCCCCGGCGGGTCGAGGACTTCCTGCCGACCCTCGAGGCCTTGGAGACGTCGCGCTTCGCGATGCGCGAATGGCTGGCCCGCCTGGCGCGGCCGCTACGCGACCGTCTGCCGGAGCGGGGCGACCCGGCCTGATGCTCGCGCTGCGCCGTGCACCGGGCTTGTATGGCGCGGCGGCCGGGCTGGTGCTCTTTCTGCTGGCGGGTGTGGCCGTGGCCGCGGATGCGGAGGCGGAGTTCGATGGCGGCATCCAGCTGGATCTGCGGATCGAATCCCTGTTGCGCGACGATCTTGACGCGCATGGCCTGAGCACCCGTGTGCAATGGACGCGCGAAGGCCTGTCCCTGGCGATCCGCGCGGATCGCGTCGAACTCCCCGAGCCCATCGGGGCCCTGCAAGACCTGCGTGTGGAATGCAGTGATCTGCAGGTAAGTCGTGCCGAGGTCCGCTGCGATACGGCGCGACTCTGGGGTGATGCCGGGGATCTGCACCTGCGGGGTGCCCCGGTAGGCCTGTATTGGGGGCGCGAGACGGGCGCGCTTGCGCTGGCGGGTGCGTGGCCCGGTTGGTTCGGGGCGCAGGGCGATTTCCACGTGCGGCTGGATCCCGCCCGCGGCTGGGATGTGCGGGCCGATTTCGCGGGGATCAACCTGGCGGCCCTGGCCGGTTCGGCGCGCCTGCCAATGGAGTTGCCCGTGCATCTGGGGCAGGGCACGGCGGATCTCGCGCTGCACTGGCGTGAACGCAGGCGTTCCGAGGTCACCCTGACGGTGCATGATCTCGCATTCAGCGACGATCTGGGCCTGCAGGCTGGGGAAGAACTGGACGGTCGGCTGCGCCTCGCGGGTGATGCCGACGGCTGGGATGTTGATCTGGCACTGACAGCGGGTGTGGTGTTCGTCGATCCCTGGTTTGTCGATCTGGATGCCGAGGGTCCGCTGACCCTGGACGCCCGCGGGGTGGTGGTGGACGGCGAGAGCCGAGCGGTGCGAGCGGAGTCGCTGTCACTGGATTATGGCGAGGCGGCCTCGCTGCAGGGACAGGGCCTCGCCTTCGCGCCCGAACGTGGTCTGGATGGCCAGTTCCGGGGTGAGGTCGGGGCACTTGGCGTGATCTACGAGACCGTGCTGTCGCCGTGGCTGGTGGGGACAGCCCTGGGCGAACTGGATGCCGCAGGGCGTATGACCGGCGAGGTCGAGATGCAGGCCTCCGAGCCGCACTACGCCCGGCTCGAATGGTCCGGGGTCGAGGCCCAGGACCGGCGTGGGCGTTTTGGTGTGAGCGGTGCGCAGGGCGAGCTGGACTGGTCCGCCACCGTGCCGGGTGGCCCCGGCCGCATCGGCTTTGATGCGGCCCATCTGTACGGCCTGCCGTTCGACGGGTTTTCCGCCCGGGTGCGTGCGCGGCCACAGGGGCTGGAATTGCTGGAGGCGACCGAGATCCCGATCCTCGATGGGGGCCTGCGGGTCAGGGCCTTCAGCGTGCAGCAGACGGAGACGGGGCCGGACGTGCAGTTCCAGGGGGGGATTCGGGCGATCAGTCTGGAGTTGCTGACCGACGTGTTGGGCTGGCCTCGCTTCTCCGGTCAGGTCGCCGGGATGATCCCGCGGGTGCGCCTGGAGGACGGTGATCTGAACGTGGATGGGCGGCTGCTGGTGCAGGTATTCGATGGCGAGGTGGTGTTGCGCGATGTCTATATTCACGATCTGTTCGGGTACGCACCGGAACTCGGGCTGTCCACGCAGATCCAGCGCCTGGACCTGGAACTGGTCACGCGGGCCTTCGATATCGGCCGGATCCAGGGACGGCTGTCGGGGCACGTGAACGACCTGGTGATGGTGGACTGGTCGCCGGTGCACATGGACCTGGAGCTGATGACACCAATGGACGATCCGGGACGGCGGCGCATCAGCCAGCGGGCGGTGGAGAACATCACCGAGCTGGGTGGCGGCCTGCAGGCGGCGGCCTCGTCGATCTTCCTGCGCGTTTTCGAGAACTTCAGCTATCGCCGCCTGGGCTTTCGCTGCGAACTGCGCGGGGACGTGTGCACGGCCTCCGGGGTGGCAGACCGCCCGGACGGCGGGTTCGTGCTGGTACAGGGCGGTGGCCTGCCGCAGATCGAGGTGATCGGCTACAACCGCCGGGTGGACTGGCCGGAACTGATCGACCGCCTGGCGACGATTCAGGGCGGCGAGGGGCCGGTCGTGCAATGAGTCAGCCGCGGTGTTTGGTTACGGTTCAGGATGATGGTGTAGATTGGGCACATGCGGGGTTCACCCGCCCGAACAAGGGATGACAGGCATGAAGGCTTTGTGGAGTGTTCCGGGACTGGCTCTGATGTTCGCGCTGCTTGCGGGCTGCGTGACCATCAATATCTACTTCCCCACCGCAGCGGCGGAGGAGGCGGCGCGCGCCATCGTGCGGGATGCGCTGCAGGTGCCCGAGGCCGAGCCGGCACCGGAGCCCGAGTCCGGTGTGCAGCTGCCGCCGTCGGAGCCGCGCCACACGGGCACGGCGAGCGCCGCGCCGGTGCTGGTGTGGGTGCTGGAACGCCTGGTGAGCCCGGCCGCCGCGCAGAGCCCGGACCTGCAGATCGAGACCCCGGCCATTAACCGCATCCGGGCCTCGCTGCGCGAGCGGGGGCCGCAGCTGGCACCGCATTTCCGCAGCGGTGCGATCGGTTTCGGTAACAATGCCGATGTGGTGATCCGCGATCTCTCCGAGGTTCCGCTGCGCGATCGCAGCACCGTGCAGCGACTGATCAGCGAGGAGAACTCGGATCGCGATTCGCTCTACCGCGAGATTGCCCGGGCCAATGACCGTCCGGACTGGGAACGCCAGATCCGCGAGACCTTTGCTCGCGTCTGGGTGGAAGAGGCCCCCTCGGGTTACTGGTACCAGGACGGCAGCGGCCAGTGGCAGCAGAAGTAACGGCCAGTGAGGGAACCCCCCATCCACGGGAGTGATGCGTGGCCGGCGTAGCCTGGGCCGAGCGCCTGGATGCCCGGCGCCGCCAGTTGACCGAGCTGGTCAATGACACGGATCTGTCGGCGTTGCCGCGCTGGAAGGCCGTTCCGCTCGGGATGGTACGCGGTGTCTTCGCGCTGGTGCGCGAGGTCTCCGAGGGGCAGCTGACGCTGCGCGCGATGAGCCTGGTGTTCACCACCCTGTTGTCGATGGTGCCGCTGCTGGCGCTGTCATTCTCGGTGCTCAAGGCCTTTGGTGCCCACAACGCGGTAGAGCCATTCTTGCTGGGCGTGCTCGAGCCCCTGGGCGAGCAGGGGGTGGAGATTGCCCACAATGTGCTCGAGTTTGTCGACAATATGCGCGTGGGCGTGCTCGGCTTCGTGGGTCTGCTGTTCCTGGTCTACACGGTCATCGCACTGGTGCAGAAGATCGAGCTGGCCTTCAACGCCATCTGGCGGGTGGAGAACAACCGCAGCCTGGCCCAGCGCTTCTCCAACTACCTGTCGGTGATTCTGATCGGTCCGGTTCTGGTGGTCTCCGCACTGGGGGTGACCGCTACCGTGATGTCGTCGGCGGCGATGCAGACGGTCGCCGGGATCGGGCCCGTCGGCATGCTGATCACCGAGATCTCGCGGCTGGTGCCCTATCTCCTGATCATCGCCGCCTTTGCCTTTATCTATGTGTTTGTGCCGAACACCCGGGTGAAGGTGATCCCGGCGCTGCTCGGGGCCGTGGTGGCAGGGTTGCTGTGGCAGAGCGTTGGCTGGGTGTTCGCCAACATGGTGGCGGGTTCGACCCGCTATGCGGCGATCTACTCCAGCTTCGCGATCATGATCATGCTGCTGATCTGGCTCTATCTCGCCTGGCTGATCCTGCTGATCGGGGCGAACGTCGCCTTCTTCGTGCAGCACCCGGAATACATGAACGTGCGGGGTATCCGCCTGCGCTTGTCCGGCGCGGGGCGCGAGCGCATGGGCCTGCACCTGATGCAGCAGGTCGGACAGCGCTTCCATGACGGGCATCCGGCGCCGACGCTGGACGAGGTCGCCGCGGCGCTGGCCGTCCCGGGCAATGCCCTGGGAGGCTCCGCGCGCCGGCTGGAGGAGGCCGGGCTGTTGCTGAAGGCGGGCGAGGACGGGCAGCAGCTGGTCCCGGCGCGGGATCTCGACGCCATCCGTGTGGACGAGATCCTGGAGGCCCTGCGCGCGGACACCGACGACCGCGCGATCCGCCGCTTGCGTGGCAGTGCGGCGGTGGAGCGGACCCTGAAGGACGTCGATGTGGCGCGGCGGGAGCGTCTGGATGGACGCACCCTGCGCGATCTATTGAACGAGGCTGCCGGCGATTCCGGGGCGGTGGAAACCGCCTGACGGCTGGCCTGTAGGGCCGTCAGGCGCGTGGCGCCTGGGCGTCCAGGCGCTGCTGGGCGCGGTCCATCAGCTGCTCCGATACGCGCTCCACCAGCGATTGGGCCACGCGTCGCACGGCGGCATCCAGGATCGGATTCAGCTTGTACTCCAGTTCGAAGTCCACCCGCGTATGGCCCTCGCCATCAGGGGTCAGCCGGTAACTGCCGCGATTGTGAATCCCGCGGATGGAGCGCCAGGCGAAGTGTTCGGGGGCGATGGCGCTGCAGACTTCGACGTCGAAGCCCATGCGCATGCCGGCGGCGCGAATGGTCCAGCGGTAGCAGTCATCGCCCAGCCGCTCGATATGTTCCACGTGGTCGCACAGGTCCACGAAATTGGGGACGTGGCTCAGGAGCTCGAAGACCCGATCCGGCTCGGCGCGCAGGGAGGTGGAGTGGCTGATCGTTCGCATGGCGGATTCGTCTTCGATGGCGGCTCTTTGGACTAAGAGCCTGGCGCGGGTTCGGGGTTCCACGCAAGCGTGGGTCGGATCCGCTTCCACCGGCTTGTCGCATCCGGGGTGGGGGCCTACGATGTTTGCTTATGCTGGCGACCCCCGGATGCCCTTTATGTCCACCGCGCAACAATGTCCCGAACTCGACTTCCTGCAACGATTCGAGGCCGGGTCCACCGGCATCCTATACTGGGAGCAGCTGGACCAACTGTGGGAGCGTCTGCGCGAGCGCGCGGACGCCGGATGGTACGTCTATGCGGTGGGCGACGATGTCCCGGATCAGCCGGTGCCGGAGGAGACCTTCCGGCGTTTCGTCGACGAAGTCGACGCCCTCTTGCGGCGTGATCACGACGAGGATTACTGCGGGATCGTGTACGTCGATGACCGCGAGCATCCGGAGTTCGTGAAGATCTTCGATCCCAACAACCTCGGCTCCAGCTGCGGCTCCTCCGGGCTCCGGGTCCTGCCGGGCTGGGTCGTGTCGCGGGTGCCGCCGGTGGATCTCGAGGTCGCGGTGCCCCCCACCGGCAGTCGCCGGCGCTGGTGGCAGCGGCTGTTCGGTGGTGCACAGTGAGACCCGGGGCCGGGTTCTTGGTGCAGTTCGTCCGGGCGCGGCTGGAAGCGTAGCGTGAGCGGGTCTGTCTGGCAGGGCCTGCGCGCTCAGTCCCGGTTGTTCATCGCCCTGGGCATTATGGTGCTCGTGGTGGTCTGGATCGTCTCCGGGATGCTCGGGCGCGAGACGGAGGAGGCGCCGCGGGCAAGCGATCCCCAGCCCATGGCGGTGGCGGTAACGGAGCTCACGGCCGAGCCGGTAGAGCGTTTGCTGGTGCTGCAAGGGCGGGTGGAACCGGATCTGCGAGTAATGGTGCGGGCGGAGACCGAAGGCCAGGTCGCGGAATGGGCCGTGGCCCGCGGGGCGCGGGTGGATGTGGGGGATGAACTCGCGAACCTGCGCATGGATGATCGCGAGGCGCGGCGGCGGCAGGCGATTGCCCGGTTGCGCGGGGCGGAGAGCGAATACGAGGCGGCCCAGCGCCTGCACGACCAGGGCCATGTCTCGCGTACCCAACTGGAGGCCCGCGAGGCGGAGCGCGAGGCCGCACGGGCCGAGCTCGAGGCGATCGAGCTGGACATCCGCAACACGCGGATCGTCGCACCCGTCGCGGGCATCGTGAATCAGCGCCTGGCGGATCGCGGCGACTTCGTCAGTCGCGGCGACCCGGTGGCGGAGGTGGTCGACAACGACCCGCTCCTGGCGGTGGTGCATGTCCCCCAGCACCAGATCGGGCGGGTCGAGCCGGGCCAGCCGGCGCGGATCCGTTTCCTTGATCGACGGCGTGCCGAGGGCGAGGTGCGGTTCGTTTCGCGCGTGGCCGAATCGGGCACGCAGACCTTTCGCGTCGAGATTGCCGTGCCGAACCCGGACGAGGCACTGCCGTCGGGTATCAGTGCCGGCGTCGAGATCCCGACCGCCGTGGTGCAGGCGCACAAGCTGTCCCCGGCCTGGATGGGGCTGGATGACGCCGGGCGTGTGGGCGTGAAGACGGTCGACGCGGCGGATCGGGTGGTGTTCCACGCCGTGGAGGTGATCCGGGCCGCGGCCGATGGCGTTTGGGTGACCGGCCTGCCCGAACAGGCACGGGTGATCACCATCGGCCACGGTTTCGTAACGGATGGCGAGCCGGTGCGCCCGCAAGCGGCGCAGGTGGACCCCGGGGCGTCGGTGCCGGAATCGGTGGACGGGGCGGCGCCGTGAGGTCCCTGATCGCCTGGGCGGTGGCACATGCCCGGACGGTACTGCTTTTTCTTCTGTTGATCCTGGTGCTGGGGGCGACCGCCTACCACATCGTGCCCAAGGAGGCGGCACCGGAGATCGATGTCCCGATCTTCTTTGTCTCGGTGCCGTATCCCGGGGTCAGCCCGGAAGACGCCGAGCGCTTGATGCTGCGGCCGCTGGAGCGCGAGCTGCAGGCACTGCCCGGGGTGGACGAGATGCAGTCCTGGGCGGGCGAGGGCTTTGCCCTGGTGCGTCTGGACTTCGAGCCGGGCTGGGACAATCGCCAGGCGTTGTCGGACCTGCGCGAGGAGGTCGACCAGGTGCGCCCCGAGCTGCCGGCGGGTGCGGAGGAGCCGAGCGTCTCCGAGGTCGATCTGTCGCTGTTTCCGGTGCTGACGCTGAATCTCTCCGGGCCGCTGGACGAGCGGGCGCTGGTGCGCCTGGCGCGCGAGCTGCGCGACCGGGTCGAGGCGATCCCCGGGGTGCTGGAGGCGGATGTCGGCGGGGATCGCGAGGAGCAGATGGAGGTCCTGGTCGATCCGCTGGTGCTGGAGACCTATGAACTGTCCTTCAGCGAACTGACCCGCGCGATCGAGCGCAACAACCGGCTGGTGGCGGCCGGCGCGCTGGACACCGGGGCCGGACGTATTCCGCTGCGCGTGCCGGGCACCATTGATGATGTCGACGACGTGCTGGACACCGCGATCCGCGTGGAGGGCGATGCGGTGGTGCGGGTGCGCGATGTCGCGGAGGTGCGTCAGACCTACCGCGACCCCGAGGGTTTCACCCGCATCGATGGTCAGCCTTCGGTTTCGCTGGAGATCCGCAAGGCCTCGGAGGCTAATATCCTCGAGGTCGTGGCCGCTGCCCGGGCGACCATTGAGGCCGCCCGGGCCGACTGGCCGGAAGCGGTGGAGGTGACCTACCTGCAGGACATGGCGCGGGATGTAGGCGACCTGCTGGGGGACCTGGAGAACAGCGTGATAACCGCGATGCTGATCGTGGCGCTGGTGATCCTGGCGATGATGGGGGCGCGGGCGGCGCTGCTGGTGGGAATGGCGATTCCCGGGGCCTTCCTCGGCGGCATCCTGGTGATCTACCTGATGGGTTTCACACTGAACGTGGTGGTGCTGTTCGGCCTGATCCTGGTCGTGGGCATGCTGGTGGACGGTGCCGTGGTGGTCGTGGAGCTGGCGGATCGCTATGTGGCCGAGGGCATGGCGCGGGCGGATGCATTCCGCGCGGCCGCCCAGCGCATGGCCTGGCCCATCACAACGGCCATTGGGACCACGCTGGCGGTGTTCGCGCCCATGCTGCTGTGGCCCGGCATGGTCGGCGAGTTCATCGTCTACCTGCCGGCCACCGTGATCGTGACCCTGATCGCCTCGCTGGCGATGGCACTGGTCTTTATCCCGGCGCTGGGTGCCGTGATCGGGCAGAGCCGGCCGATCAACGCCGCGCAGACGCGCTACGTGCGCGCGGCGGAGGAGGGACGCTACGACGAACTGCAGGGGATTACGCGCGCCTATATCCACCTGCTGCAATCCCTAGTGCGGCATCCCGGCTGGACGCTGGCGGGGACGGTCGCGGTGGTCGTGGTGGCCTACGCGCTGTATGCCACGCAGGGCCGGGGCGTGGAGTTCTTCCCGCAGGTCGAGCCTGACTTCGTGCAGGTCCAGGTGCAGGCACGCGGCGATCTCTCGGTATGGGAGGCGGATGCCCTGGTCCGCCAGGTGGAGGGCACTCTGCACGGCGTACCCGAGATCCGCCACGTCTACGCGCGCACCATCGGGACCCAGCTAGGTCGTCTGCAGGGCGACTATGCCGAGGACGTGATCGGGGTCATTCAGCTGGAGCTGATTGGCTGGCGGCAGCGGCCACCGGCTTCGGCCATCATCGAAGACCTGCGCCGTCGGACCGCGGACCTGCCGGGGATTCGCCTGCAGTTCAGGGCCCAGGAACGTGGACCGAGCGAGGGTCGCCCGATCGTGGTCGAGGCCGCCAGTGCCGATCCCGACCGGATCCCACCCGTGATCCGGCAGCTGCGCGCCGAGGTGGACGCCCTCGGCGGGTTCGTGGACGTGACCGACGACCTGCCCCTGCCCGGGGTGGAGCTGGAGGTGCGCTTTGACCGTGAACAGGCGGCTCGCTTCGGGGTTGATGTCCCGCTGCTGGGCGAGGGCGTGCAACTGGTCACCAGCGGGATCTTGCTGGGAACCTACCGTCCGGACTACAGCGACGAGGAGGTTGATATCCGCTTGCGCTTGCCGGCCGCGCAGCGCCATCTTCAGCAGCTGGCGGGCCTGAACCTGCCGGGGGCCACCGGGCTGGTGCCGCTGGCCCATTTCGCCGAGTTGGTGCCGGTGCCGGCGACCGGCCTGATCAAGCGCCGCGATGGCCATCGTGCGTACACCCTGGAGGCGGATGCGGCCCCCGGCTATCTGGTAGACGAGCGCCAGCGTGCGCTCGAAGGCCGGATGGCCGACATGGAGCTGGACGCCGAGGTGCAGCTGCGCTTTCGCGGTCAGGCCGAGGAGCAGGCCGAGGCCACGAACTTCCTGCTGGGGGCGTTCGGACTGTCGCTGTTCCTGATGCTCGCGATGATGGTGACCCAGTTCAATCGCTTCTCCCAGGCCTTTCTGGTGCTCTCGGCCATCGTGTTTTCCACCGCCGGGGTGCTGCTGGCGTTGCTGCTGCGCGGGGAGCCCTTCGGCATCGTGATGAGCGGGATCGGTGTGCTGGCGCTGGCGGGGATCGTGGTGAACAACAACATCGTGCTGATCGATACCTACAACGAGCAGCGCAGGCTTGGGCTGGATGCGATGGAGGCGGCCCTGCGCGCGGCCGCGCAGCGGATGCGGCCGGTGCTGTTGACGGCGATCACGACCATCCTCGGCCTGTTGCCGATGGTGCTGGCGTGGACGGTGGACTTTTCCGGCAGGGACTTCTACGTCGGCGCGCCGGTCACAGGGTTCTGGGTCCAGCTGGCGACGGCCATCGCCGGAGGGCTGTTGTTTGCGACTCCGCTGACCCTGCTGTTCACGCCCGCCATGCTGGTATTGCTGGACCGGTGGGGTCTGGACCGACGGCCGGTATCGGTGGGCGGGTCGGGTTCCGCGGTCAGCGGCTCGCCAGGCGCTTGATGCACTCGAGGTAGGCATTCTCGTCCGGCGCGGCGTTGCTGCGCTGGGCTTCCCACAGGACCTGGCCCAGGCACTCCATCATCCGGTGCTCGGCATCCATGACGCCAAAGCGGGCGCAAAGCCCCTGGTGCAGCTGGCGGGTCCCGGCCGGGCGGTCGGTGCGCGCCTGGTCGCGCAGGCTCAGGTGCATGGCCATGTGCAGGAACGGGTTGGAGGTGCCGAGCTCCGGCGGGAACTCGCCGGTCAGCGCGGTCTCGCGGTCCTTCAGGTAGTCGTGGTACTCGGGGTGGTCCGAGATCACGTCCACCAGTTGCTGTTCCAGATCAGACAGGGCCTCGCCGGCCTGGGCCTTTTGCCAGGCGTCGACGAACTGGGTGCGGATCTGGTCGCGGTTGCCGTACATGGGGTGTCCTCGGGGTATTGGTGGTGGTCAGGCGCCACGGGTCGGGGGCGGCGTCTTCGCCTTGTATTCGCACAGATCCTCGATCGGGCAGCGCCAGCACTCCGGCTTGCGCGCCTTGCAGACGTAGCGCCCGTGCAGGATCAGCCAGTGGTGGGCGTCCTGCAAGTAGGCCTTCGGGGTCAGGCGCATCAGGCGCTTTTCCACCTCCAGCACGGTCTTGCCCGGGGCCAGGCCGGTGCGGTTGGCGACCCGGAAGATGTGGGTGTCCACCGCGATGGTGGGGACGCCGAAGGCGGTGTTGAGGATCACGTTCGCGGTCTTGCGACCAACCCCCGGTAGGGCTTCCAGCGATTCGCGATCACGCGGGACCTCGCCCCCGTGGCGCTCCACCAGCAGGCGGCAGGTCTTCATCACGTTCTCGGCCTTGGCGTTGTACAGGCCGATGGTCTTGATGTGTTCCTTGAGACCGTCCAGGCCCAGCTCGAGGATGGCCTCGGGGGTGTTCGCCACCGGGTAGAGACGGCGGGTGGCCTTGTTGACGCCGACATCCGTGGCCTGGGCCGACAGGATGACCGCGATCAAGAGTTCAAAGGGGGTGTCGTAGTCGAGCTCGGTCGTCGGCTCGGGGTTCGCCGCCTTCAGGCGTTCGAAGATGGCTTCTCGCTTCGCGGCGTTCATGGATGCGGGGGCTCCAAACAAACCGGCCCCGCTTCGCGGGGCCGGCAACTCGCGTAGTGGCGTTGCTCAGACGTGGCGGAAATGGCCAATATCCGGCGCGGCGTCGCGCGGGTTGGACTCGGCTTCCTTCTCCAGGTCCTTGATCAGCTTGGCGTGCTTCTCTTCGATGTCGTGCATCGCCTTTTCGTCCATCTTCGGGAAGATGACGTCACGGATGAACGAACCCAGCTCGTCCAGGCAGCTCGGCCAGTACTTGTCGTTCAAGTGGAACGCATGGTGGGCATGGGTGCCCATCGGGTAGCTGTCGAACTTGCGGATCATGGTGTAGGACAGGTCGCTGTCCTTCTCGACAAAGTCCTTGGCGAAGTCGTACCACCACTTGTAGTACTTCTCCTGGAGCTCGTCGTTGAACCCGTGGTTCTCGAAAAAGGCGGCGATCGTGCCGCGCGGGGCGAGGCCGTAGCGCGTGCCGCGCTTGCCAGCAAACGGGAAGTGTCCAGCCATGCCAATCTCCTGGGACGTTTGAATGTCCGGGGCGGTGGCCCCGGTAGAACGGATTCGTGGCGCCGGAAGTTTACCGGCTGACAGCCAGGAATCAAGGCCGGAGCCGATCAGGCGTTGTCGGGGCTCGCCTCGGTTGCGGTCGCGGTCTCGTCGCCGGTGGGGCTCGGTTCCGCTTCGAACTGGCTGTCGATCCAGTTCTTGGCGGCGATCAGCAGGCCCATGGCCATGAAGGCGCCGGGGGGCAGCAGGGCCAGCAGGAAGCCGTGCTCGGACGGGTAGAGCTGCAGGGTCATGCCGTGGCCCCAGTCGCCGAACAGCAGGTGGGCGTTGGCCATCAGGGTGCCCTGGCCGAGCACCTCGCGCAGGGCACCCAGGGCAATCAGCACGCCGGTGAAGCCCAGTCCCATCATCAGCCCGTCCAGCGCGGCGCGCGGAACCGAGTTGCGCGAGGCGAAGGCCTCGGCGCGGCCGATGATGGCGCAGTTGGTCACGATCAGCGGGATGAAGATGCCGAGGATCAGGTACAGCCCGTGAAACCAGGCGTTCATCGCCAGTTCGATGGCGGTGACGATGGAGGCGATGATCAGCACGTACACCGGGATGCGGATCTCCGGGCGCGCATGGTCACGGATCAGCGAGACCAGCACGTTCGACAGCAGCAGGGTCAGGGTGGTCGCGATGCCGAGGCCAATCGCGTTGACCATGGTGCCGGAGATCGCCAGCAGCGGGCACAGTCCCAGCAGCTGCACCAGCCCGGGGTTGTTGTGCCACAGGCCGTCGCGAATGATGTCGGTCAGGGTCGGGTTCATCGGCTTGCCTCGTCGTCCCCGTTGATCTCGCTGGTCGGGAGCGGTTCCGTGACGGAGCCGGTTTCCTCGGGCCGGGTCGCCAGCAATTCGTCACGGTGATGGTCGAAGTATTCCAGCGTGCGATAGACGGCGCGAACCACCGCACGCGGGGTAATGGTGGCCCCGGTGAACTGGTCGAAGACCCCGCCGTCCTTGCGCACGTGCCAGCCCTCGGCCGGTGGGTTGCCCAGTGAGCGCCCGTCGAAGCCGCGGATCCAGTCGGAGCGCTCGGCCTCGATGGCATCGCCCAGGCCCGGGGTCTCGCGGTGCGCGGAGACCCGCACGCCCTGGAGTTCGCCGTCGCGGTCGACGCCGATCAGCAGGTGGATATTGCCACTGTAGCCGTCCGGGGCGATCGCGGAGAAGACGATTCCAACCACCTCGTCCTCGGCATCGCGGGCGAACCAGACCGGCAGGGGGCCTCCACCCAGCAGCTCGTGGTGCAGATCGATGGTGTCGTGGACCGGGTCGTTGCGGTAGTCGAGTTCCCCGGTCAGCTCCGCGATGCGGTTGCGATTGACCGCCATGCGGTTCTCCGCGATGCGCGCCTCGGTGGAGTCCTGTACCAGGGCGACGATGCCGGCCCCGGCGGCGGCAAACCCAGCGAGCAGGGCGGTCGCCAGCAGGATGTCCCGTGGCTTCAGGTTACCCATGGCCGTCCCCCGGTGGCGGTCCGCGGCGCTCGCGCCCGAAGATGCGCGGGCGCGTCAGGTGGTCCAGGGTCGGGGCGACCATGTTCATCAACAGTACGGCGAAGGCGACCGCATCCGGGTAGCCGCCCCAGGTGCGGATGACGAAGATCAGCAGGCCGATGCCGGCCCCGTAGAGGATGCGCCCCAGCGGGGTGGTGGAGGCGGACACCGGGTCGGTGGCGATGAAGAAGGCGCCGATGATCACCGCGCCGCTGAATACATGGAAGGCCGGCGAGGCGAAGGAGTCCGGGTCCAGCATCCAGAAGAAGCCGGCCGGGATCGCCACGCCCAGGATCACCGCCACCGGGATGTGCCAGTGGATGATCCGCCGGAACAACAGGTACAGCCCGCCGAGCAGGAAGAAATTGCCGATCCACTCCCAGCTGGTTTCGCTGAAGGTGCCGAACAGCGGGCTGGTGGTGAGCTCGTTGACCGTGCGCCCGGCGCCCAGGCCCTCGCGCATCGCATCCAGCGGTGTGGCGCGGGTGATGGCATCCCAGTCCATGGCGGCCGGGAGGCTGCCGGTGAGGACCGTTTGCAGCGTCTGCCCGAGGCCCAGCGACATCTCGGACAGGGTGTCCGGGGCCGGCCACAGGGCCATTTCGCGCGGGAACGAGACCAGTACCACCACGTAGCCGACCATCGCCGGGTTGAACGGGTTGTAGCCCAGCCCGCCATACAGGTGCTTGGCGACGATGATGGCGAAGGCGATGCCGATCAGGGTGACCCAGACGGGTGTGAGCGGCGGTATCGCCAGCGCGAACAGCCAGCCGGTGACGATCGCCGAGTTGTCGCCCAGCGTGGGCATCACCGGGCGCTTGCGGGCGGCGACGATCGCGGCCTCGAAGGCCACCGCGAACAGCACCGCCAGGACCACATTGACCAGTACGCCCCAGCCGAAGAACCAGGCCATCGCGAGGGTGCCGGGCACCAGCGCCATCAGGACCTGCTGCATGACCCCGCCCACCGAGTGGGCCGGGATCATGTGCGGCGAGGATTCGGTGCGAAAGCGCATCAGCGGTCGCCCGTGTCCGTGGAATCGCGTTCGCCGGATTGGGAGGGTTCGGTGTGCGTCTCGGGGGTGGCGGCCGCCTTGTCCGCTTGCTCGGTCGCCGCGCCTTCGACGGCGTCCCCGGCCTTGGCGGCCTTGCGCGCTCGGGCGCGCTCGAGCGCGGCCTGGATGGCGGCCTGTTTGTCGCTGTTTTCGTTACTGGCGCCGTCGGCGCTGCTGTCTTTCTTCTTGAGCGCGGCCTTCTTCTTGGCCATGCGTTCGGCCTTTTCGCGTTCCTCGCGCTCGATGCGTTCCTGGCGGAACTCGTAGCGTTCGCGCGCGATATCCGACTTCTGGCGCTCCTTCTCGCGCGCCCAGATCTCGTTCTTGGCATAGCGGTAGTACTGCACCAGCGGGATGTTGCTGGGGCAGACATGCGCGCAGCAGCCACATTCGATGCAGTCGAACAGGCCGTACTCCTGGGTCGCGTCGAAGTCCTTGGCCCTGGCCTGCCAGTACAGCTGCTGCGGCAGCAGTTGCGCCGGGCAGACGGCCGCGCACTCGCCGCAGCGGATGCAGGGCATCAGCGGGCCGGGTGCGGGCGTGTCCTGCGGGCGGGTCGCCAGCAGGCAGTTGGTCCCCTTGATCACCGGGATGGCGTCGTCATGGACCGCGAAGCCCATCATCGGGCCGCCCATCACCAGGCGGTCCACGCCCTCGGCATAGCCACCGGCGGCGGCGATCACATCGGCGAACGGGGTCCCCAGCAGGGCCTCGACATTGCGCGGATGCTGCACGCCCGGCCCGGTGACGGTGACGATGCGCGACAATAGCGGGCGACCCTGGATCACCGCATCGCAGACCGCCTTGAAGGTACCCGGGTTGTTGCAGATCATCCCGATATCCGCCGGCAGGCCGCCGCTGGGGACCTCCTGGCCGGTGAGGACCTTGATCAGCTGGCGCTCGCCGCCGGTGGGATAGATGGATGGCACCGAGACCAACTGGACCCGTTCGCGCAGTTCGCCGGGGAGGGTCTCGGTCAGTGCCCGCATGGCCTCCGGCATGTTGTCTTCCACCGCGAACAGTACGCGCTCCACACCCAGCAGGTGGGCGACGATGCGGATGCCCTCGAATACCGCCTCGGGGGCGCTGCGCAGCAGCGAGTCGTCGGCGCTGATGTAGGGTTCGCACTCGGCCCCGTTCACGATCAGCGTGTGGATGCGCTGGCCGGCGCGCGGATTGAGCTTGACCGCAGTAGGAAAGGCGGCTCCGCCCAGTCCGACGATCCCGGCATCGCGAATGCGTTGGCGCAGCTTGCGCGGGTCGCGGGTGTCCCAGTCCAGCCAGGGCTCCATGCGGGTTTCGCCCCAGTCGTCGCGGCCATCGCTTTGGATGGTCATGCAGGGGGCGCTGAGGCCCGAAGGGTGGGGTACCGCGTGGTCGGCGATCTCCACCACCTCGCCGGAGGTGGGGGCATGCACGTGGGCTGCGATATAGCCCTTGGACTGGCCAATCCGCTGGCCCTTGGTCACACGGTCCCCGACTGCCACGCAGGGCTCCGCCGCCTCGCCGATATGCTGGCCCAGGGGGACGATCAGCCGGGACGGCACGCCCATCACCAGCACCGGGTCGCGGGTGCTGGCGTCGGTCTCTTCGGCCAGTTTCAGGCCCCCATGGAAGCGATGCAGCTTCATAAGCGTATTCTAACGGTTCGCGGGCATCCGGCTCAGCCGGGCTGCCGCGAACCGTCCGCGATGACGTGGATGGGCCGTTCGATCGGCGAAGGGTCCGGCTCCGACCAGCGCCATTCGGTGATGTCGGTGCCGACCGGGACCATGGTGATGCAGTCCACCGGGCAGGGCTCGATGCACAGCTCGCAGCCGGTGCATTCTTCCTCGATCACGGTGTGCATCTGCTTGGCAGCCCCGAGAATTGCGTCCACCGGGCAGGCCTGGATGCACAGGGTGCAGCCGATGCAGATGTTCTCGTCGATGATGGCGACGGCCTTTTCCTGTTCTTCTTCCTCCAGCGGTGTGGGCTCGCGGTCGAGCAGGTCCGCCAGGGCACGCACGGTCGCCTGGCCGCCGGGCGGACAGCGGTTGATGTCCGCCTCGCCCGCGGCGATGGCCTCGGCGTACGGGCGGCAGCCGGGATACGAGCACTGGCCGCACTGGGTCTGCGGCAGCAGGGCATCGATCTGATCGACGACTGGGTCCGCCTCCACGCGAAAGCGCTGCGCGGCGAAGCCCAGAATCACCCCGAATACGGCGGCCAGGCCGCCGATCGCGAGGATGGCGTACAGCACGCTCACAGCCGAACCAGCCCGGAGAAGCCCATGAACCCCAGCGACATCAGCCCGGCGGTGATCATGGCGATCGCGCTGCCGCGGAACATCACCGGCACGTCGGCCACCGCGATCCGCTCGCGGATGGCGGAGAACAGGATCAGGACCAGCGAGAAACCGACCGCGGCGCCGAAGCCGTACAGGGCCGACTCGACGAAGTTGTGCGCCTCCTGGACGTTCAGCAGGGCGACGCCCAGCACCGCGCAGTTGGTGGTGATCAGAGGCAGGAAGATGCCCAGCACGTTGTACAGCAGGGGCGAGGTCTTGCGCACCACCAGCTCGGTGAACTGCACCACGGCGGCGATCACCAGGATGAAGGCGATGGTGCGCAGGTACTCCAGCCCGAGCGGGAGCAGCAGGTACTCGTTGATCACGTAGGAGCTGACCGCGGACAACGTCAGCACGAAGGTCGTGGCCAGGCCCATGCCGGTGGCCGTCTCGACCTTGCGTGAGACCCCCATGAACGGGCACAGGCCCAGAAACTTCACCAGTACGAAGTTGTTCACGAGGATCGTACTGATGAGTATCAGGACGTATTCCACGTTAATTCCGAGTCGTCAGGTCAACAATACAGTATCCGGGAGTGGTACAGCGTACTCAACCCCGAGGGCTTCGTGGGTACCCGCTTTCTGCGGAGTGACCCCGTCTTTGGGCGGCTTCCAGGTGTGCGGCGGACAACCTTCTTGTCAGCGGTCCTGAGTAAGAGACTAGTTGCCCTGCGCGCCCGCGGGCATGAGCGAGGTCAAGGACCGTACCGGATGCGCGTCCTGCGCATTCGGGTCGGCCTCGGGCCGGGCGGTCATTAGCCAGGCCTGGTGCGCGCAATCGAGCTCGTCGCCACGCGCGGACAGGACCAGCACCGTCTCGGGCGTGCGGCCGATCTCTTCCGCCAGACGGCGGTAACTGCCGGCATCCCGCCGGCCCCCGATCCGGGTATCGAACAGCCCGTCCAGGCACTCTTCCACTTCCGGGTGCGGGCTGTGGCGCAGCCAGTCGCGCTGCACCGGGGCCGGGGTTGCGCCGAAACTGTAGAGGGCGACGCCGGCCGCGTGCAGGTGCACCAGGGCTTCGGCTGTGGCCGCGTCCAGTTGCGGCTGCAGCGCGCCGGCCTCCAGCGCGTCCGCCCAGACCATGCCCTGCAGTTGGCGCACCGGGGTAATGTCCTGGCCGCCGCGAATCCAGGCGCGGATCTGGGCGAGCAGGCCATCCGCGTCCAGCTCGCGCCCGGAGTAGGCGAGGATATCCGCCAGGGTGCGCTGTACCGCGGTGGACTCCGCGTGACGCTCGAGGAAGCCGGGCAGCGCCTCTTGGGCATGTGGCTCCAGCGTCTCGCGCAGCACGCCGGATGGGGCAAGGATCCCTTCGAAGGCCAGGATGATGGCCTGAGGCGCCGAATGCGCGGCAGAGGTGGCCATTACACGACGAGCTGGCGGGCCAGCGTCTCGCATTCGAACATGAACTCGAAGGCTTCGGTTCGCTGCATCGCCAGTTCTACGGTCTGACCCCAGGTGTAGAGGCCGTGCCCGTTGATCAGATACCCGGCGAGCTCCGGATTGCGCGTCATGGCGGCGTCGACCTGGGCGGCCAGCTGCTGCATGTCCGGGTGATTGGCAAACACCGGGATCTGGAGGCCGCGCGAGGGGTGTTCGCAACCCGGGAGTTCGCGCAGGGCCTCGTAGTCGCGCAGCAGCAGCGTCCCGGCGACCTGGCGCGAAAGCACCGTGCCGTGGACGCTGTGCGTGTGCAGCACGGCCCCCAGCTTGGGGTCGTGGCGGTACATGATGATGTGCAGGAAGGTCTCGGGGCCGGGGTCTCCGCTGCCGGAGATCAGGTGGCCTTCCAGATCGACGACCATGAAGTCGTGCGCATCCAGCAGATCCTTGCCGCGCCCGGGAGCGGTAATGACAATGTGCTGGTCATCCAGGCGCGCGGAGAAGTGCCCGGTGCGCGCGGGGAGCCAGCCGCGTTCCGCGAGCTCGCGTCCGGCGTCGGCCAGCAGGCGGATCTGTGCTTTGAATTCGGGGCTTTGTTCCATGCGTCCGGGGACCGAGAAAAGAGCGGCAGCTTACGCGAGCAACGGGCGCAAATCCATGGGCCGCGGGTGTTCTGCGTAAATCGCGCCGCCGGGGGCGGGCACTACTTGACGCGCATGCCGGGCCGGGCGCCGTCATCCGGATTCAGGATGTACAGCTCCGAGCCGCCCGGGCCGGCGGCCAGCACCATGCCCTCGGAGACGCCGAAGCGCATCTTGCGCGGGGCCAGGTTGGCGACCATCACGGTATGCCGACCGATCAAGTCCTCCGGCGCGTAGGCGGACTTGATGCCGGCGAATACCTGGCGCGTCTCGTCGCCGATGTCCAGGGTCAGCTTCAGCAGCTTGTCCGCGCCCTCGACGTGTTCGGCGTTGGCGATGCGCGCGATGCGCAGATCCACCTGGGCGAAGGTGTCGAAGTCGATGGTCGCGGCGATCGGATCCACGGTCGCCTCCGGGGCGGCGTTGTCGGTGGCGCTGGATGCCTCGGTCGCGGCCAGGGTGGCCTTCGACGCCTCCAGCAGCTTGTCGATGGTCTCCGCTTCGATGCGGGTCATCAGCGGCTTGAACTTCTGGATGCTGCGTCCGACCAGCGGCTC
Organism: Thioalkalivibrio versutus; assembly: GCF_001999325.1. GTDB lineage: Bacteria > Pseudomonadota > Gammaproteobacteria > Ectothiorhodospirales > Ectothiorhodospiraceae > Thioalkalivibrio > Thioalkalivibrio versutus. Next base: position 111,162 of record NZ_MVAR01000015.1, read on the forward strand.
GCGGCTGGCCCAGCGGGTGTCTTCCAGGTTCAGGAACTCGGCGGCGTCGGCGGCGAGCTTTGGCAGCACCGGGGCGAGATAGACGATCAGGATCCGGAACAGGTCCAGCCCCTGGGTGTTGATCGCCTGGACCTCGGCCTCGCGGCCCTCCTGCTTCGCCAGGACCCAGGGTTGGGCCTCGTCGATGTACTGGTTGGCCTGGTCGGCCAGGGCCATGATGCGGCGCATCGCCTGGGCGAATTCGCGCTTCTCGAACGCCTCGGCAATCGCCTCGCCCTCGGCAACGAAGGCCTCGTGCAGGTCCGGGCGCGGGAGTTCCGCGGCCAGTTCGCCGTTGGAGCGCTTGTTGATGAAGCCGGCGCAACGGCTGGCGATGTTGACCACCTTGCCGACCAGGTCCGAGTTCACGCGCTGCACGAAGTCTTCGAAATTCAGGTCCAGGTCGTCGACGCTGTCGCCCAGCTTGGCGGCCAGGTAGTAGCGCAGGGATTCCGGGTTCAGGTGCTCCAGGTAGTCGCGGGCGCGGATGAAGGTGCCGCGCGACTTGGACATCTTCTGCCCGTTGACGGTCAGGAAGCCGTGGCAGAACACCGCCGAGGGGGTGCGATAGCCCGCACCGTGCAGCATGGCCGGCCAGAACAGGGTGTGGAAGTAGGCGATGTCCTTGCCGATGAAGTGATACAGCTCGGCGTCGGAGTCCGCCCCCCACCAGGCGTCGAAGTCCAGCCCCTGCTGCGCGGCGTAGGCGCGAAAGCTCGCCATGTAGCCGATCGGTGCGTCCAGCCAGACGTAGAAGTACTTGCCCGGCGCATCGGGGATCTCGAAGCCGAAGTAGGGTTTGTCGCGGGAGATGTCCCAGTCGCTGAGACCGGTGTCGAACCACTCGTCCAGCTTGTTGCGGATCGCGTCCTGCAGGCGTCCGGAGCGGGTCCATTCGCGCAGGAAGGCCTCGAAGTCGCCGAGCTTGAAGAAGTAGTGTTCGGAGGCGCGCGACTCCGGGCGCGCACCGCTGATCGCGGAGACCGGGTCCTTCAGGTCCAGCGGGCTGTAGGTCGCGCCGCAGGCCTCGCAGGAATCGCCGTACTGTTCCGCGGCGCCGCATTTGGGGCAGGTGCCCTTGATGAAGCGATCGGGCAGGAACATCCCGGCCTCGGGGTCATAGGCCTGGTCGATGGTGCGGGTCTCGATATGTCCGGCATCGCGCAGCGCGGTGTAGATCTGCCCGGCCAGCTCGCGGTTCTCGTCCGAATGGGTGGAGTGGTAGTGGTCGAACCCGATGCGGAAGTCGGCGAAGTCGGCCTCGTGCTCCTGGCGCACGCGGGCGATCAGTTCTTCCGGCTCGATGCCCTCGGCGCGCGCCTTGAGCATGATCGGCGTGCCGTGGGCGTCGTCCGCGCAGACATAGATGACCTCGTGGCCGCGCGAACGCTGGAAGCGCACCCAGATATCGGTCTGGATGTATTCCACCAGGTGGCCCAGGTGGATCGGGCCGTTGGCGTAGGGCAGGGCGCTGGTGACGAGGATCTTGCGCGGGGTATCGGTCATTGCTTGGCTCGTTTGGGTGGCACCGGGCGCGGGTGCAGGGGCGCTATTGTCGGGTTTGGCTCGCGGGTTGTCGAGGCGTGCCAAGGGCTCCGGCATGTTGTCCACAGAAGTTGTGGATAACTCTGTGGGCAACCCGGTGGAATCGGTCGCCAGGCCTTGCCACACAAGGCCGCATGACAAATTGGTTAAAAAACGACCAACGCGTAGGAATGTAGGTAAAACAGTATCTTGAAGAACAATGGTGCAGCGACTTAGATGCTTGTGCGCCTATCTTGGCCGATGTTCCCTATCTTCAGGTCCTTTGTGCATAAAACCGTCGCAAGGGCCTTGACACCTGCCTTGATTCGCGCCTGGGGGGCTTCGGAAAGGACGGGTGGCTCGTGGTGCCATTGGCGTCGTGCACCGAGGCCAGTAGAATCGCGCGATCACTCCCAACATCGGATGCCACGTACCCATGGCCGAACTCGCGCGAGAGCAGATCGAAAACGCCCTGAAGACCGTTCAGGACAAGTACCTCGAGCAGGACCTGGTCGCCGCCGGCGAGGTCCGGGACATCCGCGTGGACGGTGCCCGTGCCGCGATCGATATCCAGATGGGGTATTCCGCTGCTGGGTACCACGACGAGCTGCGCGCCGCCATCCAGGGTGCCCTGGCGGGTGTGGCCGGGCTCGAGTCCTCCGAGGTCACCATCAGCACGAAGGTCACGACCCACGCGGTGCAGAAGAGCCTGAAGCCAATGGCGGGGATCAAGAACATCATCGCCGTGGCTTCCGGCAAGGGCGGGGTGGGCAAGTCCACGACCGCGGTCAACCTGGCGCTGGCCCTGGTCGCCGAGGGCGCGCAGGTCGGTATCCTGGATGCCGACATCTATGGCCCCAGCCAGCCGCGCATGCTGGGGATCAAGGACAAGCCGGAATCCAAGGACGGCAAGAGCATGGAGCCGCTGGAGCGCCACGGCGTGCAGGCGATGTCCATTGGTTTCCTGATCGACGAGGACACGCCAATGATCTGGCGTGGCCCGATGGTTACCCAGGCGCTGGAGCAGCTCCTGAACGAGACCAACTGGAAGGAGCTGGACTACCTGATCATCGACCTGCCGCCGGGCACCGGTGACATCCAGCTAACCCTGTCGCAGAAGATCCCGGTCTCCGGTTCGGTGATCGTGACCACGCCGCAGGACATCGCGTTGCTGGATGCGCGCAAGGGCCTGCGCATGTTCGAGAAGGTCGAGGTGCCGGTGCTCGGCATCATCGAGAACATGAGCATCCACATCTGCTCGAAGTGCGGCCACGAGGAATACATCTTCGGCCAGGGCGGCGCCGAGGGCATGGCGGAGGAATACGGCGTGGATCTGCTGGGCGCACTGCCGCTGGACATCCGCATCCGCGAGCAGGCGGACGGTGGCGAACCCACCGTGGTCGCCGACCCGGAGGGCCGCATCACGGAGATCTACCGCGAGATCGCACGGCGCACGGGTGCCAAGCTGGCTGAGCAGTCCAAGGACTACAGCAGCAAATTCCCCAACATCGTGATCCAGGACAACTGATCCGGTGCGCCACCAGGGACAGGCCCAATGAGCATCAAGGCGGACCGCTGGATTCGGGAGATGGCCGAGACGAAGGGCATGATCGAGCCCTTCGAGCCCGGCCAGATCCGCTACCGCGACGAGCAGCGGATCGTGTCCTACGGGACCTCGAGCTACGGCTATGACGTGCGCTGCTCCGATCACTTCAAGATCTTCACCAACATCAACTCCAGCGTTGTCGACCCCAAGGGCTTCGACGAGGGCAGTTTCGTGGACGTGCAGTCGGACTGCTGCATTATCCCGCCGAACTCCTTTGCCCTGGCGCATACGGTCGAGTACTTCCGCATCCCGCGCGATGTGCTGACCATCTGTCTGGGCAAGTCGACCTACGCGCGCTGCGGCATCATCGTGAACGTGACCCCACTGGAGCCCGAGTGGGAGGGCCACGTGACGCTGGAGTTCTCCAACACCACGCCGCTGCCCGCCAAGATCTACGCCAACGAGGGCGTGGCGCAGATGCTGTTCCTGCAGTCCGACGAGGTCTGCGAGACCTCCTACAAGGACCGCGGTGGCAAATACCAGGGCCAGCGCGGCGTCACGCTCCCGCGCACCTGACCCAACCCTTCAAGTACGGAGTAGGCCCGCCATGCGTATCGTGATCGCGCTGGGCGGTAACGCCCTGCTGCAACGCGGCGAGACCCCCTCGGCCGAGGCCCAGCAGCACAACGCCCAGCGTGCGGCGGCAGCCATCGCGGCCGTGGCGCGCGAGCACGAGGTGGTCGTCACCCACGGCAACGGGCCGCAGGTGGGGTTGCTCGCCAATCAGGCGGAATGCGATCGCATCGCCTGGCCGCTGGATGTGGTCGGGGCCGAGAGCCACGGCATGATCGGCTACATCCTGGCGCGGGAGCTGCATAACGCGCTGGGCCATGACCGGGTGGCGAGTCTGCTCACCCAGACCGAGGTCGACCCGAACGACCCCGCCTTCGACCACCCGGAAAAGTTCATTGGCCCGACCTGGGACGCGGCCCGCGCCCGCGCGCTGGCCGACGAGCGCGGCTGGGACGTGGCACCAGACGGCGAGGGCTGGCGGCGGGTGGTGGCGTCGCCGGAGCCGCAACGCCTGCTGGGTATGGAGGCCGTCCGCAGTCTCGTGGATGGCGGGTCGGTGGCGATCTGTGCCGGGGGCGGCGGCGTACCGGTCGCGCGTGACGGCGACGGGCGTCTATACGGAATCGAGGCCGTGGTGGACAAGGACCTGACGGCCGCGCGCCTGGCCGCGCATGTCGGGGCGGACTGGTTGTTGATGCTGACCGATGTCGACGGCGTCTACATGGACTGGGGCACACCGGACGCCCGGCGCCTGAAGGCGCTTCTGGTTACGGCCGTGGAGCCGGCGGCGTACCCGGGCGGTTCCATGGGGCCGAAGATGGAGGCTGCACGGCGCGCTGCCCAGGGCGGCATTCGGGTCGGGATCGGTTCGCTGGAGGACGCCGCGGCTATCCTGGCCGGGCAGGCGGGGACCCGGATCCTGCCGGTGGGCGCCGCCTGAAGCCCTTGCCGGAACCCCCGCCTGTTACACTCGATGTTGCACGCCCGCCGCAGAGTTTGCAGGCTTCGAGTACACATGGATCAAGAGTGAAGATGATGCGAGAGATTCAGCGAGCCGCCCCCCTGGTGATCGGTCTGACGGCCGTGGGTCTGCTGGCGCTAGGCTGCGGCAGCGGCGAGCCGGAGGAGTCGGCCGGCCCCGCCCAGGGCCTGGAGCAGGGCGGCATCACGCCGCAGGACATGTCCAGTGACGAGGCGCGGCGCCCGCAGCAAAGCGGCATGCCCGCCGCGGACGTGAAGCGCGCAACCGACTGATTGGATCGGTGACTGCGGGGATTCCCCTGCAGTCACCACATGAGGTCGTCGGGTACGACGTAGTCCTTGTACGGGTCGTCCGGGGCGGGTTCCGATCCGGTTTCGTCCTCGGCGGGGATGACCAGTGGCCATTCCGGATCGCGCTCGCGGATGCGGTCGGCGGTCTCTCGCGGGATGACCCGGAACCCCTTTTCCGGGCGCACATCCAGGCCGGCAAGCGCGGCGCGGCCATCGGCCAGGCGCTTTTGCAGGTCGGCGGTCACCGGGAGGTGGCGGATCTGCCCGCCCTGCTGGAAGTGATAATCCAGCGCGGCATCGCCGGTGGGGATTGGCGCCAGGTGGGTGCTCACTAGTTCGCGGATCTGCGCGTGGCGCGCCCGGCGTTCGGCACGCTCCTGCTGTTCGCGGTTCTTCTGTCGCGAACGCTCGGCCTGCTCGGCCTTGCGCGCCTCGGCAACGCCTGGCTCCGGACCGGTATTGCGGTCCTTTTTCTTTTTCGCGTTGCCTTTCTGGGCCTTGTGCTTTTGCGACTTGGCCTGGCGAACCTGTTTTTCGTCCACCAGCCCCTTCTTCAGGAGCTGACTGCGCAGATCTTCCGACATGAATCCTGCCGTGTTCGGTCAATGTGCGGGGAGCATAGCCGGAATCTGCCCTCGCGTGCAGCACGGCGCCGGTCAGGCCGCGGCAAACGCGCGCACTCCGTCGCGGATCTCGGCATCCGGCAGATCGGGGAACAGGGTGCGCAGTCGGCGCTGGGGATCGATGGCGTTGGCCCCGGTGCTCTGTTCGGCCTGGCGTCGGGCCTCTGCGAGCAGTTGCAGGCCGCCGAGGCGCTCGCTTTGCAGCTCCAGCGCCAGTACGGCGCGGTAGAGCGTGTCGCGTTCGGGGGTGTGGAGTTGCCGACGCAGTACGCGGAGGCGTTCGGTGGAGGATGCCTGCCAGCGCCGGGCCGTTTCCCGTAGTGCCCGCCATTGCGGGGTGCTCAGGGGCTGCGGGTACCACAGGGCAAACAACGCCAGCATCACGTCCACGCCAAAATCGTCCTGCCAGCGCATCAGGCGCTCACGCGCGACGGGGTCGGCCCAGAGGCTGGCGGCGAATGCCCAGAACGGGGCGAAGTCTGTGGCCAGTGGGTCTTCCCCTGGCTCCGGCTTGGGTCCGGGTTCAGGCACTGCTCGCGGCGGAGGTGAAGGTGACCCCGGCCGTGTTGCGCAGGCCGTCGGGCTGGAGGATCTCCAGATCCCGGGTGTGCAGGTTGATCACACCCTGGTTGCGCAGCTGAGTAAACAGGCGGCTGATGGTCTCCTGGGTCAGGCCCAGGTGGTTGGCGATGTCTGCCCGTGACATGGGCAGGTAGAACCGCTCGGGGGACAGGCCGCGGGCGCGATGGCGTTCCGACAGGACGATCAGGAAGGTCGCCAGACGCTGCTCCGCGGTACGTTGGCCGAGCAGGGCGTGCAGGCTTTCGTCCTGGGCCAGTTCCTGACTCATCACGCTCATCATGTGCTGGCGGAAGGTCGGCAGGCGGCCGGCGAGGTCGTCGACATGGCCGTAGGGCACGGCGCAGACGCTGGTGGACTCCAGCGCAATGGCACTGACCGGGTGCTTGCCGGAGTGGATCGCGTCCAGCCCCAGGAGGTCGCCGGCCAGCGCGAAGCCGGTGATCTGTTCGGTCCCGTCATCGGAGATCAGCACCGTTTTCAGTGCCCCGGTGCGGACCGCGTACAGCGCTTCGAACTTGGTCCCCATGGTGAACAGGGGCGCACCCTTGGCGATCGGCCGGCGTTGCTGGACGATTTGGTCGAGTTGCCAGAGTTCATCCTGGGGCAGGCCCATGGGCAGGCAGAGCTGGCGCAGGGTGCAGTGCTGGCAGGCTTGGGTGGGTCGTAGCGTCATGGGTGCAGGGTAGCCGTTTTTTCGACGTTGGGGAAAGCGATCTTCGGGGTATGCCATCGGGGATGGGAATGCGGTACTGTCCCCATGAGTTGTAGGCGATTACAGAAGGGTTTGCTGTCGGTCAGCCGGGCCGCACATCGAGATGGCTCGATGTCTTCTCCCTCCGGCGGCTGCGTGGACAATGCGAGACATCGGTTATTAGACTGAGTCTAGAGTCTGCGGCACGGTCACGTTCGGCGTTACGCGTGGGGGCTGAGAGACCCGACCGCTAGAACAAGGACAGGGGTAGAGATGATCGAGCGGTTACTGGAGCAGTACATACGCTACGGGGCCTTCGTGCTGCGGCATCCGGATGGCCGTGAGCAGCGTTTCGGGAACGGCGCGCCGGAAATCACCATGCAGGTGCATGACAAGGCGGCGTTACGCAAGATTGGGCGCGACCCGGGCTTCCAGCTGGGCGAGACCTACATGGACGGCCTGTGGTCGCCCGGCCCCGAGGGCCTGCAGGTGTTCCTCGACGTGGCCATGCGCAACTTCGCGCCGATGTTCAAGCAGCGGGTCAACCCTGCAGTGCGCATGCTGCGGGCCCTGATCGAGCAGGGCAACAAGGTGGCGCGCTGTTACCAGAACATCGCCCATCACTACGACGTCGATGAGTGGCTTTATCGTCAGTTCCTGGACGAGGGCATGTTCTACAGCTGCGCCTATTTCGAGCGCCCGGATATGACGCTGGAAGAGGCGCAGCAGGCCAAGTGCGCGATGCTGCGGAAGAAGTTGATGCTGGAGCCGGGCATGCGGGTGCTCGACATCGGTTGCGGCTGGGGCGGTCTGGCCTTCCATCTCGCCGAGCATGCCGGTGTCCATGTCGATGGCGTGACGCTGTCGAAGGAGCAGTTGCGGGTTGCCCGTGACGAGGCCAAGCGTCGGGGGCTCGAGGATCGGGTGCGGTTCCTCTATCAGGACTACCGCGAACACGACGATCAGTACGACCGCATCGTCAGCGTCGGCATGTTCGAGCATGTGGGCACGCCCAACTACGAGACGTTCTTCCAGCGCGTGCATGATCTGCTGAAGCCGGAAGGCATTGCGGTGCTGCACACCATCGGGCGTCAGGAACCACCGAGTACCTCCAACCCCTGGCTGAGCAAGTACATCTTTCCGGGCGGGTATACGCCGGCCCTGTCCGAGGTGATGGGCGCGCTGGAGCCCACGCCGCTGTACACCACCGATATCGAGTTCTGGCGCCTGCATTACGCCGAGACGCTGGCCGAGTGGTATCGCCGCTTCCAGAAGGTGCGGCCCGAGGCCGTCGAACGCTTCGATGAGCGTTTCTGCCGCATGTGGGAGTTCTACCTGGCCAGCTGTGAGGCCACCTTCCGCTGGTGGGATCAGGTGGTCTTCCACGTGCAGATGGCCAAGCAGCAGGATGCGGTGCCGTTGACCCGCGATTACCTCTATCGTGACGATGCCCCCGAAGTGATCTCCACACCGCCCGGGAAGGCCCGGGCACAGCCCAGCGACGCCGCCTGAAGGCGAGGCGAGGGGAGCGATCCGGGGCCGATCCCGAAAGTACTGCAAAACTCGGGCGAACCGAACGCGCATTCCCTACACTAGTGGTCACGTTGCGGCCATGCCGGCGGTAACCACCCATTCCGGAGCAGGGGCGCGTGTTCGGTCGCTTTCGTAAACGCAGGGAGGCACAGGGCCAGGAAAGCCCGCAGGCCGGCGGACCGTCACAGGAACACGTCCTGATCGAGGCGGCCGGGCGCAGCCGCATTACCGAGGTGGCCGCCACCGCGCGGCGTGTTCCCTGGTCGCTGAACTTCCTGCAGTTGCTGTGGGCCGCCGGGCCAGTCACGTTCCTGGCAATGCAGGGCGGCTACTTTCTCGGTTTCGGCCACGCCGCCCCGGCACAGAACTTCATCTTCTTTGCCGTTTACACCCTGCTGTTCGGGGTCATCGGCCTGGTCGCGCGCTTCGTGGCGGACGCCACACGGGGCAAGCGCCAGGAGCGCTCGCGCGATCAGCTGCGCAACACCATCGACTTGCTGCCGGATCTGCTGTTCGTCACCCGCGACCTGGCGATGGGAGAGATGACCCCGGACATGCGCCGGCGCAAGGCAGCCCAAGTCCTGCTGCACGAAGTGGATATCGCCCCCGAGGCCGTGGCGGTCGCGGTGCGCGAGATGACCGGCGATGCCAGCTTGGCGGCCGCCGCGGAGCAGATCGAGATTTATCGTCGCCTGGGTCTGCGCTCGCGCGTCGCGGATCTGGTGGATGCGACCGAGGACTCCCGGCTCGCGGCCCTGGAGAAGCTGCATCACGAGGCGCCGGAGGTTGCGGATCTCCTGCGCGACCGCTTGCGGGGCGTGGCGCCAACCCAGGAGGACGGTGTGCGCCGGGTGGATCAGTTCCTGGATCGACTGTTCTCCGCCGCGGACGCCGATGACCTGGCGCGCTGCACCCTCGATGACGTACAAGCGATCTTTGTCCTCGCCTTCGAGTTGGTGAACGGACGCCAGATCAAGCGGCTGAGCTTCGAATGGTCGGGGGGCTGGCAGCTCGGGGCTGCCTTGGACCGCCTCGAATCCCAGGGCAACCGCTTCCGTGTGGCTCAGGCCGGGGTGGTCAGCCGCCTGCGCTCGCTCGGCATCCTGCTATCCCAGCACGAGGCGTCGGGCCTGGATCCACAGGCCCTGCGCGAGCCGATCGTCAGTCTGGGTCGTCAGGTGCTGGAGGCGCTGCAGCGACTGGAGGATCTCGAACCTCCGGAAAATTCCGCGGATGGGCAGCTCATCGGTCTTGCGCTGCGCCGAGTCGAGGACCTGCGCGAGGCGCGCGACCACCTGATGCAGTCGCAAAGCCGGTACACCAACGCGGTAGAACGCTGGGAGGCCCTGCGTCGGGCGCAGGTGGAGAAGCGGGGCGAGAAGCGCTGGTTCAAACGCAGCGTGCGCGGCATCCGGGTGAGCGAGGAGCTGATCGAGCTGACCGACGACCAGAAGCTGAAGCTGGCCAGCCACTTCTGCTCTTTCCTCAAGGAACTCAAGATCGAGCGCGAGGGTGACCTGTTTTACTTTGGCGGCTCGGCACTGGATGCGGAGACCGCCAAGCGGATCGGGATCCAGCTCGCCTTGATCATGGAGCCGCTGGTGGATCTTACGAATCCCAGTATCCAGCGCGCGATCTATGCCAACCCCGCGGCCTATCTGGGCGGGCTCTACGTGGGCATGAGCGCGGATGCCAAGGCAGGCCTGGGCTCGGCGATGGTGCGCAAGGTCCGCCAGGATCTCGGGCGCATGGCCGAGTGGCTGGCGATGCGCCTCACGCGCATTTATCACCTGCCATTGAGCGATTCCATGCGGGACTTCCTGGTCAGCCACTATGGGGCCAACCGCGAGCGCCTGGACATGCTGGCGACCCATCCCGGGGACGAGTCGCACCCGGTGGCGTTACGCGCCGAGCGCTCGCCCGAGTTCGACGCCATGCTGCAGGACAAGACTTGGGGGCTGCTGCTCAAACGCGGTACCCGCTATCTGTATGCCGAGGAACGGCGCCGCCGATGATTGGTTCAGACATGCGAACCTGGGCAGCTCCTTTCGGCATCGCGCGGCGGGTAGGTTAGCGGCTGGTAATTTTGCGCCCAACTGTGTAGGGTTCGCTACGTTCCTCGGTGCCCGACCAAGCACGGCTTGGCGGGTTAAACGGGAAGATCGGTGAGTCTCCGACGGGCCGCAAGGCCCTGGGATGAATCCGACGCTGCCCCCGCAACGGTGATCGAGCGAGAGACCGTCCGTCGGTTTCTGATGGTCGCGGCCAGTGCCACTGAACCCTGGGTTCGGGAAGGCGCCGCGCCGGAACGCTCGTCAGTCCGGAGACCGGCCAGGGAATGATCGCGCGGCATGCGGCGGGCATGCGAGGCGGATGATCGGGCCTGGCCGTTCGCCGGTCGTGGCCGATCCCCCTCGTGTCTGTCTCCCCCTGTCTGTGCGATCCCGACGAATCAACGGCGTGCGGGCGGCTCGCCGGGAGACAACAAAAAATGAAACGCACAGCACTTTCCGCGGCCATCCTTCTGGCCACTACTCCCGTTCTGGCGGACACGCCGGATACCAACGAAGCGCAGACCCTGGAGACCGTCCAGGTCACCGCTTCGCGCATCGCACAGACGGTAGACCAGACTCTCGCGGCGGTGACCATCATCGACCGTGAAGAGATCGAGCGCCTGCAGCCCCAGCAGTTCACCGATCTTCTGGAAGGGCGAGCCGGCATCGAGACCTCCCAAAACAGCGCCTTCGGGAAGACCACTTCCGTCTTCACCCGGGGGTCGAGCTCTGGGCACACCCTGTTGCTGGTCGACGGAGTTCGAATGGGTTCTGCGACGGGTGGCGGGGCAAGTTGGCAGTTCCTGCCGCCGGAGGAGATCGAGCGCGTGGAGATCGTGCGCGGACCGCGCACCAGTATCTACGGTTCCGACGCGATCGGAGGGGTTGTGCAAGTCTTCACCCGTGAAGGCCGCAAGGGGCCGCCGAAGGTTAGTGCATTTTTCGGTGGCGGTAGTTTCAATACGTGGGAGGTCGGCGTTGGCGTAGCGGGTGGTACCGATAACACGAACTACAGCTTCTCGGTCAGCCACTTCGATACCGACGGCATCAACGTCCAAGACGGTGTGGGCGATGAAGACCGCGATGGCTATGACAACACCTCGCTTGCCACCAAGGTCTCGCACCGGCTCGATAATGGAGTCGAGGTTTTCGGTAATGTGCTGTATTCAGAGGGTAGAACCGAAATAGACGGCACTGAAGATGAAACTGATTTTCGGCATGCCGCCCTTCGTGGTGGCTTGCGAGTGCCTGTAACCCCTTTTTGGGATACCGAATTCAGTGTTAGTCACAGTCGCGATGAGAACGATAATTTCAACGAAGGCGCTTTTTCTTCTCGCTTCGATACCAAACGCAACGGTGTGGATTGGCGAAACGATCTCGAGATAACGGATCGTGTTTATTTGATTGCCGGCATCGATGCGTATGAAGACCGGGTGGATAGCACCACCGATTATGCTGAAGATTCTCGGTACAACGTTGGAGCATACTCGGTGATTCAGGTTGGCTTGGGCCGCCATGATTTCGAGGGAAGTTTGCGTTACGACGACAATGAACAGTTTGGCGACAAGGTGACAGGGCAGGTAGCCTGGGGTATGCAGGCTACCAACATCCTACGGCTGCGCGCGTCTTATGGAACGGCCTTCAATGCGCCTACGTTTAACCAACTGTATTGGCCGGGGGCGGGTGATCCAGAACTTCAAGCAGAAGAGTCCGAAACGGCTGAAATAGGCCTTCGCGCTAGCTTTGATCAAGGGTATCTGGATGCCTCGATTTTCCAATCGAGAGTGGAAAAAATGATTCCAGTTTGGCCACCTGAAAACGTCGACGAAGCGAGGATTTCCGGGCTTGAGTTGGAGGGTGGATACGAACGTTATGATTGGATTTCGCGCGCTTCGTTGACCCTTCTGAATGCAGAGGATCGTGAAACAGGCAATGAACTTCCTCGCCGGTCCCCGGTAACTGCCCGCTTCGATCTGGATCGGCAGTTCCAAAGTTTCTCGGTCGGGGGGTCTGTGATCGCGAAGAGTCGCTCGTACAACGATGCCAACAACGATGAACAGCTGTCTGGCTATGGCCTTCTGAACCTGCGCGCGAGCTATCAGATCCATCCGGAATGGCAGCTTCAGGCTTCGGTCCAGAACGTGTTCGACAAGGACTACGAGACGGCGGGCGGCTACAACCAGCCGGGGCGTGCCGCGTTCGTGAAACTGCGCTATCAGCAGAGGTGATCCATGGGTAATCGACTGTCGAAGATTGCGACCCGCACGGGTGATGAAGGCCGAACCGGCCTTGGTGACGGCTCGCGAGTGGACAAGGACTCGCATCGCGTCGAGGCCTTCGGTGATGTGGATGAGCTGAACAGCGTGATCGGCCGGTTGCTGATCCATGACCTGCCCGAAGAGGTCCGGCGCTCGCTGGCGCTGGTGCAGCACGAGCTGTTCGACCTGGGGGCGGAACTGGCCGTGCCGGGCCATCAGGCGTTGCCGGATGCCTCCGTGGAGCGTGTGGACGTGGAGCTTGAGTCCTTCAACGATGATCTGCCGGCCCTGGAGGAGTTCATCCTCCCGGGCGGCGGGCCGGCCGCGGCCGATTGTCATATCGCCCGTACGGTCTGCCGCCGGGCGGAACGGCGTCTCGTTGCGCTCAATCACCACGAGGCGTTGCGCCCGGGTTCGCTGGCCTACATCAACCGGCTGTCGGATCTCCTGTTTGTGCTCTGTCGCGTCCTCGCGCGCCACGAGAACGGCGAAGAGGTCCTCTGGCAGCCGGCCAGCCGGCGTGGCTGAAGCGCTCTTCTGAGGGGCGCCGCTGCGGCGGCGCCCCAATCCCATTGCAGTGGTCGCTGGCGTGTCGGGTACACGCCTCGCGGCCCCTTGCGCCTGTTTTTCGGGAAATCTCCATGCGTGTTCGTTGCACGAGTCTGATTGCTTTGGCGTTTTTTCTGTTCGGGGTCGGGACGGCCGGGGCCGGGCCGCTCGTGGTGGGGGTTGTCTCCGATCGCTCGGCGGCGGAGGTCGCCGCCGGGGCGCATCGCTTCCTCGAGGCCCATCCGGAGGCCGAGGTCGTTCTGCGCACCCCGGAGCAGCTCACGGAGAAGTCGGACGAGGCGGTGGCGGCGCTGTGGCGCGAGGCGGACGCGGTGCTCGTGGCGGCCGTCTTCGGGGATCAGGCCGCGCGCCTCGATCGCCTGTTGCGGGAGGCCCCGCCGCCCGAGGGAGCCCCGATCCTGGCCATCAACAGCGTTCGCCACCTGACGGCGTTGTCGCGGATCGACGGTGAGGCCGTACTCGCGGGGCTCGATGACGAGGTGCGCACCGAACTGGCGGCCAACCCCGAACCGGGCGAGGACCCGCGCGCGCACCTGGCCCGACAGCAGGAGCGCTTCCCCGAACAGGCGGACTGGCTGACCGGGCGCGCGTTCTACCAGGGGCGCACGCCGGAGAACATGGAGGGCCTGATGCGCTGGCTGGCCGCGCACGGCGGCCACGCGATCGACGTGCCCGATCCGGACCCGCGCGAGACCATCCGTTATTACCGTCATGGCAGCTCCAGTCCCGATCCGGACGCTCTCGATCTGGAGGCGGGTCCGGCCGTGGCGCTGCTGGATCTGGATACCGGTGACCGGCCGGGCGACCGCGCCCTGCTGGATGCGGCCTGCGAGGTCCTGGAGAACCGCGAGATCCAGTGTTTTGTGGTGCTCGCGCGCTGGGGCGGGGCGAGCCGCGAGGCGGTCGAGACACTCGCCGATACGATCGGGCCGGCGGATCTCGTCGGGATCGTGAGTCTGCAGGACTTCGTGGTCGGCGGGGGCGGCAACCGCGAGGCGGTGGCCGAGGCCTTCGGCGAGCTGGATGTCCCGGTGATCAAGGGCATCCGCCTGGCGGACGTGAGCGCGACCCAGTGGCGGCTGTCGCACGAAGGCATTCCCTGGGACAAGGTGCACTACCACGTGGCCATGCCGGAGTTGCAGGGTATGAGCCAGCCGATGGTGCTGGCGGCCGCGGGCGCCCCGGAACAGGATGAACGCACGGGTGTGCGCCTGACACTGACCGAGCCGGTGGGCGAGCGCGTGGAGGCTTTGGCCGACCGGGTGGCAAGTTGGCAGCGGCTGCGTGCCCTCGACAACGCGCACAAGCGGGTCGCGGTCGTCTACTACAACCATCCGCCGGGTCGCCAGAACATCGGCGCGGACAAGCTGGATGTGCCCGAGTCCCTGCTGGAGATGTTGCAGCGGCTGGAGGCGGCCGGCTATGACCTGGGCGACAACGTGCCGGAGGATGCCGAAGCCCTGCTGGACATGATCCAGGACCGGGCGGTGAATCTCCCGGAGCAGGCAGATGCGCTGGACGCGATCGCCGGCCGGGTGGCCGCGCTCGATCGCGAGCAGTACCAGGCCTATTTCGACGGCCTGCCGGAGTCGATCCGGGCCGAGTTGGTGGATGGCCCGATCGGCTACCTGCAGGCGAGGCTGGAGGCGGCCAAAGCCGCCGACGAGATCGATTTGGCACAAGCCGCGCTGGAAAGCGGTGTCGGTGATCTGCGCCACATGCTCGAGAGCTATCCGCACGCGGCCCAGGATCGGGCGCTGGACCTGCTGGCACAGTTCGAGGCGGCCTGGGAGGCCACGCTGGCGGGTGAGGACGCGCATGCGACGACCGAGCAATTGCGCAAGGCGCTGGTGCGCACGGGCATCCCCGGCCTGACCGGCTGGGGCGAGCCGCCGGGCGAGGCGATGACCCGCGACGGCGAGATGCTGTTCCCGGGGATCGAGTTCGGCAACGTGTTCATCGGCCCGCAGCCGCCGCGCGGCTGGGAGGTCAGCGAGCGCCTGCTGCACGCGAATACCACCTTCCCGCCGACCCACCAGTATGTTGGTTTCTACCACTGGATCCGCGATCACTTCGAGGCGGATGCGCTGGTCTATGTCGGCCGCCACTCGACCCGCGAATTCCTGCCGCGTCGGCGGGCGGGTCTGGCGGCAGATGACTACCCCGAGATCCTCGGGGGCGCCCTGCCGATCATCTACCCCTACATCGTCGATGGGGTGGGCGAGGGCATCCAGGCCAAGCGCCGGGCCATGGGCGTGATGATCAGCCACCTGACCCCGCCATTGGCGGCGACCGAGCTGTACGACAGCCTGCTGGAACTGCGCCAGCTGGTGGAGACCTACGAGGCCGCGGCTCAGCCGGATGCCGCCACCCGTTCGCGGGCGGTACAGACCCTGCGCGAACGTATCGAGGATCTCGGCCTGACCGAGACCATCGAGCGGGAAATGGCCCGGGGGCATCATCACGACCACGGGCACCACCATGACGACCACGGCGATCACCACGTGGGTCATGACGAAGAGCCCGACACCACCGGGCATGGCGAAGGTCATGCGGACGAACATGGCGACGAGCAGCGTGACGCGGACCATCACCGGGAACATGGGGATGAAGAGCACGAGCACGCCCATGAGCATGATCATGAGAACGAGCATGCGGATGAGGGGCATGACGAACACGCCACGACCCGGCTGTCCGAGATGGACGAGGAGTTGCTGGTCCACGAGATCGGCCACTACCTGACCGACATGCAGGAAGACCAGATGCCCCTGGGGCTGCACGTGTTCGGGCGCGACTGGAGCGACGAGGCCGTGGACACGATGCTTGAGTCGATGGCCGGTGACGACGCGATCGGCGACGACTGGGACGCGAAGCTGCGCGGATCGCCGGCCAGCGAGCGTGCGCATCTGCTGGCGGCCCTGGAGGGGCGTTTCGTGCCGCCGGGGCAGGGCAACGATCCGATCCGGACGCCGGAGGTGTTGCCGACCGGGCGCAACTTCCATGCCCTGGCGGCGGATCTGGTGCCCACGCGCATTGCCTGGGGCATTGGCCAGGAACTGGCCGCGGATGCCCGTGAGCACGGCGATCCCGAGGCCGACGGCAGCGAGGCGATCATCCTCTGGGCGTCGGATACCGTGCGCGACGAGGGCGTGATGATCGCCTTCGGCATGGATATGCTGGGCATTCGCCCGGCCTGGAACAGTCGCGGGATTGTCCAGGGACTGGAGCGCATGGACCTCGACGAGGCGGAGCGTGACCGCCGTCGCGATGCCCTGTTCACCACCTCCGGTTTGTTCCGCGACCTGTACGAGGACCAGCTGGTGTGGCTGGATCGTGCCGCCCGCCTCGCGCTGGATGGCTCGTCCGAGATCATTCTTGCGGAATACCCCGAACTGGAAGAGGCACTGGAGGCGGCCCTGGCCCCGCTGGGGCAGGACCTGCGCGATCCGGGCGACGAGCCGCTGGCGCGTAACGATGTGGCCGCGCAGTGGGTGGAGGACACCCAGGCCCTGCGTGCGGCCGGGCTCGATGGCGCCGGGGCCGGGCAGCAGGCGGCCCTGCGCGTGTTTGGCTCCGCGCCCGGGGCCTACGGCGCGGGGGTCAACCGGCTGGCGGATCGCTCCGGCGCCTGGGAGGACCGTGCCGAACTGGGTGCGGCCTACCTGCGGCGCATGGGCCATGCCTACGGGGCGGATGAGTCCGGTGGCTCTGCGCACGAGGCCTTCGAGGCCCGTCTGGGCCAGGTCGGACGGACCTACCTCGGGCGGGCCTCGCATCTCTACGGCCTGCTGGACAACGACGATGGGTTCGACTTCCAGGGCGGTCTGTCCACCGCGGTCGAGAGCATCCGCGGCGAGGTGCCGGACAACCGCGTGCTGCAGCACGCCGATCCGGACGACCCGCGGGTGGAGACCCTGGGCCGCGCGCTGATGCGCGAATTGCAGGGGCAGAACCTGAACCCGCAGTGGATCGAGCCGCTGATGGATCACGGCTATGCCGGGGCCCGCACCATGGCCCGGGACTTCGTCGACAACCTGTGGGGCTGGCAGGTGACCAACCCGGAGATCATCCGCTCCTGGGTCTGGGACGAGGTGCACGACGTGTACCTCCAGGACCGCCACGGGTTGGGGATGCAGGAGTTCCTGGCCGACGGCCACAACGTGCACGTGAAAACTCACCTGCAGGCCGTTCACCTGGTCGCGGCCAGCCACGGATTCTGGGACGCCGATCCCGAGGTGCTGGATGCATTGTCCGAGCGCTTCGCGGAACTGGTCGCCGAGCACGGCCTGCCCGGCAGCGGTCACACGCGCCCGGATCACCCCATGCTGGACGAGGTGGCCGAGCGCCTGGACGACGCCGAGCTGCGCGCGGCCTTCGAGGCGGTGCGGGCGGCCGCGCAGATCGACCGGGCGGAGCCCGAGGCCGACCCCAGTCGCGTCACCGAGATCCAGCCGCTGGAAGACCCTACCGCGCAGGAGGCGCAGGAGATCCCCGAGCCGGCCGAGGCCGACGGCGGCCAGGAGACCGGCGACGAGGCGGCGGGCATGCCCTGGCTCCCCTGGCTGGTTGCCGCTGCGCTGTTCCTGCTGCTGCTCGGCGGCATCGCCACGGGCCGGCGGCGTTAACGGCTGGGGGCGGGAAATCCCCGGGCCCTGTACGTGTAGGAGCCGAGCCCTCTCGGCGATTGCGGCGTTGGTTACGCCCCATCGGCCAGAGGCTGGCCTCCTACAGAAGGCCGTACGAATGGCTGAACAAAGGTTAATGAGGTAACGCGAATGTCGTTCTCGATCACGATGGAACTGATGGACACCGTGGTGCGCTGGCTGCTGGAGCCAGTGATCGTTGGCCTGCTGGTGCTGGTCGCGGTCGCCGTCTGGGAGCTCGGGCTGGCACTGGGTGAACGCTCCGGTGGGGTACGCCGTCTGGAATTGAGCGGCGATGCCGAACGCCTCGCTTACCGTGCCCGGCGGCGCATCGACCGCGCCGATCTGCTGGCGCGCATCGGCCCGATGCTCGGGCTGATGGGGACGTTGATCCCGCTGGGTCCGGGGCTGGCCGCGATGGGCCGGGGCGAACTGGAAATCCTCGCCCAGGCCGTTACGGTGGCGTTCAACACCACGGTGCTGGGGCTGCTGATCGGTATTCTCGGCTTCCTGCTCGGGCGGCTGCGCCGGCGCTGGTACGACGCGGCGATGGAGCGTATGGAGGCGGTGGCATGAGGGTCCCGCACTACCGAGCCTCGCGCTTCGACGCGCCCGACGAGGAGCCGATGGGCCCGCTGGCCAATCTGGCCGACATCATGCTGGTGTTTGCCGTCGGCCTGATGGTGGTGATGGCCGCATCGGGCGGCGGGTTGGAGCCGGCCAGTGGCGGCGCCGAGATCGAGCCCGGGCGCGAGATCCCGGACCCGCCCGAAGGGGCCGGCGAGGCCGGCTCGGGTTTCGAATCCATGGGGCAGGTCTACCGCGATCCGGAGACCGGACGGATGATCCTGATCGGCGAATAGCCACTCTAGGCGCCGTCCGAATGCCCGTATGACGCAACGAATCAAGGAGTAACAAAACGATGAGCGAAGACACCGAAGCGGCTCGCGCCGAACGCCACGCCCAGCGCATGGCGCGCAAGAAGGAGGTCGTGGACCGCAAGATCGCCGAAGCCCAGGAGGAGAAGGGGGTGTTCCTGATCCTGACCGGCAACGGCAAGGGCAAGAGCTCCTCCGGCTTCGGCATGGTCGCCCGTGCCCTGGGGCACGGCATGCAGGTGGGCATCGTCCAGTTCATCAAGGGGCAGTTCGCCACCGGCGAGGAGGCCTTCTTCCGCGGTCAGGACAACGTGCAGTACCACGTGATGGGCGAGGGCTACACTTGGGAGACCCAGGACCGCGAGAAGGATGTCGAGGCCGCCCGCGATGCCTGGGCGCATGCCCGCGACATGCTGCGCGACCCGAACGTCGATCTGGTGCTGCTCGACGAGCTGCACATCGCGCTGAAATACCAGTACCTCGACGTGGCCGAGGTCCTCGAAGAACTGGCCAACCGCCCGCCGATGCAGCACGTGATCACCACCGGCCGCGCCGCGCCCAAGGCGATGATCGAGGCGGCCGATACCGTCAGCGAGATCGGTGTGGTCAAGCACGCCTTCCAGGCCGGCATCAAGGCGCAAAAGGGGATCGAGCTGTGAGCGTGAGCTGCCCGGCCGCGTTCGTGGCGGCCCCGGCCTCGGGCCAGGGCAAGACCACGATCACCGCCGCCATCGCTCGCTACCACCGCAACCAGGGCCGACGCGTGCGCGTGTTCAAGACCGGCCCCGACTTCCTCGACCCGATGATCCTGGAGCAGGCCTCCGGCCACCCGGTGGATGCGCTGCATCTGTGGATGGTGGGCGAGGCCGCCTGCCGGGCGATGTTGTACGAGGCGGCACAGACGTCCGACCTGATCCTGGTGGAGGGATCGATGGGGCTGTTCGACGGGGATCCCTCCGGCGCGGATCTGGCCCAGGCCTTCGGGTTGCCGATCCTGGCGATCCTGGATGCCAGCGGTATGGGCCAGACCTTCGGGGCGCTGGTGCACGGCTTGTCGACCTATCGCCCGGGCTTGTCATTCGCCGGCGTGATCGCCAATCGGGTGGGCAGCCCGGGGCATGCCCGGATGCTGGAGGACTGCACCCCGGACGCGATCCGCTTCTTCGGGGCCGTGCAGCGCAACGAGACGCTGAGTGTCCCGGATCGTCACCTGGGCCTGGTTCAGGCGGGCGAGATCGCCGACCTGGATGCGCGGCTGGAGGCCGCGGCGGCTGCGATCGAAGAGGCCGGCGTGACGGGCCTCCCGGAGCCCGTGACCTTTCATCCGGAAGCGATCGCGCCGATCACGGCGACCCTGTCCGGCGTACGCGTCGCGATTGCACGGGATGCGGCCTTCGCGTTCATGTATCCGGCCAATCTGCGTCTGCTGGAGAAGATGGGCGCCGAACTGCGGTTCTTTTCCCCGCTTGCCGGGGATGGGCTGCCGGAGGCCGATGCCGTCTGGCTCCCGGGCGGCTACCCCGAGTTGTATCTGGATCAACTGGCCGCCAATACCGCTCTGAAGTCGGACCTGGAGGCCCACCATGCGGCCGGTCGCCCTATCCTGGCGGAGTGCGGGGGCTTCCTCTATCTGCTGGATGAACTGGCCGACCGCGAGGGCCACACCGCGGCCATGGCCGGACTGGTGCCGGGCAAGGCCCAGCTGGCGGACCGCTTGCAGGGCCTGGGTCTCCAGGCGGCCCCGCTGCCGGAGGGCGAGTTGCGTGGACACACCTTCCACCACACCCGCTCCGAGGTCGGCCTGGAACCTTACGACCATTGCTGGCGGGCCCGCGGGACGGGGTCGCAGGGGGAGGCGATCTATCGCGATGGTCGCCTGAGCGCGACCTATCTGCACGCCTGGTTCCCGTCCAACCCCGAGGCCACGGCGCAGCTGTTTCGGCCATGAGTGATGCGCAGCGGGATAATGTGACGCGGATCGGACCGGGGGCACGCGCCGGGGCCAGCATCCGGCTGGGCGGCGAGCGGCGGGCCGGCTGCGTGGATCTGGTCGGCGCGGGTCCGGGCGATCCGGGGCTGCTGACACTGGACGCGGTAGCCGCGATGCAGCACGCCGACATCCTGCTGCACGACCGCCTGATCCCGGATGCGATCCTGGAACTGGCGAACCCGGAGGCGCAGCGGCTGTACGTGGGCAAGGCACGCTCACGGCACAGCTGCGATCAGGGGGACCTGAACGAGCGCATGATCGCGTTGGCGCGGGAGGGGCACTACGTGGTGCGCCTGAAGGGTGGGGACCCGTTCGTCTATGGTCGCGGCGGCGAGGAGGCGGCGGCGATCGCCGCGGCCGGGATCCCGGTCCGCATCGTGCC
The DNA here is from genome assembly GCF_001999325.1 of Thioalkalivibrio versutus. GTDB lineage: Bacteria > Pseudomonadota > Gammaproteobacteria > Ectothiorhodospirales > Ectothiorhodospiraceae > Thioalkalivibrio > Thioalkalivibrio versutus. Next base: position 132,320 of record NZ_MVAR01000015.1, read on the forward strand.
GGGGATCACCGCGGCGGGTGGCTGCGCGGCGTATGCCGGGATCCCGTTGACCCATCGCGATCATGCCTATCGCTGCCAGTTCGTGACCGCCCATCGCCGCGCCGGCGAGACCGATCTGGACTGGGCCTCGCTGGTCCATCCGCAGCAGACCCTGGTCGTCTACATGGGGCTGCACACCCTGGCCGAGGTCTGCGGCGAGATGATGGCGGCGGGCGCGGATGGCGCGATGCCGGCCGCGTTGGTGGAGCAGGGCACGCGCCCGACGCAGCGCGTCATTGAGGGCACGCTGGCGGACCTTCCCGCGCGGGTTGCGGATCTGGCCATCCAGTCGCCCGCGTTGCTGATCGTGGGCGAGGTGGTGCGCCTGCGCGAGACGATTGCCACGCCGGGCTTCGAGCCCGGGCCGGGGACGCATGAAGTCGGCTGATCGCTACAGTGCGGAGGGCGGCATGCGCCCGGAGACGTGCGAGACAACCGGGCGCCTGCGCACCGGCCTGACCACCGGCGTCTGCGCGACCGTGGCCGCCGTGGCCGGCGCACGCTGGCTGCTGGAGGGGCGGCGGCTCGAGACGGTCGAGGTCACCCTGCCGAGGGGGCAGGTCGTGCGCCTGGCGTTGAACGATCTGGAGCCCACCCCGGGTGGCGCGGTCGCCGGGGTCATCAAGGATGCCGGCGATGACCCGGATGCCACCCACGGGGCTCGGGTCTGGGTCGAGGTGACCCTGTGTGGTGCACCTGGCGTTGTGTTCATGGCGGGTGCCGGGGTCGGGACGGTCACGCGTCCGGGCCTGGTGTTGGCGCCGGGCGAGCCGGCGATCAACCCGGTCCCGCGACGCATGATGCAGGGGCATCTGGAGGCGCTTGCCGAGGCGACCGGTTACAGCGGGGGCTTCCGGGTCACGGTCGGGGTGGACGGGGGCGAACGGATTGCCGAGCGGACCATGAATGCCCGCCTGGGCATCCTCGGCGGCCTCTCGATCCTGGGCACCACGGGGATCGTGCGCCCGTTTTCCTGCGCCGCCTATATCGCATCCATCCATCAGGCCATCGACGTGGCCCGCGCCAACGATTGTCCGCGTGTGGCCTGCTGTACCGGCGGCACCAGCGAGGCGGCGGTGCGTGAACGCTACGGTCTGGACGACCTGGCGCTGATCGAGATGGGGGATCTGTTCGGGGCGGCGCTGAAGTACCTGCGGCGCCACCCCCTGCCCGCGGTGGTGCTGGCCGCGGGCTTCGGCAAGCTCAGCAAGTTCGCGGCCGGGCACCTGGATGCGCATAGCCGCAAGTCGCGCATCGATCTCGACGCCCTGGCGGAGGAAGCCGCGGATCTGGGCGCCAGCCCGGACCTGGTGGCGCGCATCCGCGCGGCCAACACCAGTGCCCAGGCCCTTGCGGATTGCCTGGAACAGGGCGTGGCCCTGGCCGACCGGATTAGTGCACGCGCCTGGCAGCGAGCCCGCGGGATGTTGCCGGAGACCACGGCGCTGGAGGTCTGCGCGGTGGATCGGGCGGGGCGCATCGTCGGGTTTGCCGATGGCGCCAGGGGCCTTGCGCCATGACGGCCGCGGCGATCGCCCTGCAGTCGGTAGCCAAGCGCTACGCCGGTGGCCGGGTCGGGCTGGCGAACGTGGATCTGGAGGTGCCGGCGGGCAGCTTTTTCGGCCTGCTGGGTCCGAACGGGGCCGGCAAGACCACCCTGGTGGGGCTGTTGACCACGCTGGTGCGGGCGGATCGCGGTTCGATCCGGGTCTGCGGGCACGATGTGGCCACGCAGGCGGTGGCGGCGAAGGCGTGCATGGGCGTGGTGCCGCAGGAGGTGAATTTCAACAGCTTCGAGCCGGTGGGCGAGATCGTCGAGGCCCAGGCGGCCTACTACGGGCTGTCCCCGAGGCGGGCGCGCGAACGAACCGGCGAGGTGCTGGAACAGGCGGGTCTTCTGGACCGGCGCGAACAGTCGGCCTGGGGCCTGTCGGGCGGCATGAAGCGCCGGCTGATGATTGCCCGCGCCCTGGTGCATCGCCCTCGCGTTTTGTTGCTGGACGAGCCGACGGCGGGGGTGGACCTGGAGGGGCGCCATGCAACCTGGGAGCTGCTGCGCGGCTTGAACGCGGATGGCGTGACGATTCTCCTGACCACCCACTATCTGGAGGAGGCCGAGAGCCTGTGCGACAGGCTGGCGATCCTGGATCAGGGCGGGATCGTCGCGCGCGGCGAGACCGGCGAGCTGCTGCACGGGCTGAACGTGCAGACGCTGGTGCTGGAATTGAATGCGCCTCTGGACGCGGCCCCGGTCCTGGAGGGGCTGGCGACCCGACTGGTGGATGCCTGGACCCTGGAGATCGATCTCCCGCAGGGCATGGAGGTCAATGACCTGTTCGATCGCCTGGGCGGCAGCGGGGTCCGGGTCGCGGGACTGCGCAACAAGCGCAACCGGCTCGAGTCGCTATTCCTGCAGCGCATTGCGAAACGCGCGGACGCACTGCAAGGGGCCGGGGCATGAGACTCGCGGCCTACGCATTCGCCTATCGCGGGATGGTGGTCAAGCAGGTGCGCCGGTTCCTGCGGGCCTGGGTGCAGAACCTCCTGCCATCGGTGGTGACGACCGTCCTGTTCCTGGTGATCTTCGGTCATCTGATCGGGCGCGAACTGGGCACCATGCGGGGGGTCGACTACGCTGATTTCATCCTGCCCGGCCTGATCATCCTGGCGGTTGCCACCAATGCCTACAGCAATGTGACGCTGGCGTTTTACGGCGCGCGCTTGCAGCGGCATATCGAGGAGCTGCTGGTCGCGCCGCTGCCTGCCTGGCTGATTGTGGCGGGCTTCGCCACCGGCGGCGTGATCCGCGGGCTGCTGGCCGGGGCGCTGGTGGCGCTGGTCGCGATCCCGTTTACCCATCTCCAGCTGCACCACCTGGCGGCCACGTTGGGGATCGCGCTGATCAGTGCCTTGCTGTTCGCGCTGGCCGGGCTCTTGAACGGCCTGTATGCACGCAGCTTTGACCATACCTCCGTAGTGGCCACGTTCGTGTTGACCCCGCTGATCTACCTGGGAGGCCTGTTCTACCCGGTGGAACGGATGCCCGAGCCCTGGCAGTCGTTGGCGGTGCTGAACCCGCTGTATTACATGATCGAGGGCTTTCGCTACGGCCTGCTGGGGACCGGGTCCTTTGCCTGGGCCACGACCTTCTGGGTCCTCGTGGGGGCGACCCTCGTCGTCGGCGGGCTGGCCTGGGCCCTGGTGGCGCGTGGCGTGCGGATTCGGACATGAGCGCGGGCAGGGTGAAACCATGAGCGCCGATCGTCCGTGGGTGCGCCAGGCCTGTCCGGGGGTGGCTGCGCCGTTGAGCACCGGGGACGGTTTGCTGATGCGGGTGCGTCACCCGATCGGGGGGCTAGATGCGGAGCAGGCGCAGACCCTCGCGGAGGTGGCGCGCCGTTTTGGTTCCGGTGCCCTGGAGCTGACCAGCCGCGGCAATCTGCAGTTGCGCGGTCTGGAGACGGCGGATCTGGAGCCGGCACGTGTCGAGCTGGAGCGCGCGGGTCTGGCTGACCGCGATCCCGCGGTGGAGGCGGTGCGCAATGTCCTGGTGGCCCCGGTGACGGACATCGATCCGGAGGCGGCCATGGATGTACAGCCGGTCGCGCGGGACCTCGCGCGGGCGCTGGGGGAACACCCGCGTCTGCGGGCACTGCCGCCGAAGGTGGGGGTGCTGGTGGAGGCCGGTGGAGGTTTGCCGCTGGATGGCGTAGCGGCGGACCTGCGGCTGGAGGCCAGTGCGGCGCTGGGAGGGGTGTGGTTTCGGGTGGCCGTGGGCGCGTCCCGTCGCACGGCCACGGTGCTGGGCTGGACGCGCCCGGAGAAGGTCGTGGAGGTCGCCCTGGCGGTGCTCGAACGCTTCGTGGATTTGCGCGAAGGCGAGGTGGATCCGCCGGGGCGCGTGGCCGGTGCCGTGGCCCGGTTCGGCCCGAGCGTGCTGACCCCGCCAGGGCTGGAGCGCGTGCTCCCGGGCGGGGACTGGGTCGCGGCCCGGATGCCCGGATGCGCGGATACCGGGATGGGGGCGTGCCTGAACGGGCGCGCCTTCGGGATCGCGTTTCCCTTCGGGGCCCTGCGCGCGGAGGCCTTGCACGGGCTGGCCGAACATATCCGGGTGCGCGACGGACGCCTGCGGCTGACACCGTGGCGCAGCCTGCTCGTGACCGGGGCATCACCGGTGGAATCAGCCCGGGTCGCCGAGTGGGGCGGTGTGACCGATCCGGATGATTCGCGCCTGGCGGTGAGTGCCTGTATCGGGCAGGCGGGGTGCTCGGCGGGCAGTACCTCCACGCGGGCGGATGCCGAGAGGGCCGGGGTATCCGCCTGCAGGTTGCTTGCGGGCGGCGGTCATGTGCATGTCAGTGGCTGCGACAAGCACTGCGGGCGCCCCGCGAACGCGCAGGTGCTGCTCACGGCGCGGGAAGGTTGCTACGACCTGTCGCTGCAACGCGCGCCCGCGCAATGGGAGACCGTCCTGACGAGGCTGAGACCCGGGCAGGTCGAGCCGGCCCTCGCGGCCCTCGATACGGTTGCCCGTGAAGAGTGTGGCGCGAATGAGTCGAGGATCGAGGCCCTGCAACGGCTGGGGGGCACGGCACTGAGCCGGCGGATGAACGCAAAGATGAACAACGGAGATTCAGCATGACGCAGAGCGATACGGCCGGGGCCGTACCCGACTATATCCGCGACGGGGCGGCCATCTACCGGGAGTCCTTTGCGATTATCCGGTCCGAGGCGGATCTAGCCCGCTTTCCGGAGGACCTGGTGCCCGCGGTGGTGCGCATGATCCACGCCTGCGGCATGACTGATCTGCCGCGGGACGTCGGGTTTTCCGCCGGGGTGGCCCGGGCGGCCATTGATGCGCTGGCCGCCGGCGCGCCGATCCTGTGCGACAGCAACATGGTGGCGCACGGGGTCACGCGGGCCCGGCTTCCGGCGGACAACCCAGTGATCTGCAGCCTGCGGGAGGATGGGGTGGCGGCGGCCGCCGAGCGTCTGGGCACGACGCGTTCGGCCGCGGCGCTGGAATGTTGGCGACCGCATCTGGATGGCGCGGTCGTGGCCATTGGCAATGCACCCACGGCGCTGTTTCACCTGCTGGAGATGCTGCACCAGGACGCGCCACGTCCCGCGGCTGTACTGGGAATCCCGGTGGGGTTCGTCGGCGCGGTGGAGAGCAAAGAGGCACTGGCCAGCAGCCCGCTGAATCTCGATTACCTGACCATTTTCGGACGCCGGGGTGGCAGTGCCATGGCCGCGGCGGCCATCAACGCCTTTGCGAGTGACCGGATATGACGACATCCCCCAACCTGCAGGATTCCTCGGACGCCGGCTGTCTGTACGGCGTGGGCACCGGTCCCGGTGATCCCGAGCTGTTGACGCTGAAGGCCGTCCGTCTGATTGCGGAGAGCCCGGTGGTGGCCTACTTCTGTCGCCGGGGCGGCCGCGGCCAGGCGCGTGCCATTGTGGATGCCCACCTGGGTACCGGGCAGCGCGAAATGCCGCTGGAATATCCCGTGACCAACGAGATCCCGCACGGCTCCGACGAATATCGCAGCCGCATCGAGCAGTTTTTCGACACTGCCGCCGAGCAGCTGGCCGCCGAACTGGAGGCCGGGCGTTCGGTGGTGGTGCTGAACGAGGGGGACCCGTTCTTCTACGGCTCCTTCATGCACGTCTACCTGCGGCTGAAGGATCGTTTCCCCACCCGCATCGTGCCTGGCGTGACCTCGATGATGGCCTCTGCCGCGCAGTTGCCGACGCCGTTGACCATGCGCGATGACCTGCTGACGGTGATCCCGGGCACCATGCCGATCGACGATCTGCGCCAGGCCCTGCAGGGGACCGATGCCGCGGTCATCATGAAGGTCGGAACCCAGCGCGATGCGGTGGTTGGGGTCCTGCGGGAACTGGGACTGGACGCGCGCGCCTGGTACGTGGAACGCGCGAGCACGCCGGAGGAGCGGGTCCTGCCGTTGGCCGCGATCCCGGAGCAGGTGCCCTATTTCTCGATGATCGTGATTCCCGGGCGAGGGGTGCGGCGATGAGCGGGGATGGCGCTCGCCCGCGCGGTCGGCTGAGCGTGGTCGGGGTGGGGCCGGCCGGGCCGGAATGGCTTACGCCGCAGGTCGCTGCCCGTCTCGAAGCGGCGACCGACCTGGTGGGGTACGGACCGTACCTGGAACGCATTACGTGCGCGCATCACCGTGTTCACGCCTCGGACAACCGCGAGGAGCTGGCGCGTGCGACGCACGCCCTGGACATGGCCGCCGAGGGGCGGGACGTGGCCGTGGTTTCCGGTGGCGATCCCGGCGTATTCGCGATGGCGGCGGCCGTCTTCGAGGCCCTGGAAGGGGCACCGGCGGGGCGCTGGGAGGACGTCGAGGTGGACGTGGCCCCCGGGGTTTCGGCGATGCAGGCCGCCGCCGCGCGGCTGGGGGCGCCGCTGGGGAACGATTTCTGCGTGATCTCGCTGTCGGACAATCTCAAGCCCTGGTCGCTGATCCAGCGCCGGGTGCGGCTGGCGGCCGAGGCGGATTTCGCCATGGCCTTCTACAATCCGATCTCGCGCGCGCGACCCTGGCAGCTGGGCGAGGCACTGGGGATCGTGCGCGAGGTCCAGGGGCCGGACACCCTGGTGGTGCTGGCCACTGCGGTGGGACGTGGCGAACGCGAAGACGTGCAGATCTCCACCCTCGGCGAGGTGGACCCGGCGGCGGCGAATATGAGCACGCTGGTGATCGTCGGCGCCACATCCACCCGCGTGTTGGAACGCCCTTCGGGGCGGCGGCACGTCTACACCCCGCGTTATGTCGAGGCGGCGGAATGAGCCGGGACCCGCTCTAGCCGTGGGTGTCCGGGAGCGCCTCCAGCCAGTCGAGTACCGCCTGCGGGGCGTGGAACCGTGGCACTCCGGGGGCGTCCGGCGGGCGCTCCACCATCACCACCGGGATGCCCCGTTCGCGGGCCGCTTGCAGCTTGGCGGCGGTGGCATCGCCGCCGCTGTCCTTGGTCACCAGAACGTCGATCGCGTGTTCCCGCAGCAGGCGCGCCTCGTCCTCGGCCGTGAATGGGCCCCGGGCATGGATCCAGGTGACTCGTGGCAGCGCCGGGGGCGGTTCGGGCGGGTCGATGGTGCGGATGACATAGTCCAGCTCGGGCGCGGCCTCGAAGGCCTCAAGGTGCTGGCGGCCGGTGGTCAGCAGCACGCGCCGGCCGAGTGCCGGCAGCGTGCGGCCGGCGGCCGCGAGATCGGACACGCGGATCCATCTGTCATCCGCTCCGGCCTCCCACGACGGTCGGGTCAGGCGCGCCAGCGGGATGCCGGTCTGGCGCGCGGCCGCGACGGCGTTGGCCGAGATCTGCCGCGCGAAGGGGTGGGTTGCATCCACCAGGGCGTCGACCGCGTGTTCGTGCAGCCAGGCGGCAAGGCCCTCGGCACCGCCGAAACCGCCCGTGCGCCGTGGCAGCCGCGACGGGCCCGGTTTCCGGGTGCGCCCAGCCAGCGAGACGGTGGACTGCAGCCGCGGGTGGCCGTCCAGCAGCGGCTCCAGGGCCGCGGCCTCGGTGGTGCCGCCCAGCAGGAGGACATGCCGCGGGCGCGGTGGCCGGGCGTCGTTGGAAAGGGGTGAACGGGAGGTCATGGGGATGCCAAGTGTAGCGACGCAGCCGGGCGGGACGCCATGGTTGCACATCGTCGGGGTCGGTGCGGACGGTCTGTCCGGACTGGCGCCGGAGGCCCGTGCGGCCGTGGCGCAGGCGACCACGGTGATCGGGGGTGCACGGCATCTGGAGATGGTGCCGGAGCAGCCAGGGCAGGAACGTCTGGTGTGGCCCTCGCCGCTGGAGACCGCCCTCGACTGGATCGAGGCCCGGGCGGGGCAGCCGCTGTGCGTGCTCGCCAGTGGCGACCCGTTCTGGTTCGGGGTGGGCGCGACGTTGATGCGGCGTTTCCCGGTGGCGGCCACCCGGGTGTTTCCGGCGCCCTCGGCATTCAGCCTGGCCGCCGCGCGGATGGGCTGGCCGTTACAGGAGACCCGCTGCCTGTCGGTCCACGGGCGCCCGCTGGAAGCGCTGCGCCCTTGGCTGCACGACGGCGCGCGGCTGCTGATCCTGAGCCGCGACGGCGAGACCCCCGGCGAGCTGGCCCATTGGCTCAATGACCTGGGTTTCGGGGCCTCGGCCCTGACGGTCCTGGAGCAGTTGGGCGGGGCCCGGGAGCGCATTGGCGCGACCACGGCGGCGGACTGGGGCGCTCGCGAGGTGGATCCGCTGAACACGATCGCGCTGGAATGTCGCGCCTCCCCGGTGGCCCCGACGGCCCCGGTGATCGCGGCCAGCGCCGGCCGACCGGAGGCGCAGTTCGAACAGGACGGGCAGATCACCAAGCGCGAGGTCCGTGCGGTGACACTGGCTCTGCTGGCGCCCGGGCGCGGCGAGTGCCTGTGGGACATCGGCGCCGGCTCCGGTTCCATCGGCATCGAGTGGATGCTGGCGGATCCGGCCAACCACACCCTGGCCATCGAGCCGCGCGCGGAGCGGCTGGAACGCATCGCGCGCAATGCGCGCGCCCTGGGTGTTCCGGCCCTGCAATGCATCCCCGGGCGGGCGCCAGAGGCGCTGGACGGCCTGGCGCCTCCTGACGCGATCTTCATCGGCGGCGGCCTGACCACCCCGGGGCTGGTGGAGCACTGTGTGGAGAGCCTGCGCATGGGCGGGCGCCTGGTTGCCAACAGCGTGACGGTCGAGGGCGATGCCGTGCTGGCAGCGGCGCGCGAGCGCCATGGTGGTGAGCTGACGCGCATCAACGTGAGCCGTGCGGAACCGCTGGGTACGATGTCGGGCTGGAAACCGCTGCGGCCGGTGACCCTGTGGTCCCTGCGTCGGAGTTGAGTGAGGCAACGGACGGGGCGCCCGACCGGGTGGTGCCCGGCGTCGGCTTCGCCTCCGCCTGTACGGCCCGGGAGCTGGAGGGCCTGATCCGCGAGGTACTGGCCGAGGTTCGCGCCGTGCTGGATGCGGCGCGCGTCGAGCCGATCGCGATCCGGCATCTGGCGGCACCGGCGCACAAGAGCGACAGCCCCATGCTGGCGTCGGTGGCGCGGGAGCTGGAGCTGGAACTCGTATTTCCGTCTGCGTCTGCGCTGGTGGACTGCGACGAGGAAGTGCTTACGGAGTCGGCGCGGGCGCGTACAACCGCCGGGGTCGGGTCGGTGGCCGAGGCGGCGGCGCTGGCGGTGGCCGGCGAGGGCGCGCGTCTGCTGCTGCCGCGGCGTCTGTCCGCGCGGGCCAGTTGCGCGGTGGCCCGGGTCGATACCCATCACGTATTCAAGGAGTCATCATGACGGTTCATTTTGTCGGGGCGGGCCCGGGCGCGGCGGATCTGCTGACGCTGCGCGGGCGGGATCGTATCGCGGCCTGTCCGGTATGCCTGTACGCGGGTTCGCTGGTGCCGGAGGCGGTGCTGGAGCATGCTCCGGAAGGCGCGCACATCGTGAATACCGCGCCGCTGACGCTGGACGCGATCATGGACGAGATCCAGCGCGCCCACGCGGCGGGTCAGGACGTGGCGCGACTGCACTCCGGGGACCTGTCGGTGTACAGCGCGCTGGGCGAGCAGATCCGCCGTCTGGAGGCGGCCGGGATCGATTACACGATTACCCCGGGGGTCCCGGCATTCTCCGCTGCGGCCGCGACCCTGGGGCGCGAGCTGACCGTGCCGGAGGTGGCGCAGTCGGTGGTGCTGACGCGGACGCCGGGGCGGGCCTCGTCGATGCCGGAACGCGAACGGCTGGCGGCCTTCGCTGCGACCGGGGCAACCCTGGCGATCCACCTGTCCCTGCACAATATCGAGGCCGTGGTCGCGGACCTGCGTCCGCACTATGGCTGTGACTGTCCGGTGGCGATCGTCTTCCGTGCCAGCTGGCCGGACGAGACGGTGGTGCGGGGCTCGCTGGGCAATATCGTGGAGCGGGCAACGCAGCTGACCACGCGGCGCTCGGCGCTGATCCTGGTGGGGCCGGCGCTGGATCCGGGGGATTTCCGCGATAGTGCCCTGTACGACCCGGCGCATGTGCGGCGTTATCGCGGCATGGACAACGACTGATCGTCGGGTACCCAGTCAAGGGCCTGATTAGCACTGAAGCTCTGCAGAGGTCCCTTCCCCCAGCGCAACCCGCAGCCCTGCAGGAGCGCGCTTGTGCGCGAATGCGGCGCTTGCCGAAGCCCGCCGCCGTGTTCGCGGGCAAGGCCGTTTCGGCATATGAAGCGCGCGGTGGATTCGTGCTAATCAGGATCAGGAAAGGGGCCGCCGGAAACGGGGCGTGCCCTGCCCCGGAAAAGGGGCTCGGGGGACGCCCCGTTTCCGCGTGGTTCAGCGGCGGCGGTAATTGTCGTGGCAGGCGAGGCACTGGTGGCGCACGCTGTTCAGGGCCTTGGTGGCGCGCAGCTGGAAGGCCTCGTCCGCCAGGTCGTCGGCCGTCTCCACCTTCCGCTGCAGCCGTTCGGCGGCCTGGCGGTAGGACGCCTTGTACTCGGCGAAGTCTGGGTCCGCCCAGGCGGCGGGCAGGGCTCCTGGATCGCCGTCCCGCGCTGGTGTCTCGCGGTCGAACCAGGTTTCGATGTCGGCGGCCCGCCGTGCCAGCTCGTCGGCCAGATCGGGCAGACGCTCGGCGAACGGCGCGTCATAGCGCAGGATCTGCTCGATGCTGCGGTAGGTGGCCGAGGTGCCCCGCATGCTCTGCTGGCGGAAGCGCTGGAAGGCCTCGGTGGCGTCCACGCTGGCCGGGTCGTCCAGGGTTTCTTCGTAGCCTTCGCCCCAGGGGCCCGGCATCGGGACGGTGATCTCTTCGGCGCCCGTGGTCCCCGCCGATGCGAGCAGCAGGGCCAGCGGGAGGCCGGTCGTCAGCGACCGCCGGATGGATTTCGTTCGATTCATGGTGGCTCTCCCTGTTCGCGTCAGCCGTGGCGGGTCAGAAGCGGAACTGGTGCTGCAGGTGCAGTTCCCAGTCCGAGCGGTCGGCGTCGCGGTCCAGCCACATGAGCTGGGTCTTTTGCCGCTGGCCCCGGTGGTACCAGTTGAGCCCGGCGCCCCATTCGCGCTGCCAGCGCTCGTCGCCTTCCAGGTCGTCGCCGGCGTCGTGGCGCAGCACCGCGTGGCGCGCCGCCACCTCCAGCCCGTCCACCGGCAGCGACTGCGCGAGTTCGAGCTCGGCACCGAGGTCGTGATAGGACGACGCATGGTTCGGGGAGACGTCGCGGCGGAACGCGGCCAGCGAGAGCGAGGTGTGGCCGAACTTGATCACCGCGTCGGCGGTGGCGGTGACCCAGTCGGCCCGCTGGCGGTCCACCGTATCTTCCAGTCCGCGGCTCCAGTCGCGCAGGTGGTTGCGGTCCGCTGCCTGAAGGCCGGCGCCCAGCGCCACGGTGCGCTCCACGGCGCGGCCGAGGGTAGTGTTGTCGCGCGGGATCTCGCCGACCGGTGCCCAGGCCCCGCGGGCACTGAACAGGTGGCCGGAGGTGGCGGGGCGGTCGTCACGCTGGTCCAGACGGCCACGGCCGTCGAACACCCCGGCGGCCCAGGCCCAGGCTTCGCCGTCACCGCCCAGTAGGGTCACGCCGGTATCGCGCCCGGCGGGGACCTCGAACTGGTTGCCCGGCACGCTGAGTTCGGTAAACAGGCGGTTGGGTCCGCCGATGTCGCGCGGCAGTCCGAAGGGTACGGTGAACTGGCCGAGGCGCAGGCCCAGATTGTCGCGGAACGCGTACTGCATCCAGATGTCGCGCATCGAGAGTTCGCCGCTGCTGAAATCCGGCTGCAGGCGAAAGCGAAGATCTGGGTGGAACAGAGTCCCCTGGGTGTCCAGCCAAGCGCGGCGGAAGTCGAACTCGCTAGTGGAACCGTCCGGGGCACGGGCGTAGCTGTAGCGGCCCTGGATCAGCGGATCCAGTGTCACCTGCAGGCCGTCTTCCGCGTCGCCGAACTCGAAGTTGGCCTGAGCCGGAGCGATGCTCGCGGCCGTCATCAGATACAGGGTGGCCAGGACCGGGATGGCATGTCGCCCCGGTCGGAGATGGGTATCGTTCATTGTTGTGGTGCTCCCCTAAGGAAACACATGACCCATGTGCCCGTTCGCGCACATGGGTCATGTGTTTCCCTGGCGCGCGACCCCGCACGCCGTGGATGAAACGACGCCACAGGATGGGCTGGGAGCAGGGGAGGGCCGATCGATGAGCACGCCGGTCCTGGCCCGCCCGGCCGCCCACCGCGGCGTCGGTGTCCTCCAGGCCGGTCTCCGGACTCGCAGAGTGGATGCGCGCTGCATCCAGATGCGGATCGCCTTCCCGCGGGCATCCTGGGGATGCGCCGCAGTGGCATTGGATCCGCCCAACTCCGCCTACCGTTGCGGGGGCAGTGCCGGGCTTGCGAACGAGAGTTCGCGCACCGGCTTCCCGATTATCCCCGGCCAACACAGGCCGGGGCACCTGAAGTCAAGGCGGACCCTACGGTGCCTCCGTTTGAGGGTCAAGGGCGCGTTGAGGCGGGATGGCGGGGGTATCCTTTGATCTGGATCAACGGAACGCTCGTTTTTGATCGCGTCCGGTTTTCCGCGTCGATAGGGTGGGTTTCATGGGATCTGGACCGAGTCTATATCGGTCCGCCCTGATGTTCCCCTTCAAGGAGACCTGCCATGAAGACACTTTCCGGATTCCGCATCACGGCGATCGCCGCCTGTGCGGCGATCGCGTTCGGGGCCTCGGCGCCTGCGCTGGCCGATACGGACTATTCGCAGTACCGCGACGTGTTCGAGCCGCTGCCGGCGCTGCCGCCGATCCCGGCGGACAATTCGATGACGGAGGAGAAGATCGAACTGGGCAAGATGCTGTTCTTCGAACCGCGCATCTCCAGTTCGGGCGTGATCTCCTGCGCGACCTGCCACAACCCTGCGCTGGGCTGGGCGGACCGTATCCCGCGCGCGGTGGGGCATGATGGCCAGGTCGGCGAGCGCAACACCCCGACGGTGCTGAACTCCGGCTTCTTCACGGCGCAGTTCTGGGATGGCCGCGAGGACGACCTGGAAGGCCAGGCTCTGGGTCCGATCCAGGACGCGATCGAGATGGCGATGCCGCTGGAGGACGCAATCGAGCGTCTGGAAGAGTTCAACGAGTACCAGGAGAAGTTCCAGGCCGCCTATCCGGACTATGACGGTGACAACGTGATCAATGCCGATCACGTGGCCCATGCGCTGGCGACCTTCCAGCGCACGCTGAACACCCCGAACTCGCCGCTGGACCGCTGGCTGGTTGGGGACGAGGGCGCGATGAGCGAGCAGCAAATGCGCGGCATGAAGCTGTTCGCGGATAACGGCTGCGTCGCCTGCCACCGTGGCCCGGCACTCACCGACAGCCACTTCCATCGCATCCAGGTGCCGGGGTCGGAAGACGAGGGCCGTTACCTGGTGACCGGGGAGGAGAGTGATCGCTTTGCCTTCAAGACCCCGACCCTGCGCAACGTGGCCCTGACCTACCCCTACATGAACAACGGCGAGACCGCGACGCTGGACGAGGCGATCCGCATCATGGGGCAGGAGATGCTGGGCATGGAGTTTAGCGACGATGAAGTCGCGGACCTGGAGGCCTTCATGCACGCGCTGACCGGTGACATGCCGCAGTTCGAGATCCCGTCACTGCCGTAAGCGACCGGTTGCCACTGGCGATGACAAGCCCCCTCCGGGTCCGGAGGGGGCTTTTTTGTGCCGCCTATTCGACGGTGATGGTGATCCTGTCGGAGGTCACTGGCGGGTCGAAGCTGAGGTGGCGGTAGTCCATGAAGAGCAATTGCAGGGTGTGAGTACCCGGCTCCAGTTCGATCTCGCCTTCGGTCTGACCGCCTCCGAAGTGGCGCTTGTGGTCGGAGAAGGGGAGCGAGGCATCCAGGTCGACCTCGTCCAGCGGCTGGTTCACCAGCAGGTGGTGATGCCCGGTGTTGTCGGCCTCGACGCCGGCCGGGGCCACGCCCATGCCGCGCAGGCCCATCTGGATCCGCACGGGACTTTCGACGGTGTCGCCATCCTGCGGGCTGATGAAGTACACCTCGGCCCCTTCGGGCGCTGGAACGCGGTCCGTGCTGGCCGCACTGCTTGCGGCCAGGGCGAATCCTCCAGTGACCAGAGCGATGGTCGCGAGGCGGGTGAGCGAAACGGATTTCATCACGACTCCTTCGGGCGATAGGGCCCGTGTGTTGGCCTGTCTCGAGTATAGCCGGCGGAAACCGGGCTGCCGGGTTATCGCCCTGTAGCGTTCTGCTACCCTAGGCGCCTTTGCTCACTACCCGTAATCGAGTGTCCCGCGCATGAGTTTCCGTACCCGTTTTGCCCCCAGTCCCACCGGTTATCTGCACATTGGTGGTGCCCGCACCGCATTGTTCTCCTGGTTGTACACCCGTCATCACGGCGGCGACTTCGTGCTCCGCATCGAGGACACCGATCTCGAGCGCAGCACTGCGGAGTCGGTGAACGCGATCCTGGAAGGCATGAACTGGCTGGGTCTGACTTACGATCAGGGCCCGTTCTATCAGACCGAGCGCTTCGACCGGTACCGGGAAGTGATCGATCAGCTGATGGCCGCCGGGCATGCCTACCGCTGCTACTGCTCGAAGGAAGAGCTGGACGCGATGCGCGAGGAGCAAAAGGCGCGCAAGGAGAAGCCGCGCTACGACGGTCGCTGCCGCGCCCGTACCGAGCCGCGCGAGGGCGTGGAGCCAGTCATTCGCTTTCGTACGCCGGACGAGGGCGTGACGGTCGTTGACGACATGGTGCGCGGGAAGGTCGCGTTCCAGAATCACGAGCTGGATGACCTCATCATCGCCCGCTCGGATGGCTCGCCGACCTACAACCTGACGGTGGTGGTCGACGACATGGACATGGGCATCACCCACGTGGTGCGCGGCGACGATCACCTGAACAACACGCCGCGCCAGATCAACATCCTCAAGGCGCTGGGCGTGGAGCCGCCGCGCTATGGCCACCTGCCGATGATCATGGGCCCGGATGGTGCCAAGTTGTCCAAACGCCACGGCGCGGTGTCGGTCATGCAGTACCGCGACGAGGGCTACCTGCCGGAGGCACTGCTCAACTATCTGGTGCGCCTGGGCTGGGCGCATGGCGACCAGGAGATCTTCGGACTGGACGAACTGGTTCGGCTGTTCGACATCAAGGACGTGAACCAGTCCGCCTCCGCCATCAACCCGGACAAGCTCCTGTGGCTGAACCAGCATTACATCAAGACGCTGGACCCGGACCACGTCGCGCTGGAACTGGGCTGGCACCTGGGGCAGCTGGGGATCGATCCCTCCGAAGGGCCGGAACTGCGCGACGTGGTCATCGCGCAGCGCGAACGGGCGCGTACCCTGCGCGAGATGGCCGAGAACAGCGTGTATTTCTATCGCGAGTTCGAGGACTACGACGAGAAGGCGGCGCGCAAGCAGCTGACCGCCGAGGCGCAGCCCGTGCTGCAAACCCTGCACGATGGCTTCAGCGCTCTCGGGGCGTGGGAGAAGGAGGCGCTGCACGAGGTGGTGGTGCACACCGGCGAGCGTCTGGAGCTCAAGCTCGGCAAGGTGGCGCAGCCCTTGCGTGTGGCCCTTACCGGCGGCACGGTGTCCCCGCCCATCGATGACACGTTGGTGCTCATTGGTCGCGAGCGCGTTCTGGCCCGTATCGACCGTGCGTTGCAGAAAATTTCCGCCGCAGCGGGTTGACACATTTGGGGGTGCTGGCTACAGTACGCGCTCGCCTGACACGGGGCCATAGCTCAGCTGGGAGAGCGCCTGCATGGCATGCAGGAGGTCGGCGGTTCGATCCCGCCTGGCTCCACCACTCAGGGGTACTGCGAGTTCATTAATGCATCGTTTTGGAGTCATATCGCTCTACGTTGGATTGGTGCTGGCAGTGATCGGATTGATCGGCGGATTCGGGCTGATGCTCACCGGGGAACAGACCTGGTCGAAGCCCCTCATCGCGCTGGTGCCGGTCGGGTTTTTGCTGGTGTTCAACGGTCTGGTGACGACGCTTCTGCATCGCGCACCAGGTAGCGAGGAAGACCGGCCCAAGGGCCCACCCGAGTAAGACGGAAGTAAGAAGAAGACGTTGCCTCTACGTCCCCATCGTCTAGAGGCCTAGGACACCGCCCTTTCACGGCGGCGACCGGGGTTCGAATCCCCGTGGGGACGCCATATCCCGAAAAGGCCCGAACCGCAAGGTTCGGGCCTTTTCTTTTGTGGTGTTGGGATCACACCGGTAGCGCCTTGGCCGCCGGGCGCTTGTCCCGGCGGCTGATGTCAGGCGAGGCGGGGATCGCGCTGGCGGGGTTCGTCGGGGTGCGGGCGCGGGATGATGCAGTGGTTAATACGCGAGAGTTCGCGTTCGGCCCAGGATTGCACCTGGGGGTCGCTGGCGAATCGGGCGTAATCGAGCAGGGCCTGGCGTTCGATGTTGGGGTTGCCCTGTTCGTGGGCGATGCGGCGCGCGCTTTCCAGTTCCTGCCAGCCGTTGTCGTCTTTCCCGTCGCTGTTGGCGAGCAGGGCGACGGCGCGCAACCGGCGGATGGCCGGTTCGAAGGCGAGGTCGCCGCGCTTGCGACAGCCTGCAAGCGCCTCGTCGGCCATCGCCAGGCGCTGTTCGGGCGCGATGTCGCTGGCTTCCAGGGCGTCCAGCAGGATGAGCTGGAAGATGGTGTTGACGCCATCCATGATGTGGCGCATCGCCTCGACCTGCTGTTCGATGGCCTGGTAGGCATCGGCTTGGCCCTGCCGGGCCAGGGCCCAACTCTCGAGGGTGATGCCGGCGGCGCGCCACAGTGGGTAGTCGTACTCGCGGGCGATGGAGAGCGCGTGGCGCGCTGCGGGCAGCGCGGATTCCGGATCGCTGGAGTAGAAACCGAGTACCGAGCGGAAGGCATGCACGAAGGCCTCGGTGGGCCGATGGCCGAGCTGGTCTGCCTGTTTGCACGCGGCATCCATTTCGGTCCAGGCGCGCGCGTGATTTCCCAGATGGAGCAACGTCCAGGCCATGAAGCCCCGGGCGCTGATGGCCGGGTTTTCAGTATGGCGCGCCACCAGGGTTGCGTGGTCGGCGTCGCGATAGAGCTTGACCGCCCGCGTCTGGTGTTCCAGCGCCTCGCCGAAGCGGCCGGTCCAGAAGTGGGTGTTGCCCTGGACATAATGGGCCGCGATCCGCAGCAGGCGGTCGCCGGAGCGCTCGGCCAGTTGCTCCATCTCCGCGGCGAGGCGATGGGCCTCCTGGAATCCATGCCAGGAGCCGGCGCCGTGCCACAGGCCCCAGAGGACGCGGAAGTACTGCACCGGGTCCTGTTCCGGGGCGGTCAGGCGCATGGCGCGTTCGAAGATGTCGTTGACCGTGCGCGAACCGTAGCCCAGCAGGGCCAGGTTGGAGGCCCCCAGGCCGCCCAGGGCGCGCAGGGTGTCATGTTCGTGGGTCGCCGGATCGCCGCTCGCGTGGGCCTCTGGGTGGCGCTCCAGGCAGTCCAGCGCGTCCTCGAAGTAGTGCGAGGCCTCGGGCAGGATGCCGCGGGCGAAGGCGGCTTCGCCGGCCTGCAGCCAGGCGTTTACGGCTTCCGGATAGCGACCGGCGTGGTAAAGGTGGTTGGCGATGCGGCCCCAGTCGGCGGTCTGCATCCCATGCTCGCCGTCTTCCTGCATCAAGTCGGCCAGCTGGCCGTGCAGACGGGTGCGGTCGCTCAGCAGCATCGATTCGTAGGCTGCCTGGCGGAACAGGACGTGGCGGAAGCGATAGCGCACACCATCCACCATGCCGGCGGGTTCGATGAAACCCTTCCCGGTCAGGCGCGTCAGCTGGCGGCGGATGGTATCGGCGGGCTGGCCGCGCAGGCGGCTGAGGATTCGGGTATCGAAGTCGCGCCCGATGACTGCGGCGGAATGGGCCAGTTCGCGGGCACTGCCGAGCTGTTCCAGACGCGCGACCAGAAGATTGGAGAGCCCTGGCGGCAGGGTGTCCGGCAGCTGGCCGGTGCGGGCGGCCTCGAGGGCGTAACGCGTCAGTTCCTCGAGAAACAGGGGGACGCCTTCGCCGCGTTCGATCAGCTGCTCGCGCAGACCGCTCGCCAAGCGTCCGTTGGGGTCCAGGCGGTCCACCAGATCGTGCGCGGCGGCCGCGTCCAGGCCAAGCAGGCGGACGTGCTCAAGGGAAAGGTCGCGCCACGACGAGCGGAAGCTCATGCGCGCCGTCAGGATGGCCATGATCGGTCGGTGATGCAGGCGCTGGTACAGCCGCCGCAGGAACTCCGATGTACCCGAGTCCATCCAGTGCAGGTCGTCGCAGATGAGCAGTGTCGGACCATGGGCCGCCCGTCGGTGGACCAGTTCGACCAGGGTGTCGATAATGCGGTCGCGGTCCAGCCCCTCGTGGGCAAGGCTCTCGGGGCCGTCGGCTTCCGGGTGGGTCAGCCAATGGGCGAGGCGTGGTGCGAGTTCGGGGGGTGTGCCCACGGTCTTGAGGGCGCCTTCGAGGCGGCGCTGGCGGGCCTCGCGCAGGCTATCGTGTCCCATCCAGGTGGCGAAGGCCTGGCGTACGGGCGCCAGGAGCTGCCGGGTGCGATCCTCGCGGCACTTGAGCAGGTAGCGTGAGCGAGCCTGCCCGCGGACTTGCTGGTCGAGACCCCGGGCAAGCCGGCTCTTGCCCAGCCCGGCCTCACCCTGGACCAGCACGAAGCGGACCTCGCCGCTCTCCAGGACCTGGTCCCAGTGTCCCCGAAGCTGTTGCAGTTCCTGACCCCGCCCGGTCAGGGGCGTCAGGTCGCGCAGGCTCTGTGCATCCACCCGGTCCAGCGGGCCGGGGTCGCCGGTGACGAGGTAGGCACCGGTGGCGTCCTCTGCCTCGCGGAAGCTGAAGTACCCCGAGACACGGGCGTAGGTCGGTGCGCTGACGCGCAGGGTCCCGGGATCGGCGTGCTGCGCGCAGTCGTGGACGCGGGCGGTGAGCTGGCCGGTCGGATCGGGCAGGTCAGGGTCGGCACCGGTGACGATCAGGTCGGTATCCACGGCCAGACGCAGCTGACAGTCGGCGGGGGCGGTCTCCAGCGCTTGCCAGGCGGCGTGCACGGCGTCGACGGTGGCCTCTTCGCGACCGGCCGGGTAGCCGAAATAAGCCAGCAGGCCGTGTCCGGGGGAGGGCACCACATGGCCATGATGCCTCAGCAGGACGAAGTCGACGTGTTCCAGGGCGCGGTTCACCTGCTGCTGCTGGATCTCGATGTCGGCTTCCGCGTCGGGCTGGACATGGCAGGCCACGACGGTGACCCGCCGACGTTCGGGGCGCAGGATGGCCGGTTCGGCCTCCTCGGTGTTGACGTGCTGGCTGCTGGCCTCGGCGCGTTCGGCGCCGAGGATTTCCTCGCGCGTGCGCGCCAGGAGTTCGCCGGGCGCCTTGCCGGCCTCGGCCTCGAGATGGGCATAGTGATCGAGCGCGCGCTTCGGATGACCACTGGCTGCAAGGGCCTTCATCAAGAGGTGGTGCAGGGTCTCGTCGTGTGGCTCCATCGCCAGCAGACGGTGCAGCTCGGCGAGCAGCGGCTCGCCCTCGTTGGGCTTGGCCAGTGCGACGAGGTTGTGGGTGATGAAGACGAGCAGATTTTGCCAGTGATGGTCGCGCTGGGCCTGGGCCCAGGCGGACAGTTCCGGGAGGTCCTGCAGGGCGCGCAGGCCCTCGAGGAAGTGCCCGCGGTAGTCGCAGACGATCGCCAGGTTCGGATGTGCGGCGGTGGCTGCGCGGCTTTCGGCGGTGCGTCGCTCGGCGCGGGTACGCTCGGCAGGTGGGGCGGTCGTCTCGCGGCCCTCGACGGTGCGGCGTTCGGCGCGGGCGCGATGCAGGGTGAGGAAGTCGATGCACGATCCCGGTTGTGGCTGGAAACGCACATAGCGGGGCGTAGTGTCGAGCAGGGGCGGGTCCCCGGCGGGGAGCTGGCGCCGCAGCTGAAACAGCCCCTGACGCAGGTTGACCCGGGCACTGTCGGCGTCCAGATCCGGCCAGAACAGGCGGGCCAGTTCCTCGCGCGGGATGCGCCGGGGGCTCTCGGCGGCCACATAGGTCAGGAGCAGGCCGAGCTTGGTCCCGGAAAGTGCGGGTATGTCACGGTCCTCCACGCGTACACCAACGGTCCCGAAGGTCGTGATTTCCATATGCGCCAAAGAGGCCTCCCCTCGTCTTCTTCGGCAGTCTTTCGCTGCCATTCGTGACCCGGTCAAATGACCCGGTGACCGTGCCTACGGCGCGGTCCCGGGGCCGACCGAATGTCCGCCCGACTCGATTGTAACGGCATTCCGCGGTCGGGGTTAGTCGATGCGTATGGTCGCGTAGCCCTGATGCTCGTAACCCATAATCGACAGGAAAGTATTGCCGACCATGTGGATGCCGGGCAATAGGTCGTCTGGTTCGAGCTCGAAGCGCCGCGTGGCGATGTTGCAGGCCTCCATGTGAATGCCATCCAGTTCCAGCAAGCCCTCCAGGCGCTCATGGATATGGCGCACCGCGGAGACGTCCTCGAGATCCAGGTGATCGGTGGAGCGGGCGATCAGGCCGGCCGCTCCACCACGGAAGGCGAAGACCATTTCCGGCTCCAGGCCCTGGCGCTGCATGTCGTCATAGGTCTCGCGGATCACGCTGAGGCGGGCAATCAGGCGTTCCGGTTCGGCAATGGTGATGTCCCAGAGGATGCGTCCCGTGTCCATGCCGGCGATGGCGCGCTGGTCGCCGGGCTTGTCAGCGAGTGCCAGGCCGGGGATCAGCAGGGTGCACACCAGGAAGGAGGCGAGAAGGCGTTGCATGGCGTTCGTCCCTTTTGCGAATGTCCTGTCTCAAGGGTAGCAGGCCAGGGAAACACTGCATGAATGACATGCATCGGTGTTTTCCCCGATTCTGCGATGCAGGGTTCCGGGTACGAACGTCAGGGGAGTGATGGAAGGCCGGATCGGGAAAGCGGTCCGGCCTTTACATGCCGCTCAGTGGCCGTGGTGGCCCTTGTGCAGGTATTCCACGCCGTCGAGGCTCTGGATCTCGATTTCTCGGACCGGGGTAAAGCGCGAGGCGCCCGGGCCCGTGATTTCCTCGGTGACACGGATGCGGAAGGGGGCCACGCAGTTCAGCAACTGGCCAACAAAGCGCTTGCCGTCGTGGGTCACACGCACGGGAGTGGTCTCGTCGTAGCGGCTGAAGTTGTAGCTGACATTCTTCGGGTAGTACAGATTCTGTTCGGAAAAGGTCATGGTTGGGCCTGTCTGGGTCAGTGGTTTTTTACGGCCTCGAAGGCCTCGAGTGCGGCCTGGCGGCTGGCTTTCAGGTCCACGATCGGGGCCGGATAGCCGCGCGCACCGCCGGCGCCTGGCGCGTGAATATACCGCGTTTCGACATCCTGGAGCACGGGGACGAAGCGGCGCACGAAGGTGCCGTCGGGGTCGTGGCGTTCGCCCTGGGTTTGCGGGTTGAAGACGCGGAAGTAGGGCGCGGCATCGGCACCGCAGCCGCCGGCCCATTGCCAGCCCAGGGTGTTGGCGGCGAGATCGGCGTCCACCAGGGTGTCCCAGAACCAGTGGGCCCCGTGCTGCCAGTGCAGGCGCAGGTTCTTGGTCAGGAAGGACGCGACCACCATGCGCAGGCGGTTGTGCATCCAGCCGGTCTCCCACAACTGCTGCATCGCGGCGTCGATAATCGGAAGCCCGGTCTCGCCGCGCTGCCAGGCCCGCAGGTCGCGATCGGCTTGGCGCCAGGGGAACGCCTCGAAGCGTGGGTTGAGCGGTTGCTCCGGGGTGTGCGGGAAGTGGTAGAGCACGTGATGGGCAAAATCGCGCCAGCCGAGTTCACGAACGAAGGCCTCGGGGCCGCCGCTGTCCGGGTGCAGCCCGGCCTGGCGCAGCGCGCGCAGGATCTGGCGCGGCGAGATCTCGCCGAAGTGCAGATGCGGCGACAGGCGCGAGGTCCCGTCCTGATCCGGGCGGTCGCGGCCCTCGGCGTAGGCGCGCACGGCGTTGTCGAGGAACGCTTCCAGGCGCTCCCGGGCCGCGGTCTCGCCTGGGGCCCAGGTGGCGCGCAGGCCGCCGGCCCAGTCGATCGCGGGCAGGAGCCCCAGCTGTTCGGGACGGAGCGAGTCGGGCCAGGCCTCGGGTCGCGGGAGATCGGCGGGTGCGGGCAGCGGGGCGCGGTCGATCCCGCGTTGCAGGCAGGCCTTCCAGAACGGGCTGAAGACCTTGTAGGGGCGGCCCTGGCCGGTCGCGACCTCCCAGGGCTCGATCAGCAGGTGGGCATTGAAGCTGTGTACTTCGATGCCGTCGGCGCGCAGCCCGGCCTTGATGTCCGGATCGCGCAGGACGATGGCGGGATCGTACAGCCGGTTCCAGTAGACGGCGGTGGCGCCGGTCTCGCGGACCAGGGCCCGCAGGGTGTCGAGGCTGGGACCGGCACGCAGGGTCAGGCGCGAGCCCTGCGCACGCAGGTCGTGGTCCAGCGCGTTGATGCTGTGGTGCAGCCACCAGTTGGATGCGGCACCTGGCTGCCATGGGGCCTCTTCCTCCGGGGCGTGGATGAACACGGGGATCACCGGGCCGCCGCGTTCGCAGGCGGCCTGCAGCGCGGGCTGGTCGGTCAGGCGCAGGTCGCGGCGCAGCCAGACGAGGGTGGGGCCGGGGCTTTGCATCAGATGCGGTCTCCCTGGGCGAGAGTCTTGCGGAGTTCTCCGGCCCGGTCGCGGATGGCTTGCAGGCGTTCGGGGTCCATCTTTTCGACGTGCTTCCACTGCAGCGCGGTGCGCGGATGCCGGGCGAAGCGGTCGCGGTGGCGGTCGAGGAAGTCCCAGTACAGCGTGGTAAACGGACAGGCCTTGTCGCCCAGGGCCTCGTCCGGGTCGAACGGGCAGTGCGCGCAGTAGTTGCTCATGCGCTGGATGTAGCGCCCCGTGGCCACGTAGGGCTTGGAGGCCATGCGCCCATCGTCGGCGTACTGCGACATGCCGACCACGTTGGGGAGCTCCACCCATTCCACGGCATCGACGTAGATGCCCAGGTACCAGGCATGGATCGCGGCAGGGCGCACGCCAAGCAGCTGGGCGAACAAGCCGGTGACCATCAGCCGCTGGATGTGGTGGGCGTAGCCCAGTTGCAGGGTCTGGCCGACGGCCTGGTGCAGGCACTGCATGGAGGTCTTGGCGTCCCAGTAGAGGGCGGGGAGCGGCTGGTCGGCCTCCAGGGCATTCCACTCGTGCCAGGCCTCGCCAAAATGGAAGTACAGCCCGCGCACGTATTCGCGCCAGCCGAGAATCTGGCGGATGAAGCCCTCGACCGCGGGCAGCGGGGCATGGCCATCGCGCCAGGCCTGTTCCGCGGCGTCGATCACCGTGCGCGGATGGATCAGGTGCAGGTTGAGGGCGGTGGACAGGCGGGCGTGGTAGAGCCAGGGCTGGTCAGTCCACATCGCGTCCTGATAGGTGCCGAAGGCGGGCAGGCGGTGCTGGATGAAGTCGTCCAGCGCCTGTTGTGCCTGCTGCGCGGTGACTGGCCAGTCGAAGTCGTCGGCCTGTCCTGGCAGGTCCGGGAGATGCCGGGCGATGTCGCCCAGGCACTCACGGGTGAGCGCGTCCGGCGGAAAGGACAGGGGTGGCGGCAGCAGGCCGGGGCCGTCACGCCCGAAATGCCCGCGGTTGTCGGCGTCGAAATTCCATTGTCCACCGGCGGGCTCGTCGCCGTTCATCAGCACGCCCAGGGCTTTTCGCTGCTCGCGGTAGAAATACTCCATGCGCAGCTGCTTGCGGCCCTTGGCCCATTGGTGAAAAGCGTCCAGCGGGACCAGGAAATGCGGATCGTCCAGGACCTCGAGCGGGATCGCCTGGTCGGCGCAGGCGGCCTGAAGCTGGCGCAGCACGCGGTGTTCGCCCGGCTGCAATACGCGCACGTGTTGCGGTTGGAGGTGTTCGAGGTCGGCGCGCAGGGCGTCGTTCAGGGCCTGCTCGGGGCGTTCGCCGAGGTGGCAATAATGGACGGAAAAGCCGTCATCCCGGCGCTCCTTGGCGAAGTGACGCATCGCCGACAGGAACAGCGCGGTCCGCGCGATATGCGACGGGGCATGTCGGGATTCTTCGGCCACTTCGGCCATCCACAGGCGATCCCGCGTCGGGTCCAGTCCCTGCAGACCCGGGTGGTCCGGGGCCAGCTGGTCGCCGAGCACGACCAGAAGGGTGCGCACGGCCACGGGCAAGGCGGAATCGGGCACGGGGCCGGCGCGGGTGGAGCGAGGTTATTCGGGCAGGTGGCGCGAGAGGCGAGCGGCGGCCTCCAGCGGAGGTCCGGGCAGGACCTCGATCTCGCGACCGTGTTCCATCTGCGACAGCTCGAGGGCGGCCGAGCCGGCGAGATAGCAGGGCGGGCCGGCCTGCTTGAGGATCGCCTCCACCCGCGGAAGCTCGGGGCTGCGCATCAGCTGCGAGGAGCCATGGATGATCATTGCCGGCGCGCGCAGGCGACGGATCAGCGTATCAAGGCCCTCGGGACTGGTGGCATCGAACAGGGGCAGGGTCTTCATGCCGCGGCGTGCGCAGGCGAGCTGCAGCAGCATGCCGCCAACCTGCTGGTGGCCGCCGCCCAGCACCAGGCAGGGGTAGGACGGCTCGTCGCAGGCCCGTGTGGCCGAGCGCAACTGATCGGCGAAGGCCGCGGTGGCCCAGGCGGCGAAGATGGCCAGGCGAACCTCGCCCTCGGCACTGTGGCGGGATTCCTCGCGCAGGCGGCGATAGACCTCGGGAAAGGCGCTCTCATGTACGCCGTCCCAGCCGTGCCGCATGACCAGCCGGGTGTAGATTCGATCCAGCTGGTCGGCATCCAGGTTGGCCACCGAGGCATACAGAGCCTCGGCGATCGGATCCGTGGTGTGGGGGGCGATCCCGGGGCCGGGGCTGGAGCGGCGTTCGCGCTCGCCGGTGGCCTGGGTCCGGGTGCCTTCGGCTTCGGGTGATTCGGCCCTGGCGGTGCTGTGTGCGGACTCGTCATTCAGCACGCGATGGACTTGCGAGACCGGGATGCCCTGTTCGGGCAGTTCCATGATCCGTTTGATGCGGGCGATGTCACTCAGGCTGTAGAGCCTGTGTCCCTTGGGTGTGCGCATCGGCCGGATCAGCCCGTAGCGGCGCTCCCAGGCTCGCAGGGTGACGTCGTTGATACCTGTCTCCGCGCACACGTGGCGGATCGGGTACAACCCTTCTTCGTCTTGAAGTTCGATGTGCGTCGCGCTCGCCATGAAATAATTGTACGACATTTGTACATCGCATGTACAAGGGGCGTGATGCACGATGCGATCCGCGTGATTCCGGGGAACGGAATGAACCTTCCCTGCCTGCGCGTCCCAAAAGGGTAGCAACCTTTTCTTGATGCTGCTGGAGACTCGCATGTTTGCAACCAACGGAAACCGCTGGATCGGGATGTATATCCCGTTGCTGCTTGTGGCACTGGCTGCACCCGGTGCGGTTCAAGCCAACCCGGAGATGGCCGACAGTGTGTCACCGTACCTGCGTCTGCATGTGGACGACCCGGTTCAGTGGCGCGCCTGGGATCCGGCGTTGCTGGAAAAGGCCAGGGAAGAACAGCGCCCGCTGCTGATCTCCAGTGGCTACTACTCCTGCTTCTACTGTCACGTGATGCAGGAGGAGAGCTTCAAGGACGACGGTATTGCCGAACGGATGAACGAGAACTTCATTCCGGTGAAGGTGGATCGCGAGGTCAATGGGGCACTGGACAGCTACCTGCTGGAGTTCCAGCGTGCCACCGCCGGGAGCGCGGGTTGGCCGCTGAATGTGGTGGTGACTCCCGACGGTCATGCCCTGACGGGCGTGGTGTATGCCCCGCGTGACCAGTTCGCCGAATTCCTCGATGGCATCACCCAGCGCCTGGAGTCGGATTACGACCGGCTGATGGATCTCGCCCGGCGCGGGAGCGAGGAACTCACCCAGCAACTGCGCAAGGGAGAGGAACCGCTTTCCGAGGGCCGCGCGGGCCGACTGCCGCAGGTCCTGTGGAGCCGCCTGGAGCGCGAGGCCGACGACCTTCAGGGTGGTTTCGGTAGTTCCACCAAGTTCCCCCATTCGCCCTACCTGCACGCGATGCTGGAGGCCGAGCAGGCCGGCACGGCCCCAGGCTGGGTTGCGGAGTTTCTCGAGATCACCCTGGACGAGATGGCCCACTCCGGTCTGCGTGACGTGCTGGGGGGCGGCTTCTTCCGCTACTCCGAATCACCGGACTGGAACGAGCCTCACTTCGAGGTAATGCTGGAGGATCAGGCACAGCTCGCACTGGTTTATCTGCGTGCCGGTGAGCATTTCGGCCGCGAGGACTGGGTGGATCTGGGGCTCGAGAACCTCGATTTCGTCAAGCGGGACATGGCCCTGCGCGAGGACGAGACGGGTGACCAGGCGGAGGCTGCGGAGGGCGGTTTCCGCGGGTTTGCCTCCAGCCTGTCGGCCGTGGACGATCAGGGCCGCGAGGGCGGGGCCTACCTGTGGCCGGAAGAAGATCTGGAAGCCGCACTCGCGGACCACGAGTACCCGGAGTTGGTGCGTGCCTGGTTCGGCATGGAGGGCAGCTCGGTCTTTGATCTTGGCTACCTGCCGCGCAGTGGCGCGGGGATCGAGCAGCTTGCGGAGCGTTTCGACCTGGCAGGGGACGAGGTTCGCGAGCAGGTGGAGTCCGGCCGCGAGGCCCTCATCCAGGCGCGCGAGGCGCGCGGCCTGCCGCGTGACGAGAAGGTGCTGACCGGGGCGCACGGGCTGCTGCTGTCCGCCCTGGCGGAGGCGTCGGCGCACGATGCGCGCTTCCTTGACGCGGGCGCGGCGGTTCAAGCCTGGCTGCTGGAGGTCGCCGCCGCCCCGGCGGAGCTGCCGGCGCTGATGGGTCTGCCCGCCGAGCAGGCGGGAACCGCTACGCTCAACGATTACGCTTACGTTGCGCGCGGCCTGCGCGACTGGGAAGCGGCAACCGGCGAGGGTGAGCATGGCCCGGCCCTGGCACTGCTGGAGGCGGCCTGGGAGCGCTTCCGCGATGGTGACGGCTTCCGTTCGGAGCCGGAGCCGCCGCTGCCGGGGATGATCTCCCAGCGTTTCCACCCGGCGGTGCACCGGCCGTCCCCGACGACCCTGATCTTCCGTCTCAGCGAGGAATGGGCCGAGGACAGCGAGACGGTGGATGCCGCCTTCGCGGACTACGACCTGCGCCCGGGCCGCGCCATCGATGCCGACCCGGAGCAGCATGCCCGCCTGATCCTTTGGCTGCAGGAACGCGACTAACGGGTGCCGTCTGAATCGGGAGTGTTCGCGTTGCCGCCGCAGGTGGGCGCGAACTACGCTGTGCACCCGAGGGCCATCCTGGCCGTGCAGGCGGACAGGCTGCGGGCGGCTCCAGTCGGCTCGCCCGGCGAGAGGCGTGGTCCGCCCCTCGTGGTAACTGCAATCGAGGTTCGGGCGCTCTAAAGTGAAGTTGATCGGTGCGGCGTCTGGGCCAGCACGCTGTCCTTGCCGTCCATATCCACTTCCGTCAGCGTGGCCTGCCCGGGCTTCTGGAAGCCGTCTTCAGGTTGAATCCGTGATGAAAGAGAGTCCGTCCCTGCCCCCGAGTCACCCCCTGCGGGAGTCGATTCACGATGAAGTCCATGCGCGTTTCTACGAACCGCTGGACGCCCCTGCGACTGCCTCGTGGCTGGCGCTTTTGTCGCCGCGCGACTCCACCGAGCGCGAACGCGAACTGGTGGCGGAGCTCTGCCGTCGTTTTGGCGTGAACGAGCCGGTCCCGCAGAAGAACTTCGTCGCCTGCGATCTGGGGCCGTTTCGCTTGCGCTGGGAACGCCACAACGAGTTCTCCACCTGGTCATTCTTCGTGACCGGAGAAGCCTTCAGCGACCCGTTCGCCAACCCGGCGATCAACCGCGTGCCGGCCGACTGGCTGAGCGAGCTGCCAGGGAGCACCATCGCCGCGATCCATCTGGCGCTGGAGTCGCGTGACATGCCGGAGCGGTCCTTCGAGCAGCTGGAAGCCGTATTCGCTCCGCACCCCATCGTCGGCAGCGGCGTGGCTGGCGGGGATGGCCTGGTGTGGACCGATTTTCGGGTCCACGACGACGGTTTCTCCCGCTTCCTGGTCCGCGATGTCGATCTCAACCGGCGTGAGGCCGGGCGTATCGCCCAGCGCCTGTTCGAGCTGGAGACCTACCGGTTGCTGGCCCTGCTGGCGCTCCCGCTGGTCCGCGAGTTGATGCCGGAACTCGACGAACTCGAGGGCCGGCTGAACGACATCAATGACGAGATGGCGGGGATCACCGAGCAGTTCGCCGCATCGGATCGCGAGCAGCAGTTGCTGGCGGTGCTCTCCGACCTTGCATCCGACGTCGAGCGCCTGAGCAGCTATGCCGGCAGCCGCTTCCACGCATCCCGCGCCTATGCCTCGCTGGTGGACAGAGGCGCTGAGGAACTGAGGACCAAGCGCATGCCGGGGCTGCAGACCCTGTGTGAATATCTAAGCTGGCGTATGGCTCCGGCCATGGGTACTTGCGCGTCGCAGGCGGAACGGCTGGAGGTACTGTCCACGCGCATCCACCGCACCGGATCGCTGTTGCGCACCCGGGTGGACGTGGCGCTGGAACGGCAGAACCGCGACCTGCTGAGCTCGATGAACCGGCGCGCCGACCTGCAGTTGCGCTTGCAGCGGACGGTGGAAGGGCTTTCGGTGGTGGTGATCAGCTACTACCTGACCAGCCTGGTGGCCTACCTGTTGCGCGGGGTGGACGCGGCGGTCGCGTTGCCGCTGCCGGTGAACATTGCCATCGGGATGACGGTGCCGGTGGTGGTCGCCGGGGTGTGGTTTTCCCTGAGGCGGATGCGCGCGCGAATCGAGCGGAAGGCCGGGCGCGGGGCCTGACCCCCGGCACCCGGTGGGGCGCGGGCCCTTCAGGCGTCAGAGCGGGCGGTGGTGTCCTTTTCGGCCTTGTGCAGGCGCTGGAGCATGGCCTTGAGGACCTTCGGGTTGCCGGCGACGACGTCGCCGCGGCGCATCACGTCCGGGTTGCCCTGCCAGTCGCTGACTACGCCGCCGGCTTCCTGTACGAGGAGCAGGCCCGCGGCCATGTCCCAGGGCTGCAGGCCCATTTCCCAGAAGCCGTCAAAGCGCCCGCAGGCGACCCAGGCCAGGTCCAGTGCGGCGGACCCGGGCCGGCGGATGCCGGCGGTGCCCGGGATCAGGTGGCGCAGGCTGCTCAGGTAGCGCTCCAGGTCCTGGCCCTCGCGGAACGGGATGCCGGTGCCCAGCAGCGCGCCGTTCAGGTCCTTGCGTTCGGAGACGCGGATACGGCGACTGTTGAGGAAGGCGCCGGCGCCGCGCGTGGCGGTAAACAGCTCTTCCTTCAGCGGGTCGTAGACCACCGCCTGCTCCAGTCGGCCCTTGTGCTTCAGGGCGATGGAGATGCCGTACTGCGGGATCTCGCGCAGGTAGTTGGTGGTGCCGTCCAGCGGATCGATGATCCAGACGAAGTCGGCATCGCTGCCGCTGCCGCTTTGTTCACCGCCTTCCTCGGCCATGATCGAGTGGTCGGGATAGGCGCGGCGCAGGGTGTGCACGATGGCCTGTTCGGCGGACAGGTCGACATCCGACACCCAGTCGTTACGGGCCTTTTCGCGGGTGTTCATGCGATCCGGCCGGCCCCAGGCGCGGGTGGTGATGCGTCCGGCCTCGCGGGCCGCCGATACCGCCGTGTTCAGCATGGGGTGCATGGGATGTCTCCTGGTGTTCTTCGGGGTGTCCGGCGGGCGCGCGCACGCGCCGCGGGAAGGTCGCGAACAATACACAAGCCGCTCTTTTTTGGGAAGTCGAGAGCCCCCCTGTGTACAATCCGCGAGCTTTGATGCGGGCATGGCAACGGAGACTCCACGAATGGAAGAACGCCTGAAGCGGGTGCGCGTCGTACTGGTGGGTACGACGCATCCGGGCAACATTGGGTCCGCCGCACGTGCGATGAAGGCCATGGGAGTGACGGATCTGGTGCTGGTGGCGCCGGAGCGGTTTCCGCATGCCGATGCGACGGCGCTGGCGTCCGGGGCGGATGACCTGCTGGCGCGGGCGCGCGTGGTCGAAGACGTGGCCGCCGCGGTCTCCGACTGCGTGTGGGTGGTGGGCACCAGTGCCCGGCTGCGCACCCACTCGGTACCGGTGCTGGGCCCGGACGTGGCGGCCGGGCAGGCGCTGGAGAACGCGGGCCTGGGCCCGGTGGCCCTGGTTTTTGGACGTGAACACAGTGGTCTGACCAACACCGAGCTGGATTACTGCAACGCGTTTGTGCAGATCCCGACGGTGCCGGATTTCAGCTCCCTGAACCTGGCCGGCAGCGTGCAGGTGATGACCTACGCGCTCCGCATGGCGGCCCTGACCGGAATGGATCCCGGGCAGGCGAGTGCGGCAGGGGAGGCACGCGACCCGCTCGCGACCCAAGACGAGATGGAGGGTCTGTTCCGTCATTTCGAGCAGGCCCTGACGACCATCGAGGTGCTCGACCCGGACAATCCGCGCAATCTGATGCGGCGCTTGCGGCACCTCTATATGCGCGCCGGACTGACCGGCAGCGAGGTGCGCATGCTGCGCGGTATATTGACGCACACGGAAAAGGGCCGCTGAGGGCGCCGGAAACCGGCGTGATAACCTAGCGGATGACTCGGGAATTGAGGCCGGCCCATGTTTGACAGGATGCGCGAGGACATTCGCTGCGTGTTTGACCGTGACCCGGCGGCACGCAACGCCTTCGAGGTGCTGACCGCATACCCCGGCCTGCATGCGCTGTGGTATCACCGCCTCGCGCACTGGTTGTGGAACCACCGGATGCGCTGGCTGGGGCGCGTGATCGCGAACTTCAGCCGCTGGGTGACCGGCATCGAGATCCATCCGGGGGCGACCCTCGGCCGACGGTTCTTTATCGACCATGGCATGGGGGTGGTGATCGGCGAGACCGCCGAGGTCGGCGACGACTGCACGATCTACCACCAGGTGACCCTGGGTGGCACCACCTGGGAAGGCGGCAAGCGCCACCCGACGCTCGGCAACGAGGTGGTGATCGGTGCGGGTGCCAAATTGCTGGGCCCGATCCATGTGGGCGACCACGCGCGCATTGGCTCCAACGCAGTGGTGCTGAAGGATGTTCCGGCGGAGGCGACCGCGGTCGGCATCCCCGCCCGGGTGCTCGGCCCGCGGCCCGAGCCCGATCCGCGCTTCCAGCAGATGGCGGACCGCATGGGCTTCGATGCCTACGGCCTCTCGCGGGACATGCCGGATCCGGTGGCCAACGCGATCCACCGGATCGTGCAGCGCGTACACGACCTGGACGAGCGCATGGAACGGGCCTGCCAGGCGCTCAAGCGCGCCGGTATCGATCCGGGCGAGGCCCTGGGCGAGGACGATTCGGGCCCGCTGGAGGCCTGCGATCTGGAAGGTCTGGAGCCGGACGAGTGCGAGGTTCCGCCGAAGGTGGCGACCCAACAAGAACGTAAACAGCAAGGGAATACTTGATCGTTTTGCTCGGGTATTGCTAAGCTTGCCGGCAAATGACTGACAAGTGCACTCAACCATGAAACTGACGACCAAAGGCCGGTACGCCGTCACCGCCATGCTCGATGTGGCGATGCACACCCGCAACGGGCCGGTATCCCTGGCCGAAGTGGCGCGGCGGCAGAAGCTTTCGCTGTCCTATCTGGAGCAGCTTTTTTCCAGGCTGCGCCGCAAGGGGCTGGTGAACAGCAGTCGCGGGCCGGGCGGGGGCTATGCCCTCAGCCGTGAACCGGAGGGGATCAGCGTGGCCGACATCGTGGTGGCGGTGGACGAGCCGGTGGACGTCACCCGCTGCGGCGGCAAGGCCAACTGCAATTCGGATTCGCGCTGCCTGACGCACGACCTGTGGACCGATCTGAGTCAGCAGGTCTATGACTTCCTCAGCACCCGCTCGCTGGCGGATGTACTGCAGCGCCATCGGGAACAAATGGAAAAAGACGGCGTGCAGGAGGTCGTGATGCACGGCGCCCCTCTGCAAGCCTCGACCGGAAAAAGCCATGCGACCGCCAAAGCGGCCGCGGAAAGGAGCTAACGCGCAATGAGTGACCTGAAACTGCCGATCTACCTCGATTATTCCTCGACCACGCCGGTCGACGAGCGTGTGGCCGAAAAGATGGCCGGCTGCCTGACCAAGGACGGCCTGTTCGGCAATCCCGCCTCGCGCAGCCACAGCTTTGGCTGGAGCGCGGAGAAGGCGGTGGAGAACGCTCGCGGCCAGGTCGCCGAGCTGGTGGGCGCCGATCCCAAGGAAATCATCTGGACCTCCGGTGCGACCGAGGCCGATAACCTGGCGATCAAGGGTGCCGCGCACTTCTACCAGCGCAAGGGCAAGCACATCATCACCGTGAAGACCGAGCACAAGGCCGTGCTCGACACCACGCGTCAGCTGGAGCGCGAGGGCTTCGAGGTCACGTACCTGGGTGTGAAGGAAAACGGCCTGATCGACCTTCAGGAGCTGCAAGACGCGATGCGTGACGACACCATCGTGGTCTCGGTGATGCACGTGAACAACGAGATCGGCGTCATCCAGGACATCGAGGCGATCGGCAACCTTTGCCGTGAGCGCGGGATCGTGTTCCATGTGGACGCGGCCCAGTCGACCGGGAAGGTCGCAGTCGACCTGTCCAGCCTGCCGGTGGACCTGATGAGCTTCTCTGCGCACAAGACCTACGGTCCGAAGGGCATCGGCGCGCTGTTCGTGCGCCGCAAGCCGCGCGTGCGGATCGAGGCGCAAATGCACGGCGGCGGCCACGAGCGTGGCATGCGCTCCGGCACGCTGGCACCGCACCAGATTGTCGGCATGGGTGAGGCCTTTGCGCTCGCCGGTGCCGAGATGGGCCCCGAGCTGGAGCGCATCCGCATGCTGCGCGACCGTCTGTGGACGGGTCTCGACGGCATGGAAGAGGTCTATCTGAACGGCGATCAGGAACAGCGCGTGGCGCACAACCTGAACGTCTCCTTCAACTTCGTCGAGGGCGAGAGCCTGATCATGGCGCTGCGCGACATCGCCGTGTCCTCCGGCTCGGCCTGTACCTCGGCGAGTCTGGAACCGTCCTACGTCCTGCGTGCCCTGGGCCGCAACGACGAGCTGGCCCACAGCTCCATCCGCTTCTCCATCGGTCGCTACACGACGGTGGAAGAGGTCGACCACACGGTCAAGATTGTGCGCGCCGCGGTCGCCAAGCTGCGCGAACTCTCGCCACTGTGGGAGATGTACCAGGACGGCGTCGATCTGAGCACCGTCGAGTGGGCGGCCCACTAGGGGTCCGCTCGACACCACTAACGCAACGCGTACACACGCAACAGGAGAACGGTCATGGCTTACAGTGACAAGGTTCTGGACCACTACGAAAATCCGCGCAACGTCGGCAGCTTCGACAAGAACGACGACACGGTCGGCACCGGCATGGTCGGTGCCCCGGCCTGCGGCGACGTGATGAAGCTGCAGATCAAGGTCAACGACGACGGCATCATCGAGGACGCCAAGTTCAAGACCTACGGTTGCGGGTCGGCGATCGCTTCCAGCTCGCTGCTCACCGAATGGGTGCGTGGCAAGACCCTGGAAGAAGCCAGCCAGATCAAGAACACCCAGATCGCCGAGGAACTGGCGCTGCCGCCGGTGAAGATCCACTGCTCGGTGCTGGCCGAGGACGCAATCAAGGCGGCCGTGTCCAACTACCAGGAGCGCCACGGCGAGGCCGCGGAAGCCGAGAAGAAGTCTGCCTGAGGGTGCTATGTCGATTACAGTGACCGAACCCGCAGCCGAAAGGATCCACAATTTCCTCGACAAGAGAGGCAAGGGCGTGGGCGTGCGGCTGGCTGTCAGGACGACCGGCTGCTCCGGCATGGCCTACGTGGTGGAGTTTGCCGACGATATCGAGGACACCGATACGGTGTTCGAGGATCGCGGCGTGAAGCTGGTGGTGAATCCGAAGTCCCTCGTGTACCTCGATGGCACCGAGCTGGATTTCGGCAAGGAAGGCCTGAACGAAGGGTTCAAGTTCAATAATCCGAACGAGAAGGCCCGATGTGGCTGTGGTGAAAGCTTCAGTATCTGACTGACGATCGCATCCGGGGTGGTGCATGGCGGCCGATTGCTGGTCGTCGTCCCACCCCTTTTCTTTTGTCAGTGCGTCGCCAGTGCTTCTTGAGGCCGAGAGTTGATGAACGACCCATTCGAGCAGTTCGATCTGCCGGTCGCCTTCGAGGTGGACCGGCAACAGCTGGACGAGCGCTTTCGCCGCCTGCAGGCAGAGTTGCATCCGGACCGCTTCGTGCGCCAGGGCGACCAGGCCCGGCGCATGGCGGCGGCGGTGGCGGCCGACGTGAACGAGGCCTACGCGATCCTCGGGGATGACTACCGCCGTGCGTTGCACCTGCTGGAGCGCACGGGCGTGGCGTTCGACCCGGAACGCGATACCAGCCAGAACATCGAGTTCATCGAGGCGCAGATCGAGTGGCGCGAACGCATGGAAGAGGCCGCGGCGGCCAGGGATGGTGGCGCGCTGGAGGCCGCAGGTGAAGAGCTGGAGCAGGCCCGGGCCGAGGCACGGGCAAAGGTCGCGGATGCCCTGAAGGACCCGGCGGCCCCGGCGCCCGAGGCCAAGGACCGAGTGCTGGAATTGCGCTTTTTCGACCGCTTGCTGGACGAATTGAAACGAACCCGACAGAACCTGGCGCGCGGTTGATCCGCGGCCATGTGAAGGAGCCGAACACCCGATGGCGTTATTGCAGATCACCGAACCCGGAGCCGAGTCCGCGCCGCATCAGCGCCACCTCGCGGCCGGGATCGACCTCGGCACGACCCATTCGCTGGTCGCCACGGTGCGTAGTGGCGAGGCGGATACCCTGCCGGACGAGCAGGGCCGGCATATCCTGCCGTCGGTGGTCCACTACGCCGCGGATGGGGTGAGCGTGGGGTATGCGGCCGCGGAGCACGCGGCGGATGATCCGCACAACACCATCGCCTCGGTTAAACGCCTGATCGGACGCGGCGCGGCGGATGTCGCGCGCCTGTCTGGCGAGCTGCCGTTTCGCCTCAAGACCGGCGAGTCCAGCGTGCCGCGGATCGAGACGGCCGCGGGTGACAAGACCGCGGTCGAGGTGTCCGCCGATATCCTTCACACCCTGCGCCAGCGGGCCGAAGCGACCCTGGGCGACGAACTCGAGGGCGTGGTGATCACCGTGCCCGCGTACTTTGATGATGCCCAGCGCCAGGCCACGCGCGACGCCGCGCAATTGGCGGGGCTGAACGTTTTTCGCCTGATCAGCGAACCGACTGCCGCAGCGGTGGCTTACGGGCTGGATCAGGGCGAGGAGAGCACCATCGCGGTTTACGACCTGGGCGGTGGGACCTTCGACATCTCCATACTGCAGCTGCGCCGCGGTGTGTTCGAGGTGCTGGCGACCGGTGGCGACTCGGCCCTGGGCGGCGATGACATCGATCGCACCATCGCCGACTGGCTGTTGAACCAGGCCGGGATGGGCGGCGAGAACGACCCGCAGCGCCTGCGTCGGGTGTTGCTGGCCGCGCGTCAGGCGAAGGAAGCCCTGACTGACGCTGCGAGCACCCCGGTCGAGGTCGTGCGCGCGGACGGCTCCACCTGGTCCGGCGCGTTGGATCGCGAAACCCTCGTGGGGCTGGCGCGTCCATTGCTGGATCGCACCATGAAGGCCTGCCAGCAGGTCCTCGCGGATGCCGGCCTGGAGACGGATGCGATTGACGAGGTCGTGCTGGTGGGCGGCTCCACCCGCATGCCTGCGGTCCGCGAGGCGGTGGAGGGGTTCTTCGGTCGGGTCCCGCATGCCGGGATCGATCCGGACCGCGTGGTGGCGATTGGCGCCGCGCAGCAGGCCGACATCCTGGCCGGCAACAAGCCCGATACCGAACTGCTGCTGCTGGACGTGATCCCACTGTCATTGGGCCTGGAAACGATGGGCGGGTTGGTCGAGTTCATCGTCCCGCGCAACACCACCATCCCGGTCTCGCGGGCCCAGGAATTCACCACCTTCAAGGATGGTCAGACGGCGATGTCCCTGCATGTGGTGCAGGGCGAGCGCGACGTGGTGGATGCCAACCGCTCGCTGGCCCAGTTCACCCTGTCCGGCATCCCGCCGATGGTGGCCGGGGCCGCGCGCATCCGCGTGACCTTCCAGGTGGACGCCGACGGGCTGCTCAACGTGACCGCGCGCGAACAGACCCAGGGCGTGGAGGCGCATATCGAGGTCAAGCCGAGCTACGGCCTGACCGATTCCGAGATCGAGCAGATGCTGCGCGACTCGGCGTCCTCAGCGCGCGAGGATATGGAGGCCCGCCGCCTGCGCGAGGAGCAGGTGGAGGCCGACCGCGTGCTGGAGGCGATCGACGCCGCGCTGCAGACCGATGGCGATCGCTACCTGGAGCCGGAGGAGCGCCAGAGTATCGAACAGGCGCGCGATACCCTGCGCGCCGAACGCGAGAAGGGCGACGACCCGGACGCGATCGAGGCCGCGCGCAAGCGCGTCGAGCAGGCCTCCGAGGCCTTCGTCGCGCGGCGCATGAATGACAGCATCCGGCGGGCACTCGCCGGTCACAACGTTAGCGAATACGACGCAGGGAACTGAGAACATGCCCCAGGTAATCTTTCTGCCCCACGAGGAAATCTGCCCCGAAGGCGCCTCCCTCGAGGCCCCGTCGGGCATTAGCATCTGCGATCTCGCGCTGCAAAACGGCATCGAGATCGAGCACGCCTGCGAAAAGTCCTGCGCCTGTACCACCTGCCATGTCTACGTGCGCGAGGGATTCGACAGCCTGGACGAGCCGACCGAGGACGAAGAAGACATGCTCGACAAGGCCTGGGGCCTGGAGCCGGACTCGCGCCTGTCCTGTCAGGCGATCGTGACCGACAACGATCTCGTGGTGGAACTGCCGAAGTACACCATTAACCAGGTCTCCGAGAACCACTGATCAAGGACCAAGCGATGAAGTGGACCGAAACCCAGGAAATTGCGATCCAGTTAGCCGACGAACACCCGGATGTGGACCCGCGCAACATCAACTTCGTGGATCTGCGTCAGTGGGTGATGAACCTGCCGGAATTCGATGACGACCCCGAACGCTCGGGCGAGCGTGTCCTTGAGGCGATCCAGCTTGCCTGGATGGACGAGGCCGACGTCGACGACTGACGGGTTTTTGGATCGACCACGAAGCACACGAAGAAGGGCCAGACCCTTTTTCACCACAGAGGGCACAGAGGACGCAGGGAAGGGCAGGAGGCTGAAACGCCTACCCGATACCAGGATAGCTTACCGATGCGAAGTGGTATCGCGGCCTGTGCTTCTGTGCCGTCTCCTCGACCTTCTGCGTGTCTGCGTGCGCTTCGTGGTGAATCAAGGCCGGTGACGTTGCTGCAGGGGCGTCAGGTCGCTAGACTACGCGCCGCACGTTGCGTCCGCGTCTTTTTTGCGTTGGGAACCCGCCGTTCGGCGGGTTCTCGCGTTTGCAGCCGGGCCCAGCGACCGATATTCAATCCAAGTACCAGGAGAGCCGCCCCATGGCCGTTGAACGC
The DNA here is from genome assembly GCF_001999325.1 of Thioalkalivibrio versutus. Lineage (GTDB taxonomy): Bacteria > Pseudomonadota > Gammaproteobacteria > Ectothiorhodospirales > Ectothiorhodospiraceae > Thioalkalivibrio > Thioalkalivibrio versutus. The sequence goes on from NZ_MVAR01000015.1 coordinate 170,045, forward strand.
ACCCTTTCCATCATCAAGCCTGACGCCGTTGCCAAGAATGCCATCGGCGACATCATCAGCCGTTTCGAAAAGGCCGGCCTGAAGGTCGTTGGCGCGCGCATGATGCACCTGAGCCGCGAGCAGGCCGAAGGCTTCTACGACGTGCACAAGGAACGCCCGTTCTTCAACGATCTGGTCGAGTTCATGATCTCCGGCCCGGCGCTGGTGCAGGTCCTGGAAGGCGAGGACGCCATTGCCAAGAACCGCGACATCATGGGTGCGACCAACCCGAAGGAAGCCGCTCCGGGCACCATCCGTGCCGACTTCGCCGTGTCCATCGACGAGAACGCCGTACACGGCTCTGACGCCCCGGAGACCGCGGAGCGCGAGATCGCTTTCTTCTTTGGCGACGACGGCGTCTGCCCGCGTACCCGATAAAGCGGGCCCGCATGCGCTACGGGGCCCGGTTGCACCGCACACCGGGCCCCGTAGGCAGGCATCCCTTCGGCACAGTACACTAGGGGACTTGAGCCAACCGGTCCCTGTTATGGCACACACATCCTCCACCCCCCTGAATCTCCTGGGCTACAGCCACCAACAGCTCGTCGAGCTGCTGGCGCAGTGGGGTGAACCGCGTTTTCGTGCCACCCAGCTGATCAAGTGGATCCATCAGCGCGGGGTCACCGACTTCGAACAGATGACCGACGTGTCGCGCAAGCTGCGCGATCGTCTGGAGCGCGAGACCGAGATCCGCGTGCCCGAGATCGGTCTGGAAAAGGCCTCCTCCGACGGTACCGTCAAGTGGGTGCTGCGGCTCCCCGACGGCAATGCCATCGAGACCGTCTTCATCCCCGAGGGCGGGCGCGGGACACTGTGCATCTCCTCCCAGGTCGGCTGTGCGCTCGACTGCACCTTCTGCTCCACGGCCCAGCAGGGCTTCAACCGCAATCTCACCAGTGCCGAGATCATCGGTCAGGTGTGGCTGGCCATGCAGCGGCTCCCGGCGCCGGACGGCCGCAAGCGCGCAGTCAGCAACGTGGTCCTGATGGGTATGGGCGAGCCGCTGGCCAATTTCGATGCGGTGGTCCCGTCCTGTCAGTTGATGACCGACGACAATGCCTACGGTCTCAGCCGGCGCCGTGTGACCCTTTCGACTTCCGGCCTGGTTCCAGCCCTCGATCGTCTGAGCGCACATACCGATGTCGCTTTGGCCGTCAGCCTGCATGCGCCCAATGACGCGTTGCGCGACCGTCTGGTGCCGATCAACCGCAAGTATCCGCTCGCCGAGCTACTGGACAGTTGCCGCCGCTACGTGGAGGCAACCGACGCCCACAGTGGCGTGACGTTCGAATACGTCCTGCTGGCCGGTGTCAACGACCAGCCCGAGCACGCCAACGAGCTCGCCGGGCTGTTGCGGGGTATTCCTGGCAAGATCAACCTGATCCCGTTCAACCCGTTCCCGGGGGCTCCGTTCGAACGCCCGTCGGAGGCCACCGTTCTGGCCTTTGAGCGGCGCCTGCAGAAGGCCGGCTACGTGACCACGGTCCGGCGCACCCGGGGCGACGACATCGATGCCGCCTGCGGGCAGTTGGTGGGGCAGGTCGAGGATCGAACCAATCGTGGCATGCGCATGTTCCGCCTGCATGCCGAGTTGCCACAGACGGATCGGAGGGCTTCATGACTGGACGCGCGGGTTTGCGCATCGCCGGGGTTCTGACCCTGGCGCTGCTGCTGGGTGGCTGTGCCGCCACGGCCGACCGACCGGTTTCCGGCGAACGCGAGGATGCCGCCGAGGTGCATGCTGAACTGGGCATCGGCTATCTGCGCGAGGGCGAGTTCGAGCAGGCCGAGCGCAACCTGCGGCGGGCGCTGGACTATGACCCCGGCTATGTCCTCGCCAATATCGGTATGGCAGCGATCTACGAGCGCAAGGACCAGCTGGACCGTGCCGAGGAACACTATCGCCGGGCCCTGCGCCGCGACGAGGACAACCCCTTTGCGCAGACCAATCTGGGCGCATTGCTTTGCGCCCGCGAGGACTTCGACGAGGCTCAGGAGCTGTTCGCCAAGGCGATTAAGAATCCGGATTACGATCGCCGCGACATCGCCCACATGAACTCCGGCGTCTGTCACGCGGACGCGGGCGATGCCGAGGAGGCCGAGCGGCAGTTGCGCCGGGCGCTGGAACTCAATCCGCAGTATCCCCGCGCGCTTCTGGAAATGGCGCGGCTGACTTATCAGGACGACCGGCCGATGCAGACTCGGGCCTTCCTGCAACGATTGGACAGCCAGGGGGTCGAGAATGCCGAGACGCTGCTGCTGTGCTATCAGGCCGAAAGCGCGCTGGGCAACAGCCGCGCGGCCAACGCGTGTGCCGAGCGCCTGAGCCGCCATCACCCGGACAGCGACGAGATGGCCGAGCTGCGCCGGCTGGAGCGTGAAGGGTGAGCGATCCACGCGACAAGGAACCGGGCCTCGGGCGGGTCGAGGATGTCGATGATTCAACGAATAACGTCGCCTCCCTGCGCACCGAGGGTTCGGACCCCGATCCGGAGCCGTCCTTCTCCGCCGCGCATGGTCTGACCACCCGGGACCACCCGGAGGCATCCGGACCGGAGGCGCCCCGGGGTGAGGACGAGCCCGGCGCCAGTCTGCGGCGGGCGCGTGAGGCGGCCGGTCTGGACAGCGCGACCCTGGCCAGCCGCATCCACCTCGGGCGCGGCACCCTGGAAGACCTGGAAGCCAATCGCTTTCATCACATGCCGCCGGCGTACGTGCGCGGCTATCTGCGCTCCTGCGCCCGCGAGCTGGGCGTGGCCGCGGATCCGTGGATTCAGTCCTTCGAGAACCACGGGATGGTCGACCCCGAACTCCGGGCCGTCGCAACGCCCTCCGCGCGCGACCGTCAGCGTCGGCGCGGCCGCGGTATTTACTGGCTCGCCTTGCTGTTGGCCGCGATCCTGCTTGGACTCGGGGTCTATGCCTGGAGCGAGCGCACGGACACGCCCGGGTGGCCGGCGCTGAACCTGGGCGAGGCGCGGGATGCCGTCCCGAGCCTCGCCGATTTCCAGTCCCCGGACGACGCCGAAGGGCGGAGCCCGTCGATCGCCGAGAGCACCGATCCGGAGCCCGTCACGCCCGCGCCGGAGGCCCTCCCGGAGGGCGCCCAGCCGGAGTCGGCGGGTGCCGAGGGATCGGCCGGCGCCCCGGCAGCATCCTCGGAAGCCACCGCACCGGCGGAGGCCCTGACCGAACGCCTGGTCGTGCCGGAAGAGCCGGTCATGCCTGAGGCCCCCGTGCGGGCCGAAAGCGAAGCCCCACTGGATGCTTCCCCGGTGATCGAGACTTCCGGTGAAGGTCCGGCGGCGGGTGAGGGCGCGCAACTGGTGCTGGAGTTTGGCGAGACCTCCTGGGTGGAGATCCGCGATGCCGCCGACGAGGTGGTTTTGACCGGCGTGCTCAGCTCGGGTGACCGCGAGGAGATTCGCCTGGATCTGCCTGGCCGGGTGATCCTGGGCAACGCGTCCGGGGTCTCGCTGACGCTGGATGGCGAGCCGGTAGACGTCGAGACGCATATCCGGAGCGACCGCACCGCGCGCTTCGATCTGGAAGGCTGAACCCGGGTCTTTCCGGCAGGCCATCACGTACAAACAAAAAGACACCATGAAAGCGATCAAGTCGATCCGCGGGATGCATGACATCCTGCCCGAGTCCATTCATGTCTGGCAGCATCTCGAAGCCACCCTGCGCGAGGTTGTGGAGGCCTACGGCTACCACGAGGTCCGCATGCCGATCGTGGAGTCGACCGAGCTGTTCAAGCGCTCCATCGGCGACGTCACGGATATCGTCGAGAAGGAGATGTACACCTTCGACGACCGCAATGGCGACAGCCTGAGCCTGCGCCCGGAAGGCACCGCGAGTTGCGTGCGCGCGGGGATCCAGCACGGGCTGCTGCACAACCAGGTGCAGCGACTATGGTACCTGGGGCCGATGTTCCGCCATGAGCGCCCGCAGAAGGGGCGCTATCGCCAGTTCCACCAGGTTGGGGTCGAGGTGTTCGGCCTGCCGGGGCCGGATGTCGACGCCGAGATGCTCGCGATGACCGCACGGCTGTGGCGCATGCTCGGGCTCTCGAACGTGCGCCTGGAGCTGAACACGCTGGGAACCCCGGAAAGCCGGCAGCGTTATCGCGACCACCTGATCGCCTATTTCGAGCAGCATCGTGACGCCCTAGACGAGGAGGCGCAGCGCCGGCTCTATGACAACCCGATGCGCATCCTCGACAGCAAGCATCCCGATACCCGCGAGGTGGTCGCGCAGGCCCCCAGCCTGATGGATGATCTGGACGCTGAGTCGCGCGCCCATTTCGACGGCTTGTGCGCGCATCTGGATGCGCTGGGCATCACGTACGAGCACAACCCGCGGCTAGTGCGTGGGCTCGATTACTATACGCATACAGTATTCGAGTGGATCACCGAGGATCTCGGTGCCCAGGGTACGGTCTGCGCCGGCGGGCGCTACGACGGCCTGGTCGAACAGCTCGGTGGCCGTGGCACCCCGGCGATCGGGATGGCAATGGGCCTGGAGCGGCTAGTCGCGCTGCTGGAGGCGCGCGAAGACGCCCCGGCAGCGCCGGGTCCGGATGCCTACCTGATCGTCGGCGGCGACGAACTGGTCGGCCCGGCACTGCAACTGGCGGACCAGCTGCGTGGCGAATTGCCGGGGCTGCGCCTGGTCCAGCACTGTGGTGGCGGCAGCTTCAAGTCGCAGATGAAACGTGCCGATCGTCTGGGGGCGCACTATGCCCTGGTGCTCGGTAGTGACGAGCATGCCGCGGGCACCGTCACGGTGAAGCCGTTAAGATCGCAGGGCGGCGAGCAGGTGGCCGTCGACCGTGCAGCCCTCACCGACCATCTGCGCACGGCTCTGCAAGAGCGCTCGTAGTCAACGCAAGGATAGAGAACACGATGAGTTATCTCACCGACGAAGAAAAAGCCGAACGCATCAAGCAGTGGTGGGCGAACAACGGCATGGCGATTGTGGCCGGCCTGGTTCTCGGGGTCGGCGGCCTGTTCGGCTGGAACTGGTGGAGCGATCGCGAGGAATCGCGCGCCCAGGTGTCCTCCGAGATGTATCAGGCCCTGCAGGTCGCCGGTCAGACCGGCCAGACCGATCGCGCGCTGGAACTGGCCGATGCGGTGATCGAACAGGGACGGGGTACGCCCTACCGCGCGCTTGCCTGGGTCTACCGGGCCGATGTGGCGATCGCGCAGGACGACACCGATACCGCGATCGACGCGCTGCAGGCTGCGCGCGACGCGGCCCCCGATCGCGGGTATCGCGAGGTGCTAACGCTGCGTCTTGCGCGCCAGATGATCCTGGCCGAGCGCCTGGATGATGCCGAGGCGACCCTGGCCGACGTTCGCAGCGATGCCTTCACGGGGCTGAAGTGCGAGCTCGAAGGGGATCTGGCCCGCGCCCGTGGCGATCGCGAGCGGGCCCGCGAGCATTACGAGGCTGCACTGGACGCGGGGCACAGCCCCGAGTACCTGCGTCTGAAATATGAAGAACTTTCCGTCTAGAGGACCCGTCGCCTGATGTCTGTGCCTTCCCTTGCGAGTCCGGTCGTGCGCCTGCTGATTGCCAGCGCGCTGATCCTGTCCCTGAGCGCCTGCGGTCTGTGGTCGCGCGATACCACCGAGCCGCCGGCGGACCTGCCGGAGTTCGAGGCCGAAGGTCAGCCGGAACGGCTGTGGTCGCGCTCGGTGGGCAGCGGTGGCGAGCGCTTCCTGTGGCAGATCTATCCCGGAATCACCGACGACCTGGTCGTGATGAGCGACGCCGCCGGGCGGGTTTCCGGTCTGAATCCCGACAGTGGAAGCCAGCGCTGGCAGGTGCGCCTGGATGATGCCCGGGTCTCCGCGGGGGTCGGCGTCGGTGGCGGCCTCGCCGTGGTCGGCACGCTGGACGGCTACGCCATCGGCGTGGATCTGGATGGCGATGGCGAACGCTGGCGTGCTGCGCTCTCCAGCGAGGTGCTGGCAGTCTCGGATGTGTCTGGCGGCCTGGTCATCGTGCGTACCAACGACGGCCGCATCCATGCCCTGGACGCCGACTCCGGCGCCACCCAGTGGACCGCGCTGCGCACCACACCCTCGCTGAGCCTGCGCGGGGCCCAGCGCCCGCAGATCACCTCCGGCCGTGTGCTGGCCGGGTTCGACAACGGCCGCCTGCTGATGCTGGGGCTGAACCGCGGCAACGTGCTGTGGGAGACCACCCTGGGGGTTCCCACCGGGCGCACGGAGGTCGAGCGCATGGTGGACCTGGACGGGCATATCCCGATGTATCGCGGCGCTGCCATTGCGGCCACCTACCAGGGAAGGCTCGCGGCGCTGGATCTCAACTCCGGCGAGATCTTCTGGGTCCGTGATTTTTCTTCCTATCAAGGCGGAGATGTGGATACGCGTTCCGATGTCCTGGTCGTGACCGATGCCGAGAGCCACCTGTGGGGCCTGGAGCCCCGCAGTGGTGGTGACCTGTGGCAGATGGATGGCCTGCGCCTGCGCGGTGTGACTGCGCCGGTGGTGGTCGGCCAGCACGCCATCGTCGGTGATTACGAGGGCTACCTGCACTGGGTCGACGTCGAGGACGGGCGCATTGTCGCCCGGCTGCGCGCCGGTTCCGGTTCCGTGGTTACGCGTCCCACCCTGGTGAACGGCACGCTGTATGTCGTCACCGACAACGGGCAGCTGACGGCCGTGAATCCCTCAATCCGGGGTGACGAGTGAGCCACAAGGTTTCAGGGCGCCGGGTTCTCCGCGCAGGGCGCAGCCGCAGATGATTCCGGTTATCGCCCTGATCGGTCGGCCGAATGTCGGCAAGTCCACATTGTTCAATCAGCTCACGCGCTCGCGCGATGCCCTGGTGGCGGACGTCGCCGGACTGACGCGTGATCGCCAGTACGGCATTGGCAAGGTCGGCGACTTTCCCTATCTGGTCGTGGACACCGGCGGGCTCTCGGGCGAGGGCGCGGAGATGGACCGCGCGATGGCCGAACAGACCCAGCGCGCGGTGGCCGAAGCGGATCATGTGCTGTTCCTGGTGGATGCTCGTGACGGCCTGACGCCGCAGGACCAGGCGATTGCCGATCAGCTGCGCGGCGCCGGGGTAAAGGCGCGGGTCGTGGTGAACAAGACCGATGGCCTGGATGCCGATTCCGTCAGTGCCGAGTTCTACGCCCTCGGGCTGGGGCAGGTGACCTCCATTGCCGCAGCACACGGGCGCGGCGTACAGGGCCTGATGCAGGCGGTGCGCAAGGACGTGGCGGCCGCGCGCCGGGCGGCCAGTGAAGATGCCGGAGACGACGAGGCCGCCAGTGACGGCCTCGACGAAGCCTCGCAGCAGGCGGCGCTGGATGACTGGCCGGGCATTCGCGTCGCGATCGTCGGACGCCCCAACGTCGGCAAGTCGACCCTGGTGAATCGTATCCTGGGCGACGAGCGCGTGGTGGCCACGGAAGTGGCCGGTACGACCCGCGACAGCATCTTTGTCCCGTTCGAGCGCGACGGTCAGGAGTACACCCTGATCGATACCGCCGGGGTACGCCGCCGTGGCCGGGTCCACGAGGTGATCGAGAAATTCAGCGTCATCAAAACGCTGCAGGCGATCGAGTCCGCCCACGTGGTGGTCCTGGTGGTGGACGCCCATGCCGGCCTGTCGGATCAGGATTCCCACCTGCTGGGGATGGTCATCGAGGCCGGGCGCTCGCTGGTGCTGGCCGTGAACAAGTGGGACGGGCTGGACGACCACGCGCGCGAGCGCATCCGCGACGAGCTGGATCGGCGCCTGGGGTTTGTCGATTTTGCCCGCATGCGCCTGATCTCGGCCTTGCACGGCACCAATGTCGGGCATCTTCTGGACGACGTGTGCGAGGCCCACGCCAGTGCCTTCCGCAAAATGTCCACGCCGGAGCTCACGCGTCTGCTGGAGGCCGCGGTGGCGGAGCATGCGCCGCCGATGATCAGCGGCCGGCGCATCAAACTGCGCTACGCGCACCAGGGGGGCCAGAACCCGCCGGTGATCGTGATCCACGGCAATCAGACCGACGCGCTTGCCGGGAGCTACAAGCGTTACCTGGAAAACTTCTTCCGCAAGCAGCTCAAGCTGGTCGGGACACCGTTGCGGCTCGAATTCCGCTCCGGGCGCAACCCCTACGCGGGCCGGCGCAACAAGCTCACGCCGAGACAGCAGTACAAGCGCAAGCGTCTGATGCGGCACGTGCGCCGCTGATCGCGACGGTGGTCCCGGGGCATCCCGCCAATCCGATGCGTGACCCGGCGCTGTCCGGCTTCGCCGAGGTGGTGGAGCCGTTTCGGGTGATGGACATCCTGGCACGAGCCCAGGCGGCCGAGCGCACCGGGCGCGACATCATCCACCTGGAGGTAGGGGAGCCGGACTTCCCGACGCCGCCCCTGGTAATCGCGGCCGGTCGCGCCGCGCTGGCGGAGGGGGATACCCGCTACACCCCCGCGCACGGGACCCAGGCCCTGCGCGAGGCGCTGTCCGCCGACTACTGGCGACGCCATGGGGCCGAGGTCGACCCGGAACGCATCGTGATCACCGCGGGCGCCTCCGCAGCCATCCTGCTGGCGCTGGCGGCGGGGGTGAATCCGGGCGAGGAAGTCCTGCTGCCGGACCCCGGCTATGCCTGCAACCGCCAGTTCGTCGCCGCGCGTGGGGCGACCCCCGTGGGTTTGCCCGTCCAGGCAGAACATGCCTTCCAGCCGACCGCCGAGTCGATTGCCGCCGCGTGGGGCGCCAACACCCGTGCGGTGCTGTTGGGGTCGCCGGCGAACCCGACCGGGACCTGCCTGTCGCGTGATCGGCTGGCTGCGATCGTCGAGGTCGTGCGCGAGCGCGGAGGCCTGGTGATCATGGACGAGATTTACGCCCAGATCGTCTTCGATACCCCGGAGCCCAGTGCCGCGGCCGGCTTCCCGGATGTGGTGGTGATCAACTCGTTCTCCAAGTACTTCGCCATGACCGGATGGCGCCTGGGCTGGATGGTGGTGCCGGAGACCTGGGTGGACCCGGTGCGGCGCCTGGCACAGAACCTGTTTGTGGCCCCGGCCAGCATGGCCCAGACCGCGGCGCTGGCGGCCTTCGCGCCCGAGACCGAGGCGTTGCTGCAATCTCGGGTGCGGGAGCTGAAACGCCGTCGGGACGTGCTGCTGGAGGCGCTGCCGGGGCTCGGGCTGGAGGTCCAGGCGCGGCCGGAGGGCGCGTTCTACATCTATGCCGACTGTACCGCCCACGGCCCGGACTCCGAGGCCCTTTGCGCGCGCGTCCTGGACACGGCCGGTGTCGCCCTGACGCCGGGGACGGATTTCAGCCCCAGCCGGGGTCGGGACTACCTGCGTATCGCCTATACCCAGTCCGAGGCCCGCCTGCGCGAGGCCGTCGAGCGCCTGCGGGGCTTGCTGTGATCCCCCTGGCCGGGTCGGGCTATATCCAACCGGCCAGATTCAACAGGAGTGCACCCAGTCCGATCGGCGCGACATAGCGGAGCACGAAACGCCAGATAGTGAACGCGAAGGGGGCCAGGGCGAGTTCGGCGCGGGCCACGCGGGTATGCACAACCCAGCCGGCAAATACCGCGATCAGCAGGCCCCCCAACGGGAGCAGCAGGTTGATGGCCACGTGTTCGATGGCGTGGTAGAGGGTCGGGATCTCGCGGCCCAGCAGGGTGATGTCCAGGCGTGTCCAGGCCGCGCCGCTGAACGAGAACACACTGGCCAGGCTCAGCAGCCAGACCGCGCCGCCACACACCAGGACCGCGAGCACGCGTGACGCATGCAGGCGCTCGTGGAACAGGTGCACGAAGGCCTGAACGTTGGTGATCATGGTGCTGAATGCGGCCAGGCTCAGGGTGGCGAAGAACAGGGTCGTCAGCAGGACGCTGACGGGCACAGCCGCCAGTGCCAGCGGAAGGGTCTGAAACATCAGCCCGGGGCCTTCGGCCGGGTCGAGCCCGAAACCGAACACGATGGGGAAGATCGCCAGCCCCGCGATCAGGGCGACCGCGGTATCCGCCAGTGCCACGCCAATGGCGGTGCGGCCGATGGACGTGTGCTGCGGCAGGTAGGCGCCGAACATCATCAGCACCCCGGAGGCCAGCGTCATGGTGAAGAACGCATGGCCCACCGCGATCAATACACCGTGCGAGGTCAGCGCGGAGAAATCCGGCCGCAGCAGGAAATCCAGCGCCTGGCGGACATCCCCAATCCACCAGGCGCTGGCCATGGCGGTCAGCAGCAAGACCAGCAGCACCGGCATCAGCACATGCAGCCAGCGTTCCAGCCCCTGGCGCAGGCCCAGGGCGACGATGCCGAAGGCCAGGGTGACGGCGAGGGTGCTCCAGGCGAGCATCTCGGCGGGGGAGGCCGTCATGGCGGCGAACACTCCCGCCACCTGGTCGCCGTCGGCGCCGACAAAGGCGCCGGTGGCGGCCTTGTGGACGTAGGAGAAGGCCCAGCCGGTGATCACCACGTAGAAGCTCATGATCAGGAAGGCGGAGAACAGACCCAGCCAGCCGACCAGTTGCCACAGGTCGTGGGCGCCGCTCTCGCGAGCCACTTCGCGGGCCGCGTATCCAGGCGAGCGGCGGCCCCGGCGACCGATCATGACCTCCGCCATCATGATCGGAATGCCGATCAGGACGATGCAGCCGAGGTAGACCGCGAGAAAGGCGCCACCCCCGTTCTGCCCGAGGATGTAGGGAAACTTCCACACGTTCCCCAGCCCCACCGCCGACGCCGTGGCTGCGAGGAAGAAGGCATAGCCGTGGCTCCAGCGCTGCGCAGTGGCAGTGATGGTCATCTATCAGGTGATGACGTCGGGTTTCTCGCGGCGGGTCAGGCCGGGGATGTCGCCCAGGCGCGATGCGGCGTCAATAAGCGGTCCCAGCAGTTCCTGGGGGTCGGCATCGAGGTGTTCGGGATGGGTCTCGTGCTGTTCGATATACAGGCGCAGGGTGGCGCCCTGGGTGCCGGTGCCGGACAGGCGGAAGACGATGCGGGCACCGCTCTCGAACAGTACCCGCAGGCCCTGGTGCTCGGTCAGGCTGTTGTCCACCGGATCCCGATAGGCGAAGTCATCCGCCTGGGCGACGCGCATGCCGGCCAGGGACTGGCCCGGCAGTACCGAGAGCTGCTCGCGGATGCGCGCCATCACCTGTTCGGCCCGCTCGCTCTCCACCGCTTCGTAGTCGTGGCGCGTGTAGTAGTGGCGGCCGTACTGGCGCCAGTGATCACGCACGATCTCCTCGACCGACTGGCGGCGTACGGCTAGCAGGTTCAGCCAGAACAGCACGGCCCACAGGCCGTCTTTCTCGCGTACGTGATCGGAACTGGTGCCAAAGCTCTCTTCGCCGCACAGGCGGATGCGCCCGTCATCCAGCAGGTTGCCGAAGAATTTCCAGCCGGTGGGGGTCTCGAAGCAGGGGAGGGCCAGCTTCTCGGCGACCACGTCCACGGCCTGGCTGGTGGGCATGCTGCGGGCCACGCCCTTCAGGCCGTCGGCGAACGCCGGGATGTGATGGGCGTTGGCGGCCATGATGGCGAGGCTGTCCGACGGCGTGACGAAGAAGCGGCGCCCGAGGATCATGTTGCGGTCGCCGTCGCCGTCCGACGCGGCCCCGAAATCCGGGGCATCCCGACCGAACAGGGCCTCGCTCAGTTCACGCGTGTGGGACAGATTCGGGTCCGGGTGACGGCCGCCAAAGTCGGCCAGCGGTTCCGCACGCAGGATGGTGTCGGCCGGGGCGCCGAGGCGGTTGATCAGGATCTCTTCGGCGTACGGGCCGGTGACCGCGTGCATGGAATCGAAGCGCATGCGGAAATGGTCGGATCGCAGCAGTTCGCCGATGCGGTCAAAGTCGAACAGCGTGGCCATGTAGTCGGCGTAGGTGCCCACGGGGTCGACGACCTCGATGTCCATGTCGCCCATCTGTACTGCGTGTAGATGATCGATGTCGACATGCTCTGCGCCGTTGGCGATGCGGTAATGGCTGATGCGGGTGCTCTGCTCGAAGATCGCGTCGGTCACCGAGTGCGGGGCCGGGCCACCGTTGGCGGTGTTGAGCTTGACGCCGAAATCCCCCTCCGGCCCGCCCGGGTTGTGGGAGGCGGACAGGATCAGGGCGCCCGTGGCCCCACGAGACCGGATCAGGTATGAGGCGGCCGGCGTGGACAGCAGTCCGCCATACCCGATGGCGACCTTCTGTACGCCGTTGGCTGCGGCCATGCGCAGGATGACCTGGATCGCCTCGCGATTGTGGAAGCGCCCGTCGCCGCCGACCAGCAGTTCGCCGTTCTTCAGGTCCGGGCAGGCATCGAAGACGCTCTGGATGTAATTCTCCAGATAGTGCGGCTGGCGGAATTGCCGGACGCGCTTGCGCAGACCGGAGGTGCCGGGTTTCTGGTCGGGAAAGGGTTGGGTCGTGACGACACTTATGTCCATGGGTCGCTCATCCTTGTTGTCCAGGGAGACGCTGAGCAATGCGGACGCTCGCGCTCGAGTCGATTCTGTGTACTGACATGGCGTGGTGACTGGCGTGTATTCGCTCGGCACAAGGGAGCCGTTCTGCGGGCAACGGGCCCGTTTTCATCCAGCACGGGCGGCCGAGTCCCGTTTTTCGCTGGCTGGTGAGGATGGTGCCCCGTGTTCCGCAATCCTGTGTTGCGCCTTGATGAGGACAAGAACGGGCCGGTAGCACCACCACCGGACTGCGTGCCGGGCCGGGTCTCGGAGAACATGGACACCAACGCGTGCGAGTACAACATTGCTCGGCACCTCCCCTGTCGACGTTACCAAAAAGCCCTGGGGGTGTCCTGCTCTGGATGCGGACAATCGGTGTCCCGCGAAACGGTGCTGTTAGACTGCGCGACATGTTGCTGGAGCGTAAGACCCCGTCCCATTTGGAGCCCAGGCCCGAGAGCTTTGCGGCGCTGATGGAGATGTACGAGGAGAACTATCTCGCACTGCGGCGTTTGTGCCCCGAGCTCGAGCGGCAGCCGTTGCGGTCGGTCTCGCGGGTGGAGGGTGCGCTGGATCTGTATCTGGAGGTGCTGGAGCGCACCCGCTACACGACCACGCTGCACCTGACCTACCGGTTCGACCACCAGGGCGAGCGTCGGCAACAGCCGGACATGCGCGTACGCATGTTCCATGATGCGCGGCAGGCGGAGGTGCTGGAACTGCACTGCCGCACGATGGGCGACGGTCGCGCGCCGGAGATGCTGACCGGTCACCCGGGCCTAGTCTGCCGCTGGAGGCATAACCGGTTCCTGTACAAGTGGCTGCGCTACTGCCTGCGCCAGGGACACCGCTTCCTGGCCGATGCGGCGCCTGAGGTGGTCGCGGCCGATTCGTAGGGACACGCAATGGAGTCGCAGCGTCTCCCTGGTTGCCGGAGAGGCTACTGGCAAGTAGTGGGTGCGGCGAAGAGGGCCTCGTTCTCCAGCAGGGTATGCAGTGGCGCCGGCTGGCCGAACAGGAAGCCCTGAATCATCGGGCACTCCAGGTCGCGCAGATAGTCGCGGTGGGCCTCGGTCTCGACCCCCTCGGCCACGATGTTCATCTGCAACCCGCGGGCCATGGAGATGATCGCGTTGACGATGCAGGCCTCGTCCTCGCGGCAGATCGTATGGGTAAAGCTGCGGTCGATCTTGAGCGTGTGAATCGGCAGCTTCTGCAGGTAGCTTAGCGACGAATAGCCGGTGCCGAAGTCATCTACCGCGATCTGCACGCCGGCGGCCCCTAGACGGTTCAGCTTGTGCACCGTGTCCGGGGTGTCGCTCATCAGCAGGTTCTCGGTGATCTCGACCTCCAGCAGGTCGGGCGGGAAGCCCGTCTCGCCCAGAATGCCGAGGAAATCCTCCACGAAGTCGTCACGCTCGACCAGCACGGGCGACAGGTTCACCGCCAGTCGCAGTTCCGGGTAGCCGTCGCGGCTGTGGCGCTGCATTTCGCGGATGGCGGTGCGCAGGGTCAGACGGTCGAGGTCCACAATCAGGCGGGTCTCCTCGGCGACCGGGATGAACTCGGCCGGGCCCAGCAGCCCGAGCGTGGGGTGATCCCAGCGGATCAGGGCCTCGACGCCCACCATATGCCCGGTTTCCGTATCCACCTGCGGCTGGTAGAGGATATGAAACTCGTCGCGCTCGAGTGCGCGGCGCATGTCCTGTTCCAGTTGCAGTCGTCGGGGCGGATGGCCGCCCATGTCCGGGCTGTACACGCGCACACCCGTCTTGCCGCTGCTCTTCTCGCGATACATTGCGATATCCGCATTCTTGATCAGGGCCTCGAGGTTGTCGCCGGCATCCGGGTAGATCGCGATGCCGATGCTGGCCCCGACGAACAGCTCCTGGTCGCCGATCTTGAACGGGGCCTGCAGGCTTTCCAGGATCTTGTCGGCTACCTGGATGGCGGCCTCGTTGCTGGCCAGTCCCGGGATCAGCAGCGTGAATTCGTCGCCGCCGAAGCGTGACAGCGTGTCGCCCTTGCGGATGCAGGCTTGCAGCCGTTGGGCGACCTCCTGCAGCAGGCGGTCGCCCACGGTGTGACCGAGGGAATCGTTGATCACCTTGAAGCGGTTCAGATCGATGAACAGCACCGCCAGCTGGGTGCCCGAGCGCTGCGCATGCGAGATGGCTACATCCACCCGGTCGCGGAACAGGGCCCGGTTGGGCAGTCGGGTCAGGAGGTCGTGATAGGCCTGGAAGTTGATGAAGGCCTCGGATTCCTTGCGGTCGGTGATATCCCGTGCCGTGCCGTAGATCAGCGTTTCGCCGTTATCCGCGTCGTCGCTGTTGCTGGACGGCCATACCGCGACCTCGAAGAAGCGGCGGCTGCGCGAAGGCGTGCCGGGCTGCAGGGCCAGTTCCACCGAGCGGATGTGGGGGTGCTGGCTGGCGGCCTGTTCGAAGAAATATTCCGCCTTGTCGCGATCCTCGGGTTCGACGAGGTCGAACACCGAGCGGTCGATCAAGTCGCGGCGGGCATAGCCCAGTAACTCGTGTACACGTGAATTGACGAAACGGAAGCGATGGTCGGCGCCGAGAACGAAGACAATATCCGGGGAGTTATTGACGATCACCCGGTGCAGGCGCTCGGACTTCTCCAGGCGGGCCCGCATGGTCCGATTGGCGTCCTCCAGCGCCTTGTGGTGCAGGGCATTGCGGACGGTGGCCAGTAACTCGGCGGGTTCGTAGGGCTTTTTCAGATAGTCGTGGGCGCCCTCGCGCAGCGCCCCGGCGACATCCTCCACCGTGCTGTTGCCACTGACGACCACGGTGAGGGTCTCGAGCCCGGCGGCCTGCATGAAGCGCAGCACGTCCAGTCCGTTGAGTTCCGGCATGGTGAGGTCGAGCAGCAGCAGGTCGTAGTGCTTTTCGCGCAGGGCCTCGATGGCCGCGCCACCCCCCGCGGCCGTCCGCACGGGGTAGCCCTGAATGGTCAGGAGTCCGCGCAGGCTCTCGAGCAGGCCGGGATCGTCATCGGCAATGAGGATTCTGACGGACTGCGGGTCGATCGGCGCGTCGCGTTCGGGCATCGGGGTCTCGTGGTCAGTAGCGAATCATGGTCGCGTCGTCCCTGATGCGCTCGCCAACCACCGTGATGCGTGGGGCAGTGCGATTTCGAAGCGCGTCCCTGCGCTCCCGCTGGTGAATGAGAGTCCCGCACCGATCTCCTCGGTCAGGCGCTTGACGATGCTGAGCCCGAGCCCGGCATGGCCTGTGCCTTTGGTCGATGTCACAGGCGCGAATGCCGCGGCCTGGACCTCGGCAGGGAGCCCGGGCCCCTTGTCCTCTACCGACAGGGGCACAACCCTGCGGCCGTTCACGGTGGTTGGGGCACGGGTGGCGATGGTGATCTCCCCGCCGGATGCCTGGGCCTCGGCCGCGTTCTTCAGAAGATTGATGAGGATTTGCCGCAGGTGATCCGCGGGGGCCGACAGCGGCGGATCGGAGGGAGTCAGATCCAGGTGCAGGCGGACCCCCCGTGTCCGACAGAGTGAGCCGTCCACGATATCGGCGACCTGGCGGACCAGTGCATTCAGCGAGGCCGGTCCGGTCTCCTCGTTCCCGGCAGCCTGCGGATCGCGCAGGCGCAGCAGGATGCGCCCGACCCGGTCGATTTCCTCCTTGATGAGGCCCAGCTCGTGGCGCGCTTCGTGTTCTTCGCCGAGCTTGTGGTTCAACACGCCCAGGTAGTTCTGGATGATGCTGAGCGGGTTTCCGGCCTCGTGCACCGTGTCGCGGATGCGCTGCTCGGTGGCGCCGTCCGGGGCATCCGCCGGCTCGGGTGTGGCGACCAGCGCCCGGGCGATCTCGCGTGCGAGGGAGCCGATAAAGTCCGAGCGGGCCTCCAGGGCCTGCGCCTGACTGCGCGCAAGGCCCAGGATCAGCACCCCCGCGGGTTCCTGGCCGTCGGCGAGCAGCGGAAAGCTCCACAGGATTTCGGCTTCGCAGAGCCGGAACAGTTGCTGGTCGATCACGGGCAAGCCGGCGGCGTTCTCTTCCTCGTGGAGCTGAATCTCGCGATCCAGCAGCGTATCGGTCACCAGGCTGCGCCCGGGTAGCAGCGGCAGGGTGAAATCGGGGGTCTCGTCGTCCTCCACCCAGGCGGCGACGGACTGGTGATCCGGGTCGATCAGAAACAGCAGGCTGTGGTCTATGCCCAGCGTCAGGTACAGGGTGCGGCGCGCGGCGGTGCAACGCTCCTGCAGGTCGGTCGCCCTGGCCAGCTCGCCATTCATGCGTTCCAGCTCGGTCAGATCACGGACGCGGGCGGCCAGTGCGCGCTCCGCCGCGTGATCGATCTCCTCCGGCTTTTGATCCGCCGTGGTCCGGGTCGCGCCCAGATCGATTTCCAGTGATCCGGCAATTCGCCGCACATCCTCGGCCACGCGCCCGCGCAATTCGCGGGTCAATCCCTCGTTGAGGCCGAAAAGCGTATCCGCCGCGGCCAGGGCGGTCTCGTTGCACCCAGCCGCGGAATCCTGTGTGCCTGCGCCCGGCAGACAGCCCATTGCATGCGACAGGTTGACCAGCTTGACCAGGTGATGGGCGTCGCGCACGCGCTCGGCCGGTTCCAGGTGGTAGCGAACGGCATCGGCCAAGAACGGGCCCAGCCCCCAGGCCTCGAGGCATTCGCCGCCCAGTTCCCCGTAGTGTTGACTGTAGGTTGTGCGTTCGGTCTCGATCAGGTGGGGGTCGTCTTCGGCGGTCTGCAGGATGGGCCAGTAATGCCCCTCGTCACTGACCAGCCGGACCAGGCGCCCGATGTCGATCAGCAGCCCGGCGAGATAGGCCTCCTCGGGCCGCGGATAGCGGGTGAGGGTGGCGAGGACCTGTGCCAGGTTGGCGGTGGTCAGCGCCCGTTGCCAGATGGTGCGCAGGTAGCCGCGATGGCGTGGGCCGAACTCGCCGAACAACTGCTGGATCGACGCGGTCAGGGCCAGGCTGCGCACGGTATCCAGGCCCAGGCTGAACAGGGCGCGGTCGATGGTGCGGCAGGTGGAGCCGCGATAGTAGAAGGGCGAGTTGGCCGCCTGCAGCAGGCGGCTGGACATGCCCGCGTCCTGCATGATCGCCCGGGCCAGGGACTGGAAATCGGCCTCGTTGGCCTGGGTGGCGTCGAGCACCGGGATGAGCGCCTGGGGCAGGCTCGGTAGACCGTCCGTTGCCGTATTGACGCTCGTCATGCTGCTCCCCGGTCGCGTGCAGTCGGCCTGCCGCGCCTTTTGCCCTGTGTGCGTGTCCGGAACCGAAAGTCTGATGCAGTCTGCCGGATCACCACTGGTTCCTGACTATACTGAGTGGTATTGCCCCGCGCCACCGAATGGGGTAGACCGACCGTGAGTTCGCCGTCATTCTTTCCCCATGCCGATGAGTGCCATGCAGGAAGCCGCGATGTCCGGTCACAGCGCCTTGACGGATACCCGTTCCGGGGTCGCCACGCGCCCGCGGGTCCTTGTCGTGGCCAGCGGCAAGGGCGGGGTGGGCAAGTCCAGCATCGCGGTGAACCTGGGGATCACGCTGGCGCGGCGCGGGCGGCGGGTCGGCATCCTGGATGGGGATACCGGCCTCGCCAATGTGAACATACTGCTGGGGTTGCGCCCGGAACAGGGCCTGGCGGAGGTCCTGGCGGGCGAATGTGGAATCCGCGATATCCTGCTGGAAGGGCCGCACGGCCTGAAGATCATCCCCGGTGCCAGTGGTATTCGCGAATATGCGGAGCTCTCCGGGGCGCATCAGCAGCGGCTGGTGGAGGAACTGGCGAACATCGAGACGGATTTCGACGACCTGCTGCTGGATACCGCCGCGGGCATCGGTGATACCACGCTCGATTTCCTCGCGGCCGGGCACCAGGTCCTGCTGGCGCTGACGCCGGAACCGACCTCGCTGACCGATGCGTTCTCCCTGCTCAAGCTGGCGTTGCGGCGTCAGGCGCTGGACGTCCGCGTGATCGTGAACATGGTGGCGGATGTCGCCGAGGCCCGCAGCGTCTTCCAGCGGTTTTCCAATGCCGTCGAGAAATACCTGCATACCCGGGTCGAATTTCTCGGCTTCGTCCAGCGCGACGAAAGCCTCCGCTCGGCCGTCACATTGCAGCACCCGGTCGCCCTGTTCGCCGAGAATGACCCCTCGGCGCGTCCGTTCCAGCGCCTGGCGAATGCCCTGGAAGACAGCCTTCCGCATGAAGACGCGCCAGCATTCAGCCTTTTCTGGTGGCGTCGTCTGCAGCTGGAGAGTCCGGCTGCGCATACGCCGTTGGAGGATGCCCGTCCACAAGCCCCGGCGCTCGCTACGGAGCCGCCCCCGGTCGACCATGCCTCGGACGGCTCGGACGGCTTGGGCAGCGAAGAGGGTGTGCTCGGGCGCTTGCGCGCGGCGTTCGACGCGGCCCTGGAGGCCTCCGAGCCCGAGGCCCTGGCGGTTGAATTGGACGCCATGCACGAACAGTACCGGGCGCGAACGGGCCGCGCTGCGATCGATCTGATGGCACTGGTGGACGCGCTACAGGCGGACCCGGAGGGCCATGCCGGGTTGCTGGGCCGTTTGCGTGCGCGGCTTGCGCCCGCGATGGACGACCCCAGGGACGTAGCGGCTCCGGCGACCGTGCAAGCCGAGGACGGTCGACGCCCCGGGGCTGACCGTCCTCCGCCCGATTTCGGCTGGAAGGGTCGGGACGAGTCGGCCGCCAGGCCCGCTCGGGCGGGCTCCGCATCTCGTGTGCAGGCAACCGCCTACGACGCAGCCCGTTTTGGCCCCCAGGAGGCGCTACTCGAGCGACTGCGTCAGGGGGACGATGACGCGCCGACCCTCGCGGAGTTCCTGCGCCGGATGTGAGCGCCCGGTGCCTGGGTGAGGCCTACTTGGGTCCGAGCAGCAACCAGGCGATCAGGCCTACCAGGGGAAGAAACAGCAGGATCAGGATCCACAGTACTTTCACTATGGGGGTCGCGGGGCTTTGTGCGGTCCGCACGATCGCCCAGATCACGATCAGCAGCCAGATCAGGCCCAGAATGCCGGTGACTTCAATGCCCATGTAATGCTCCTTGCGAGGCTTGGCCTAGAAAGTCCAAGCGTGTCGGTTGACGTCTCCCAAGCTGATAGCACGTGTGCCGCCCCGGCGCCAATCCGAACGGTGGGGAAATGTGCCGGGCGCCGCAAACGACTACCCTGCACCGCGATCATCAGCGAGCTTTCGGGAAGGAGCACCATGAAGATCTGGGTCGACGCGGATGCCTGCCCCGCGGTCATCAAGGAGATTCTGTTTCGTGCGGCGAAGAGGACGGGGGTTCCGGTCACGCTGGTGGCCAATCAGCCGATGCGCACGCCGCCGTCGAAGCTGATCGACTCGATCCAGGTCGGCGCCGGGTTCGACGTGGCCGACAACGAGATTGTCCGGCGCCTTGGCGCCGGGGACCTGGTCATCACCGCGGACATCCCGCTCGCCGCGGATGTGATCGAGAACGGCGGGCAGGCGCTGAATCCCCGGGGCGAGCTCTATACTCCCGACAACATCCGCGAGCGCCTCAGCATGCGCGACTTCATGGACACGCTGCGCTCCAGTGGGGTCGAGACCGGCGGCCCGGCGGCGCTGGGCCCGCGCGACCGCCAGGCCTTCGGCAATGCCCTGGATCGCTGGCTTGCTCAGAACGTGAAATAGCGTCCTCGGTCTCCCTGAGGACAACCTATTGAGAGATCACACCTAGATGCGTAGCTGGCGGATCAGTTTCAGGGTTTCGTTGGCGAGCTGTACCCAGTCATCATCCTGCGCGGTACTCCGGAATTCCTGCGCAACGGTGATTGGATGGTCCCGGCCGGGGCTGACAGTCCCTTGTCGATATTCCTTCGGCGAGGATGGGGCGTTGTTCCAGGTCCGAGGGGCCTGGCGATGGTGGCGTGAAGCGTTCACTGGTGGGTCCGTCCTTGATCGCGGGTGGGTGTGCGATTTACCTGCCCAGGGTAACGGCGGCGATGCCATCAGCTTGAGCGCGCACCTCCGAACGAAAGCGCTCGTGAAGTTCGACGGGGCCGACGTCGCGCGAATGCATCCGGGTTTCCTTAGGCCCGTCATTCAGGGGTGAATGGGCGTGACATGGCGCAGTTTCGGTAGGCTGGAGCCGGAGAAGCGTCGGCAGTCGGCGCGAGTGCAACCGGGAGAGAAGATCGTGCTGAAAGGGATCAATGCCGTGTGGCTGGGGCTGGCCATGACCGCCGTGCTGGTGGCTTGCGAGGGCGAGCGCGTATCGCCGGTGACCCTGGAACAGCTGGCTGCATCCGCGCCGGCCTTCAATGGCGAACTGGTGGAAACCGAGGGTGTCGTGAATCGTTTTGATGATCCGGAGCACTACTGGCTGGAAGACGACGCCATCAACCGCGTGGCGGTCAAGCCCGGTTCGGCGGTGCGCGATCACCTGGGCGAGAACTTGCGGGTGGTGGGGCGCTTCTCCTACCACCCGGAAGAGGGCCGGCGGATCGAGATCGATGCGGCCGCGACCGCAGCCCTGCGGGCGTCTCCCTGAACTGCCAGCGCAGAGGGGCGATATCGGGAATTTTCAGAAGCAAAGGAGTCGTGATGACGGAATGGATTGACGTAGCCCCGGTGGGGACCATCCAGGATGGCGATCATCGCCTGGTGGAGACAGCGGATACCGAGGTGGCGATCTTTAACCTGGGTGGTGAATATTTTGCCGTGGAGAACCTCTGTACTCACGAGGATGTGCCCATCGCGGATGGTGAGATCGGCGCCGATGACTGCATCACGTGTCCGATGCACGAAGCCCAGTTCTGCCTGCGAACCGGCGAGGTGATGGCCGCGCCTGCCGAGGAACCCCTGACCCGGTTCCCCGTGCGTGTCGAGGGCGAAATGGTTCAGGTGGGAACGCAGCCGCTGGACGCTTAAGGAGACGCGGATCGCGCGTTCGCGGTGGGGCCCCCTGTTTTCCGAGACAAGGCGCAATGCGCAGCGCCGTAGTCACTCTCCGGCCAAGCGGCGCAACGCAGGATCGGGGAGCAGGGGGCGCCAACCCCTTGAGGGACCGGCCGCCCGTGCTGGGTGGCAATGGGCCCGCTGACCGCGTTGCGGCTCCCTTATGTAGCACGGCTACACTTCGCTCACCGCGCCTTGTCATCGAGAAAAATGGACTCGAGCGCGAACGCTCGAATTGATCCGCATCTCCTTAACGAGCTCCCTGTCCGACGCGGAAACTGTGACGGATGCCCCACTTTGGCCGCGCCTGTACACTATAGGCGGGCTCACGTGGAACTCACGCGAGCCACCACGCGGCAATACGAGGACACCTCACCATGGCAGGCAGGGAGCATACAGACAGAGAAGCACGGGCCGCGGTCTGGTCGGGTCTGTCCGGTTTGTCGGATGCCCAGCGCCAGCAACTGGTGCGCGGGATCGTCCCGCGGGTGACCGATCACCTTGAGCGCTGTCTGGAATCCGTCGCGCAGGAGTGGTCCGCTGGCGGTAATGAGGCTGCCGACGCGGAATGGGCGAATCAGCTTCAAGGCTATCAGTATGTGCTGCGTCGCCAGTTCGAGGAGGCCCTGGAGCGTGACTTTGTCTCCACAACCTACCCACCCGAGTACGAATTCTCCGGTTCCAGCTACGCCGATGACAACTCCGGCCTGCAAATCCTGGACGATTACCAGTCCACCCGACGCTCCCTGCGTCACAAGCTCGAAGGGCTAGTCCGCGAGCAGAACCGCTACTCCTGGTTCGTATTCCTCCAGGCCGCGCGCGAGGATCACCGCTTCGAGCACCCCGGCTGGGCGCCGTGGTCGCCGCTGAACTGGTACGAGCGTCTGATCGAGTCGGCCGAGGAACAGTTCGGCCGGACGGATATGACGCTGGGCCTGATGCGAGCCTACGTGCGTTGTCTGGGCCAGACGGCCGCACCGACCCTGGCCTTCGTGGTCGAGACAGTCGAGGCCTGCGGGCTGGTCAGAGAGCCGGTGTCCGAGGCCCCGGAGGGCGACTTGCCCGGAACGTCGCGGCGTGCGAGCTGGGCCCAGGCCACCCGGGAAGGGGGCCCCGCCACGGCGTCGGAACCGGCCGCGGCGGAGGGCGGCGCACCTGG
>NZ_MVAR01000016.1 GCF_001999325.1 Thioalkalivibrio versutus
CACGCGAAGCCCCTGCCCGCACCAACCGCACCCCCCGTCATCCCGCCCGCAACGCCATACCCCGTCATCCCGGCCGTAGCGCCATCCCCCGTCATCCCGGCCGTAGCGAAGCGAAGAGCCGGGATCTCCAACGCCAGGCCCACCCCCAACGCCCGAGATCCCGGATAACCGCTTCGCGGTTTCCGGGATGACGCCCTCTTCCAGGCCGCCGCCAGCCTTGGCCCCCACCCGCAGGGGGACATCACTGTGGGAGCGTGCTTGCACGCGAAGCCCCTGCCCGCGCCCGACTCTGGCAGGGGCTTCGCCGGCAAGCCGGCTCCCACAAGACATTCCTGCAAGGCTATTCGCCGTAGTGCGTACGCGCCCGGATCACGATCACCAGCAACTGTTCATCCCGAATCGTGTACAGCAGACGGTCCTTGTAGCTGATCCGCAGGGAGTAGTACCCGCGCAGATCACCAACCAGCGCCTTGCCGCAGTACGGGTCAACCGCCACCCGGTTGCGCAGGATCTGCTTCACCTTGTCACGCAGCTTCGGCGCCAGACGCCGCAAGTCCTTCTCGGCTTGACGGGTGAACCGAATGGTCCAGGTCACTGCTTCTCCCCGAACACCTCCTCGAATCCCAGCGTATCGCCTTCATCCGCCTCGCGGCGGCCCTGCTCGAATGCCTGCCGGAAGCCGGGCTCGGAGAGCAGCTCCAGGGTCTCGATCAGGCTGGCGTACTCGTCTTCCGACATCAGCACCGCATCGCCGTTGCGATGCCGGATATGGTAGATCGCGTGCTGTTCGTTCACGCCCTTGAGCAGATCGAACAGACCCTTGCGGGCCTCGGTAGCCGTCAGCGTCGTCATCGCCAGTCACCCGAAACGTACATAAAGTGGTACATATCGTGCGCCCGCCGCACAACCCGGTCAAGACCGAACAGTCCGAAGCAGGATAGGGGCCCTGTAGGAGCGTGCTTGCACGCGAAGCCCCCGCTCGCACCAACCGCACCCCCCCGTCATCCCGGCCGCAACGCCATACCCCGTCATCCCGGCCGTAGCGAAGCGAAGAGCCGGGATCTCCAACGCCAGGCCCACCCCCAGCGCCCGAGATCCCGGATAACCGCTTCGCGGTTTCCGGGATGACGCCGTCTTCTCGAACCCCGCAAGCCTTGTCCCCCGCCGATGGGGGCATCACTGTGGGAGCGTGCTTGCACGCGAAGCCCCTGCCNNCCGTCATCCCGGCCGTAGCGAAGCGAAGAGCCGGGATCTCCAACGCCAGCCCAACCCCCAAACGCCCGAGATCCCGGATAACCGCTTCGCGGTTTCCGGGATGACGCCGTCTTCCAGACCGCCGCCAGCCTTGGCCCCCGCCGGTGGGGGCATCACTGTGGGAGCGTGCTTGCACGCGAATGCCCCTGCCCGCGCCCGACTCTGGCAGGGGCTTCGCCGGCAAGCCGGCTCCCACAAGGCATTCCTACAAGGCCTCAGTCGCGCTGGTAGGTGCCCACCAGGCGGTTCATGCCGATCACGTGGGGCTCGGCGTGCTCCAGGAACTGCCACAGGGTCAGGCCGGGTGGGAGCTGCAGGTCGGCGTCCAGCGCCAGCAGCCAGAAGAAGTAGTGGTGCTTACCGTGGCCCTCGGGCGGCATCGGCCCGCCGTAGCCGGTGCGACCGAAGTCCGTCTGGCCGGTCGCGCCCAGATCGGTCGCCTCGGGGAGGCCATCCAGATTCGGCGGCAGGTTGTACAGCACCCAGTGCACGAAGCCGTAGGTGCCCGGCTGGATCAACGGCGCATCCGGGTCATGGCAGATCACCGCCAGGGACCGGGCGCCCTGCGGCACGTCCCGCCACCGCAATGCCGGGGAGGTGTCCTCACCCTCTCCGCTGTGGCGTTTGGGGATCGGCTGGCCAGGGCCAAAGGCGGAACTCGACAGCTGCATCTCGGACAGTGCAAAACCCATGACGTACTCCTTTGCATTACCTACCCGCACGGTAACGCCGCCGACCGCCGGTCTCCAAGCCAGTACGTGAAGCCCGGCGCTTGCAGACCGCGGACGGCACACGGATGATCCGCGCATGCGCAAGCTACTGAAGAAATGGCTGGGCCGGCGGGATCCGCTGGCGTCCGCCGCCCAGGCGGTTGACCATGGCCGCACGGGCATCGAGACCGTCCTGGGGCTGCCGCACCGACTGTCGGTGCCGCTGCTGCGCCGCCACTTCGGCGACGACGCCGAGCCTTCCGACGCCGCCTTCCGCGAGACCGGTCGGGACGGGTACTGGAAGCTACCGCCGCCCGCCCCCGAGTTCGAAGTGCACTTGTACGGCGACCCGGACGGCCGCCTGACGCTGGGCACCATCCGCGGGCACGGCCCGTACGCCGGCCTCGTAGTCTTCAGCGAATGGTCGCCGGATCACCCCGCCGCCGTCTGGCAGCTGCGGGTCGAAGAACCGGCCGGCGAGTCCGCCCAGGCCCTGCACGACCACCTGCTCGACCCGGACCGCGTATGACCCGCCACTGGAAAAAGCGCACCACACCCCCAACGTTGGGTTAAGCAGGCTCGTCGCGGGCGGCGACGCTCGCAGCGAAGGCTGTGACGCAAGAAGGCGGGGCCCTCCGCAAACACTCCACCCAGGCACACCGACCACCATGACGCGAAAGCCCCAGTCCATCTCCCTGGTCCTCGGCAGCGGCGGCGCCCGCGGTCTGGCACAGATCGGCGTGATCCGCTGGCTGGAGGAGCACTCGGACTACCGCATCCGCTCCATTGCCGGGGCCTCCATGGGCGCGGTCGTCGGCGGCATCTACGCCGCCGGGCAACTGGACGCCTACGAGGCGTGGGTGAAGTCCCTGCGGCGCCAGGACGTCTGGCGGCTGCTGGACTTCTCCTTCCGCGGTGCCGGGCTGATCCGCGGCGACCGCCTGATCGAGAAGCTGCGCGACATGCTCGGCGACATGGACATCGAGGACCTGCCGATCTCGTTCACCGCCGTGGCCACCGATATCGAACGCGAACGCGAGGTCTGGCTGAACTCCGGCTCGCTGTTCGACGCCATCCGCGCCTCCATCGCCATCCCCACCGTGTTCACCCCGGTGCGCCACAAGGGCCGGCTGCTGGTGGACGGCGGCCTGCTGAACCCGGTCCCGATCGCCCCGACCCTGACCGACGACACCGACATCACCCTGGCCGTCAGCCTGAACGGCCGCGTCGGCGAAGAGCTGATCCGTCCCGAGCGCGCCAAGGCGCCCGACCCGGACCGGGAAGAACCCGACAGCGGGTTCCTCAACCATCGCCTGACCGACGCCCTGCCGGATCGCGTCGGCAGCTGGCTGCTGGACTGGCAGGACAAGCTGGGCCTGGGCGAGACCGACCCCGGCCTGAGCCGTGAGCAGGAAGCCCACGCGCTGGGCATGATCGACATCGTCTCCCACTCCATCGAGGCCATGCAGGGCACGATCGCGCGCTTTCGCATCGCCGCCTACAACCCCGAGCACCTGATCGAAGTCCCGGTCAACGCCTGCGGCATATTCGACTTCCACCGCGCCGCCGAGATGATCGACCTCGGCTACGAACTCGCCGACCACAAACTAGGGAGACGCTGATCCATCCCCACGTCCGCGCCAGCCACACACCCCGTCATCCCGGCCGTAGCGCAGCGAAGAGCCGGGATCTCCAACGCCACGCCCACCACCAACGCCCGAGATCCCGGATAACCGCTTCGCGGTTTCCGGGATGACAGCACCTTCCGGACCGCCAGAAGCCTTAGTTGCCCCCCCGGTGGGAACATCACTGTAGGAGCGTGCTTGCACGCGAATGCCCCTGCCAGAGTCGGACGCGGGCAGGGGCTTCGCGTGCAAGCACGCTCCTACAGAACCCCAGCCCATATCCTCCCGGCCATCGCCCCCACCAGGTCATCCCGGCCGCCGCGCCACACCCCGTCATCCCGGCCAGCGCCCCTACCCCCGTCATCCCGGCCGTAGCGCAGCGAAGAGCCGGGATCTCCAACGCCAGCCCACGCCCCAACGCCCGAGATCCCGGATAACCGCTTTGCGGTTTCCGGGATGACAGCTTCTTCCGGGCCGCCAGAAGCCTTAGTTGCCCCCCGGTGGGACCATCACTGTGGGAGCGTGCTTGCACGCGAAGCCCCTGCCAAAGTCGGATGCAGGCACGCGCCGACAGCACCCCGAACTGTAGGAGGCCTCGGATCAATGCTTGAAGTGCACGAACAGCCGCCCGTGGTTCTTCGAATCCTTCTCCAGGCGGTGATAGCGCGCCTTGACCTCCGGCTGCTGCAAAAAGCGCAGCACGCGCTTCTTCAACTGCCCGCTGCCCTTGCCGTGGATGATCTCCACCGTCTTGATGCGCTTGTCGCAGGCCTGCTCGATCACGCCGTTCAGCTCGGCGTCGATCCGGCGGCCATTGCGGAAGCACTCGTGCAGATCGATCGACAACCGCGACATCGCGAACCCCGCGAGTAGAGGCTCAGTTCACCGTCACCACGATACAGCGCGCCAGCTGCTGCACCTTGTGCGAGACACTCCCGGAGAGCAGCCCCTGCAGGCCCCCAAGGCCGCGCGAGCCCATCACCACCATGTCCACG
This sequence comes from Thioalkalivibrio versutus, assembly GCF_001999325.1. Taxonomy (GTDB): domain Bacteria; phylum Pseudomonadota; class Gammaproteobacteria; order Ectothiorhodospirales; family Ectothiorhodospiraceae; genus Thioalkalivibrio; species Thioalkalivibrio versutus. The sequence continues at coordinate 4,585 of NZ_MVAR01000016.1, forward strand.
TCGTGATACTCGGCCTGTTGCAGGATCACCTTGGCCGGAGAGCCGTCTTCCACATGGTGCTCGATGTCGGTCACGCCCAGATCGGTGAAGTATCCGTGGGCCTGCTCGATCAGCTTCTTCGCGATATCCCGCAGCACCTTCGGCGGCACCGCGGCGCCCACGGCCGCACCGCCCGCTGCCAGCGGCGGATCGTTCGGGTCCGGCAGGTCCGAGAGCTGGCGGATATGCGGCGGCACCTCGCCCTGCAGCAGCACGCTAACCAACACCACCCGGGCGTGATACTTGGACGCCAGATCCGCGGCCACTTCCACCGCCCGCCAGGCGTTGGCGGAACCATCCACCGGCACCAACATGGTCTTCAGTTCCATACCGCGCTCCTTGTTCCTCACCCCGTGGGACCCAGCCGCCTCCGCGGCCGTTCAGTCGCCGCCCAGACTGCCAGAGTTGCCCCCCGCGCGCAGCACTTTTCAGCACCCTATACTGGGCAGAAAATCGGCACAGGAACCGCGATGACCCGCCTGTTCGAAAAGACCTACCTCAAGCCCGGCGCCGCCCCCGGCCACGGCGCCCACGCCACCGAACACCCGCACGCCGACGACGCCACCGTCTCCGCCTGGCACTACCATCGCGAGCAGCTCGTCGAGCTCGACCCGCAGCGCACCCTGCGCGAAGGCGTGCCGACCCTCGACGGCGGATTCGTCTGGCTGCACCTGCAGGGGGCCCCCAGCCCGCGCCAATTGCACGACCTGGGCGAGGCCTTCGACCTGCACCCGCTGGCGCTGGAAGACGTGCGCCACCAGGGCCAGCGTCCCAAGGTCGACTTCTTCGACGCGCAAATGGTCGCCATCCTGCGTCAGCCGCGCCATCACAACGGCAACATCGAACTCGACCAGCTCAACCTGTTCGTGGTGGGCACCCACCTCGTCATCAGCGTCCATAGCGGCGCGGCCGATCCCTTCGGGCCGGTCCGCGAACGGATGCGCAACGCCAACCGCAACTTCAACCGCCTAGGCGCCGCGTACCTCGCCTACGCCCTGATGGACAGCGTGATCGACCAGGCCTTCCCGGTGCTGGAACACATCAGCGAACGCCTGGAGACACTGGAAGAGACCGTCCTCGACCAGCCCGACCGCCACACCCTCAACGAGATCCATATCCTGCGGCGCGAGCTCCTCGTCCTGCGCCGCCAGCTCTGGCCCACGCGTGACGTGATCGCCCGCCTCATGCGCGACGACCTCGAGCCCTTCACCCCGGAGCTGTTCCCGTACCTGCGCGACGCCTACGACCACACCATCCAGATCATGGATCTGCTGGAGTCCTACCGCGAAATGGCGGCCACCCTGATCGAGGCCTACATGTCCGCCATCAACCAGCGCTCCAACGACGTCATGCGCGTGCTCACCATCATCGCCACCATCTTCATCCCGCTCACCTTCATCGTCGGCATCTACGGCATGAACTTCGAGCACCCCGACAGCCCCTGGTCCATGCCCGAGCTCTACACCTACTACGGCTACCCCATCCTGCTCGGCATCATGCTCGCCGTCGTCGCCGTCATGCTCTACCTCTTCCGCCGCCGCGGCTGGCTGTAACCAGCCATCTCCCCCTCACTGCAGGCTCCTTCATATAAAACCCGCGATGATCCCGCCCGCTGCGCCCCACCTCGTCATCCCGGCCGCAGCGCCACGACGAGCCGGGATCTCCACCGCCAAGACCCTCCCCGACGCCCGAGATCCCGGATAACCGCTTCGCGGTTTCCGGGATGACGACACTGGGACAAAGCGCGGCTTCCGGAGCAACAAAGCCAACGACCGACCGGGAACAACAGCAGGGTCGGACCACGATAACGGGTTTGAAGCCTCGCCCGGCCGGGCTATAGGGGGGAAGCACCGGGGCGATGGGAGACAATCAAAAAAGCCGGGCGGGGAGCCCGGCTTGTTGAGGGGACTGGGGCTTGTTACCAGTCAGGGGCCCCTTCGTCATCGTCATCGTCGTCGTCTTCTTCGTCGTGGTCACCCATGGAGCCGCCGGCCGCACCACCTTCGGCACCACCGCCGCCCATGGTGCCGCCGCCACCGGCGCCACCAGCACCCCCTTCCGGAGCACCCGCGCCGCCACCGGCAGCGCCTTCGGGAGCGCCAGCGCCTCCTTCAGCACCGGCACCGGCCTCCGGGGCACCGGTATCTGCGCCGGCGTCGCCGCCCGCCTGGGCGTGCGCCGCGCCAAGGCCGCCCAGCGCAAACATGGAACCCAGCACCATCGCGATCGCAGTTTTCTGGAAAGTCGACATCATGGTTCTCTCCTTCAAGTTGGAATCGAGTCACAGCCAACCGAATCGGGCCAGTCAGGCTTTCAATTGACTGCGCCAGAGAAGGAGCAAGGGGGATGCCAAACATGACCCCTGCTGACGAAGATCTCATCATCGAAACAAAGTGTGATCGATTCCGCTGGCTCACACCGCAACACTCCACTCCGGAATGATGCAAAACGACACATGGGTTATCGCGACCGGGTCAGAACGCCACACCGCCCACGCGGAAAACAAGATCATGCGCCCGCCAGGGCGAACCGCGCGCCCGAGCTTCGTGCCAGAACCAGAATGCTTTCACAGGAAGACACGCAGACCGGAAGGTTCAGGCTTGGCGAGTGCCCAGGGCACCGGACGCCACGGCGCTTCGCGCCTCACGATGACGGGACAGATGCCCCACATTTGGCAGGCACCAACGCCAAACCCGAAACCCCCGCCGCAGCCCCACACCCCGTCATCCCGGCCGCAGCGCAGCGAAGAGCCGGGATCTCCCACGCTAGCCACCCCACTCGCGCCATCCAAACCCCACAAACCCCGTCATCGCGAGGCCGCAACGCGGCCGCGGCGATCTCCAACCGAAGCCACAGACGACAACACCGCCACGGATCGGTAAGGTGACCCCCAAACGAAAACGGACCTTCGTCACATGGAAGTCACCCCGGGCAACCCGGCCCACGCCGCGTCCTTCGATCACGACACCGCAACGCCCCTGGCCGCCCCCGAGCAGGTCGAGGCGTTCATCGAGCGCTGGCGCGACACCGGCGGCTCCGAGCGCGCCAACTACCAGCTCTTCCTCACCGAGCTGTGCGCGCTGCTGGACCTGCCCCAGCCCGACCCGGCCAGCGACGACACCGCCGACAACGCCTACGTGTTCGAACGCCGCGTCACCATCCGCAACCCGGATGGCAGCGAGAACCGCGGCTACATCGACCTCTACCGCCGCGGCTGCTTCGTGCTGGAGGCCAAGCAGACCGGCAAGGGCCTGCACACCCAGGGCTGGGACAAGGCCATGCTCGCCGCGCAGAACCAGGCCGACCAGTACGTGCGCGCCCTCCCGCAAGACGAAGGCCGCCCGCCGTTCATCGTCGTCACCGATGTCGGCCGCAGCCTCGAGCTCTACTCCGAGTTCTCCCGCTCCGGCGGCACCTACGTCCCGTACCCGGACCCAAGCCGCCACCGCATCCGCCTGGAAGACCTGCGCGACCCCGAGATCCAGCAGCGCCTGCACCACCTGTGGCTCGCGCCGGACCAGCTCGACGCCAGCAAGCACGCCGCCCGCGTCACCCGCGAGGTCAGCGCGCGCCTGGCCGAACTCGCCAAATCCCTGGAACAGCAGGGCTTTGAAGTCGAGCGCGTCGCCCACTTCCTCAAGCGCTGCCTGTTCACCATGTTCAGCGAGGACGTCGAACTCCTGCCCAAGGGCAGCTTCACCGCCCTGCTGGAACGCCTGCAGCAAAACCCCGAACACTTCCCCGACGCCATGCGCTCCCTATGGGAGACGATGAACACCGGCGGCTATGAAGGCCAGCTGATGCACAAGGTGCAGCGCTTCAACGGCGGCCTGTTCCAGAACATCGACCCCATCCCGCTCAACGCCGACCAGATCGGCCTGCTCATCCAGGCCGGCAAGGCCGACTGGCGCTTCGTCGAACCCGCCATCTTCGGCACCCTGCTAGAACGCGCGCTGGACCCGCGCGAACGCCACAAACTCGGCGCCCACTACACCCCGCGCGCCTACGTGGAACGCCTGGTCATGCCCACGCTCATCGAACCCCTGCGCGCCGAATGGAACACCGTGCAGGTCGCCGCCGAAGCCTGGCTGCAACAGAACAAGCCCGACAAGGCCCTGGACGAGCTGCACCGCTTCCACCACCGACTGTGCGAGACGCGCGTGCTCGACCCCGCCTGCGGCTCCGGCAACTTCCTCTACGTCGCGCTGGAACACCTCAAGCGCCTCGAAGGCGAAGTGCTCAACCTCATCCGCGACCTGAGCGCCGGCCAGGCCACCTTCGACACCGAAGGCCTCACCGTCGACCCGCACCAGTTCCTCGGGCTGGAGATCAACCCGCGCGCCGCCGCCATCGCCGAAATCGTGCTGTGGATCGGCTACCTGCAATGGCACTACCGCCTGCACGGCCGCCTCAGCCTGCCCGAACCCATCCTGCGCGACTTCCACAACATCGAATGCCGCGACGCGCTGATCGACTTTGATGCCCGCGAACCCATGACCGACGAGCACGGCGAACCCGTGACCATCTGGGACGGCATCAGCTACAAGAAAAGCCCCGTCACCGGCGAACTCATCCCCGACGAGACCGGCCGCACCCCCGTCTACCACTACAGCAACCCCCGCCGCGCCGAATGGCCCGAAGCCGACTTCATCGTCGGCAACCCGCCGTTTATTGGCGCCGCCACCATGCGCCGCGCACTGGGCGACGGCTACGTGGACGCCGTGCGCAAGGTCTTCAAGGGCATCGTCCCGGACTCCGCCGACTTCGTCATGTACTGGTGGCACATCGCCGCCGAGAAGGTCCGCAAGGGCGAGGTCCGGCGCTTCGGCTTTATCACCACCAACAGCCTGCGCCAGACCTTCAACCGCCGCGTACTCGAACCGCATCTGAGCGACAGCAAGAAGCCCCTGTCGCTCGCCTTCGCCATCCCCGACCACCCCTGGGTGGACAGCGCCGACGGTGCCGCCGTGCGCATTGCCATGACCGTCGGCGTACCCGGAGACCAGCCCGGCACCCTGCGCCATGTTGTCAACGAACGCGACGCCGGCGACGACGCACGCACCGTGGAACTGAGCCACAGGCCCGGCAAGCTATTCTCGGACCTCACCATCGGCGCCAACGTCGCTGGCGCCATCACTTTGCAAGCCAATCAGGGCATCAGCAGCCCTGGCGTAAAACTGCACGGTGCCGGCTTCATCGTGACGCCGGACGAGGCAGCAGAACTCGGTTTGGGCAAAACACCCGAAACCGCCCGCGTCATTCGCGAGTACCGCAACGGACGGGACCTCACCCAGAGACCGCGCGGCGTCAGGGTCATCGACCTGTTCGGACTCACTTCCGACGAGGTAAGGGACCAATTCCCGGCGATCTATCAGTGGGTGCTCCAACGTGTAAAACCCGAGCGCGACCAGAACAAGCGCGCTACGTACCGTGACTACTGGTGGCTTTTTGGGGAAGCACGCCGAGACTGGCGAACCATGGCTACCGGGCTGCCACGTTACATCGCCACCGTCGAAACCACGAAGCATCGCGTCTTCCAGTTTCTCGACGCGGACATCCTTCCCGACAACATGCTGGTGAACATCGCCATCGACCGGCCCGCCACCTTGGGGGTCCTGTCCAGTCGCATCCATCTCACCTGGGCGCTTGCCATGGGCGGCACGCTGGAAGACCGCCCCCGCTACAACAAGACCCGCTGCTTCGAGACCTTCCCCTTCCCGGAACTCGACGACCAGCAGGTCGCCACCATCGGCGACCTCGCCGAACGCATCGACGCCCACCGCAAGGCACGCCAGGCCGAGCACCCGGACCTCACCCTCACCGGCATGTACAACGTGCTGGAGAAACTGCGCGCCGAAGAACCGCTGACCGCCAAGGAACGCACCATCCACGAACAGGGCCTCGTCTCCCTGCTGCGCGAACTGCACGACAACCTCGACCGCGCCGTCTTCGACGCCTACGGCTGGAACGACCTCGCCGACCGCCTCGTCGGCCGCCCCGGCGCCACCACCCCGCTGCCGGACAAACCCGCCGACCAGGCCGAAGCCGAAGAAGAACTCCTCAGCCGCCTCGTCGCACTCAACGCCGAACGCGCCGCCGAAGAAGCCCAGGCCCACATCCGCTGGCTCCGCCCCGACTACCAGGCCCCCGAAGCCACCCAGACCACCGCTACGCTCGAAGCCAAACCCGAGGCCGCCGCCGAGACCCCGACCGAACCGGCCAAAAAGCCCACCTGGCCCAAATCCATGCCCGACCAGGTCGAAGCCGTCCGCCGCCTCCTCGCCATCGGCCCCCAGACCCCAGAAGCCCTGGCCACCCACTTCAAGCGCAAACCCACAAAGTCGATCACCCAGGTCCTCGCTGCCCTCCAAATCCTCGGCCAGGCAACAACCGACAACGACCACTGGCGCCTGACATGACAAACGACCAGCAGCACCAAGGGCTCACCGCTCGGCGATGGCCCCAAACCGCATCGACAGCCGCCCGAGATAACACGCTGCTAAAAACCACCGCGGCGACACACCCACCTGATTTAACGACGGTTTCTGACGCCACGCGCCCGGTTCAATATCCAATTAAACACGCGCGCACGTTCATCCAATATCCGTGCGCGCCATCCAACCACTGTTAGAAGAAAAACAATGGCATCTGAGATAGAGAAGCGACGTCGTCGCAAGACAGCACTTCAGATCTTGGAGGATTTGGGCCGAAAGGAAGAGCACGTTCTTTTGGTTCACTACTCTTGCGAGAGCTTTTACGATCGCCCCGAAGGTCAGACGCCAAGGGTTACGTCTATTGCTGTCCGAAATTATCTGTCAGCGCAAACAGTTTCCTTCTCGATCCATAAGATTGCCGAGGTCGAGGGCGTAGATTTTTCATATATAGAGAACAACTACGACCGCCTGGAGAAGGAGATGCTCGCAGAGTTCTTTAACTTCCTCCGGGAGCGAAAGACTCACATTTGGGTTCATTGGAATATGCGCGACATAAATTATGGGTTCCCCGCTCTTGAGCATCGTTTTCGGGTGCTGGGCGGGCAGCCCGAGATCCTTGAAGACTCTCAGAAAGTCGACTTGGCTCGCCTTCTCATTGCGCTGTATGGAGCTCGATACACCGGGCATCCAAGGTTGGAAAGCTTAATGAAGAAAAACGGGATGACTGATTTGAATTTTCTGACGGGAAAAGAAGAAGCCGATGCGTTCGAAAACAAGGAATATGTGAAGCTCCATCAGTCGACGCTTCGAAAAGTTGATGTTTTCTCAAATATTCTCGGTAGAACCGTGGATGGCAGCCTTAAGACCAATGCACGATGGTTCGATATTCACGGAATAAACCCCAAACTATGGGCCGAAGTGGCAGCGCAGCACTGGATCGTTGTTCTAATTGGCTTGGCTGCAAGTGTCCTCTCAATCGGGTTGGCAATTGCGAACATCTTCTAACCAGGCGCTGTTGCCGGACAATTTTTCCACCGCTTCGCGGTTCCACAATTGCCGCAAAGCTTCGCGTTAGCTTCCACAGGAAATAAATTTTTATGGATATACCAGCTTCAGTCTACATCGCAATTGGTGCAGTGCTAGCTGCTTTGGTCGCAGGTTTTTTCTCGTTTTTAAACCTGATCAGTTCGAAGGAGAACAAGGTATCAGAGTTCCGCCAGTCCTGGATTGACGGAATCCGCGAGGAAGTCGCCGATTTCACTGCCGCCCTACAGGAGGTTACGCGGATAAGGGGGCATAGTAATGACAACGAAGAAGCGATGGCTGAATACCACAAGGTTAGTGCTCCCGGCTACTTCAAGGCCACAAAAGCGCTGACAAAAATTCAGCTGCGCCTCAATCCGGTACATGCAAAGGAAAGCCCAGAAAGTCACGAGGCTAAACTTCTGAACGCATTGAACTCGGCGCGTAAGCATTTCAACAATGAAGACTATGCTAATGCGATCGCTTCCGGCGAAGACATCCGAAGTGCGGCAGCACCATTTCTCAAGGATGAATGGGAGCGCGTTAAGAACGGCGAAGAGCGATATCAGGCGATTCGCGATAATGCACTGCGTACGATCAAGGGCGGAATTGCCTTAGTAATTATTCTGTCATTTGTTTCATTGCTCACCTAGTAGATGGTGTGAAAGCTAACAAGTGGCAGCAGTCGGAACGTTTTTCTGCTCCTTCGTCGCTCCAAAACGTCCGCTGTGCCAAGCGTTAGATCGCGGAGGGAACGGGTATGGCATATGAAGCGGATGGGTACTATTCCGAAGAGGCTTCGGCGTGGTCGAGACAAAATCGGAAACAGCATACTCTCCTCTTTGACCTTGCTGCCCGAATGAACCGCCATTGCCATGAGGTGGCTTGCGGACTGCAAATCGATAATTCCAACGGACAGCAGGTCATTTGTTCCGCGCTCTTCGTGCGCGCGCTGGAGTTCTTCCAGGGGTCGTTGATTTTGATCGAGCGCGGCCTTTCCAATCCAGCGAAAGTGATGCTCCGCTCGTTCCTAGAGACTACGTTCACCATTCGTGCCGTAGCGGCGGACGTTGAGATCATGAGGCGCTATGTCGCCGCCGACCAATTTGAGCGGCTGCGGGCGCTTCGAAAGGTGCGACAGAACTCATCGGCGTTTGAAGCGGCTCTGATCGATCGAGATCGTGAAGAGCTCGAACAGCTAATCGACAACCTTGAGGCGGACGAGAATGTGAATCGGAGCCTCAAGATACCGATTCACGAACTAGCAGAGAAAGCTGAACTCACTGACACCTATGACACGGCGTATGGTTACTTGAGTAGTACGGTCCATTCAGCCGTGCGAGATCTAGAGCAGTACCTTGAGCTGGACGATGAGGGGGAAATCCATCGGATGCGCTGGGGGCCTGAAGGCTCCGATACCGCAAAGTTATTGATTACAGCGATCGAATCAATGTCTCACTCCCTCGAAGCAATGGAACTTCTCTTTGGCATTGAACGGGATGCTCACATTGAGCTTTCCGGCGAGTTTGATCGGGCAGCACGGGAAGCCTTGGGTTATCCGCAATCTAACTAGTGGCTGCAGGGGACGTTTGACCCGTCGGCCATTTTGCAATCGCAAAATGGCCGACGGGTCAAGCACCCCTGAGCTCAAGCGTTAGGTGCTTTCGAGGTGTTTTGATGACGGGCAGTGCTCTCCAAGTCTTGCGGCACACAGCGAAGCTTACCTACGATGACCACATCGGTCGGCTCCTGAGTATTGGCCAAGCGGACTTGGAGGGCCCCATATGAAGGGGTCGGACCAAGGTAACAAGATGTATTAACACGGCTTTCCGAATTTGAAGGGATGGTTCAGGGCCTTAAACGGCGCATTTTGGGCCCTGAAACTGCCTTTGGCGCCAAGGTCGTATGATCCGAACGAGACGGGACGGCACCGGTTCAGCCGGGACCACGCAAAACAGAGGGGTCAACCCCCTGCCTTTTGCCTCATGGCAGCCGCTCGACGCCCAGGGGGCTTCGGATGTCTGATCTTACGTGCGATTAATAGCCTGCGCCGCCCAGGCGGCGAGACCGAGTAATTCAGTTCAGGAGCTTCGATGATTCTTAAGGAGAAGGAAGGGCCAAGCGGTCAGGATGAACGCTCAAAGGCCGGGCACCAGCAGGAACAGGACGTGGCGTTCTACCTGCGGCGCGAATTTGGCGACGATGAGAGCGTTCGGATCATCAACGACCTGCGTATCGAGCATAACGGCGAACGCGCGCAGATCGACCATCTGGTTATACATCCGTACGGGCTCGTGGTGATCGAGTCGAAGAGCATCTACGGCGAGGTAAAGGTGAACGGCCACGGGGAGTGGTCGCGCAGCTACCGCGGCGACTGGTACGGGATGCCGTCGCCGGTCCGGCAGGCGGAGCTGCAAGAGGCGCTGGTGAAGGAGCTCCTGAAGGACAACGTGGAGAAGTTCCTCGGCCGACTGCTGGGCCTCCAGACCCAGATTGGCGGCCGTGATTGGAGGACGCTCTGCGCCGTATCCAGCAGCGCGATCCTGCACCGCGATGAGATGCCTCGCGCGATCGCGAATCGCGTGGTGAAGAGCGAGTTCGTCGCGGAAAAGGTTCGCGAGCTGGTCGGCTCACGAGCCAAGGGGCTGGTGACGGCCCGGCCACGATTCAGCCAAAAGGAAATCGAAGGCATCGGCGACTTCCTGCTGCAAAGCCACCTCGCGCCAATCGCGAATCCTTCGGCCGTGGCCGAGCCGGCCCCGCGGGTCCAGGAGTCGCCGGTTTCCGCCAAGACCGAGCCGGCAGCAAAGGCGCAACGACCGGCGACCCCGGAGCCGCAGCCCACACAAGCTGCGCCTTCGCCCGCTACGAATCCGAGTCAGGCCCCCACGCTTGCGTGCAAAAAATGCGGCGAGCAAGACAAGCTAACCGGGATGTACGGCAAGTACGGCTACTACGTGCGCTGCGATGCCTGCGACACGAACACCTCAATGAAGGTCCCCTGCCCGGCCTGCCAGTCCCGCAAGGTCCGAGTGACCAAATCCGGCCCGACCTACACCAGCGCCTGCCAGGACTGCGCCAACGAGTGGGTGGTATTCGCGCAGCGTGGAAGTCCTACCGAGCAGTAGCATCCTGACGTCGACGACTCCAAGGGCCCTGAAAAGCGGCGACAAGCGTGCGTTGACGGTTGCGGCGTTACCCCCACCGGGGCAGCACCTGACTAGTATGTCGGAGCGCACCGCGACTGTCCCGCCTCAAGCAAAAGGCTATAAGAATGGCAAAGTATGAAGTGAAGCAAACTGCGGTAAGCCAGGTGCTGGCTGACGTGCGAAGCGACAAAATTGCGATTCCGGAACTGCAGCGGCCGTTTGTCTGGAAGACGTGGCAGGTTCGAGACCTTCTGGATTCCCTCTACAACGGCTACCCGGTCGGCTATCTGATCACCTGGCAGTCTGTTGGCGCGAAGCTCAAAGGGGGAGAAGTCGCTGCCCATCAGCAGATTCTGATCGACGGGCAACAGCGCGTAACCGCCCTCCGCGCCGCTATTGCGGGCCAGCCGGTTGTCGGTACCCGGTACCAGAAAAAACGCATCGCGATCTCCTTTAATCCTCTCACCGAGGAGTTCGCGACGCAGACGCCCGCGATCCGAAAGAGCAGCCTGTGGATTCACGATATCAGCGAGTTCTACTCGGGCACGAGCCAGCTGACCTTTCTGCGCAGTTACTTCGAGAAAAACCCGGACGCTGACCAGCACAAGGTCGAGGAGTCGGTAACCAAGCTCGCGGCAATCGAGCACGCTCAGGTCGGCGTGATCTCGCTGGCGGATGACCTGGATGTGGAAACGGTGGCCGAGATCTTCGTGCGCATCAATGCCAAGGGCGTCCCTCTCTCGAGCGCCGATTTCGTGATGAGTAAGATCGCCACCTACGGTGACGAAGGCCGGAATCTCCGAAAGCTGATCGACTACTTCTGCCACTTGGCGGTGGCGGGACACGCCTTCTCGGATATCAAGGAGAACGACGAAGAATTCGCCGCCACAGAACATCTGAACAAGATCCAATGGCTCCGAAACCAATCCGACGAGCTCTTCCAGCCTGAGTACACCGATGTGATCCGTATTACCGGATTGGTCGGGTTCAATCGAGGCAAGGCCGGCGCGATCGTGAGCGAACTCTCCGGACTGGACCCCGAAACCCGAAGGATCGATGAGTCTCGGATCCCTGACGCTTATGAGCGGTTTGGGCATGCTCTGGATCAGCTGGTGAGCAAGACACACCTAGAGCGCTTCGTGATGATGATCAAGTCCGCGGGGTTCATTGACTCCAGCATGATCGGATCGAAGAACGCGCTGAACTTCGCCTACGCCCTGTACCTCCTGCTGCGCCAGGATGCCGAGATGACGGAAGGACAACGCTCCCGGATCATCAAGCGCTGGTTTGTGCTCACCCTGCTCTCGGGTCGTGCTGTAGGGAGCTTCGAGTCAACGTGGGAGACTGACCTGAGGCGAATCCGTGAAAGTGGCGCGGAACGCTATCTGGAGATACTCGAGGAATCGGTGCTCGGGGAAGGATTCTGGAACGTGGCACTTCCACAGGAGCTCAACACCCCCAGCAGGCGCAACCCGGCTTTCCAGACGTATCTCGCGGCCCGGGTAAACAGCGGGGGCCGCGGTTTCCTGTCCAAATCGATCAGCGTCGCGCAGATGATCGAAGGTCACGGCGACCTGCATCACATCGTCCCCAAAAACCACCTGATCCAGAACGGGTTTCCTAAGCAGGGGGACTACAACCAGGTGGCCAACTTCGCGCTCACCGAAACGCCTATCAATATCGCGATCAAGGATCGTCCGCCCAAGGAGTACATGGCGTGGATATCCGAGCAGATTGCCACAGGGCAATTTCGGCTTGGCGAGATCACCAATCAGGAAGACCTCAAGGCGAATCTAGCCGAGAACGCCATACCGGAGTTTATCGGGGACGTCACGGCCACCAACTATCAGGAGTTCCTGGAAGCGCGCCGCAAAATGATGGCCGCACTCGTCCGCCGATACTACGAGGCACTGTGACAGCCAGCCGAGCAGACGACGGGTCGGCCCACCACGGTACCGGACTGACTTAAAACGCCTTTCCGAATCAGGCGGACTAATTCAGGGCCTTAAACGGCGCATTCCGGCCCATAAATGGGCTCTTGCTCTGAGAATAGATCCCACTCCGGCACCGCAAAGGGGATCGGTAGAGTCTCGGGCCGCTCCGACGGATTGCCGCGGCCTCTTCGAGGCCTCGCAATGACGGCGGGGAATGACGGCGCGGCATGACGGGGTCGGACCACGGTAACGGGCTGACTTAACGAATCTTTCCGAATCTGAAGGGCTGAATCAGGGCCTTAAACGGCCTATTTTGTGCGTTGAAACGGCGGTTGGGATCCAGGCCGTTCCAACTGATTGCCGACCGCAAGGGGACAGTAGCTTCGGGGTCTACTTCAGACCTAGCCTTTTGGCTGGCATCCGCGCGCAATGCCCGTTGAACAAGTGAGTACTACCCGGCCGGTTGGGTGCTGGACGATCTCGACCGTGTGTTGAGCAACCAGTAGCCCGTCAGCGGGAGTCTCAAGGATGAGTTACTCGGTACGCTTCACGGCGCGAGCGCACGAGGACCTCCTGCGGCTTGTCGCCTGCCTGGGGGAACGCGACCCGGCAGCCGCTGCCCATGCTGGAGCCGCCATCGGTGAGGCGGTGTCGCTACTGAACCGCTTTCCGCTGAGCCGCGCTCGCTGGCCGCCGTCGCGAATCCGAAAGACTTTGAAGGCCCTCACACGCCCGCACATGCGCCGTTCCAATCGGGGCACCCGTGCCTATGATCATTGCAAAGGAATCCACACATCAGGAGGAACACGCCGGCTGGTGGGTCGATGAAATCTCGCTGACCGGCCCATGAACATCCGGTTCGATGGTTTTCGTGCCGGAGGGAACGACCCCGCCGGCACCACTCACATCCGCCCCGGCGGGGCGGGAGAGAGGCTCTACGATGCGCAGAACGCTTACGTGGCTGGCGGCGACGGTGGGCGTTATCGCGGTATTGCTGACCATTGCGATTCTGGTCCTCGACTGGAACATGCTGCGCGGTCCCATTTCGCAATGGGTTTCCGAGGAGACGGGGCGTGAATTCGCCATTGATGGCGATTTGGAGGGCAGCATTTCGATGCACCCGCGGTTCACCGCCCGGGACATCCGCCTCGCCAATGCTGACTGGGCCTCGGAACCGGACATGCTCCGGGTCGAGCGTCTGGATGTGCGGCTCGACCTCGGCGCGCTGTTGCGCGGACAGACGGTCATCACCGATCTGCGCGTGCATGGAGCGGAGGTTCACCTGGAGGCCGATGCCGAAAGACGAGTCAACTGGGATCTGGACACCGAGGAAAGATCCGATGAGCCGCCACAGATTCCACTCATTGAAACAATGGTCATCGACGAGAGCCGCCTGACCTACCGGGATCACGGGCGTGAGTTCGAACTGGATGCCAGGCTGAGCTCGGTTGAGGCGGTCAGTCCTGATGAAGGGGCCCTGCCCGTCACCCTCGAAGGTCAGGGGCGGATTCAAGGTGAGCCTTTCGACCTGAGTATACGCGGCGCGTCGCTCGTGAGCCTGCGCGACACAGACGAACCCTATGCGATCGAACTGGACGCACAGGTGGGCCCCACCGCATTCGCCATAACCGGTACCCTCCTCCACCGCCCCGACCAAATGCATCTCGACATGGATCTGCATCTCGCAGGACCGGATCTCGCCCTGCTCGTCCCGATCCTGCACATTCCGTTGCCCGCTACACCGCCTTACGAACTTGCCGGTCACCTCGTCCGAGAGAACGACCTCTGGCGGTTTGAGGACTTCGACGGCACCGTGGGCGAGAGCGATCTCTCCGGCTTGGTCACCTTCGAGGCCGGCCCGGAGCGGTCGCTGATCACTGCCGATTTACTGTCGCGGAATCTGCAATTCGAGGATCTCGGAGCCGTGATCGGGGTATCCCCGGACTTAAGGGAAGGCGAGGCTGAGGACGGGGGCGAGGCCGAAGACTTAGGGGAAGGCGAGGCCGAAGACGGGGGCGAGGCCGAGGACGAAACGGAACCTGCCCCCCGCGTGTTGCCCGATGCACCGCTCCAGGTGGAGCAGATTCAGAAAAACGATGTGAGACTGACGTTTCGCGGCGAGCGCATTGTCGCACGCGGGCTGCCGCTTAACGACGTCGAACTCGACCTGGAAATCGAAGAGGGCATCCTGCGTCTTTCACCCCTGCGCTTCGGGCTTGCCGGGGGAACGTTTGACCTGTTCACGTCCATCTATTCCGGGGGCGACACGGTGCGGACCGACTACGATCTTCGCCTGTCGGGCATACAGTTGCGCAACATCATTGAAGGCACGCCCATGGATGGCTCCGGCGAAGGCGTCCTGGAGGGACGCGCGCTTTTCTCGACGACCGGGGACACCATCCGTTCCGCACTGGCCACGGCTGATGGCGAGGTGGCCATCATCATGGAACGCGGCCGCATAGACGGTTCGCTGCTGCGCCTGCTGGACATCGGTTTCCTCGAGGCGCTGACCCTCGTGCGGGGCGACACCGTCCCGGATGCGGTGCATATCCGCTGTTTCGTCGCGGCGTTCGACAGCGAGGACGGCGTGATGAAAAGCACGACCTTGCTCCTCGACACCGAGGACACAATGATCGCTGGCGACGGGGAGATCGACCTCGACGAGGAGACCTTCGTGCTCGATATCAAGGGTGAGCCCAAGGAGACCGGTATCGCTCGCACTCGCGTTCCGGTCCGGGTGAGCGGCCCGTTCACTGCTCCCTCCATCGACATTGATCCGTCGGAGCTCGTGATCCGGGGCGGGCTGGCGGTGGGCCTGGCCGCCCTCGTCTCACCGATCGCCGCCGTGGCCGCCTTCCTCGAGCTTGGCCAGGCAGAAGATAGCGACTGCCTGCGGTTGCACGAGGAGTCGAAGCCGGACGAGTGAAACACCCTTGCGGGCCACCATAGCGGGATCGGACCTGCCGGAACGGCGCAATCTCCAACAGTAGAGAAAGAGGACACCCACCTGGTCGGTCAGATTCGAAACTGCAGATGCGACCGAAATGTTTCCGAGCTGATCCAGCCGATTGCCGCGGCCTCTGCGAGGCCTCGCAATGACGGGCCGTCGGAGAAAGAAGACAGGGGCAGCCATGATCGCTCGTTCCCACCCGCAGACGTCGCCGACTTCCCCTGCCAATCACTCGCTACGCTCGTCCTTCGGGCCGGCCCGCGGCCGTTCAACGCGCGCCGCGTTGTGGTAGCTGTACATGACAGGGCCGAACCACGGTAACAGACGGACTTTAAACTGCTTGTGGAATCAGAAGGCCTGTTCCAGGGCCTTAAACTGCGCATTCCGGCCCATAAATGGGCTCTTGCTCTGAGACTAGATGCCACTCCGGCACCGCAAAGGGGATCGGTAGAGTCTCGGGCCGCTCCGACGGATTGCCGCGGCCTCTTCGGGGCCTCGCAATGACGGCGGGGAATGACGGGGCAGACGTGGCTTTGGCCCTCCGCCTCATATTCGAGTAAGAAATCACGGTTTGATCCGATACTATCCGGAATCCGCGCGACAGTGCGGGGCGCTTGGCCCATGGGAGGGTGGCTCCCCATGCTCGCCCCTCGGAAGGAGTAGTCGATGCAGTTCTCGCAAAAGGTGCAGCGGATCAGCGGGCGGTTGTTGAACGCCATCACGGTCGCTTTCGTGGTCCTGCTGGCGGGCATGATTGTGATTGTGGGCAACAGCCTGTGGCAGAACCAGCGCCTGCTGGACGAGCTGCGTCACATCACGGAGGAGCGAGGACAGCGCATCCAGCTGGCGTCCGATCTGCTGGAGGCCGCCTACAATCGCCACCAGACCATGGTGAATCAGGTCATCACCGACGACCCCTTCGAGCGTGATGACCTGATGATGGCGTACCACCGCTGGGGGAACCGGGTCGGCGAGGTGCGCGCGGCCCTCAATGAGCGCGTGACCGAGGATGCGGCGCGGGCAAGACTCGAGGAACAGGATGCCCTGATCCCGGAGATCGTGAGGCTGCAGGACCAGGTGGTGGACCTGGCGGCCCGCGAGGAGATCGAGCCGGCAATGGCGATCCTGAGCGAGCGTCTGTTTGATCTGGATCGGGAGTTCGACAGCTCCATCGAGGCGTTGCGAGCACATGAACGCGCCCAGATGGAAGCCGCAGCCGAGCGCGCAGGCGAAGTCGGGGCGCACACGCAGCGCTTCATGCTGGTGTTCGGTGGCGGCGGCGTGGTGTTCGCGTTGGCTCTGATTCTGCTCACCCGGCGGACCCTGGTGACCATGCACCATGATTTGCGCGAGCAGGCGTCACAACTCGACGAGGCCGGACGCCAGCTGCAGCACGAGGCTAGCCACGACCCGCTGACCGGTCTACCCAACCGGCGTGCTTTCTATAAGCGCCTGCAGGACGCAATCGCCTGGTCCCAACGGACCGGCGAAGCGTTCTCCGTAGGCTTCATCGATCTCGACCAGTTCAAGCCGGTGAACGATCGGTTCGGACACGCGGCGGGCGACGAACTGCTGGGGGTGGTCGCCCGCCGGCTGGAGGAGGCGCTCAGCGAGCCGGCCTGTGTGGCCCGGGTCGGGGGTGACGAGTTTGCGGTGCTACTGTTTGGCGAGGATTCAACCGAAGCCGAGGGGAAGCGACTGCAGGCGGCGGTGTCCCGGCCGGTCCAGCTTGCTGCGGGCGAGGTCACGCTGGCGATGACTCTGGGTTGGGCCTACGGTCCGGGAGACGGCGATCCAGACGAACTGCTGGGGCGAGCCGACCGCGCCATGTATGGTCTCAAGGCGGGGCGCGGGACGTAGCCGGAGAAAGAGGACACCACCTTTGCGATCCGATCCGGCACCGCGAATGCTACCAACAAGGTCTCGGGCCAGTCCGGCCGATTGCCGCGGCCTCCGCGAGGCCTCGCAATGACGGTGGGCCGGGCTTGCGTGCGCTCAAACGCCACGAACCGTGAGCGGAGGTCTGGTGGCTGCCTAGCTCTTCTTCGACGCTCCACCAGGGTGGTGCAGCAGGCGTTCGCTTCGCCAGACGCGGACAACCCTCACCCGACCGGGATCACGCCGGTACACGATGCGGAACGGTGGATGGACGACCTCTCGCAGGAACGGGACTCATAACGGGGTCGGACCACGGTAACCCGCTGTAGGGACGAGACTTTCCTGCTCTCAAGCGCGGTTTCGGGCCCTTGGTCGAGGCATTTCACCGCCGAAATGGGCCCTTCATGCCGCCCTGGGCGCACACACGCGCGATTGGCTCAAGATTGATATGGTTTCCGCCGAGGAACGACCCAGAACAACAACGAGAGAGCTGCACGGATGGCGCTATCAGACCGAAATTACGACCGCGACGGGCCGCCCCGTCGTAGGCGGGGGGCGCAAGCCTGCCGCCCCAGAAGAATTAGCGCTGGACCGAAGCACCAAACAACTCCTCATGGTCGTGCTGATCCTGGCGCTCGTCCTCGCCCTTGCCTATCTGCTCCACTACCACATGCAGATCCGGGCCGTGAACAACATGCTGGAGCGGCTCGGAGTCGTTCAGACCGAGGCCGCCGAGCAACTCGTCAAACCGGCGCTCGACGGTCTGCGCAGCCAACAGGAACGCCTGCAACAGCAACACCGACATCAAGAGGCGGCCCGTCAGCGTGAAGAGGCGCTCCGTCAGCGCGAAGCCGCACAGGCACGCAGAGAGCGTGAGTTCGAACGCGCATTCATCGCGCAGTACGAGGTGCCGGACGGCTGCGACAGCTGGGACTCCCAAGCCCAGATGGTCGAGTGCACGAACCAGCGCATCCGCGCGCGCCGCGAATTCCGGGCCGAATTCTTCCCGGAGCCCACCCCGGGCCAGATCCTGCTGGAGGACACGCCGCGATGACGCCGAAGACCCTTCCCGATTCTGCAGCCTTCCCGGACCCTGCCCCGGGGCAAGAGGCAAGGTCTGCCCCCGAAGTCCCGTGCGTCTTCGCCTCCATTGCGCAGGCGCGCGTGCTGTTGGCGTTATGCTTTTAGAGGACTCGTCAAGTGATAGAAGCAGTGTCAAGTAAGAACATCGAAGAAGTACTCCCGCTGATTAGAAAATACCAGGAGTTCTACAAGGTTCAGGAAATTGATGACGAGAAGAATCGAGTGTTCTTCTCGCAGTTCAGCGAAAATGGAAATAATGGCTGCATTTTCCTGTTCAGGAGCAAAGCCGGAGACGCCGTGGCTTTTGCTACTGTATATTTCACGTATGTATCCAGTATTCCCGCTCGGGTCGGCGTTATGAGCGACCTTTATACATTGCCAGCCCATAGAGGAAACGGGATAGGTAAGCGGCTGATCAATCATTGCCTGGAGTTCGCCCGGGAAAAGGGTGCAGCAAGACTTCAATGGCTTACAGCCCAAGACAATCATCCGGCTCAAAAACTTTACGACTCCCTTAATACAAAAAAGAGCGAATGGTATGTCTACACGTACAGCGCATAGCCAAGCAAAGCAGTTCGGCCCTGCGGACCTGCGGACTCATGACGGGGTTGGACCACGGTAACGAAATGAGAATAGGCTGAGCGTCATAATGTGGCGCCAAATTTTCGGGGCCAAGACGGCCCCGTTTTTCGTTCGCCCGCTAGATCAGATCACTGGAGTCAGCCGTTGCGCTTTGCTCCCGTGTCTACGGAGTCTAGTCCTCGTCTTCGGCCCTCGGAGAAACATGACCAGGTCGGACCACGGTAATGGAATCCCGGCATTTGCAGCGCACGCTGCGCTGCACCGGTTTGATTGCCTTTGCGATAGCAAGGGGCTTTGCAGCCTGCATCAGGCTCAACCACCTGCGGCGGGCGGTTCTGGCGGCACAACCTTGTGCCGCGGGGAAACCGGCACCCCTCCCGCCGGAGGCAGATCTGCGCCGGCCGCACGGGAAAGGCCCCGGAATCGCTTCCGGGGCCCGTTCGGACAGGGTGCTGCGGTGGCTTACGCCGTCGAGGCCGGGGCGGGATCCTTGCGCCGGCGCAGGGCCCAGCCGAGCATCACGAGGCCGATACCGACCAGGAGCAGCGAGCCGGGGGTCGGTACTTCGTTATTTCCGTTACCGCGGTAGTACACCGAGATGTGCGAGATGTCGCGATCCTCGCCCGCGCCCGACAAATCGAACGGGGGGGCGGTCAACGGGGTGGCGTAGGTCCCGCCCAGGGCGCCGTTCAGCATGTCGTAGGCCACGATGTTGGTGTCGGCGCCATCCTTGAACGCGAACATCAGGTTCTCGAAATTGCTCCAGAAGTCGAGAACCACCAGCTCCCAGGTCCCGCTCTGGGCATCGCCGCTGAAGCTCACGATGGTTGCCGGATCATTGGGGTCGTTGATCAGGTTGCCGTTGGTGTCCTCGTACTTGCCGTCGAACAGCCAGTCCGAGTAGCCGAAGAACTCGGCATTGTTGACGACTGTGAGGCTGGTATTCACGTTGCCGTCAAGCGGCTCCAGGACCTGGCAGCCCTGGTTGGGCGTGACCTTGTCGCCCAGGTTGCCGTCGAGATCGGAGCAGTTGATGACGCTGGCGGAGGCCGAGCCGGCGGCAATCATGCCTCCCGCGAGCAGAAGGGCGAGGGTTCCGCCCCGTACAGTCTTTGTAGTCATGGTTGTTACCTCGTGGGTCTGCGCAGGCAGGTTGTGGTTTGGGGTCTGCGCTCGCCCACGAATTTGCAACATCCATGCCCGCTGGATTCCGCTCTATATTGACGTTGGAAAACCGTAGGTTACGCGCACCCGACGGGGGGCGGTCGCAAACGCGATCATCGGGTGTAAAGGGTTCTGACGCGTGCACGGGTGAAGGACCTCGACCAGGTCACATCGACGGGGTTGGGCCACGGTAACTAGGCGTGTTAACGGGGCTTTCTGAACCCAAAGGGCTGTTTGAGGGCGTTATTAAACGGCGCATTGCGGCCCATAAATGGGCTCTTACTCTGAGAGAGGATCCCGCTCCGGCACCGCGAAGGCGACCGGTAAGGCCTCGGGCTGCCTCGACGGATTGCGCGGCCTCTGCGAGGCCGCGCAATGAAGCCATCTCAACCTTTTCCCCCGCCCCTTCCGGTCCTGACGACACGCAGCGTACTCTGCTGTAGAAACGGAGTAGCACAAAAAAGGAGACAGACATGGGGCTTTACGATCGCGACTATGTCCATGAGAAAAAAACGGCCCATACCAAGAAAGCGAGGGGTGATCGAACCGGGGGAACATCCAACCCAGGTGCTGACGCCCGCCGGACTCGCCCGGCTCAGACGTCGCACTCGACAACCGGGGCCCCACCCAGTCCAGACTGGAAGACGATCGTCCTATGGGCATCCCTCGCCGCGAACGTGATGCTTCTAACGGCCTTGGTCATCCTCCACGGAAGATAGGATCTCCCGGGGTCGGGAGAATCGAGGAAGACGGGGCCGGACCACGGTAAGCCGGCGGACAGCATGTGAGTGAATGAGGCGTCATAGTGAAAACACTGACTTTCAGGTATTGGGACCGCATTCGATCCAGCTTATGGTTCATCCCCACCATGATGGCCCTGGGCGCGGTGTTTTTGGCCTGCATAAGCGTCGCCCTGGATAGGCCGGTGACGAACTGGTTGTGGCGTTCGTGGGGCTGGACATTCACCGGTGGAGCCGAGGGGGCCAGCGCCGTGCTGGGGGTCATCGCCGGATCGATGATCACCATCGCTGGAGTTGTGTTTTCGATGACGCTGGTCGCCCTGTCGCTGGCGACGTCGCAGTTGGGGCCGCGCTTGCTCCGCAATTTCCTGCGCGATACGACGACTCAGGTCGTGCTGGGCACGTTCGTTGCCACCTTCCTGTATTGCTTGCTGGTCCTCCTTACCATCCGGCGCGCGGAGGAGGTTGCTTTCGTTCCTCATATATCAATCACGCTCGGCGTACTCTTTGCGGTCGCGAGCGTGGGGGTGCTGATCTATTTCATTCACCACGTGTCTGTTTCGATGCAGGCCAACGAAATCGTGGCGCGCGTGAGCGACGAGTTGATCGCCGGGGTGGACCGCCTATTTCCGGAACACATCGGGCAGGGGACGCCACGGACGTCGGCAACACCACCCGAGTCGGCAT
The DNA here is from genome assembly GCF_001999325.1 of Thioalkalivibrio versutus. Classification (GTDB taxonomy): domain Bacteria; phylum Pseudomonadota; class Gammaproteobacteria; order Ectothiorhodospirales; family Ectothiorhodospiraceae; genus Thioalkalivibrio; species Thioalkalivibrio versutus. The sequence continues at coordinate 26,248 of NZ_MVAR01000016.1, forward strand.
TTCTGGACGTATTTGACCGGGAGGCTCGTCCCATTCGAGCGAGCGCGGACGGATACATTCAGTTCATCGACACGGACGCTTTGATCGAGTTGGCGATGCAAAAGGACGTGGTCATTCGACTGGAGCGAGTACCCGGCGACTATGTGGTCTCCGGTGGCCCCCTGATGCAGGTCTGGCCGGGAGAAAGGGCCGCCGACGTGCCTGCGGATCAGGTCAACAACACCTTCGCCCTGGGTAACCAGCGGACTTCGGGCCAGGACATCGAGTTCGCGGTTACCCAACTCGTGGAGGTCGCTCTGCGTGCCCTCTCCTCGGGAGTGAATGACCCGTTCACGGCAATTACGTGCGTAGACCACCTGGCGTCCGCGTTGAGTCGTTTGGCTACGCGAGACATGCCATCGCCCTATCGTTATGACAGTACGGATCAGCTGAGGGTGATTGCTCCAGGGTCTACTTTTGTGGACGTCACAGATGCGGCCTTCAACCAGATCCGACAAGTGTCCCGCTCGAACACCGCGGTTACTGTCCGCCTGCTGGAAACGATCGCCGAGGTCGCGAGATTCGTACAGCGGCCAGAGGATCGCGCTGCGCTGTTACGGCACGCTGAAATGATTGCCCGTGGGGCTAGTGAGGGACAGCCCGAAGTTGAGGACCGCCAGAAGGTAGAGGAACGCTTTGAATATGCGAAACAATTGTTGAGCGTGTCGCCAAGGACAGGGTCGGACCACGGTAACGGACTGAGTTAACGCGGCTTTGCGAATGTGAAGGGCTATTTCCAGGGCTTACACGGGGCTTTTGGGCCCGTAAAGGGGCTATTGCGGTGACGAGTCGCCGACGAGCGGAGGCGAAGAACTGCGGATGGGGTGCGCTACACTGGGGCGCACCCTTGTCCCGCCATCCATCATGCTGCTCACGTTCCTGATCATGTTCGCCCTGCTGGGGCTTGGCGTCGCGCTGATGCTCTGGCATGCCCGGCTGGTGTTTTCGGTGGAGCTGCGCGATGGCGCTGCCCGCGTGCGGCGCGGCAAGCCGCCGTCCGGTTTCGTGAGGGGCTGCGAGGACGTCGCACGACGTTACGGGCTGAAGCAGGGCCGGATCCAGGCCGTGCGCACCGACCGGGGTGTCGAGCTGCGCTTCTCCCGCCACCTCCCACCGAAGACGCATCAGGCCTTTCGCAACGTCTGGACACCCCCGCCCGGCGGAGGGGGAGGCGGCGGCATGCGCGCGACGGGATAGCGAGGCGCGGGGCTCGGGGTCAGTGTCTGGCTTTTGGTCCCGTGGCAATCGAGCGGCATCCAGGCCACTCCGACCGATTGCCACGGCCTCTTCGAGGCCTCGCAATGACGAAGAACCCAGGCTCGCAAAAAGATTTAACCCGCATGCATTATATGAGCGGGTGCGAACCTGAATTCTGGGTGGTTCGCGTAGAGATGGCGGGTACTAGCCCCGCGGGGCCAAGGGGGCGCTGTTGAAGCTGAATATCGAAGAGCCGGGACCGTATCGGTTTGCCCTGAGCCATCTGGGCTTTCGCCCGTTCTTCTTGCTGGCGGGGCTGTACGCCGTGCTGGTCGCCGGTCTGTGGACCTGGCTCTACCAATTCGACATGGCGGCGCTGCCCACGGCCGCCTTTGGCGGGCCCTTCGCCTGGCACGGCCATACCCTGATCTTCGGCTACGCCATGGCGGTCGTCGCCGGGTTCCTGCTCACGGCCGTGCGCAACTGGACCGGGGTGCAGACGACCCACGGGCCCGCGCTGCTGGTGCTGGCCGGGCTCTGGCTCGGCGGCCGGGTGGCGGCGTTGTTCGGGGACCCCGGGCTGGTGGCCATGGCGCTGTTCGATCTCGGCTTTACCCTGTGGCTGCTGGCCGCCCTGGCCCGCCCGGTATGGCAGACGCGCCAATGGGCCCAGCTCGCCGTGATCGGCAAGATCGCGCTGCTGGGGGCGAGCAACGGCCTGTTCTACCTGGGCGCCTTCGATCTGCTTGATGGCGGCCAGCGCCTGGGGCTCTACTCCGGGGTCTACCTGGTGCTGTCGCTGATCCTGATGATGGGGCGCCGGGTCATCCCGTTCTTTATCGAGCGCGGGCTGGATGGTGCCTTTACGCCGGTGAACCGGGACTGGCTGGACCGCCTCGCCCTGGTACTGCTGCTCGCCTTCTGGCTGGTCGAGGTGTTCCTGCCATGGGCACCGGTCGCGGCGGGGCTGGCGGCTGGGCTGGCCGTGGCGCATGGCATGCGCTGGACGGGCTGGCATACGCCGGCGCTGTGGCGCAAGCCACTGCTCTGGGTGCTGATGATGGCCTACGGCTGGATCGTGGTCGGCTTTGCCCTGCGGGCCGTGGCCGAATTCACGCCCCTTAACCCGATGGCCGCGCTGCACGCCTTCACCTACGGGGGTATCGGCATGATGACCCTCGGGATGATGACGCGCGTCGCCCTGGGCCATACCGGACGTAACGTGTTTGACCCTCCGCGGGTCCTCGGGCTGCTCTTCGGCCTGCTGGCCATCGGGGCGCTGGTACGGGTGGCCGGCCCCCTGCTCTGGCCGGCCTTGACCGCCAGCTGGATGAGCGCCTCGCAACTCCTGTGGATCGCGGCCTTCGCCGGGTTTCTCTGGGTTCATGCCCCGATGCTGGTCAAACCGCGCGTCGACGGGCGTTACGGCTAGCTACCGAACTGCCGAGGCCGGACCACGGCAACCGATTGGCTTGACGAGCTTGTCCGGGCTCGAAGGGCTCGTTGAAGGTCCTGGACGGCCCGACCTGAGCGTCGAAACAGGCGGCGGGTGAAGGCCGGACGGCGTTTACCCCCCGGAGGCCGAGTGGGTGCGGGCTCGCAGGGGCCAGCTAGGCCTGGAGGATCAGGAGCGGGCGGTTGCCCTCCGGCGGTCGCGGGAGCCGAAGGACGGGGGCGACCGGGAATTCGCGCACCGGGCAGCAGTAGCCGAACCCTCGGCACAAAAAAACGCCCGGGATGGTCCCGGGCGTCCTGGTCTGCATGCCGGGCAAACCGCCCGGTTCAGGCCGCGCTTACTGCTGGTACTGCTCCAGATCGAAGCGGTCGGCGTTCATCACCTTGGTCCAGGCCCTGACGAAGTCCTTCACGAACTTCTCCTCGTTGTCGTCCTGGGCGTACACCTCGGCGTAGCTGCGCAGGATGGAGTTGGAGCCGAACACCAGGTCGATGCGGCTGGCAGTCCACTTCACCTGGTCGCTCTTGCGGTCACGGACCTCGTAGATGCCGTTGTCCGCAGACTTCCAGGCGTTGGCCATGTCGGTCAGGTTAACGAAGAAGTCGTTGGTCAACTGGCCTTCACGGCCGGTGAACACGCCATGCTTGCTGCCGCCATGGTTGGTGCCGAGCACGCGCATCCCGCCGATCAGCACGGTCATCTCCGGCGCGGTCAGGCCCATCAGCTGGGCGCGATCGAGCAGCATCTCCTCCGGCTTGACCACGTAGTCCTTCTTCAGCCAGTTGCGGAAGCCATCTGCCAGCGGCTCCAGCGGCGCGAAGGAGTCGACGTCGACCATCTCGGCGCTGGCATCGCCACGCCCCGGATTGAACGGCACCAGGACATCGTATCCGGCCGCCCGGGCGGCCTGCTCGATGCCCACGCTGCCACCCAGCACGATCAGGTCGGCCACGCTGGCGCCGGTCTCGGCGGAGAGCTGCTCGTAGACCTTGAGCACCCGGTCCAGGCGCTGCGGCTCGTTGCCCTCCCAGTCCTTCTGCGGAGCCAGGCGGATATGGGCACCGTTGGCGCCGCCGCGCATGTCGGAGCCGCGGAAGGTGCGGGCGCTGTCCCAGGCCGTGCTGACCATCTCGGCGACGCTGAGGCCGCTCGCGGCGATCTTCTTCTTGGTCGCCTCGACGCAGTAGTCGGTATTGCCGGCCGGCACGGGATCCTGCCAGATCAGGTCTTCCTGCGGCGCTTCCGGACCGATGTAGCGGGTCTTCGGGCCCAGGTCACGGTGGGTCAGCTTGAACCAGGCGCGGGCGAAGCAGTCCTGGAAGTACGCGGGATCGGCCATGAACTTCTCGCAGATGGCCCGGTACTTCGGATCCATCTTCATCGCCATGTCGGCGTCGGTCATGATCGGGTTGTGGCGGATGGAGGGATCGCTGGCATCCACCGGCTTGTCCTCCTCCTTCATCTCGATCGGCTCCCACTGCCAGGCGCCGGCGGGGCTCTTCTTCAGCTCCCACTCATGGCCGAACAGCAGGTCGAAGTACCCCATGTCGAACTTCGTCGGATGGGTGGTCCAGGCACCCTCGATGCCCGAGGAGACGGCGTTGGCGGCCTTGCCCTGCATGTTGGGATTCTTCCAGCCGAAGCCCTGTTCCTCGACGTCGGCCCCTTCGGGATCCGGACCCAGCGCACCGGCATCGCCATTGCCGTGGCACTTGCCCACGGTGTGGCCGCCGGCGGTCAGGGCCGCGGTCTCTTCATCGTTCATGGCCATGCGGGCGAAGGTCTCGCGGACCTGCTCGCCGGTCTTGAGCGGATCGGGCTTGCCGTTGACCCCTTCCGGGTTCACATAGATCAGGCCCATCTGGACGGCCGCCAGGGGGTTCTCCATGGTGTCGGGCTTGTCGACGTCGCCGTAGCGCTCGTCGGAGGGTGCCAGCCATTCCTTCTCCGCGCCCCAGTACGTGTCCTTCTCGGGATGCCAGATATCCTCGCGCCCGAAGGAGAAGCCGAAGGTCTTCAGACCCATGTTCTCGTAGGCCACGGTACCGGCCAGGATCATCAGATCCGCCCAGCTGACCTTGTTGCCGTATTTCTTCTTGATCGGCCACAGCAGGCGGCGCGCCTTGTCCAGGCTGACGTTGTCCGGCCAGCTGTTGATCGGTGCGAAACGCTGGTTGCCGGTGCCACCGCCACCGCGGCCATCGGCAATACGGTAGGTGCCGGCCGCGTGCCAGGACATGCGGATCATCAGCCCGCCGTAATGGCCCCAGTCGGCCGGCCACCACGCCTGGCTCTCGGTCATCAGCGCGTGCATATCCTTCTTCAGGGCGTCGAAGTCGAGCTTCTTGACCTCTTCCCGGTAGTCGAAGTCCTCGCCCATCGGGTTGGTCTTGCGGTCATGCTGATGGAGGATGTCCAGGTTCAGCGCTTCCGGCCACCAGTCCATGACCGAATGGCCAGCGGCGGTCTCGCCGCCATGCATGACCGGGCATTTGCCCATGTTCTGATGCTCACCCATATCGTTCTCCATTTTTTCGCTGCGTTCAGCTGGTTCGTGTTTCGGAAGCCGTCATCCATATGTCATCGATGGCTTTCCTCAGGGACCGCAAGCCGTTCCGACCCTGGGCCACCTTCGGCCAGGGTGGCTTCACTGTCCACCTGCCCTTGAAGCTAGGCCCCACGAACCATTAGTTCCAGTTGATATTAAGCATGATCGAGATAGTCTCCCGCTATCTTTCCGCGAGAGGCTCTATAGCGCGATGGGCTACAAGATGCTCTCGATCGCGCGGCGCAGCTCGGGGGACCCGGGGCCAGCCTGGCTGGGGAAGTGCGCGACCACCCGCCCCTCTCGGTCCACCACGTACTTGTAGAAGTTCCAGCGCGGGGCGGCGGCCTGACGGGCCAGTTCGCGAAAGATCGGGTGGGCGTCCGCGCCGCGCACACTGATCGGCCTGAACATGTCGAAGGTGACGCCGAAGTTCTCGAAGCACACCCGGGCGGTTTCGGCCTCGTCATCGGCCTCCTGATTGAAGTCGTGGGAGGGGAAGCCCACCACCTTCAGCCCCTGGTCCCGGTAGTCCTGATGCAACTGTTCCAGCCCACCGAACTGGTCGGTGTAACCACAATGGCTGGCGGTATTGATGATCAGCAGCGGATGGCCCTGGAAGCGTTCCTGCAGGCTGACAATCTCGGACGCGTGCAGCCGGCCCAGCTCGTGCTGGAACAAGGCCTCGGTATCGGGCTCCGTGGCGGTTGCGCAGGCCATCGGCAGCACCAGCAACAGGGAAGCGAACAAGGGCGCAAAACGGGACATCGCAAGTCTCCACAGGGGCTCGACCTTCAGACCAGCGGCGCACCTGTGGGTTCTGTGGAGGGCTGGTTCGTGACCGCCAGCCCGGGGCCACGATGGCGCCGAACATCCTCCATTTCGGTGCTCCCTTTTGGACATACCATGGCCTCACAGACATGACGGGCGTACCCTTGATCGCAGACATCAACGAAGTCTCGAGCCGATGATTGCCTACACCCGCCCGCTCCTGCTGCTTGCCATCATCCTGCCGCTGACCACGGGCTGCACGGCCGTGAAGGTCGCCGGTGCCACGGGAAGCGCCGCCGTCAGCGTCACCACCGGCGCCACCAAGGCGACCGGCAAGACCGCCGGAGCGGTGGGACGTGCCGTCACTCCGGGCAGCAAGCAGGACAAGGACAAGGACAAGGACAAGGACAACGACTGAAATACCGGCCGGCCGGGGACGGACGCAAGCCGCGAACTGCGTTTACTCGGCGCTCCTGACCGCAACGGCCGCTCCAAGGGCGCGCACGCTGGCCCCTGGGCCGCAAACGGGGCCCTTGCACTCCGAGAGCATGCGGCCAAGGGGAATGGCCGCCCCGTTTCTTGGCTTGCCGGGCCCGCGTAACGGTCGCAGGTCTTATCCACCGACGCCTTCACCTCCCCGCTCGCATGGCAGCCCTGCCCGCCACCAGGCGAGCATGCCGCCGCGAAGCTGGCGGGCCTCGTAGCCGCGGGCCCGCAGCTTGCGCACGGCAGGGATGCTGCGGTGTGCACTGAGGCAGATGGCCACCACGGGACGATCGGGATCGAGTTCCAGGTCCGCCAGGCGTTGCCTGGAAAACTGCGTGATCGGGAGGTGACGCGCGCCCGGGATACGACTCCGACGATGCTCGACACCGGTGCGCACATCCAGCACTTGCACCTGGGCATTCTCCATCGCCTGCGCCAGTTCCTCGGGGCTCATTTCCGGCACGCGGCCGAACGGCCACCACTGGCTCAAACCCATCGTGATCACCTCCTGTCCACAGGCAAGAACGCGGTCGAACTTTGTCTTGTGCCCCGTACCTAATTCGCGACGCGGCGAGGATGGGCTGTTCTCAGCACTGACCGCGCGAAAAACCATCGCCGAAAGGAAAATCATTATGGATCATCACGACGAAGAGTTTCTCCGTCGGGCGCAAGCCGCGCGCGCTCGCATCAACGAGATCGAGCCGCAACAGGTAGACGCCAGCCTGGCATCCGGTGCGGTGGCCATCGATGTGCGCGAACCCGGGGAGTACCAGAAAGGCAGCCTGCCGAGCGCCCGCAATGTAGCGCTGGATTCCATCACGCGTCAGATCGAGGGAGTCGCACCAGACAAGGACGCGCCCATGGTCTGTTTCTGCAATGGTGGCAACCGCGGGGCATTGGCGGCGGCCCAGCTGGTGGATCTGGGCTATACCAATGTCCAGTCCATCGCCGGGGGACTGCGCGCCTACCAGAAGGCAAACGACACCTCGAAGAGCTCCGCCTGACGACCGGACGGCCCGGGGGTCCAGCTTCGGATTTTCCGACCTTGCCCGTTGCCCCATCTTCCCGTTGCCCCATCTTAAAGAAACGCTGATTCGCCACGAGGGTCAGCCAGGTCCAAGGACCGTGCGGGCTCGGGTGTGTCCAGCACCCGGTGGCCGAAGGTGGCCCTGGAGCGCAACGGTACGCGCCCAGCGGCTCCACGCGCCTCCTTCTTCGTCATCCCGGAAACCGCGTAGCGGTTATCCGGGATCTCGGCGGCGGCTGGGGTTGCCCCGACGGGGGAGATCCCGGCTCGTCGCTTCGCTCCGGCCGGGATGACAGTGCAGGGGCAAGGGCCCCGGGGAGAGTGACATTCCCAAAAGGCCCGGATTAAAGCACCCTGCGACGGGCCATTGTCGTCCCCGGATGATCCCCGTGACTGGCTGACTCTCGTGGTTAATCAGGAAAGGGGAAGACGGGGCAGATCTCGGTCTGCGCCCGCGCGAGGGCTCACAGTCGTTGGCAGGTGTACTGTTCGCCGGACGCGTGCTCGACCACGAGGCGCGTGGGCGATTCGGTGACGATCCGCGTGACCTCCGTATGCGGGAGTTCCGGTAGCCGCGTAGTGATCTGCCGGATCAGCTGGCGCTGGAGTTCGACACCTGATGGGGAGCCGGGCGACAGGTCCAGGGCTTCCACGGTGAGCGTGAGCTGCTGCTCCTCGCGCTGCCACTGCCCCTCGCTGGTCGCGATCAGCGTGAGCGGCCACAGGCCGAACTGGGCCACGGCATCGCCCTCGCTCTGGTACCGCCCGTCCGGATGCAGACGGGAGCGCGTATCGAGCTGCAGATTCAGCTGGCTCGAGCCAATGGCGGCCAGTTGCATTACGGCAGGACAGGCCCAGTCGCCGTCCAGCTCCGTGGTGTCCGCCCAGGCTGCGCCGGCGAAAACCAGAGAGATGCAAAGGCCCAACACGGGCCACGATCGATTCATCAAACGTGTCTCTCCAATCCAGTCTGGCTTTCCGGCACGGGCCGTAGGCGCGGGCAAAGGGCAAGGTTTGACCCCGTAGGGCTTCGGTTATGCGCCTGCTCCCCTCCAGCGCCCCGAATTCGTGGGGCTGCAACCGATTACCACGGCCCCTTCGAGGCCCGCAATGACACGTCACCGCGGGGTTATTGGTTCGGCTTTGGATACGCGCCCCACCCTCGCCTGCGCGGGTCCACGCCGCAGATTGAGCCGAGTACGGTGCGCTGACCGCAGGACGCCCCGTTCGGACTCTGGGTGCGACCGACTGCTTCGTCGGTTCGATGCCACACATAAGCGTTAGTCGTCCGTTATGTTACGCTGCGCGGGAGCCTCGCGCGCCCTGAAGGCGCTCTTGACGGGGCCCGACCAGGAGAGACTGCGGTGCGATCAGTCACGCATGCACACCTTCCCGCGCTGGCCTTGGTAATGGCCGGCTTTCTGCCCTTGGCACTCCCGCTGCCGGCCCTTGCCGACGACGGTGGGTATCGGCTGCTCAAGCTGGATGGCTACAAGGTGAAGTGGGGAGACCAGCAGTTAGGGGTGGGAGCCAGCATCAGCTATGCCTTTGCCGGGGAGGCGCTACGGTTCGATGATGCGCACAACTGCCGCGATCTCGCACCGATTGACGAGCTTCTGGGCGAAGCCCTCTCCATGGAGACGCTGGATCGCGAGGCCGCGGCGGCGTTTCGGGTTTGGGAGCGCGCGGCCGGTCTGTCATTCCACAAGGTAAGCGATACCCGGGAGGCGGATATCATCCTCGGTGCCCAGGGGCAGCCGCGTGGACGGGCATTCGCCAACGTAGCCTACGCACCCGATGCGGAAGTGGATGTGCGCACCATCGAACAGTCGCTGGTGTGTCTGAATCCTGCTCACGAGTGGAAGGTCGGATTCGACGGCAACAAGGATGTGTACGACATCCGCTATACGCTGACTCACGAGATCGGTCACGCCATCGGCCTGGACCATCCCGGGCCATCCGGGCAGGTGATGGGATTCAGGTACACCGAGGACTTCGCCGACCTGCAGCCCGGCGATCTGCGCGGAGTCCAGCGGCTCTACGGGCGCCCCGCCGATACCCTCGACACCCAACTGGCCGAGATGCCGACCGAGGACGGGGAAAGCGCATTCACCAGCGACCTCTTCCTTGACCCGAACGGCCACATCGTGCCCGTGACCGGTGTCGATAGCGGCCTTGGCATCGGCGAAAAGTAGCCCCGAGTCAATTCCGGGGCAGGTCTTTCCCACGCCCCTGCTCCACTACGAGCGGCCCCCACCCGTGGCACGTCAACCGATTGCCGCGGCCCCTGCGGGGCCTCGCAATGACGGGGTTTCGGAAATGCGGGGCAGGTCTTGCTCCCTGGTCCCCGCTCCACCGTAATTCGCCCACCCCCTTGGTACTTCAACCGTTTGCCGCGGCCTCTGCGAGGCCCCGCAATGACGCGGTTTGTTCAGGCGGTCCGCCCTCTGACCGATGGCGTGCTGTGGATACCGCAATCGCCCGGAGGCCGGGGCGCCTACAGGGGGTTGCCTGGCAGCGCCGGGGATCGACCGGTCTTACCGCTGCGGGCATTTGCGGGCATGGCCGCGCGCCTCGCGACCCGCGCCGTGAAAACCTGAAGCGGCGCAGCAACTCGAGCCGATAGAGAGGGGGCCGGGACGCCAAGGTGTGGCAACGCACAGAACCCCGGAGCGACTGCACCGCAGCATGCAGTCTCATCCACTTGTCACGAAGGAAAGTCGCCATGGCATCTGTCGAGCCCACTCTGGCGGGGCGTTCCGCCACATCGGGAATGCATGACCCATTCACCACGGACATCGGTAACGAGGCACGGCGCTCCGGCGTTTCCTGGGGCGCGGTGATCGCAGGCGCCGTGGTCGCTACGGCGCTGTCGCTCAGTTTTCTGCTCCTGGGCACGGGCCTGGGATTCTCGGCGGTCTCGCCGTGGGCCGGGGAAGGCGTGTCGGCCGAGGGCATCGGGTTCGCAAGCATCGTCTGGCTGATACTCGTGCACATCATCGCCGGCGCCATGGGCGGCTATCTGGCCGGCCGACTGCGCACCCAGTGGACCGATCTGCATACCGACGAAGTATTCTTCCGGGATACCGCACACGGCTTCCTCGTCTGGGCGCTTAGCGTGGTCGTCACGGCGGCTCTGCTCGTTTCCGCCTCCACGGCGATCATCGGCAGCACCGCCCAGGCCGGTGCTTCGGCTGTCGGGGCGGCGGCTACGACTGGCGGCGCTGCCATGATGGCAGGCGCTAATGGGCAGACCGAAGGAGACGCCACCGGCCCGCTCGACTATTTCGCGGATATCTTGTTTCGCCCAGAGCGTGCCAGGGCGGCTCCCGACGCCGGCGCAACCGACTCCGACAGAACCGCCATGCGCACCGAGGCGGTACGTATTCTCGCCCGCGGGTGGGACGATATGTCGGATGGCGACAGGGCGTATCTGGCGCAACTGATCGCGCAGAACACCGGCGTCAGCCAGTCCCAGGCGGAGAACCGGATCCGCGAAGTCCAGGCGCAGATGGAGGAACTGGAAATGCAGGCGCGACAGGTGGCCGATGAGGCCCGAAGCGCGATGGCGAAACTTTCTCTGTGGACGTTCCTGGGACTGCTGATCGGGGCGTTCAGCGCCAGCTTCGCCGCCACGATCGGCGGTCGGCAGCGCGACAGCGTCCACTATTGAACCGTACAGATTGCTGCCAATCAGCGAGGTAGATCAAGATGAAATTCATACTGCTTTGGTTTCTGGGCATCCCGATTCCCGTCCTCATCCTGCTAGCCATCCTGCTTTAACGGCTGCGCGAGGCCCCCTGCTACAGGGGGCCTCGCCTTTTGCGAACCCCCGAAGCAATGATCACTCTTCGAGGGATCCCCTTGGCGCAGCGCGCCCCAGGCCTGCACCGGTCTTGCACCTGAAGACCACCCGCGGCCCGCGGGACAAGACGTCGCATACGTGGCCGGTTACCGTAGAGTGACCGTACCGATGGGCCAATGCGGGGCCGGCTCCCGGCAAGGGACTCATTACCGGAGACGGGACCCCGAAAATTGAGTGCGGATAAACCCTCGGCAATACGTGGATCGGAAGGCATTTGAAAGACAACCCCCTGCCGTTTTGCCCCTCTTCTGCCTGGTGGCTGACCGCATGGCTGGCCGGCGGGATGTTGCTTGCTGGCTGTGTCGGCGGGCCGCCATCGGCGGAGCCACCCGTCGCCACGGGGGCCGCGCCGCAGGAGCAGCCCGCCGCCGCGGCAGACGGACCCGCGGAGGGCTTCGCCAGCCTCCGGGACGAGATCCACTACTACCTCGAACGCCTGTCGGATCGCGCGTTCACCGAGACCTACGGGGGCGAGGAGCATCCGCGTACCTGGTACACCGCGGCCGAGGCGCTCGGCCGGATCGGTGCGCCGGCGGTCCCGCATCTCGTGCCCTACCTCGATTCCGATGACCCGTGGGAACTGAAACTGGCGCTGTACGCCCTGATGCTGGCTTCGCAGGATCCGGCGGTGACCTCGCAAACTGGCGGCGAGTACATCCGCCTGGGGACCGTCCTCGACGAACGCGAGAACGTGGCCAACCGGGCCCTCGCCCGCGACTGGTGGGAACGCTGGGGCCACCTCTGGGATTAGCAAGCGCATCCGCGCTCGAACGAGCAACACGGCACGGGTGACGAAGCGCTTACTGGATAGACGATACGGGACCGACATGGCAACGCCCCCGCCAGGGTCAGCGCGACGCGGTGTCCGACACACGCATCAACGCACAACACGCGTTCGGCAAGCGCAGGAGGCCCGAATGGGAATATCGGCGCGGGCAGTGGCAAGGTCCAGGCGCTGCTTGATGATGGTGGCCTCCTCGTTGCGTCCGAGGCGCATCAGGCACTCGTGGTAGCCGTGCAGCGCCCAGACGTTATCCAGATGCTGGTACGGCCGCGGTAGCGCGGGGTCAAAGCCGAGGTCCTCACGGTATAGCTGCGCTGCCGCCGCGACCTCGCCCTGTTCCAGAAGCAACGCGCCACAGGCGTGGCGAGTCGGCTGCATCCACCCCCAGGGTTCGTCAAAGGGAAGCCCATCGTCCTGCTTGATGGCCTGGCGCAGGAAGGCGAAGGCCTCGTCGTAGTTGGCCTTGCGGTACTCCAGCTCTCCGTTCAGCATCGCACGGGCGATCGCGAGAATATCGCGGCAGCGATTGTTGAACAGGTAGCGAGTGTCGGGCATGCATGCCGCGGCGGCCTCGAAGCGCACGCGCTGTTCCTCACCCTCCTCGATGCGACCGGTGGCGGCGTTGGCCACGCCCTTCGCGTAGTGGGTCAGCGCGGTGCTGAACGCATACAGCTCGGGGTCGGCAGGCAGCGGGGTGTCGATCAATTCCTGCCAGCGCCCGAACCGCACCATTACGTGCAGGTGCATCGGCACGAAGGACTCCAGCCAGTCGGCCATTGGTGGCGATTCGATCCGCAGAAGGGCCTCCGGAATGGTGGCGCGCAACCCCTCCGCTGCCTCGCACGCGTCAGTATATCGGCCTTGGAACATCGCGCCGTACAGCTTGAAGTGGTAGTTGTGAGAGCGGTAAAGGGTGTAGAAATTGATGGCGCCTTCGCGCTCCAGATACTTGCTGTCGGCCGCGATTGCCTCATTGTTGATCCGCACCACGTTGTCGTACTGACCGCACAGCACGTCGATGTGCGAGGCCATGTGTTGGAGGTGGCCCGCGTCCGGCACCAACCCACGCAGCCGGTCGCAAACCCGCAGGGCGCGCTCCGGGTGCGGCGACATCTCCATCAGGTGTACGTAGTAGTGGAGGATGCCGGGGTGCCTGCGCGCCTCTTCGCGATAGAGCGCAGTCTCCAGCACCTCGGTGGCCTCGACCGTGCTGGCACCTTCCGCCGGGGCGTTGGCCTTCAGGTCCCACAACTGCCAGGGAGTGCGGTTCAGCAGGGCCTCGGCAAACAGGGCCACCACATCGAGGTCTTCGCCGTGTTCGCGGTACACCGCGCGCATGGCATCGGCGTAGTCGTCATTCCAGCGCTCGAGTGCACCCACAGCTGGCGGCTCTGCCGTCTGGCAGCGCACCTGCAGCGCGTTGATCAGCGCCTGCTCCACCGGACTGCTGGTGGCAGCCTGCTGCGCCCGGGCCAGTGCCGTCGATCCGCGTGACAGGGAGTCTGCCAGCTCCGAATCGGCGAACGCCTCCCACGGCTTGTTGTAGTTCGGGCCAAGCGCCCAGGCGATGCCCCACCACGCCATCGCGCACTCGGGGTCATGCTCAATGGCCGTTTCGAAGCAACGGATGGCCTCCTCGTGGTTGAATCCATAGCCCCACAAGAGCCCGCGATTGAACCAGAGCCGAGCCTCCGGCGACGGTGAAGAAATACCCCGACGGTAGGGCCCAAGGTCGTAATAGCGTTTCATGATCCGCCTCCAACATCGTTCCGGATCATTACTTCAGATCATAGGCAGAAGAGACCCGAGCTGCTGCCGGTAGACGCCGGGCCGGAAGAAGGCGAATGCCACGGGTGGCTCCCGGATCGAATCTTGGCCGTTGCCTCTCCCTGCGCGACCGTAAGGAGACCAACTTCGTGGCACTTCGGCCGATTGCCACGACCTCTGCGAGGCCTCGCAATGACGTTGCCCTGGCGTTTCGGCACGTGGGGAGATGAGCGCCCTGCCCTCGCCATCCGGGGCTTGTTGGGCCATGCTCCATGCTGCGGGCAGATGAAGACGGGGCCCGTGTCGCGGCGCCGGGCAGGAGCCGTTACCTCGAACGACAAGGAGCATGCGCATGAACCTGGAGAAGGTGATCTTCGGCTTTTTCATCATCCTGGCGTTCACGCTGAACTTCGGGTTCTTTCTCGGCGAGATCGATGATCCGGCGCACCACAATGTGTACGAGCTGTTCGCAGCCATCGTGGTAAACGTCATCGCGACGGCCCTGAAGCTGGGGGACCGGACGCAGACCGGGGCGTTGCTGCTGGCCAGTTCGCTGGTCGCGGTGCTGCAGTTGATCGCGGCCGCGGCGGTATGGGCCTATGCGAGCCACGTGCATGCCGGGGGCATGGATGCGATGTTCATGGCCAGCATCGTCTCCCTGGCGGGCGGGGCCATGGTGGCCAACCTGATCTCCGTGCTGCTGCTGATCGCGGATACGGTGGCGCTGCGCCGCTGACGGCGGCCGCGAGCGCTACAGACACCACGAGCCGTGGGGCCCACGATCAACAAGGTGCTGTTCCTGTTCCTGCGGCGCATGCGGGCACCCCTGCTTGCGCTGACGGCGGCCTACGCGATCTCCGTTCTCGGCCTGGTGCTGATACCCGGCGTGGACGATCAGGGGGAGCCCTGGCGCATGGATTTCTTCCATGCGTTCTACTTCGTGACCTACATGGCCACCACCATCGGCTTCGGCGAGATCCCCCACGCCTTCACCGAGGCGCAGAGGATGTGGACGGTGTTTGCCGTTTACCTGTCGGTGGTGGCCTGGCTGTATGCGATCGGCAAGATCCTTGCACTGATCCAGGACCCGGCCTTCCGCCTGGCCGTCAGCCAGCATGCGTTCGACCGCACGATCCGCAAGCTGCAGCGACCGTTCCATATCGTGTGCGGTTATGGCGACACCGGGGCCCTGGTGGTGCGTTCCCTGCTCGGGCGCAATGGCTTTGCCGTGGTGATCGACCAGAACCCGGACCGCATCAACGAGCTGGTCCTGGAGGATTACCCGCTGCAGATCCCCGGTCTGTGCGCGGATGCCAGCATCGCCAATCGCCTGCTCGATGCCGGGCTCCTCAACCCACACTGCCAGGGTGTGGTGGCGCTGACCAGCGACGATGCGGTGAACCTGCGGATCGCCATTGCCGCCAAACTTCTCAACCCGGAGCGCCCCGTGATCTGCCGTGCCGAGAGCCACGACACAGAGAAGAACATGGCCTCGTTCGGGACTGACCAGATCATCAACCCGTTCGACATCTTCGGCCAGCGCCTCGCCCTCGCGCTGCATTCCCCCGCGCATCACCTGTTGCACGAGTGGCTTGGGAGTATCCCCGGGAGCCCGCTGCCGATGCCGATCGACCCGCCCTGCGGTCGCTGGATCCTGTGCGGCTTCGGGCGCTTCGGCAAGGCCGTGCATGCCGGGCTGATCCAGGAGGGCGTGGAGGTAACCCTGGTGGAAACGGACCCCGAGGGCGCGGACTGTCCGCCCGACTGCATCAAGGGCCGCGGCACCGAGGCGGACACCCTGCACGAGGCCGGCATCGAGAGCGCCTCCGGGATCGTGGCCGGAACCGGCCGCGACGACTACAACCTGTCCATCGTGATGACCGCGCGCGAGCTGAACCCGGAGCTGTTCATGGTCGGACGCCAGAACCGCGAGTGCGATTCGCTCCTGTTCGCGGCGGCCGACCTGCCGCTGGTGATGCGCCACGACCGGGTGATCGCCGAGGCGATCCTGGCCCATCTGACCTCGCCGCTCCTGCCGCGCTTCCTGGAACTGAGCCGCAACCAGACAACCGACTGGGCGAACGAGCGAGTCAGCTCCATCACGGCCGTGGTCGGCGACCGTGTGCCGGCCATCTGGACCGAGCAACTGGATGAGGGGACAGCCCCGGCCCTCCTTGCCCATCTGGAGCAGGAGCCGGTGACCCTGGGCCAGTTGCTACGCGCCGACCATCCCGTGCGCCAGCGACACGCCTGCATTGTGCTGCTACTACGGCGCGAAGCCGGAGGCGAGGATATCCTCGCGCCCGACGACAACACGCCCCTGCAACCCGGCGACCACCTGCTGTTCTGCGGCCGCTTCGCGAGCGCCCTCACGATCTCCCACACCCTGCGCGACCCCCACGCCCTGCGCTACCTGCTGACCGGCGAAGATACCCCCGAAGGCTGGATCTGCCGTGCCCTCCGCGCGGCCCGCAGACAACCGGCCTGAGGCACGCAAGGCAGACCCGCCAACACGCAAGTCCGTAAACGCGCATCGACAGAGGCAAACGATTGGGGACCGATACCGTTCCGCCCCCACACCCGGTCATCCCGGACACCGCAAAGCGGTGAGCCGGGACCTCCCCGCCCGGGCTCTTCAACCCGGAGATCCCGGCTCTGCGCTGCGCTCTGGCCTGGATGACGGGATGTGTTTTGTCACGAGTGACCGTGCCAGGTGTTGCCTTACCCCCAACGAAGCTAATCGGCGCCCAGGCCACGAGTGAAAAAGAGGTGGCCCCGCGGTTCCAGGCGTTGTTCGTGGCGGACCGAAGGCTCCCGGCATAATGCCCGCGCAGCAATCAGGAACGACCGCTGAACAAGGTAGACCGTCCGATGGCGACCGTGAAAAGTACCTGTTACGAGTGCGATGCCAACTGTGCCATCGACGTCACCCTGGACGCCGTCGGCGAGCCGGTCGCCATTGACGGCCCCGACTGCCCGCGCTGCTACGTCCAGCTCGACCGGCGCAACCATCCGGAGCGCTTGCTGTACCCGCTGCGGCGAACGGGCCCGCGCGGCAGCGGCCAGTTCGAGCGCATCTCCTGGGACGAGGCACTGGACACCATCGCCGAGCGCCTGCGCGCCACCCGCGAGGAACACGGGGCCCCGGCGGCGGCCTTCTTCGCCGGCTATACCAAGGAGGCCCGGCCGCAGCTCCAGCGCCTGGCACATGCCTTCGGCTCGCCCAACTACCTGACCGAGAGTGGCTGCTGCTTCTCCTCCACCAAGGTGGCGGAGGAGGTGACCTTCGGCACCAAGATCAAGACCTCCTCCACCGTCGCCTCGGATGCCACCCGCTGCCTGCTGGTGTGGTCCACCAACCCGCGCGGTTCCATCCCGCCGTTCCACCAGCACCCCCTGGCTGAGGCCCGCCCGGGCTGCGCGACCGTGGTGGTCGACCCGCGGGTGACCCCGCTGGCGGAGCAGGCCGAGGTGCACCTGCAGATCCGCCCGGGTACCGATGGCGCGCTGGCGCTGGGCATGCATTACCTGATCTTCGAAAACGGCTGGCAGGACCAGGCCTTCCTCGACGAATGGGGCAGCGGCGTGCAGGCCTTCCGCGACTACGTGGGCGAATTCCCGCCGGAGCGTGTCGCACAGATCTGCGGCATCGACGCGGCCGATCTGCGCCGCGCCGCCGAGCTCTATGCCGCCAACGCGCCGGCGCAGATCATGCTCTCGCCCACCGCCACCGTGCAGCACAGCAATGGCTTCCAGAACCACCGCGCGGTGATCCTGCTGGCCGCGGTGACCGGCAACATCGACCGCGAGGGCGGCAACCGCTTCTTCAACGACAAGGTCACACCCAGGCCCATCGACCTGTTCGACCACTGCAAGCAGAACCTCCCGCCGCGCATCGGCGACGAGACCTTTCCGGTGTGGACGGCCCACTGGCCGGCGGCACAGAGCATGCTGCTGCCGGATGCCATCCTCGAGGGGCAGCCACAGCCGGTTCGCGCCCTGCTGGCGATGGGCATCAACACCGCGATGTGGCCGAACTCCAGGCGCATGGAGCAGGCACTGGGCGCGCTGGATTTCTTCGCCGCGTCGGACTTCTTCCACAACCCGGCCACGCGCATGGCCGACATCGTGCTGCCGGCCGCCACCAGCCTGGAACGCGCGGCGCTGATCGCCTACCCCGGCTGCAACTTCCGCGGCGAACTGCGCTACCGCCACGCCGCCGTTGCCCCGCGCGGCGAGGCGCGCCCGGATGGCGAGGTATTCCTGGAGCTGGGTGTGCGCCTGGGCATGGGAGAGCAGTTCTGGAACGGCGACCTGGAGGCCAGCTGGGCCGAGGCCGCCGAGGGCATCCCCGAGACCATCCGCGAGCAGGTCTACAATGACCCGGACGGGGTCACCGTGTTCGCCAAGGCGCTGGACGACATGCTCGAGTACGGCTTCGAGGAAGGCGACCGCCAGTACCGGATCAACGGGTTTCGCACGGTCAGCGGCAAGGTGGAGTTCGACGCCGCGGAACTGCGCGCGGCCGGGCACGACGGCCTGCCGGTCTACCGTGAACCGGCGGAGAGCCCGGTTTCCACGCCGGAGCTCGCCCGCGACTATCCGCTGGTGCTGACCAGCGGCGCCCGCCACAAGCACGCCACCCACTCGCAGCACCAGCAGCTGGAGCGCATGCGCCGGGCGATGCCGGAGCCGCTGGTGGAGTTGCACCCGATGGATGCCGCCGCGCGCGGGATCGTCAACGGCGACACGGTAGAGGTGCGCTCGCCACGTGGGCGCGTGGCGTTCGTGGCCAAGGTCACGGACCGCATCAAGCCCGGCGTGGCCCACTGCCAGCACGGCTGGAACCACGCCAACGTGAACGAACTGACCGACGACCGCTCGCTGGACCCGATCAGCGGGTTTCCCGCGTTCAAGTCGCTGCTGTGCGAGGTGGAGCGCCTGGCGGCGGGCCACGCAAAACGCCAAGCGGAGGCCGGGTAGTGCCGTTTGTCGGTGTCCTCCCCGAACGCGAGCATATCTTCCGGCCCGAGCCGTGCCGGGAGGTGGCCGTGTCCGACGCCGCCGCCTGGCGGCTCAATCCGGACCACCGGCATGTCTATGACAAACTGCATCTGGCCCTGGATGCCGGACTGACCGCCGCGCCCTGCGGCGTGGCACCCACGGACCTCGGCATCGCGGCGGACGCCGAGGTCTTCGTCAAGCCGATCACCAACCTGGCCGGCATGGGGCTGAACGCACGCACCCTGCCGGCCAGCGACGTGCCGGCAGAGCCCGGCAGCTTCTGGTGCCAGCGCCTGCAAGGTACCCACACCAGCACCGACTGCCTGGTGGAGAACGGCGCGGCACGCTGGTTTGCCCACACCCGCGGTTCGGAGGCGAAGGACGCCGCCCGCCCGATCTACTGGGAGATCGGCGCCGCCGCGCCCGAGATCGAACCCTGGATCGCCGACTGGGTACGCCGCAACCTGGCCGGCTACAGCGGCCTCTGCAACATCGAACTGATCGGCGGCCGGCCGATCGAGGCCCACCTGCGCGGCTCCAACGGCTTCTTCGACTTCTACGGCCCGGAGTTCATTTCAGCCTGGGTCGCGCTGGCCGACGGCGAGGCGTTCACCCCGCCCCCGCCCATCCCCGGTGGCTTCGTGATCTCGGTGTTCGGCGAGGCCGACCTGCGGGATGACGACTTCCGGGCCGCCGAGGCGGCCGGCGTGAACCTGCAGCCCGATCCCTCCACCCCGGGCCGCGCCGCCATCCTGCGCTGCCGTGACCGCGAGGCCGGCTTCGCCATCTACCGACGACTCACCGGGCACACGCTGTAGCCAAGGCGCACCGCTTCCGGAGCTGGCGTAGTCAGCGCGGATACCAGGATCAGGCGTGACAGGTCGAGACAGGGCAAAGGGTTGGGACCATCCCCATTCCGCGCCCCCACCTGCGTCATCCCGGACACCGCAAAGCGGTGAGCCGGGATGACGGAGCGTGATTTGTCACGGGTGCCGGGGCCAAGCCTGAGTCCTCTCTCCACCCTGGCCGATCGGCATCCGCGACAGTCCGGCCGATTGCCGCGGCCCCTATGAGGCCTCGCAATGGCGGGGAATGGGGCCCGCGAACGGCCGGGGTCAGCGGGATACCGGCGCAGGGTCACTGCACCTGAATGGCCCACATGCCCCGTTGCGCAGGAAGCGCGAGTGCCCCGTCCCTGTCATTGCGAGGAGCGCAGCGACGTGGCAATCCAGCCGGGTGGCTTCCCCCTCGGGGGGATTGCCCGCGCCGCACTCGCCATAACGGGTTCTGGTGAGGCCGACCGCCCCGCGATCCAATCGGCGAGGCTGGAGAGGCCACGCCGGGGCGTTGCCCCGCGGCTGGCTCAGCGTACGGAGAGCCGCATGGTCATGGCGTGGGTTGCGCCCGCGGCAAGCGGGTAGGCGTCGTCGAGGGCGTTGGCGACTTCGACGCAGACCGTCTTGCGGTACTGGTCGTCGGGCATGTCCGCGAACGACTGGACACCTTCCGGGCCGGGGTTCCAGAGCACGCTGCTGGCGCTGTTCTCGCGTTCGATGACGATCTCGCGCGCGTTGTCCCGGTCCTCGATCACGAGTGTGCCCGGTTGGCCGACGAACACCTGCTCCATCGGGGTCGTCATGGCGACGTCGCCGGACTGCGTCCCGCGTTCACCGTCCGCCAGCTTGTCGATCCGCGTGGTCCCATCCAGCCCGCGCACCACCAGGCCCTCGGCCTCGCCCACGCCGAAGTAGGTGTGGAAGGCCTCCGACACACGCCACTCGCGATCGCTGCGGTTTTCGCCCTCCAGCGTCATCTCCAGGGCCTCGCCCAGGGTGACGTGCAGGCGCAGCGAGAACTCCAGCGGCCAGGCCTTGCGGATGTCGTCGTCCGGGGTCAGCACGAACACGACGTGCGTGGCATCGCCGACCGATTCCACGGACTCGACATCCCAGAACGCATAGCGGGCGATCCCGTGGCCCTTCTTGTATTCGTCGCTCGGGTCGGGCCCCAGCGCGGCCGGATCGTACGGGCCGAACCATGGCCAGCAGACGGGGACCCCGCCGCGCACCGGTTTCTTGCCGTCGTACAACGCGGTATCGCTCACCCACAGCACGTCGGCACCACCCTTCGGGCGATAGCTCAGCAGCGTCGCGCCGAAGGTCGTCAGGGTCGCGCTGCCGTGCGCGTTCTCGATATCGACCATCACCAGCGCATCCTGCTGACGAAATCGCACTTCGGGATGCGGAAACTGTTCCGTGAGCGCTGCAACCGTCATCTGATCTCTCCTGTCCGACAAGGGCTGAAGCGTAGCAGACCCCGTGGTGCACCGAGTGCCTGCACGGGCGCCGGGATCAAGGACGCCGGATCAGGTCGGGCCTTCTGCCCCGGCATTGCGACCGACCGGCGGCCCAGCACGCTCCGACCGATTGCCACGGCCTCTGCGAGGCCTCGCAATGGCCGGTGTGGGTACGGCTGTCAGGCGGGTAGCGGCAGCCGGCCCTGGTAGTGGAACTGGGTCAGGGGAAAGTCGTGCAGGGCTCCGTCGCGGGGCTTGAGGAAACGGACGTGGTCGGCGGTGAGCTGGCACAGCCAGGGATCCTGGCGCGTGGGTTTGTTGCGGGTAAACGGGCGCGCATTGAAGAGCCCGAGGTTCAGGCCGGCCTCGTGATCGCGGGCGGACGGGTATTCGAACAGGTCGATGCCGGCCTCGCGCAGCGCGGCGCCCAGGGCCTGGGTGGCCTGATAGTCGGCGGGATGACGCAACAGGTCCGCGTGTTCAGCGAACGGGGGCTGATGGAGCTGCAAGCCATTGGGGCTCTGGTAGCGTGCGGCGAACAACGTGTGCTGGGTATCGAGCTTGCGCGGTGGCGGGGTCGCCATGCCATGCCAGAACACAAACCGGTAGTAGGCCGCCTCGGCGAGGACCGTGCGCTCGCGCAGGGCGCCGTAGAACAGGCTGGGTTCGTGGCGACGGCCGAAGCGCGATCCGTGACGTAGCGGCGGGTAGCGAAACGGCGTCGCCAGCAGGTAGTGCAGCCGTTCCGTACCCGGACGCCGGGGCGGCTTGGTGGCCTCCAGCATCTCTTCCAGAACGGCCTGGCGGTCGAGCGAGCTGACAATCTGGTTGGTGGCAACCTGCTCCTGGCTCTCCACCAGGCGCAGGACCTCCCCCCTCAGCATGACACGCGGCGCCGCTTCGACCAGGGCATCCCAGTCCGGCATGTCAGGTTACCCTCATAGCTTGCCGCGGATCGCGTCGAGATATTCCAGCACGCCCACCAAACCCTGAACCGTGCGGATCTGCTCGGCGGGCACGCCTCCGGTGTGGTGGTTGTGCGTCTGCATCCAGTGTTTCATCGCACCGACATCCCCGCCGGTGAGGACATAGAGCGCGCGATAGCAGCGAATCAGCAACAGCGCCAGCTCACCCGGCTTGCTGGCCGGCTCGATGTTGCCCCGACTGATATCCGTGCGGCCGCGCCCGACTACCTCGCCCAGCTCCGCCTGGGTCAGGCCCAGCGCCTTGCCGGCATTGACTAGCGCCTCGCGCAGGACCTCGGAACGTTCCGGGGCCAGAAGCTCTGCAGTGCTCATGGCTCACCTCCAGACAAACAGCAGTAAGCACATACTAGCACTCCATGTGCATACTGCACATTCAAACCCTGCGCGACCTTTGGCCATCCGGCACCGCACGCGCCCATCGGTCCGGCCGCGCGAGACGCAACCGCGTGTTCGAGTGCTACGATCGGCGCGACGGATTCATTACGCCCTGCCCCAGACTCATGCAGGTCGGGGCACCACCGGAGAGGACGCCATGCTGATCACGCTGCTGTTGATGATTGTGTTGCTGCTGGTGGCGGGCGCCTTGCTGATCTGGCAGGCGAGCATCATCTTCAGCCTGGAGATCGCGGACGGGAAACTGCGGGTGCGGCGCGGCGACCCGCCGATGCACTTCGAACATGCGGCCCGCGACATTGTCCGGCGCTACGGCGTCGAGAACGGGCGCCTGACTGCGGTTCGCACCGGCAAGGGGCTGCGCCTGCGCAGCTCGTCCTCCATCCCGAAGGAGGCGCACGGTGAACTGCAGGCCGCACTCCAGCGTGTAAAGGTGGGCCAGAAGCGCCGCAAGAAGCGCCGGTAACGCGCCCAGGCCAGACCGGCGCCACCGCACAACGTAGCCGGCATCAGTCAGCGGCTGCGAGCAGACTGGCGTTGCCGCCGGCGGCGGTGGTGTCGATGCACAGGTGGCGCTCCACCACATAGCGCTCCGGCGCGATCAGGGCGGTCTCCAGCGCAATGATCGGCCCGTCGCGCAGCGCCAGCGCCTTGCTCAACCTGCGGGTCCACTCGCTGCTACCGACCGCGGCCACCGCCACCAGACCGTCGAGTAGAGTCAGCGTTTCCGGATCGACGACGCCGTCGATCCCCCGCAGCGGGACGTCGGCCTTTTGCAGCGCCCGCGCGGCGCGTTCGGCACCCGGGGCCACCATGACCACCGGACACCCCGCCCCCAGCGCCTGCGCCGCCTGCGCCAGTGCAACCTCCGCACCCGGCCCCAGGCACAGCACCGGACCGCGGGGATAGAGACGCAGGCGATTACTCTCGCCGGTCGGCCCCGGCAGCGTCTGCGGACTCGTGTCGAACGCCGCGGTCTCCGCCAGGGCCTGGCGCAGCAGCCCCGTGCGCTCCGGCAGCGCCTTGCGCAGCACCTCCATCCGGTCGGTGCGCGCGGCCCAGTCACCGGCATCCAGCGCGTCCAGGGCCTGCTGCAGGGTATCCCGGGTAACCCCGGGGGCCTCCGCATCCGGCGCCGCGGGGTGATCCGCGGCGACTGGCAGGCGGCGCCCGAAACGGGTCAGGTACAGCGGCCCGCCGGCCTTCGGGCCGGTGCCGGAGAGCCCCTCGCCGCCGAACGGCT
Source organism: Thioalkalivibrio versutus (assembly GCF_001999325.1). GTDB lineage: Bacteria > Pseudomonadota > Gammaproteobacteria > Ectothiorhodospirales > Ectothiorhodospiraceae > Thioalkalivibrio > Thioalkalivibrio versutus. The sequence goes on from NZ_MVAR01000016.1 coordinate 50,107, forward strand.
GGGAACCGACGATGGCGCCGATCTGGTTGCGGTTCACGTACTGGTTGCCCACGCGCAGGCGCTCGACCACCTGCTGCACGCGATCGTCGATGCGGGTATGCAGGCCGAAGGTCAGGCCGTAGCCGCGGGCATTGATGGCATCCACCACGGCGTCCAGGTCCCGCGCGCGAAAGCGCGCGACGTGCAGCACGGGGCCGAATACCTCGCGCTCCAGGGCCTCGATCCCCGGGAGCCGGACGATAGAGGGGCCGACAAAACGTCCGGTCTCCGGCACCGGCAGCGACTTCACCAGGCATCCCTGCTCCTCCTGCGCCTTCAGGTAATCGCGGATATCCGCCTGTGCCTCGGCATCGATCACCGGCGAGACGTCGGTCGCCAGTTGCCAGGGATCGCCGATGGTCAGCGCGTCCATCGCGCCCTGCAGCATCTCCAGCAACCGGTCATGGGCCTCGTCCTGCACGTAGAGCATGCGCAGCGCGGAGCAGCGCTGCCCGGCGGACTGGAAGGCGGAGGCAAGGATGTCGCGCACCGCCTGTTCGGTCAGCGCGGAGCTGTCGACGATCATCGCGTTCAGCCCGCCGGTCTCGGCGATCAGGACAGCGTCCGGCCCGGCGTTGTCCGCCAGGCTGCGATGGATCCGCTGCGCCACCTCGGTGGAGCCGGTAAAGCAGACCCCACTGATGCGCGGATCGGCGGTGAGCGGCCCGCCGACGGACGGGCCGTCACCCGGCAACAACTGCAGGGCGGTCTCCGGCAGGCCGGCCTCGCGCATCAGCTCCACCGCGCGGGTGGCGATCAGCGGGGTCTGCTCGGCCGGCTTGGCCAGCACGGTATTGCCCATCGCCAGGGCCGCGGCGACCTGCCCGGTGAAGATCGCCAGCGGGAAGTTCCACGGGCTAATGCAAACGAACACCCCGCGCGGCTCCAGCTCCGCCTCCTCTTCCAGCCGTTCGGCCTCGCCGGCGTAGTAGCGCAGGAAGTCGACCGCCTCGCGCACCTCGGCGATGCCGTCCCATACGGTCTTGCCGGCCTCGCGGTTGGCCAGCGCGATCAGCTCGGGGGCGTGCGCCTCGTAACGATCCGCGATGGCGCGCAGCAGGTCCGCCCGTGCCGCGACCGGGTGCGCCGACCAGTCGACAAACCCCATCAATGCGGCCCGCAGGGCCTGCTCGACTTCCTCCACCGTGGCCTCGCGCACCGCCCCCACCACGTCGTCGGGGTCGGCAGGAGAAACCGCGGCGCGGGGTTCGCCCTGTGGCGCGTGCCCCGCGGCCAGCATCGGCGCCGCCTGCCAGCGCATCCGCGCGAAGGCCTCGCGCGCCTCGAGCAGCGGCAGGATGGAGGCGGGTTCGTTAACGCAGTAGCCACGCGAGTTCTGCCGCTGCGGCTGGTAGAGATCAGCCGGGTCGCGGATGGCCGGGTTGGCGATGGTGTCGCCGAGGGCATCCAGCTCGGCGAGCGGGTCGCGGGCGATCTCCGCCGGCGCGATGGCGCTGTCCACCACCTGGTTGACGAAAGAGCTGTTGGCGCCGTTTTCCAGCAGGCGACGCACGAGATAAGCCAGCAGGTCACGATGCGCGCCCACCGGGGCGTAGATGCGGCAGCGGGTGCCGGCCGTTGCCTTGACGATGGCGTGCACCGACTCGCCCATGCCGTGCAGGCGCTGGAACTCGAAGCCGTCGCGATCGTCTCCGGCCATGGCCAGCACCGCCGCACAGGTATGCGCGTTGTGGGTGGCGAACTGTGGGTAGATGCGGTCGCGCCGGTCCAGCAGCATCTGCGCGCAGGCGATGTAGCTGACATCGGTATTCACCTTGCGCGTGAACACCGGGAAGTGTTCCACACCCCGTTCCTGCGCCAGCTTGATCTCGGTATCCCAGTAGGCGCCCTTGACCAGGCGCACCATGATCCGCCGCTCCAGGTGCTCCGCCAGCGCGTAAAGCGCCTCGATCACCGGCGCCGCGCGGCGGCCGTAGGCCTGCACGACCACGCCGAAGCCGTCCCAGCCGGCCAGTTCCGGATCCGCCAGCAGGGCCTCGATCACGTCCAGCGACAACTCCAGGCGATCCTGCTCCTCGGCGTCGATGTTGAAACCGATTCCGGCCCGCGCCGCCTGCCGTGCTAGTTCCCGCGCCCGCGGCACGAGTTCCGCCATCACCGTCGCGCGGTGGGTGTACTCGTAACGGGGATGCAGCGCGGAAAGCTTGACCGAGACGCCGGGACTGGAACGCACGTCGCCCTGCGCCTGCTTCGCGATCTCCGCGATAGCCGTGGCATAGGCCTCGTGATAGCGCCGGGCGTCGGCATCGGTACGCGCCGCCTCGCCGAGCATGTCGTAGGAATAGGTGTAGCCCTCGCGCTCCATCTCGCGCGCGTTGCGCATCCCCTGGGCAATCGTCTCGCCGAGCACGAACTGGCGCCCCAGCAGCTTCATCGACTGCGCCACGGCAGTACGCACCAGCGGCTCGCCGACCCGCCGGATCAGCTCGCGCAATGCGGCGGCCGGGCGCTGCGGGTCGTCGCTCAGCACCTTGCCGGTCAGCATCAAGGCCCAGGTAGAGGTGTTCACCAGCGACGACGAGGAATGCCCGAGGTGGGCGCCCCAGTCGGAGGGCTCGATCTTGTCCTGGATCAGGTCGTCGATGGTCTCGGCGTCCGGCACCCGCAGCAGGGCCTCCGCCAGACACATCAGACCGACACCCTCCTCGGTGGACAGGCCGTACTCGGCGAGAAAGCTCTCCAGCATCGACGGCGATGTGTCGGCGCGCACCCGCTCGACGATGCGCGCGCCCTCGGCCGCGATACGGGCGCGGGCTTCGGCATCCAGCCGGATGGCGGCCCGCAGGTCGCGCAACACGGCCGCCTCGTCGGCCCCGTATGCCGCCCGGATGCGGGCACGATACGGGTCGAGGACAGTGTCCTGCTGGGATTCGGGCTGCTGCATCGGCCTGCTCCCGTGTAAAGGGGGTCCCTGTACCCGGCCCGGGCGCCTTCGGTCACCTTACCCGGTGAAAGCGCAGGCCCGGGCGCAGGGCATCACAGGTGACCGGTCTTCACGTAGATCAGCGTCTCCTCCTCCACCCAGGGGTCGTGCTGACTCGAATGCGGGCTGCGGATCCACGTGCCGGCGGGATAGCGCCCGTGCTCGTCGATGAATTCGCCGGACAGCACCAGGATCTCCTCCCCGCCCCAGTGCCGGTGGGGCTGGAAATGCTCCCCCGCCGGCCAGTGCACCAGTGCGGTGTGTTCGGCACCGAAGCTGTGCAGATGCAGGACGCGCAAGCCGCCGATGCCCGGCTGGAAGGGCGCCGAGTGGGTATCCACCACCACCTTCTCGCGGTCCTCGGGCGCGAACTGCTCCAGCTTCACGAACAGCGTGCAGCCGGGATCCGAGTGCGGCGTGTGGCGGGAACCCGGCGGATTGCGCAGGTAGGTGCCGGCGGGATAGTCACCGGTTTCGTCGGAGAACACGCCGTCCAGTACCAGGATCTCCTCGCCCAGCGCATGCGTGTGCGGCGGGAAGCGGGCTCCGGGCTGGAACTGCACGATGCTGGTGGCGCGGCCCGCTTCCGCCTGCTCGCGTTCCAGCGGCTTGCGCACCACGCCGTCGGCACGGCTGCCGCTCCAGGGCTGCGCCGCCGTCTCCACGACCACCGGCCGGTTCAGATCCAGGTTCAGGGCTCCCGTCATGCGCGCTCCGACCGTCTTTTCAATCGAACACAGCCCCGGCCGGTTAGTTCCTTTCCGGCAAGGGCACGGGCGTTCAGTGGTGGTGACCTTCGTGGCCGTGATGCTCAGGCCCCGGACGATCTTCCGCCTCGCCGTGATAACCGCGGGCCTGCCGATAGCGCGCCTTCTGCTCGTCGCTGAGCAATGCGTCCATCTTCAGGTGGTAGGACAGGTGCAGGTGGCGCAGGCGACCGCGCAGCTCGCCGATCTCGACCGTGAGCGTCTCGATGGTCTCGCTGGAGATCCCGCCCTCCGCAAAGCGCGCGTCCAGTTCCCTTTCACCCTCCACGATGCGCCGGCCCAGTTCGCGCGCCTGCTCCCGCATGGTCTCGAACAGCCGCTCGGTCTCGCGGTGTTGTTCGGCCGTCAAGTTCAGTTCCTCGGCCACCTCCAGCACATGCAGCGGGCCCGGGTAGCCGTGCAGCTCGGCCGGCAGCGCCATCCCCATGCCGCGCCCTTCCAGGAGGTCTTCGGTCTCCTGCGCGGAGAGTGCCTTGATCTCGCGCTCCTGCAACCCGGAATACGGATTGGCCGCGGCCGATGCGGACATCACCAGCGCAAGGCTCGCGCCCATCAACCCCGAAAAAGCGATAACACGATGCATGCAGGAATCCCCTGGCAAGAAATGGCGTCTGGATTGTAGCGCCCAGACCAATCACGGGACACCGAACCGCTCACGGACGTCTAGACTCCGGATCGATACTCATAAAAAGGCAAAAGGACGCGACATGCTGATTATCGGATTGATTGTGGTCGTCGCCGCGCTGGTGTTCGCCACCGCGAAACTGCGCGTACATCCGTTCCTCGCCCTGCTGATCGCCGCCTTCGCGATGGCACTCATCGGCGGTATCGCGCCGCGCGAGGCGATCAGTGTCATCAACGACGGTTTCGGCAGCACCCTGGGCTACATCGGCATCGTGATCGCCCTGGGCACGATCATCGGGGTCATCCTCGACCGCACCGGAGCGGCCGTGGTGATGGCGGAGGCGATCATCCGCACGCTGTCCGACCGCTTCCCCACCCTCACGGTCTCGATCATCGGCTACATCGTATCCATCCCGGTGTTCTGCGACTCCGGCTACGTCATCCTGAACTCGCTGAAGAACGCGCTGGCCAAGACCGCCGGCATCTCGGTGGTGGCCATGAGTGTCGCGCTGGCGACCGGGCTGTTCGCCACGCACAACTTCGTGCCGCCCACCCCCGGCCCGATTGCGGCCGCCAGCAACATCGGCATCGCCGATGCCCTGGGCCTGGTGATCCTGGTGGGGCTGTTCGTCTCCGCTGTCGCGGCCGCGGTGGGCTGGCTGTGGGCCAGCCGCTACGCGAATGCCAATGACGAAGAGCTGCTGGAACCGGACCCGATCAGCGAGGCCACCGGGCAGGAGGTCGAGAGGGAAGAGATCAAGCTGGAACACCGCCCGACGACCCTGGGCGCGTTCATGCCCATCCTGGCGCCGATCGTGCTGATCTCCATCGGCTCCGTCGCCTTGCTGGCCACCCGCGACACCGAGGCCGGGATATTCGCCAACGCACTGATCTTCCTCGGCACCCCGGTCGTGGCGCTGGCCATCGGCGTGATCTTCGCGCTGCTGCTGATCAAGGGCGCCGGCATCAAGGACCGCTTCCACCAGATGACGGTCGACGCGATCCTGCTGGCGGCCCCG
>NZ_MVAR01000017.1 GCF_001999325.1 Thioalkalivibrio versutus
GACATAGAATCTCCTACGGGGTGGGTGGCTCATCCGCGGGTTTGGCGTTTTGCACTTCGACGCGGAGTTGTTCGATTTCGGTCATCAGGGCTTCGTGCTCGGCGCGTTTGCGCTGGAGCAGCCCATAGGCCAGGCGGGCCTTTTCCTGCAGGCCGCTTGGCGTGAGCTGGTACAGGTAGGCCGAGCGGTTGTCCGAGCGGCGGAAGTTCTGCGCCTTGACCCAGCCGCGGTCGAGGACGGCCTTGAGCGCGTAGTGCGTCTTGCCCACTGACAGGCCCAGCGCCCGCGCGAGCTGGCGCTGGCTCATGTCCGGCTCGCGCTCCAGCAGGCGGAGCACTTCCAGATGAAGGTCTTCTTCAATCAAGGGGTTATCCGGGTCATGAGCAGCGTTTGGGCACGCTACCGCCGGGACGGTGCACCCGGATTATTCGCGGGCCCGCCCTGGGAGAACTGCTAAATGTGCGTTCACGGGGTGAACGAAGGCCGAAAGTAGAGCATATCGGCCGGTCTTATGGCAACGGAACGCGCGGGTCCAGTCGGGCCCGCGCGCAAACATGGCATGCTTTGAAGAAGCCCTCCCCTCCAGAAGCTTCGGCGGGGAACGCTACATAAGTCCGGAGCTAACCTTGTTCGGGGCGGCGGCTTCGGGCGTTGCTGACGAACTCCCAGAAGAAAGCCGCAAACAATCCGAGCATGCCTCCAAGCACCACGGACAGGGCGACGATGAGCGACCGGCCCGCGCCGGCCGGATCGTCCGACTCCCCGGCAAGGAAGGTTTGTTCGGTGTCGCGACTCATTGCTTCAACCGTTTCGGCACTGGATGCCGCATCCGTGCGGGACGAACGCAGCCTGGACAGCTCTCGGCGGATATCGCCAATTTGCTGGGCCACGATCAGGCCGGCGATGTCATCGCCCTCGCCCAGACGCCCGTAGAGCGCGTTGAGGTCCTCCTGCAGCAGCGCGATCTGATCATCCAGCACCTCGATGCGGCTGTTCAAGGGCCTCAGATGGCTGGCCAGGCTTTGTTCAAACCGTGGCCTCAGCCACTCGGCCATAGCCGCGATCACTCCCTCGTGGAGCTCCGCCACATGCTCGGCGGCCTCGCGCGTACTGGTGGACTCCAGGATCAGGCTGTAGTCCGAGCCGTGGGCACTCACGCGAACGCGAGGCCCCCGCTCCTCGTCGCCGAAGAGCTGATCGCGTTGCTGCGGGATCAATACGTCCTCGAGCCGAGCGATCACCATATCCTGTGAGACCACGTCGACGAACCCGGCGGAATAGATCCTCGGGAGATCCACTCCCGAGCGGTATTCGTACTCCACCGGCTGCATCAAGGCATACACGACACCCAGAACGACGGTGAGTACCGCAACACCCAGCAAGACCGGCAAACGGCGCACCAGCACATCCCACAGCTCGTACAGGCTGATTTCGTCGTCGTACGGACGGGATTGCGGACCGGCGGGATCGTTCATGAGTCAGTTCCTGTATTCAAACGCAATGTGCAGGGGGCCTCAGTTCGGCCCGAGGCGTTCGGCCAGGTCGATACCGGCAGTGATGGCGGCCCCGAACCACTTGCCAGGAAGGCGCTCGGGCGTTGCCATAATGCGGGATCGAAGTGCCTTAAGGGTTCAACCCCAGGGCGTCGCGATTGGACCGGAAACCAGGGCTTTTTGCAAGGTTAGGCGCCGCCCTTTTACAGGCGCGCCACCAAATGACACCCGCAACCGGCCAGCCGGTGCTGATCAGAGGCATAAAGCCGCATCCGCCGAGATGACCCAACCGAAGGCACGTCGGTCCGTGGCTGCATGAGCACGGAGACGAGCCTTGTGGGAGCGGGCCTGCTCGCCAAGGGGGACCAGGGCTGGCTTTGGCGGGGGCTTCGCGGGCGCGCCCGTCCTACAAGGGGACAGCGAACCGGGCTGGGTCAGTCGTTGTTGAAGAGGTCGCGGGTGTAGACCTTGTCGGTCTGGTCGCGGAGGTCGTCGGTGATGCGGTTGGCGACGATGACGTCGGACACGCGCTTGAACTCGTCCAGGTCGCGGATGACGCGGGAGCGGTAGAACTCGTCATCGGGGAGTTCCGGCTCGTAGACGACGACCTCGATGCCCTTGGCCTTGATGCGCTTCATCACGCCCTGGATGGCGGAGGCGCGGAAGTTGTCGGAGCCGCTCTTCATCACCAGGCGGTAGATGCCGACGACCTTTGGCTGACGCTTGATGATCGCGTCGGAAACAAAGTCCTTGCGCGTGCGGTTCGCGTCAACAATGGCCTTGATAATGTTGTTCGGGACCTCGTCGTAGTTGGCCAGCAGCTGTTTGGTGTCTTTCGGTAGGCAATAGCCGCCAAAGCCGAACGACGGATTGTTGTAGTGGCTGCCGATGCGCGGATCCAGGCACACGCCCTCAATGATCTGGCGCGTATCCAGGCCGTTGGCTTCGGCGTAGCTGTCCAACTCGTTGAAATACGCCACGCGCATGGCCAGGTAGGTATTGGCGAACAGCTTGATCGCCTCGGCCTCGGTCGAGTGCGTGAAGACCATGGGGATATCGTCATCCATCGCGCCTTCCGCCAGCAGCCGGGCGAAGGTCTCGGCCCGCTCGGACTGCTCGCCGACGATGATCCGGGAGGGGTGCAGGTTGTCGTACAGCGCCCGGCCCTCGCGCAGGAACTCCGGCGAGAACAGGATGTTGTCGGTCTCCAGCTGCGCCTTGATCTCGCGAGTGTAGCCGACCGGCACGGTGGACTTGATGACCATCACCGCATGCGGATTGATCGCCAGCACGTCGCGGATGACCGACTCCACCGTGGCGGTGTTGAAGTAGTTGGTCTGCGGGTCGTAGTCCGTCGGCGTGGCGATGATCACGAAGTCCGCGTCCGCGTAGGCCTCCTGCTTGTCCAGCGTGGCCTTGAGGTTCAGCGCATGGTTTTCCAGGAAGTCCTGGATCTCGACATCGATGATCGGGGAGTGCCTGCGGTTGATCTGCTCGACCTTCTCCGGCACCACGTCGAGCGCGACGACCTCATGGTGCTGCGCGAGCAGGACGGCGTTGGAGAGCCCGACGTAGCCGGTTCCGGCGACTGCGATTTTCATTCCTGGTTTCCTTCCTGTTGCAATCTGTGTAGCCAAGTTCGTCGGCCGTGCGTCCGAGCCCCGTAGGAGCCGCCTTGGCGGCGAAGCCCCTGCCGAAGTCCGGCGCGGGCAGGGGCTTCGCCTGCGAGCAGGCTCCTACAGGGGCGCAAGGGCGCTGGCACGTTTGCCCAGCGCCCGAGGATACTGGGGCGCCATGAACAATGATGCGATCGGGGGCACGAAAGGTTAACGCCCGCCTTACCCAGCCACGCGTTCCTGCGGTGGGTGATTGGCCGGGGCGTACTCGTGTACTACAGCGCGGATGGTGCGGCAGGCCCGCTCGGTGTCCATGTCGCGGTCGGCCTGGTCCAGCTGATTGAGGGCAGCGTGCAGGTCCTTCGCCGATACGCAGTCCTCGCGTGCGCGCATGATCCGCGGATGGCCCGTGGCCTGGACGTTGTCGCCGATCAGCAGCTCCTCGTAGAGCTTCTCGCCCGGACGCAGGCCGGTGAACACGATCTCCACACCATCTTCGGGCACGCCATCTTCCTTCACCTGGCGCCCATGCAGGTGGATCATGCGCCGCGCCAGATCCACGATGCGCACCGGCTCGCCCATGTCGAGCACGTAGACCTCACCGCCCTCGGCCATGGCGCCGGCCTGGATGACCAGCTCCGCCGCCTCGGGGATGGACATGAAGTAGCGTGTGATCTCCGGATGGGTCACCGTCACCGGGCCGCCATCGCGGATCTGCTGGTGGAACAGCGGCACCACGGAGCCGGACGAGCCCAGCACGTTGCCGAAGCGCACCATGCTGAAGATGGTCCCGCGCTGCTCGCGGGCGCGATCCTGCAGGACCATCTCGGCCAGGCGCTTGGTGGCGCCCATGACGTTGGTGGGGCGCACGGCCTTGTCGGTGGAGATCAGGATGAAGCGGTCCACGCCGGCATTGAGCGCTGCCTCCGCGAGCACGGCGGTACCGAAGACATTGTTGCGCACGCCCTCGATCAGGTTGGCCTCGACGATCGGCACATGCTTGTAGGCCGCGGCGTGGTACAGCGTTTGTACGCCGTATTCCGCCAGCACGGAGGCCACACGCCGCGCATTGGCCACCGAACCCAGCACGGCGTGGATGGCCGGGCACTGCTCCAGTTGCGCCGAGTACTCCTGCAGCTCGCGCTCGATGCTGTAGAGCGCGAACTCGTTGCGCTCGAACAGGATCAGCGCCGCCGGTTCCAGACGGATGATGCGCCGGCACAGCTCGGAGCCAATGGAACCGCCCGCGCCGGTCACCATCACCACCCGCCCGTGCACGCTGCAGGTCAGCAGCTCGGGGTCCGGGGGTACCGGGTCGCGCCCGAGCAGATCGGCGATGTCCACATCTTCCAGTTGTTCCAGGCTCGCATGCCCGGAGACCACCGACTCCATCGACGGGACCGTCTGCACGTACACCGGGAGCGGTTCCAGCTGTTCCAGGATGCGCCGGCGTTCCTGGCGCGTCGCGGACGGAATGGCCAGGAGCATCCGCCTGACCCGGAAACGCGACACAAGGCGCTCCAGGCGCTCCGGGCTGTGGACGGGAATCCCGTCGATCGAACTGCCCTGCAGGCTGCGGTCCTCGTCCACGAACGCGACCACCCGAAAGCGGCCCCCGGCCTTGAGCCCCGACAGGAGCTGCACGCCGGCCTCACCCGCCCCGAACACCACCACCGGCTCCGCACCCGCGGCCGCCTCGATGATGGAGCGATACCACGTGCGCACCAGGAACCGGCTGCCGCCGACATAGATGAAGGCCACGATCGCGAAATTGATCGGCGCCGACCGCGGGAAGCCTTCGACTTGCGCCAGGGTTGCAGAAGCCCACAGCACCAGTGCCAGGATCACCACCCCGGAACCCACAGCCCAGATGGTGCGCGCCCCCATGAATCGCACAACGGCCCGATAAAGCCCCAGCCTCACGAACAGCGGGATACCAATCAGCACCACCAGCGGGAACAGCCACCAGGTTTCCAGCATGATCGGCGGGAACGGCTCGGCCAGGCGGATCGCAAAGCCGGACCACAACGCCAGCGGCAGCATGACGGTATCCGCCATCACCATGAGCCAGCGCTTCTTCGAGCGCGGCAGCTTGAACAAGCTTTCCAGGCCCATTCTCAGCATGATCTGCAACACCGTCCCGGCATGTCTCGCCCGACTCTCCCGTCCACAAAAATTGCCTGAATTACACTACAGCAAGTGTACGTGCCGGGCGCTGCCGCTCTCCATCGCGGCGAGCGGAGCATAAGCAAACCGTCATAAAAATGCACTCACGGCCGAGAGTGTTGCCACCAACCGACGCTGGCAGGGGCTTCGCGGGCGAGCCCGCTCCCACAGGGCCGCTACCGCTAGCAGACTCCATCCCCGCTCCCTGCCTCATTCACTGTGGGAGCGGCCCTGGCCGCGAAGCCCCCGCCAAAGTCCATTCAGCCCCTTACTCCAGCCAGGCCGCATCCCACAGGGGGTAATCACCGAGATTGCCGACCAGCCCTGCCCGCAGCGGGTTCGCCACCACATAGCGGGCGACCGCCTGGAGATCCTCTTTCCGGCGCAACGCGCGGTCATGGAAGCCTGGCTGCCATATCCGACACGGTCGGCCGCGCAATTGACCAATTCGCCGCGTGGCCGAACCCTTCAGCTTCTGTACGGTGCGGGACAACTCCCCATCTTCCAGTTGCATCAGCCAGTGGACGTGGTCGGGCATGACCACGAAGCAGAGTGTAGTCGCCACCCCTTCCACCTCACGCAACGCCTGAACCACGCAGCGACCGTGATCGAGCGCTCCAAACCAGGCATGCCGGTCGGCGCAAACGGCCGTGATCAAATAGACCCTTCCCGGCTCGCTGAACCGTCCAATCCGCAGCCGGTGCGTTCGTGCCTTCCCTGGCATTCGAACCTCCTGCTCACAACACTTTCGCCCAGTATGGCCTCATTCCATGGGCGCGCACCTTGTTGGAGCGGGCTTGCCCGCGAAGCCCCCGCCCGGGTCGGACTTTGGCAGGGGCTTCGCGGGCAAGCCCGCTCCCACAAAGACTTCCACCTTCCACACCTCGTCGTGATTACCAGCGGGGACGCTCAACCCCGCGAGCTGGGGCGCCTACGCGCGTTGTTCGGCCCATTGGGCGAACTGGTCATACGCATCAAGGGCCGGCGTGACGGCCCCGACGACCCGTTCCAGGTCGATCGTGTCGTAGAGGTGGGTAAGGAGGTTGCGCATGGCGCAGGCATCCATCAAACGCTCCGTTAATGCCTCGTCGAGATCGAGGCGGTCACGGAGGGCCTCGAACACCTCGCGATAGGTCGCAGCGAGCCGATAACCATCGTGGCGCAACAACTGCAGGCCAATGTCCGCCGAGGACTCGCAGAGGAGCTGCAGCAAGCGCTCGATGGCGTAGTGTTCCCGGCGCTGCTGTCTCGGCTCCATTGCCGCGTAGAGCTCCAGGTCCGCCAGGAACTGGCGCAGCATTCCGAGCTTGCGCTGCATCACCTCGGAGGCTTCAGGCGGCATCCGGGCCCTCCGTCAGGTGGCGCTGGAACAGGACGGAATCCGCGTGCAGGAAGAACGCACGGTCCTGTTCCGCGTGGAAGCGGCCTGCCTCCGCCTCGAACAGGCATTCGCCATCCCGGAAAATCTCGAAGCGCGTGGTCGGCGAGGTGCCATCCGTGAGTACCAGAAGATCCACCGGTGAGGGATCGAGCACGTCCTCCAGCTCTCTTTGCCAGCGGCCCTGCGTCATGAGATCCGGCGTCGACCGCGGCTGAACGGCCAGATCCACATCCCGCCCCTGGCCGTCACGCGCAGTAGAGCCGAACAGGATGACCAGGCGCCAGTCATGGCGCGCGGCGAGCTCGGTAATGCGGCTTGTGTGGTCTGGCTGGAGCATTCGAATCACGAACCGTGGTTACCCGTGTTGCCAGAGTAGCAAACGCGTTCACCGCACACCTTCTGTCCGCAAAGATCTTCTGCGGCCCACCCCTGTTGCCTCAATCATCGGCAACACCCCTTATCGCTAGGGTGAGCCCTGTGGGAGCGGCCTTGGCCGCGAAGCCCCTGCCAAAGTCGGACCCGGGCAGGGGCTTCGCGGCCAAGGCCGCTCCTACAAAGGCAGGGTTCATCAGGTTAGGAGTTGGGCGAGGTCGTCGGGGCCGAGGATGGGGATGTCCAGAGATTCGGCCTTGGTGACCTTGGAGCCGGGGTCGGCGCCGGCGATGACGGCGGTGGTCTTTTTGGAGACGGAGCCGGTGATCTTGGCGCCGCGGGCCTCGAGGGCGGCCTTGGCCTCGTCGCGGGTCATGGCGTCGAAGCTGCCGGTGAGGACGTAGGTGCAGCCGGCCAACGGCGCGTCGTCGCCCGTCTCCGCGACCTCGCGCCGGGGCGGGTCGGGCCAGTGCACACCGGCCTCGCGCAGGGCGCGGATCACCTGGGGGTTGTGCGGCTCGGCGAAGAAGTTGGCGATGTGCTCGGCGACGATGGGGCCGACATCCGGGACCTCCTGCAGCGCCTCGGCATCCGCCTGCATCAGCGTGTCGAGGTCGCCGTAGTATTCGGCCAGGTTGCGGGCGGTGACCTCCCCCACCTCGCGGATACCCAGCGCGAAGATGAAGCGCGCCAGCGTGGTCTCGCGCGCCTGCTCCAGGGCGTTGACCAGGTTCTCGGCAAGCTTGGGGCCGACCCGTTCCAGCGCCTCCAAGCGTTCGGCATCCAGGGCGAAGAGATCCGCCGGGCTTTGCACGACGCCGCCGTCGGCCAGCTGCTCGATGATCTTCTCGCCGAAGCCCTCGATATCCATCGCGCGGCGCGAGACGAAGTGCTTGAGGGCCTCGCGCCGCTGCGCCGGGCACACCAGCCCGCCAGTGCAGCGGGCCACGACCTCGCCTTCGGTGCGCTCGATGTGCGAGTCGCACTCCGGGCAGGCCGCGGGCATCTCGATGGCGCGGGTGTCCGCGGGGCGCTCGCCGCCGGCGCGGCCGACCACCTCGGGGATCACGTCGCCGGCGCGGCGCACGATCACGCGGTCGCCGATGCGCACGTCCTTGCGCGCGATCTCGTCCATGTTGTGCAGCGTGGCGTTGCTGACCATCACGCCACCGACCAGCACCGGCTCCAGGCGCGCCACCGGGGTGAGCGCGCCGGTGCGACCGACACGGAACTCGACATTGCGCAGCGTGGTGGTGCGCTCCTCCGCCGGGAACTTGTGGGCGATGGCCCAGCGCGGCGCGCGCGAGACGAAGCCCAGCTGCTGCTGATCCGCCAGGGCATCCACCTTGTACACGATGCCGTCGATCTCGTAGTCCAGCCCCGCGCGGCGGGCGGCGAGGCGCTCGTAGTAGTCGAGGCAGGCCTCGACGCCCTCCAGCACCTCGCGCTCCGGGCAGGCCGGGAAGCCCAGGCGCTGCAGCCAGTCCAGGGTGCCGGACTGGGTGTCCGGCAGCGTCCCGCCCTCGACGAAACCCACCGAGTAGGCAAAGAAGCTGAGCGGGCGGCGCGCGGTCACCTTCGAGTCCAGCTGGCGCAGGCTGCCGGCGGCGGCATTGCGCGGGTTCATGAACCCGCGCAGCCCGTCGGCCTCCAGCCCGGCGTTCAGGCGCTCGAAGTCGGCCCGGCGCATGAAGACCTCGCCGCGCACCTCCAGCACCCGCGGGGCGTCGTCGGTGAAGCGGTCGCCCAAATGCAGCGGGATCGGGCGCACGGTGCGCACGTTCGCGGTCACGTCCTCGCCGGTCTCGCCGTCGCCGCGGGTGGCAGCCTGGACCAGGCGCCCGTCCTCGTAGATCAGGCTGATGGCGAGGCCGTCCAGCTTGGGCTCGGCCATGTAGGTGACGGCGCCCTCGCCGCGCGCAGGGTCGCCAGTCTGTTTCGCCAGACGCTCGCGTACGCGGCGGTCGAAGTCGCGGATCGCGTCCGCCTCGAAGCCGTTGGCGAGCGACAGCATCGGCAGGCGATGTCGGACGGTGGCAAAGCCCTCGGCCGGGGTGGCGCCCACGCGTTGGGTGGGCGAATCGGGGGTGACAAGCTCCGGGTGGTCCGCCTCCAGTTGCTCCAGCTCGCGCATCAGGGCATCGAACTCGGCATCCGAGACCTCGGGGTCGTCGAGCACGTAGTAGCGGTAGTTGTGATGCTCGATCTGGCGCCGCAGCGCGTCGATGCGCGTCTTCGGAGAATCCGTCGAGCCAGCCTGCGAGGCAGGCGAACCCGACCGGCTCACCGCGTACTCCGCCGGCGCAGCACATCCGGGCGGTGGCGACGCAGCCAGTCGCTCAGGTCCTCACGCATGTAGGCCAGCGTCTGGTTGGTCGCGGTGGACTGCTGGGCATCCAGGATGCTGCCACCGAGATCGCGCGCCAGCACGTGGGCATGCTCCAGCAACGCCTCGAAGGCACGCTGCGGCTCGGCGCTGCGATGCACCTGGGTAAACAGCGTGACGCCGGGCGTCATCATGTCCGCCAGGTCTTCCTCGCGCAGGGTGCCGGGCGGGACCATGTTGGCGGCGGAGAAGAGCGGCACGCCGGCATCCGTCTCCGGTTCAAAGAAATGGTAGATATCCATCTCGCCGGGGGTCATTCCAGCGCGCTGCATCGCCGCACCCAGGGCGACGCCGGTAAACGGCTTGTTGCGCGGCGCGACCACGTGCAGCAGCAGGATTTTCTCCTCCGACGGGCGGCGTTCGGCCCTCGGATTGCGCCCCACCACGCGCGGCTCGGACACGTATTCGCCCAGCGTCTCCATATCCGGCGCCGGCTGCTCGATCAGGTCCGGGTTCATCTCGTGGTCCGGATCCAGATGCTCGCCCAGGGTGTCATGGGCGCGCGTTGGCTTGAGCTTGCCCGGACGCAGGCGATCCATGCCGGAGCGCAGACGTGCACCCAGCCCCCCGAACGCCTCGCGGGCCCGCTCGACCGGGGCGCTGCCCGAACCCTTGCGCCGGGCGCGGGCCGGGCGATCCTCGGGCGACGGTTCGAACGCCCCGTGCGGCGGGGGCGGCGTGGGCTCGTCGTCGCTGTCCAGCACGCCGTAGATGTCCTGGGCGCGTTCACCCCGCCGGCCGTAGTCCGGTTCCAGATCCGGCTCGTCGTCGTTGGCGGTCACGCCGAGGTGCGGCTCGTGGCGCTCCTCGTGCGCCGCGCCGGGGATGCGCGGCTCGTCGAACGCGGGTTCGCGCGCGCCGCCGGTGCGAACGCTGCGGCCGGTATCCAGCGGATCGCCCCAGCCGGCCTCCGGTTCAGCGGAGTCCCCGGGCTCGGCCGGCGCGTACCAGCGCTTGTCGCCCGGCTCGTCACTGGCACGGATATGTACGGCCTCGTCGCCCCAGTCCGCGGCATCGTCCTCCATATCGCGCTGCTGCGCCCGCGCGCGCAGACGATGGGCGGCCCAGATCCCCGCGATCAGGACAATCCCCAAAATGACCAGGCTGATACGCATCCAATCCACAAAAAACCTCGTTGATCCCGGTACCGACGGTCAGGCCTCGGCCAGTTCCACAGCCTCGTCGATATCCACGCTAACCAGGCGCGACACGCCCGGCTCGTGCATGGTAACGCCGATCAGCTGTTCCGCCATGGCCATCGTTGCCTTGTTGTGAGTAATGAAGATGAACTGGATCTGCTCCGACATCTCGCGCAGCAGGTCACAGAAGCGTCCGACGTTGGCCTCGTCCAGTGGGGCATCCACCTCGTCCAGCATGCAGAAGGGCGCCGGATTCAGTTCGAAGATCGCGAACACCAGGGCCGAGGCGGTGAGCGCCTTCTCGCCGCCGGACATCAGGTGGATGGTCGAAAGGCGCTTGCCCGGCGGGCGCGCCATGATGGTGACGCCGGTATCCAGGAGGTCATCGCCGGTCATCTCCAGACGCGCCTCGCCGCCCCCGAACAGGCGCTGGAACTTGTGCCCGAGCCCGGCATTCACTTGGTCGAAGGTCTGCTTGAACAGGGCCCGGGTCTCGCGATCGATGCGGTGCATCGCCGCCTCCAGGGTCTCCAGCGCCTCGATCAGGTCCGCGTGCTGCTCCTCCAGGTAGCGCGAGCGCTCCTCCAGGCTGCGCGCCTCGTCGATCGCCGCCAGGTTGATCGGTCCGAGCTTCTCGATCTTGCGATCCAGTTCGCCGATCGCCTGTTCCCAGGCGGGGACGGTCGCGTCCTCCGGTAGCTCGGGGGCCAGGGCCTCGGCGGCGAAGCCGGATTCCTGGAACTGGGTCTTGAGCTGTTCGATCTGCACCGAGCGTTCGCGCAGGTCCAGACGCAGCTCCTCGCAGGTGGAACGCTGTGCCTCGACCCGGTTGCCCAGCTCGGTGCTGGTGCTCGCCAGTTCGCGCAGCCGCGCGTCGCAGGCCTCCAGGTCCGCCCGCGCCTGGGTCAGGCGTGCCTCAGCGGCCTGGCGCTGTTCCGCCGCGGTCTGCAGGTCCGCGCGCCACTGCTCCAGCGGGCCCTGGCGGTCGCTGAGCCCCTGCGCCAGGCGCTCGCGGCGCTGGGCGTCGTCCTCGCGCTGGCGCTCCAGGCGCCCGCGTTCGTTCTGTTCGCGCTCCAGGCGATGGCGCGCCTCCTGCTCGGCCATGCGCGCCTGACTGGCCGCGTCGCGCGCCGCGCGCACCGCGTCGCGGGCGCCCGTCTGGGCCGTGCGCGCGGCCTCGACCCGCGCCTCCAGAGCGGCGCGGTCGGCCTCCAGGGTCTCGATGCGGGTCAGGGCCCCGTTGCGTTCGGCCTCCGCCGTGGCGAACTGCTCGCGGGCGCGCGCGGCCTCGTCGTCCAGCTCGCCCGCCTCGCGGTCGATGCGTTCCTGCTGCTGCTCGAGCTGGCGCGCCTGGTCGCGCAGGCGTTGCACGCGGCGCTCACGGTCCTCGATCTGCGCCTTTTGTTCGCGGATCTGCCCGTCCAGCGCCTCGCGCCGGGCGCGGGTGGCCGCGATGGTCTCGTTGCGTTCTTCCAGCGCAGCCTGCAGCCGGCTCACCTGCGTGTTCAGGTCTTCCTGGCGTTCCTGCAGCTCGCGCGCCAGGCGGACGCGGGCCACCGCACCGCTGGCCCCACCCTCCAGCGTGCGATGAGCGACCCAGCCCGGGCCCAGCCAGGTGCCGTCCGGGGTGATCACGCTCTCGCCCGGCCCCAGCGTGGCCAGGCGCGCCCGCGCCGCGTCGGCATCCTCCGCGCAATGCACCAAGGCGAGCCAGGCGGTGACGACCGGGGAGCCCTGCACGTGCCCGGCCAGGCTCCCCGCCGGCACCTCCGGCGTGTGCGACAGGCCCGTGCCGACCAGGCGCAGCATCGCTTCGGGGAGATCCTGCGCGGTCTCTGGTTGATCGGTGACGGCGGCCTCCAGCCAGCTGCCCAGCACCATCTCCACCGCGGTATCCCAGCCCTCGGCCACCTCCAGCTGCTGCACCAGCGGGCGCGACAGGTCCAGCCCGTGCTCGCGCGCCCAGGCCTCGCGGCGAGCGCGGGTCTCCTGCGGGTCGTCCTCGCCGGCGAAGTGCTCCAGCCCCGCCAGGCGCCCGGCGACCTCGCGCGCCTCGCGTTCGTTGGCATGCAGGGTGTCCTGCTCCTCGCGCTGGGCCTGTTCGAGATCGGCCAGCGCGGCCTGTTGCTGGTCGCGTTCGCCCTGCAGCCCCTGCAAGCGCTCGCGCAGTCCGGTGAGTTCCGCGTCCAGGCGGTCGGCCTCGGTGCCCGGGTGGGTCTGTGGCAGGGCCGCGCGCTCGGCCTCCACGCGTTCCCGGCGCTGGGCGACGCGCTTGAGCAGATGCTCGGCATTGTCCATGCGCGAGCGCGCGAGCTGGGCGTTCTGGCGCGGCTCGGCGAGCGAGCGCTCCCATTCGGTGAGTGCCTCGCGTGCGGTCTGGTATTCGGTTTCGGCACCTTCGGCGGCAGCCTCCAGGCGTTCGCGCTCGGCCTCGGCGGTCGTGGCGGCCTCCTGACGCTGCGTGCTCTCCTGTTCCGCCTGGGCGATGCGCGCCTCCACCGCCTGGTGTTCGCTGGCGGCGGCCTCGATGCGGCTTTCCAGCTGGCGCAATTCCGCCTGTTCGCGCGCCAGTTCGTCCTCCGCATGGCGGATGGACTGCTCCAGGCGCGAGACCTCGGCGGCGCGATCGTAATAGGCGCTTTGTGCCTGGGTGGTGGCGGCCTCCAGCTCGACCCGCTCCTGGCGTGCCTGCTCGGTGCCCGTCTGCGCCTTTTGGGCCTCGGCCTGGCTCGCAGCCAACGCCGTCTCGGCGTCGTTCAGGCGGGCGCGGCTGGCCTCCGTCTCCTGCTCCTGGGCCTGCAGGCGCAGCAGGATGGCCTCGGCGCGCTTGCGCCGGCGCTCGGCGGCCAGCGCCTGGTAGCGCTCGGCAGTCGCGGCCTGGCGGTTCAGGCGCTCGGCCTGTTTGGACACCTCGTCGCGCACGTCGTCGAGGCGTTCCAGGTTCTCGCGGGTATGGCGTACCCGGTTCTCGGTCTCGCGGCGGCGCTCCTTGTACTTGGAGATGCCGGCCGCCTCTTCCAGGTAGACGCGCAGCTCTTCGGGGCGCGCCTCGATCAGCCGCGCAATCATGCCCTGCTCGATGATGGCGTAGCTGCGTGGGCCCAGACCGGTGCCGAGGAACAGGTCGACCACGTCGCGCTTCCGCGCGCGCTGGCCGTTGAGGAAGTACTTGGACTGGCCGTCGCGGGTCAGCGCGCGCTTGACCGCGATCTCGCCGTAGCCGCTGTACTCGCCGCCCAGACGGCCGTCAGAGTTGTCGAACACCAGCTCGATGGAGGCCTGCCCCACCGGCTTGCGGCTGGAGGAGCCGTTAAAGATGACGTCCTCGCTGGAGTCCCCGCGCAGGTGCTTGGCCGAGGACTCGCCCATGACCCAGCGCACGGCGTCGATGGTATTGGACTTGCCACAGCCGTTCGGCCCGACCACGCCCACCCGGTTGCCGGGGAGGACGAGTGTGGTCGGGTCCACGAACGACTTGAAGCCGGCCAGCTTGATTCGGGCGAGTCGCACGTTCGGCGCTATCCGCGGTCAGGAAAGTCGGGGTTAGAATGGTACACGCTTAGCCCTTTACCGTGACCCACTGCCAGTTCGACAAACGAACCGCTTCACGAAACCATACAAAACCCTACGGCGCGCCTGCACGCCAAGCCTTCCTTGCCTCCCGCTTTGGCGGGGGCTTCGCGGGCAGGCCCGCTCCCACAGGAACGACCAAGGACGCGACAAACCCATGCCCAGCCAGCCGAGCAAGACCCTGGAAACCTTCGACAACCCGGCGCCGGAGAACGATTTCGCGATCTATATCCGCATCCCGGAATTCACCTGCCTGTGCCCCGCCACCGGGCAGCCGGACTTCGCCGAGATTCATATCCAGTATGTTGCCGACGGCAAGTGCGTGGAGCTGAAGTCGCTGAAGAACTACATGTGGTCCTACCGCGATGAAGGCGCATTCCACGAGGCGGTCACCAACCGCATCCTGGCGGATCTGGTGGCGGCGACCGACCCGCGCTACATGCGCCTGACCTCGTACTTCAACGTGCGCGGCGGCGTCTACACCACCGTGGTTGCCGAACATCGCAAGCCCGGCTGGACGCCGCCGGAGCCGGTGCAACTGCCGGCGCCGACCCGCAGCCCGCTGGACATGAACGGCTGAGCGGACGCGCGATGCACGCTATCGGCATCGACCTCGGCACCTCCGGGATCCGGCTCGCGCTGCTGGCCCCGGACGGGGCACGCATCCACGCCGCGCACCGGGCGCTGCCAGCGTCGGTGGGGGGTGCCGAGCAGCGGGCGGAACAGAACCCGGCGCTGTGGTGGGCCATTGTGCGCGAGCTGCTGCGCGAGGCGGCCACGCATCTGAACGGCGAGCCCGCCGCCATCGCGGTGGACGGCACTTCCGCCACCCTGCTGCGCCTGGATGCCGACGGCCGCCCGACCCATCCGGCCCTGATGTACAACGATGCCCGGGCCACCGACATGCTGTCGGTACTGGCCGGGGTCGCGCCGGCGGACTCCGCCGTGCACAGCCCCAGCTCGTCGGCAGCCAAGCTGTTGTGGCTACGTCGCCACGAGGGGCTCTCCGGCGTGCGTCGCGTCCTGCACCAGGCCGACTGGGTTACCGGACGCCTGCGCGGGCGCTTCGACCGCATGGACGAGAACAACGCCCTGAAGCTCGGCTACGACGCGCTGTGGGGCGGCTGGCCGAACTGGCTGCAGGAGACCCTGGGCAGTGACGCGTCGCTACTGCCGGAGGTGGTCCCGGCCGGGACGGTACTGGGCCCGCTGGACCCGGAAATGGCGGAATCGCTGCATCTGAACCCTGCCTGCCGGGTGGTCGCCGGCACCACCGACAGCATCGCCGGGTTCCTCGCCTCCGGTGTGGACGACGACACCACGGGCGTGACCAGCCTGGGCTCCACGCTGGTGATCAAGCAGCTGGCCCCGGAACCGATCTACGCCCCGGAACTCGGGATCTACAGCCACCGGCTGCTGGGGCGCTGGCTGGTGGGCGGGGCCTCCAACAGCGGCGGCGCGGTACTGCGCCAGCACTTCGATGATGCGGCCCTGGAGCGGCTGAGCGCCGCGATCGACCCCGAGACCGACAGCGGGCTCGACTATCTCCCCCTGCCCCGCCGCGGCGAACGCTTCCCGGTCAACGACCCCGAGCTGAAGCCCCGCCTCACCCCCCGCCCCGAGGACGACGCGCGTTTCCTGCAGGGGCTGTTCGAGGGGGTTGCCCGGGTGGAGCACGACGGCTATGAGCGCCTGTCCGAGCTGGGCGCCCCGCGCGTGGAGCGTGTCGTGTCCCTGGGTGGCGGCGCCCAGAACCCCGTGTGGACACGCATCCGCAGCCGGATCCTGGGATTGCCGGTGACCACGGCCGAGGACGACGATGCCGCCAGCGGCGCCGCCCGGCTCGCGCGCATCGGCGTGGGGCTGGAGCCGGGTTTCACGGGTTAACCGGCCAGGCCGAGAGGCTCGGCAATCTCCCGCTTTGGCCGGGGCTTCGCCTGCAAGCCGACCGCGATGCCGGCTGGGGGCCACCAATTCCATGAGGGGAATCTTGTGGGAGCGGCCTTGGCCGCGAAGCCCCCGGCAAAGCCGGACTCGGACAACAAACGTAGGATGCGATGAGCGCAGCGAATCGCATCATTGCTCAGCCCCCCGGTGATTGATGCGATTCGCTGCGCTCGTCGCATCCTACGGCGCTGTTTGCCAGAACAAGGCACGGGCAGGCCGTTCCCACAAAACCCGTCCCACGATGTGCTCTGCCATGACGCCGAGGGAGCGGATCGGTGCTACATTCGGGGGAGGCACCCAACAACAAGGGGATACGACATGCACTGGACGCGAATTCTCGGCATTGCACTGCTGGTGGGCGGCATCATCCTGCTGGTGATGGGCTACAACGCAACGGAAAGCCTGGGCGAGGAGCTGCACCAGGAGTTCATGGGGCGCTATACGGAAGACACGCGCATGTACCTGATCGCTGGCGGGATCATGTCCGTCGTGGGCCTCGTACTCGCGATCTTTGGGGTTCGCCGCTAAGGGCACATCCGTGCCCGCCGGCACCCTCCGCCTGACACCGCTGGTCGCCTTCCTGGCACCGTTTCGCGGGCTCGCGCGCGTATTCGACCCGGGCCTGCGCGGTCTGGTGATCGGCCCGTTGATCATCAACATCCTGGTCGTAATCGGGCTCGCGACGGCCGCCGGGCTCGGCTTCGAGGCCCTTCTGGCGGCCTGGCTGCCCGGCGGCTGGGACTGGCTCGCCTGGCTACTTTGGCCCCTGTTCGCACTGGCGTTGCTGGTGGCCTTTGGGGTCTCCGCCGTCGCGCTGGCGGCGATCATCGCCAGCCCGTTCTCCGGACCGCTGGCCTACCGTACCGCCCGCGGGCTGGGCCACGAGCCCCGCCAGCCGGCGCGCTCGTTCCTTGGCGAGATGGGCCACGCGACCGTAACCGCGCTGCGCAAGACCGGCTACTACGCCCTGCTGTTCATCCCCGTGCTGCTGATCACGGTGATCCCCGGACTGAACCTGCTGGCCCCGATCGCCTGGTTCACGTTCGGGAGCTGGGTGCTGGCCGTGGAATTCCTGGAGGCGCCGCTGGCCAACGACGGCCTGGCATTCGCCGAGGTCCGCAAGACCGTGCGCGCCCACCGGCTGGAGACCCTGAGCTTCGGCGCCGGGACCACGCTGCTGGCAATGGTCCCGCTAGTGAATCTGCTGCTGGTACCGGCCGCGGTCATCGGCGCGACCCACCTGCGAGTGCGCCTGCCCCGAGCCTAACGTCGGGACACTCCAGATGGACGCGAAAGTCCCCGAACGGTGCGTTGGGCAGGGCTCAACGCACCCTACCTCCACCATAATCCGGGGTACCTCAAGCCCGATACCAGGCACGTCGTCGTGTAAAGCCCGTACGGCACTCGGCACCAACGCTCTCACCCCGATTCCCTCGCCGTCTCCGGACCCTCTCGGGTGCCCCCCACCCTTGATCCCTCTTCGTGCCTTCGTGGTGCCAGAGAGGCCTTTGACCTTTGGCGCAAAGGCGCCGGTCAGGCGAGCAGGGCATCCAGCGGGTTGTCGTCGGGGAGCGGGCGCATGCGGCCCTCGCGCAGTTCCTGGGCCACACCCTGCAGGGAGTGGCGCCGGCTGGCGCCCAGATCCAGCGACAGGAACAGGTAGCCGCGGGTCGCCTCACCGCGCCAGACCAGGCCCATGCGGTGAAACTGCCCGGTCGCCTTGTCGACCATCTCGAACCACTCGCCGGTGCGGATCCGGCTGGCATCGAAGACCCAGGGATCGTCGAGATCGGTCAACAGGTCGGGGTCGTCATCCTCGAGGCGCACTGCACGCCGCGCCTGGATTCGCGCCTGGGGATCGAAGCGCGGCTCGTCAGCGGAGGCCCGGATGCGCTGCAGATGGGCCTGGCCCAGGTGCTGCACGACCGCCTTGACGCGCGCCTCGTCAGCGCCAAACTTGCGTGCGGTCACCACGATCCGCTGCACCAGCGGATTCGCTTCCTGCGGGGTCGCCTGGTTGCAGATGGCCCGCACCACGTCCTGCACCTCGGCGTCCAGCACCTGCACGGCCGCCTCGTCTACCGCCAGCAGGTCTTCCCAGGCCTCGGCGATCTGCTCGGCGGAGCGCTCCGGGAGTTCGGCCCCGGTCTCCAGCACGCAGACCGTCAGGGTGCGCCGGGCACGGGCCGCGCGTTCTTTCTGACACATCGGCGCCGCGCGCGCGGCGGCCTGTGCCCGCCAGTATTCGTCCTCCGCGGCCACGGCCGCGTCCCAGTCCTCCCGCAACGCCTGCGCCGCCGGGCGATCCAGATCATCGATCGCGTTCCCCAAGTGTTCGATACTCTGGCGCATCGCATCAAGGTAGCGGCTGACCACCTCCGAGTCTTCCGCGCTGACCTCGGGGCTGATCCGCACGCCCGTATTGATCAGACTGCCGACCCATTCGCGCAACGGGTGCCTGGGGTCGTGGAAGAAGTCGAGGTCACGGCTGACCGCGCGCACCAGTAGCGGTTGCAAATCCAGCATCATCGCGCGGAACGCCGCATGGCAATCGAGGTGGCGCGACACCTCGGCGAACACGCCGGCCAGGACACCCTCGATGACGCTCTCGATCGGCGGTTCCACCATCGCTTCGGCCACCACGGCGGC
>NZ_MVAR01000018.1 GCF_001999325.1 Thioalkalivibrio versutus
CGGAGCGAGGTTCCCGGGCGGAATCCGGGTGCCCTTCTTTGGGTCCTTTCTTGGGCAAGCAAGAAAGGACCTCGGGGCGCGCTGGCGAGTCAGCGCTCGGCAGGCGGCGGACCGGAGCCACCGTAAACACCGGTTGCCGAACCAGGCCTAGCCTCGACGTAAAAGGCTATCTTCGTACGGATACGATTCGGGACCCTGTGGCCTGTCTATTAGGGCTTGGTGGGGGCGTTCGCGGGCAAGCCCGCTCCCACAACACTCGCTGTGGCGGATTCGATCAGGTGCAGAGGAGGTGTTCGGGGTAGGGCGAGCCGTCGAGCTGGCGCAGGACGGGGCCGGTCGCGCTGATTTCCAGGTAGCCGGGGTGTTCGTCCCAGGCGGGCAGGACGCAGCGTTGGCGTGGCTGGCCGTCGACGGTCAGCTCATGGATCGCTGGGCGGTGGGTGTGGCCGTGGATCATCAGCGGGACGTCGGCGTCACGGAAGGTGTTGGCGACTGCCTCGGCATTGACGTCCATGATCGCGGCGGCTTTCATCTGACCCTTGTCGCGGCTGGCGGCGCGCATGGCTTCGGCCTGGCGGATGCGTTCTTCCAGCGGATGGGCGAGAAACGCCCGTTGCCATTCCCCACTGCGTACTTGCTGACGAAACGCCATGTGCTCGGTGTCGTCGGTGCACAGGGAGTCACCGTGCAGGAGTACGGCAGGGCCGCAGGGCAGTGCCGCATGCAGGGGGTCGGGAGCCAGCTGCATCCCCGCGCGCGCGGCGTAGGCCTCGCCCACGAGAAAATCCCGATTGCCATGGATAAAGGCCACCGGGATGTCCAGGGTCTTCAGGCCTGCGGCGAGCCGTTCGGCAGCGGGAAAGCCGGCGTCGTCGCCGACCCAGTACTCGAACAGGTCGCCGAGGATGTACAGGGAGGAGGCCGCGCGCGCCGGCCCTTCGAGGAAGGCGAGCGTGGCCTCGAGCAGGGGGCCGGGTTCGCGATCCAGATGCAGGTCGGAGATGACCAGGGCCGGCGCGCGGGCACTCACGAAGAGGTTAGTCCTCGACGCGCTTGACGCTTTCCATCACGACCGGCTCCTGCGGTACGTCCTGGTGCATGCCGGCGCGGCCGGTGGGAAGGGCCTCGATCTTGCGCACCACGTCCATGCCCTCGGAGACCTTGCCGAATACGGCATAGCCCCAGCCCTGCGCGTTCGGGGCCGTGTGGTTCAGGAAGTCGTTGTCGTTCACGTTGATGAAGAACTGGGCGGTGGCGGAATGCGGGTCCTGGGTGCGCGCCATGGAGATCGCACCGACCTCGTTCTGCAGGCCGTTGTCCGCTTCGTTGCGGATCGGCTCGCCCGCGGACTTCTGGTTCATATCCTTGTCGAAGCCGCCGCCCTGGACCATGAAGCCCGGGATCACGCGGTGAAAGATCGTGCCGTCGAAGAAGCCATCATCCACGTAGGAGAGGAAGTTGGCGACCGTCTCCGGGGCGGCTTCGGCGTTGAGTTCCAGCACGATGCGGCCGTGGTTGGTTTCGATTGCGACCTGCGGATGGGTGTCGGCCATGAGGGCTCCTGATGTAAAGAGGGTGATCAGCAGGGTGGCCAGCACGACGCCGAGCCGGGTGCGGATGCGTTGCATTGGACTGACCTCCGGAAGATAAGACCGGCAATGGTACCCGCCACTGGCAAGGCCTGCCAGCATGCCGGAAGTGTGTGTGGGCGTGAGGGCGAGGCGCTGGTGAGCCGGTGGACGCTCCGCTACCATGCGCGCGATGACGAACTCGATAATCCGCACCCGCTTCGCCCCCAGTCCCACCGGCCTGTTGCACCTGGGCAATGTACGCACGGCGCTGTTCAGCGCGCTGCGGGCCCGTTCGCGCGGAGGGCATTTCCTGTTGCGCATCGAGGACACCGACGCCGAGCGCTCGCGCCCGGAGTTCGTCGACGCGCTGCAGCGCGATCTGCGCTGGCTCGGGCTGGACTGGGACGAAGGCTTTGGCGCCGGGGGCGATGCCGGCCCCTACGCGCAGTCGGAGCGGGGCGAGCTCTATGATGGCTATTACCGGCAATTGACCGAACAGGGTCTGGCCTACCCGTGCTTTTGTTCGTCCGCCGAGCTGGAACGCGGGCGCAAGCGGATGCGCGCGCAGGGCAAGCCGCCGCGCTATCCCGGGACCTGTGCCCAGCTGAGTGCCGAGGAGGTTGCCCGGCGCGAGGGCGAGGGCCAGAAGCCGACGCTGCGCTTCCGTGTGCCACTGGGCCGGACGGTGCGTTTCGAGGATGGCGTGCGCGGCCCGGTCAGCTTCCGCACCGACGAGATCGGCGATTTCGTGATCCGTCGCTCCGACGGCACGCCGGCCTTTTTCTTCTCCAACGCGATCGATGATGCCCTGATGGGCGTGACCGACGTGGTGCGCGGCGAGGACCATATCGCCAACACGCCGCGGCAGATGCTGCTGCTGGAGGCGCTGGGCCTCGCGGCACCCGCGTATCACCACCTGCCGCTGGTGATGGGGCAGGACGGGGCGCCGCTGTCCAAGCGCAATGGTTCCGCGAGCGTCGAGGAGTTGCGGACGAAGGGCTATCTGCCGGTCGCGATCCTGAACCACCTGGCGCGTCTTGGGCATCGCTACGAGAGCGATGCCCTGCTGTCGCCCACGGAGCTGGCGGCCGGATTCAGCCCCGAGCGTATTGGTCACAGCGCGGCGCGGCATGATCCGCAGCAGCTGGATCACTGGCAGTCAGAGGCCCTGCGCAGCCTTTCGGATGCCGAGATGCAGGCCTACCTGGAGGCGGCGGGGGTGCTGGAGGCGGTGGCCGCCGAGCAGCGCCCGGCGCTGGCGCGGCTGCTGCGCGACAACATCACCCGCGCCGAGGAGGCGCCACTGTGGGTCGCGGCGTTCGCCGCCGATCCGGCGCCGTACAGCGCGGCCGCGCGCGAGGAACTGACGGCCGCCGGCGCGGAGTTCTTTAGCGCGGGGCTGGAGGCGCTGGATGCGGCCGAGGATTTTCCCGCCCTGGCCAAGGCGGTGGGGCAGGCCACCGAACGCAAGGGGCGCAAGCTGTTCATGCCGTTGCGGGCGGCGTTGTCCGGGCAGACCTTTGGGCCGGAGCTGCCGCGTATCTGGGAGTATCTGGGGCGCGAACGCGTGCGTCTGCGGCTGGAGGCCGCGCGTCGTCACGCAGCGGGCTGAACCCGCGAGAAGCAAGCGCCCGCCCGCAGGCGGGCGCTGGACGCCATCGTTCAGGCCGCTTCGTGGGTCCCGAAGGCGCGGGCGCGCAGGGTGTTGTCCAGCAGCATCGCCACGGTCATCGGGCCGACCCCGCCCGGCACGGGCGTGATCCAGGCGGCCTTCTCGGCGGCGGCGTCGAACTCCACGTCGCCGGTCAGGGTACCGTCGTCGCGGCGGTTGATGCCGATGTCGATCACCGTGGCGCCGGGCTTGATCCAGTCACCCTTGACCAGGCCGGGCTTGCCGACCGCTGCGACCACGATGTCGGAGTGCCGTGCAATGGCGGCGGTATCCGGGGTGAAGCGATGGCAGATGGTCGGGGTCGCACCGGCCAGCAGCAGTTCCAGGGCCATGGGTCGGCCGACGATATTGGAGGCGCCGATCACGCAGGCCGTGCGGCCCTTGAACGGTTCCTCGATATGCCGCAGCAGCTGGATGACACCCCAGGGGGTGCAGGGGCGCAGGCGCGGCACGCGCGCCACCAGGCGGCCGACGTTGTACGGGTGGAAGCCGTCCACGTCCTTGGCCGGGGAGATGCGCTCGATCACCGTCTCGGGGTCGATGTGATCCGGCAGCGGCAGCTGGACCAGGATGCCGTCGATGGTGCGGTCGGCATTGAGCTGGTCGATCAGCGCTAGCAGATCGGTCTGCGGCGTGCCCGCGGGCAGGTCATAGGAGTGGGAGACCACGCCCACCTGTTCGCAGGCCTTGCGCTTGTTGCGCACATAGACCTCGGAGGCCGGGTTGGTCCCGACCAGCACCACGGCGAGGCCCGGCGGACGCAGGTCGCGGGCGGTCATGGATTCGATCTCGGTCGCGATTCTTGCGCGGTGGGTCTGGCCAATCGCGCGTCCGTCGATGATCTGGGCCGTCATGGGGTCTCGCCTCCGGGGGAACGCCCGCGATCTTCCCATGGCGGGCGCGGGGGCTCAAGCGATTTGCCGGGCGGATGCGGCATGCGGCGTGGAGCACCGCTGGATCCGCGCAGCCATCGCGCGCGGCGTGTTTTCTAAAGGGCCACCGAGAGCCCGCTGGTGGGCGCGCTGGCCTCGCAGCGGTTGCGCCCGTCCTGTTTGGCGCGATAGAGCGCGTCGTCGGCGCGGGCAATCAGGGTCTCGGCGGTGTCCCTGGATCTCGGGTTCGCGTCGCGGCTGGCGATGCCGACGCTGACCGTGACCGTCAGGGTATCCGGTGCGCAGGGCGGGGCGGCCTGGTGCCCGGTCAGGGTGATCGGGTGGCCGGATATGGCTTCGCGCAGCTTCTCGCCCAGCGCCATGGCTGCCTCGAGGTCGGTATGCGGGGCGACGACGACGAACTCCTCCCCGCCGAAGCGCGCGGCAAGGTCGGAGCGCCGCAGGACCTGCTGCATGCGTTCGGCCAGGGTCGTCAGGATGTAGTCCCCGATCAGGTGGCCCAGGCGGTCATTGATCGGCTTGAACTGGTCGATATCCAGCATCACGACGGACAATGGCTGGCCGTAGCGCCGGGCGCGGGATACCTCCTCGTCCAGCCGGCGATCCATGTGCCGGCGGTTGAACAGGCCGGTCAGCGGGTCGGTGATGGATTCGTGTTCCAGCCGCGTAATGTGGCGGATCTTCTCCACCGAGCTATGGGTCAGACCGACCACGGTGCAGACGAAACAGCCCCCGAGGAGGAAGATGGCCGGCACCAGGAGGTCGGGCAGGCCCTCGTAGAGCCCCCAGTTCAGCGGGATGTAGCCGAAATAGCCGAGGATAAAGACCGGGACCAGAAAGAACATCATCTTCCAGCCGGTGCGGACCCGGCTCTCGGGGAGTTCGCGCAGCAGCCGGGCGAGTGTCCATTGGGCATACAGGAGGCCGCTTGCCCCCAATACAATGGCTGTGTTGGCTACCCAGTCGAGCATCCGTCCCCTCCGCGCTCGCGACCCTGCGAACGTCCCAAGCCGACGTTAGCACGGGGCCGCGCCCGAGGGGAGGGCATTGCAGGCGGAATCTGTTGATGAATGTTGACCGCGAACCCCTCGCGGGGCTACCATCCTGCGCTCGCTGTGTAGGCCCTTTAGCGGGGACGGCTCGACGGGGTATAGCGCAGTCTGGTAGCGCGCCTGCTTTGGGAGCAGGATGTCGGGGGTTCGAATCCCTCTACCCCGACCATGGCTCCCGGCCACGGTTTTCCGGCAGGCTCGGATCAGGCGCCATGGCCTCAATGCTCGGCGGTAACGCGCTCGTAGCTCAACCGGATAGAGCATCGGCCTTCTAAGCCGACGGTTGCAGGTTCGAGTCCTGCCGGGCGCGCCAGGGCCGCCCTTCGCGCAAGTAGCTGTACAGTGACACGGTGGTGACCGTAGCTCAGTTGGTAGAGTCCCGGATTGTGACTCCGGTTGTCGTGGGTTCGAGTCCCATCGGTCACCCCACCCCCTTTTTTGTTCAGGGGGCCGTTAGCTCAATTGGTAGAGCAGTGGACTCTTAATCCATTGGTTGTAGGTTCGATTCCTACACGGCCCACCATTTCTTTCCAGACCCTTGCATACCTTGGTGACGCTCGATTGATCGGGCTCGAAGCCGTGTGGGTGCGCATGGGGCATGAGCCCGCGTTTCGTGGCTGCTCTCTCTTCTTCCGTCTGATCTGTGTCTCCTTGAGGTGCCCGTCGCGGCGATCCCCCTGTGACATACGGAAGGTATTCTCCGGCTCTTTCGGAGGGACGTCCGGATAGCGTGACGACGCCCTCAGTCGCGTCCCCTACAGCGTGATTCCCCCCCCAGATGTCCGGTGATTGCACTGGTAGCCTCCCTTCTCGCTTGCGGCGAACGGCGACATGAAAACGTCGTTGTTCTGCCTCGTGATCCGATCGATGACACGAAGGGAGGCCATACGATGGCGTTACTGGATCGTAGTCTTGAAAACCTGCTGCAGCTGCCGCGTGGCGCGAAGCAGGGGTTGATGGTGCTGGCAGACAGCACGATGCTGCCCCTTGCCCTGTGGCTGGCGTTTGTAATCCGCACCGGGCAGCCGCTTCCGGCCATGATGGTCGAGGCCTGGTGGCTTTTCCCGCTGGTTTCGGCGGTCGGTATTCTGGTGTTTGCCCGGCTGGGGCTCTACCGGACGGTAGTGCGCTTCATGGGGGCTCGGGCGTTCAAGGCCGTGATCGTCGGTGTGCTGGCGCTCGCGGTGATGATCTGGGCGTCCACCGAATTGACGCAGACACCCGGCTTCTTCGGAGCGATTTCGGTGAACTTTGCCCTGTTGGCCTTTGCCCTGGTGGCGGCCGGGAGATCTCTGGTGCGTAGCTGGTATCAGGCGGTCTCCGATGCGCGATCGGGGAGTGAGCGCGTGGTGGTCTTCGGTGCTGGCGAGGCGGGTATTCAGCTGGCGTCCGGGTTGCAGTCCAGTGGACGCTTCCGCGTGATGGCGTTCATCGACGAGGATCCGGCGGTCCAGGGGCGTGCCATTGACGATATCCCGGTATGCGGGCCCGCGGCCCTGGAGACTCTTGTGGACCAGTGCGGTGTCGCGCGCGTGTTGCTGGCCGTTCCATCGGCGAGTCGAGCCGATCGCCGGCGTATCCTCGAATGGCTGGAACCGTATCCGTTGCATGTGCAGTCGGTGCCATCGCTGGAGGCGGTGGTGTCGGGGCAGGCACCGCTGGATCAACTGGAGGATCTCGATATCGCGGATCTCCTTGGGCGCGATCCGGTGCCGCCCAACGAGGCCCTGCTGGCCCGAAGCATCCGGGGGCGTGTAGTGATGGTGACCGGTGCCGGTGGTTCGATCGGTTCGGAGTTGTGTCGGCGCATCCTCAGCCTTGAGCCGGCCGCGTTGGTGCTTTTTGAACGTAACGAGTTCGCGCTCTACCGGATCGAGCAGGAACTCGCGGAGCGTCGTTCCGGCATGCAGACGGAGGTGGCGGTGCACGCCGTGCTCGGATCGGTCGCGAACCGCGCGCGGGTCGCCGAGGTCCTGCGCGAGCACGGTGTGCAGACGCTCTATCATGCCGCCGCCTACAAGCATGTGCCGCTGGTTGAAGGCAACCTGCTCGAGGGCCTGCGCAACAACACGCTGGGTACGGCTGTGGTAGCCGATGCAGCGATCAGCGCGGGAGTCGAGCGCTTTATCCTGATCAGCACCGACAAGGCCGTGCGTCCGACCAACATCATGGGTGCAAGCAAGCGCCTGGCCGAGATGGTCCTGCAGGATCGGGCGCGGCGCCAGAATGCGACGGTCTTCAGCATGGTGCGGTTTGGCAATGTGCTGGGTTCGTCCGGTTCCGTGGTCCCGCTATTCCACCGGCAGATACGCGAAGGGGGGCCGGTGACGGTCACCCACCCCGAGATTACCCGTTACTTCATGTCCATTCCGGAGGCGGCCGAGCTGGTGATTCAGGCCGGCGCGATGGCCGAGGGTGGCGAGGTCTATGTCCTCGACATGGGGGAACCGGTCCGGATCATCGACCTGGCCCGGCGCATGATTCGCCTGCATGGCCATCAGGTGCGCGAGGACGAGGCCGCCGGGGGAGAAGGCATCGCCATTACCTGTACGGGCCTGCGTCCCGGCGAAAAGCTCTATGAGGAGCTGCTGATCGGAGATAACGTGGAGGCGACGCCTCACGCCAAGATCATGCGCGCCCGCGAGACCTGTGTGGCGGCGGATGTACTCGCCCAGGCATTGCAAGCGTTGAAGCAGGCCGACCACGAGCGGGATGCCCGGGTCGCGTTCGAGACACTGCGCCGGGTCGTGGATGGGTACAAGCCCGGGAGCGAGGAAGAGGCAACGCACAGTGCCCCGGCACCGTCCCGCCCGCCACGACCGGTTCCGGCTCCGGTGCGCCCTGCAGTGGTGACCTATGCGCGAACGGCCGCGCCCGCTTCGCGGTAGGTGATGCGGTGGATCACGGTCCGGTGGTCGTGCACCTCGCATACCGTCGTGGATGACTCGCGGCCTTCGGTGCGGTCACGCGGGTTGCCAATGCACTGGCGTCGGCACCTCCGTACCTTTCCAGTGTCATGTCCGTACCGCTTGCCGGTCCGCGGATGTGGCTCGGGAAGTAACGCCCGGGTGGCTTCGCGGGCGGGCTGTCGCCAGTCACCTTTCCGCCCCATTTTGGCCACGGTGCGCAAGGTAAGAGGCCCTGTGGTGGCGCGATATAGCGTGGTGGCAGGCCGAGCGGATCCATTCGGGGGGGCGCGTTGGCGCCCGATTCTTTCCAGGACCGGGTCTTTCCAGGACCAGGCGCGGCGTCCCGGCAAGTGGGGTCGACTCTTCCGCGGCCGTGCGGATGGATCCACGCCCCCCTGGGGGGGGCGAGTGATGTTCTCCGGGCCCGCATACTTGCAGGAAGGGAAGTGCGAGAGAAACGAGCAGGGCTCTTGCGGAGCCGCGTTTTGTCGGGCGGCAGTCAGTAGCCGGCGGCGGGATCGACCGGCGTGATCGGGGCGTGGCCCTGTTCAAGCGCGCGGGCGTTGCGCACGAAGATCTCGAGGGCGCGCTCCATATAGTGCGGCGAGGTTCCCGAGACGTGTGGAGTGACGAGGACATTCTCCCGGTTCCACAGGGACGAGCCCGCGGGCAGGGGCTGCTCCTCGAAGACATCCAGTGCGGCGCCGCGCAAGTGGCCCGTGTCCAGGGCCTGGGTCAGGGCCCGCTGATCCACCACGCCGCCACGCGATATGTCCACCAGAACCGCGCCGGGCTTCAGGTGCTGCAACTGGGGCTCGGCGACCAGGTGGTGAGTGCCCGGCGTGAGGGGCAGGCAGACGACCAGGTAGTCCACTTCGGATAGACGTTTTTCCACAGCGTCCAGCGGGATGACCTCGCTGGCATGGTCATGGGCCCGCGGGTTGCGCTGGACGCCGATCACACGCATGTCGAACGCCTGGGCGCGGCGGGCTACCAGCGCGCCGATGTGCCCCATGCCGAGCACCATGACGGTGCGTCCGGTCAGTTCCCCAAGCCAGCTGCGCTCCCAGCGTTTCTGGCGGCTTTGCTCGTTGAAACGATCGAAGTGCTTGGCGAAGTAGAGCATGGCGCCGATCGCATACTCGCTCATCGGGGCACCATGGACGCCGCTGCTCTTGGTCATCATCAGGCCATCCTTGGGGAAGGGCATGTCCCAGATTCGCTCCACCCCGGCGGACAGGAAATGGATCCACTGATAGCGCGACAGGCGGTTCAGGGCCTCGGGCAGCCAGGGCAGCGTGGGGGCGATGACCGCGTCGACCTCAAGCCCCTCGGGAACGGCGTCGGGCCCCCCGGCGAAGGTCAGCGCGGTGTTGGGAAATGCCTCGCACAGGCGGCTTTCGATGAGGCCCTGTTGTTGCCGCAGGACGTCAGGCTTCTGCAGGAACAGCGTCCGGCTCAGGCGCATGCCCGACTCCGGTTGTGCAGCCGGGCCGCCAGCCGGAAGATGCGGCTGCGGACCTCGTCGCGGTTCTCCCCCAGCTGTTCCGGCGTCGCCGCGCGAAACCGTTGTTCCGCCGCTTGCAGGCGTCCCAGTTCGCCGCGCAGGCGCGCGGCCCCGGTGGCCGGGTCTTCCTGACTGACGACCTCGCGGAATGCGCGCGAGAGGATCACCCATTCGGAGCCGAGGCGGACATGCTCGCCCAGAATGGATTCCGCCGGGATCTCGCCTTTGCCCACGGCCCCGACGCCTC
The DNA here is from genome assembly GCF_001999325.1 of Thioalkalivibrio versutus. Lineage (GTDB taxonomy): Bacteria > Pseudomonadota > Gammaproteobacteria > Ectothiorhodospirales > Ectothiorhodospiraceae > Thioalkalivibrio > Thioalkalivibrio versutus. Next base: position 9,852 of record NZ_MVAR01000018.1, read on the forward strand.
CAAACCCGAACGCGACGCCGGCCTCGCGGCACAGTGCCGCAGGGGCCTCGAGCATGCCGCCGGCCAGGGGTTCGAACAGGAAATCGAGCCCGGTGGCCAGGCTGAGGTCATTCAGGCCGATGTGAATCTGGTCGTCGGGCCCCAGCAGCGGCAGGTAGGAGGGGAGCCGGATCAGTGCCTGGGGTGTCTCGACCAGCAGAGCGACCGGCACTTGTCCGCCCACTGCGTCGAGGAAGAGCGCGACCTCGTCGATGTGGGTGAACATCGGCAGCATCAGCCGGTCGGCGCCGGCTTCGATCGCCTGGCGGACTTCGGAGGGCGTTTGCGATGCCGGGGGGTTGATGCGAACCATCAATTCGGCGCTCGTCAACGCGCCGGCAATGCGGCGCACATCCTCGAGCGTGTGGCGCGCCTTGTGCGTGTCCATATGGCCCTGACGCTCGGCCTTCCCGCGGACTTCCATATCGACAAAGATGCGCGCGATCCCGGCTGCCTCAGCTTGTCGGGCGACGTTGGCGGAGGCGGTGATGAACATGTGTTTCAGGGTCGAGTTCATTTCGTGTCCCCTTGCTGTCGGTTACGCAACGAATCGCGATAGGTACGCCAGTTGATGCCGGCCTCGCCGTACACCCCCTGGCCGGTCAGGACTACGTAAATGGTCCGCAGGATTAATCCCAGGTCATACAGCAGGTGATGCTGCGCGGCGTACTCGGTATCGGCCTCGAGCTGCTGGATCCAGCCCAGGGTGCGGCGACCGCGGACCTGGGCCAGGCCGGTCAGGCCGGGCCGCACGGAAAAACGGGAGGCGTAGGAAGGCGGGACGACCTCCACCTGCTCCGGCAGGATGGGGCGGGGGCCGACCACGCTCATGTCGCCACGCAGGATGTTCCAGAGCTGTGGCAGTTCATCGAGACTGCTGGCGCGCAGCAGCCGGCCTGCACGCGTGATGCGCGGATCGATCCCGGTACTGACGACCTGCTCGTGGTGCTGGTCGATGGTGTCCGGGTCGCGATCCACCATGGTGCGGAACTTGAGCACCCGGAAAGGCTGGCCATGGAGGCCAATACGTCGCTGGCGGAACAGGACCGGGCCCGGGCTGTCGAGGCGGATTGCCGCGGCGATCAGAAACAGGACCGGTGCCAGCAGGATCAGGGCCCCCATGCTGGACAGGACGTCGAACAGTCGTTTGAGAGTCGCGTTCATGTGAGCTCCATGGACCGAAGAATCACGCGATTGACCTGTCCAACCTCGTATTTCGCTTCCACCCGCTCACGCGAGGCCCCGGCCATCTGGGGTAACAGTTCCGGCTGATCCAGAAACCGTTGCATGGCCTCGGCCAGGGGCGCAGTGGTTCGGGACGGGACGAGAAAGCCGTTCTCGCCATCCAGGACGGTTTCACGGCAGCCAGGGGCATCCGTGGTGATGATCGGGCGCCCCACGCTCATCGCCTCCAGCACCGAGCGGGGCGTGCCTTCTCGGTAGGAGGGCAGGACGAAGACCGAGGCCTTCTCGAGCCAGGGCCGAACATCGGTAACGCCGCCTGCGAACTCGACGATGCCCTCGCGCTTCCAGGCCTCGACCTGCTCTGCCGGGATCGAGTGGGGCAGGTCCGGGTTGTGGGGACCGACGACGACGAACCGGGCGCTGGGGGATTGCTGGTGGACCTGGCGCGCCGCCTCCACGAATTCGAGGATGCCCTTTTCGGTCAACAGGCGACCGACAAACAGGAACAGTGGGTCGCCCTCGGGCAGGGGCTGCCGCGCGAAGCGCTCCACATCCACGCCGGATCCGTTGATGCGGACCACCCGTTGGGTGTCGGGCAAAACCCCGCGGTCGAGGAAATCCTGCAGGTCATCCGGATTCTGGAAGAACACGCGATCGCAACGAGCGAGTGCCGTTCGGTACAGACGCGAACTGATGGTCCGCAACACCCGTGTCCGCCAGGACTCGGTCGTGAAGGCATGCCCCAGGCCGGTGATCATGGCGTATACCCGCGGAACGCCGGCCCAGTGTGCAGCCAGGGAGCCGTACACGACGGGCTTGACGGTGTAGCTGAACACCGCCTCCGGGCGCAGCCGCCGAATCAGCCGCGCCAGGGACATTGTGGTCCGTAGGTCTTCGACCGGGTTGACTCCGGTCCGGCCCAGGTCGAAGGGGTAGATCGGGATACCCAGGTCCTCGACCTCGGGTAGATAGTCCTTGCGCGGGACTGCCGCGGCCACGCCATGCCCTCGCGCCTGAATCTCGCGGATCAGATCACCGCGGTTGGCGATCAGCGAGCGGGCGTTGGCGGCCACGATCAGCAGATCGACGCTGCAGCGTTCGCGTACCGCGCCTTGACGGGTGGTCTCGGCAGCACTGGAGGTGTTGCCGCGCAGGGGCGATACGATTCGGCGATGCTCGGTTTCCTGCATGCGTTGCGCTCCTGTCTCGAGGGTGCTTCGCCCCCCTCCGGGGTGGCGGCGTTCAGGCACCTCGTAAGTCCGTGTGCATGAGGGCAAAAGGTAAACAAGACAATGGTTTATCGCCATCTTTCCGGGGGCTCAAAGTGTGCGAGACACCCCGAAAAGACAGCGCGAACCAAGAGGGATTGAGCGTTTATAGACGCAGGTCACTCGCCTCCGGCGGGAGCACGGATTTGACGTCGAAGATCACCGCGCGCTCGCGTGCGAACTTCTGTACGCCCTGCGGGCCCAGTTCCACGAACTCCCAGTGCGGGACGGCGAGGACGATTGCATCGTAACGAGACGGCTCCGGGGTATCGGACAGGAGGTCCAGGCCGTACTCGTGATGGGCCTCGGCTGCGTCCACCCAGGGGTCCCAGATGTCGACGTTGGCGTTATAACCGTGCAGGTCATGGACGATGTCCACCACGCGCGTGTTGCGCAGATCCGGACAGTTCTCCTTGAAGGCGAGACCCATGATCAGGATGCGCGAACCCACGACCGGGAACCCCTTGCGGATCATTGCCTTGATGGTGCGGTCCGCGATATGCCCCCCCATGCCGTCGTTGGTGCGGCGTCCGGCGAGGATCATCTCCGGGTGGTAGTCGACGGCCTGCGCCTTGTGCGTCAGGTAGTACGGATCTACGCCAATGCAATGCCCGCCCACCAGGCCGGGCCGGAACGGCAGGAAATTCCACTTGGTCCCGGCCGCGGCCAGTACCGCCTCGGTATCCAGGTCCAGGCGCTCGAACAGCATGGCGAGTTCGTTGATCAGCCCGATATTCACGTCGCGCTGGGTGTTCTCGATGACCTTGGCCGCCTCGGCGACACGGATGCTGGCCGCCGGATGGGTGCCTGCGCGGATGATGCGGGTGTAGAGCGCGTTGACGAAGGCGGCGACCTCGGGGGTGGAGCCGGAGGTGACCTTGACGATGTCGGGGATACGGTGTTCCTTGTCGCCGGGGTTGACCCGTTCCGGGCTGTAGCCGAGGAAGAAATCCCGATTGAGCTCCAGCCCCGACTCGGCAGCCAGCACGGGGGCGCAGTCCTCCTCCGTGGCTCCGGGGTAGACCGTGGACTCGTAGATCACCACGTCGCCCGGCTTCAGCACGCCCCCCACCGTGTGGCTGGCGGCCAGTAGCGGGCCCAGATCGGGGCAGCGATGCGCATCAATCGGGGTCGGCACCGTCACGATGAACACATTGCATTCCCGCAGCCGCTCCCTGTCTGCGGTCAGCTCCAGATGTTCGGCGCCGGCGAGTTCCTCGCGCGAGACTTCGCGCGTGCGGTCATGCCCCCCACGCAGTTCCTCGACCCGACCCGTATCGATGTCGAAGCCCAGCGTGGGCAGGACCCGTCCGAACTCGGCCGCCAGAGGCAGGCCGACATAACCCAGACCAATAATGGCCAGACGCGGGGCGTCCGGTGCCGCAAATTCCGCCATCTTTCAATCTCCTGTGTGAATGTGCGTAGGGGCCCCGGGAGTGGGGCGGGTGCGCGTGGGGTGCGCGGCAAATCAGGGCGAGGCACGCCGCGGGTGCGGCAGGCTTGTATCGGAAGATTCGGGTGGATCGGTGACATTGTCGGTCGTCGCTGCACGCCTCCCGGTGAGCCGTTGCAGGCGTTCCCAGCGCCATACGCGGCGGCCGGCCAGGCCCGCGGCCAGGGCAATCAGAATTCCGAGGAATTTCGCGCGGTGGCGGGCGGCGGTACCGAAGTTGCTGGTGCCCCAGGCGAAAATGATCGTGAGCACGACGAACATCACCACCAGCAGTCGGAAGTCCTTGCGTTGCCACCAGTGGTGGCGATAAACCGCCAGCAGCAGCACCAGGGACAAGTAGAACAAGCCCTCCAGCATGCCGATCAGGTGAACCGGGGAGCGCACCTCCCACAGCGGGGGGCCGAACAGCAGATAGCCCATGCGGACCGGCGTCAGGACCAGCGCCTGAAGATCATTGGAGGGAATGAGAAAAGACGGATAGGCGGCGCCGCCACGCGCGCTGCGCTCGGCCCGCTGGTCCAGGGTCTCGGTCTGCTCCATGACATCGCCTAGCTGACCAATGGAGGAGAAACGCATGTCGTCCATCACCAGGAAGCCCAGGACACCGGCCGCGCCGAGCAGGATGCCGCCGAACAGCAGGCCTGGGCGCATGCGGCCCAGGTCCGAGGCGCGCAGAAACTCCTTGATCGACCAGCCGACCAGCACGACCGCAATGCCGGCGATCGCAAACACCGCGGCGCCATGCACGATCGCCGAGGCCAGCAAGACCCCCACCGCCGCCACCAGAAAAACGCTGCGCTGGCTTTGCACCCAGCGCACCAGCCAGAGCACCCCGAGCAGGAAGAAGGCGGTGAACCAGACCTCGCGCAACGGCACGGCGGCGTTCACGATCAGGATGGGGAACAGCGCGGCGATCCAGGCGGCGCGCACCGCCGCCTGGCGGTCCCAGAGCTGTTCGGCGATGCGCGCGATCAGGTAGACCGTCAGCATGCCCAGGGCGATATTCACGGCCTGGAAGGCGAGGGGCGCGCGGTCGACGCAGGCATAGATGTTCGCGATCAGCCAGCTGTGCAGGTAGGAACTGCCCATGCTGAAGTGATCCCCGAGATTGCCGCAGCCGCTTTGGGCCCAGAACCAGGCGCGGCGTTCGAAGCTGATCGCATCGGCGCCGCCCTGGGGCAACGGGAACAGGAAACGCTGCACCAGGGCGGCGCCGATGCGGGCAAGGAGGGCCGCCAGCAGTGGCCACAGATAGCCCTCCCGGGTGCGGCCCGTCCACAGCACGGCGACCAGCACGATGATCAGGAAGCTGCCCGACAGAAGCAGTTCCATGAAGGTGAACGGGATCGCGGTATAGCTCATGGCGAGACGGACGCGGTGCCTGCCAGGGCATCCTGGAACAGGGCCTGATAGCGCGCGCTCACGGCATCGAGGGCGTAATGCGATTGCATGCGTGCACGAGCCTTGCCCCCGAGACCGCGCAGGCGTTCACGGCCCTGGCCAACGGCGTAGCGAATGGCGTCGGCCAGGTCCGGCGGCTTTGGGCTTGCGGAGACAAAACCGGTCTCTCCGACCACGGTGGCTGCATCGCCGATGTCCGTGACCACGGCGGGGACGCCGCAGGCCATTGCCTCGCCTACGACGTTGGGGAAGCCCTCGCCCCAGCGCGATGGCAGCACCAGCAAATCCAGGCCTGGATAGAGGGCCTCGGGTTCGGGGGTCGGAGGCAGCAGTGTTACGTGCCGGGCCATCCCGTGCTCGCGCATGGCCAGGGCCAGGGGATTGTCGTCTGCGGAGACCCCGGTGCCGACCATCACGCAGTGCACGTCCACCCCGGACTGGACCAGTTGCGCCAGGGCGGCCACCAGTCCGGCATGGTTCTTCATCGGATGGGCGCGGCCCACCATGCCCAGCAACCAGGTTTCCGCACCAATGCCCAGCTGCGCGCGCAGGCCACGGGGCGCCTCGGGTTCGGGGCAGAAACGCCCCAGATCAAAGCCGTTGGGCAGCACCACGCGACCGCTGGACGCAAAACCCAGGGCCTCGTGCTGCGCGGCCGCGGCCGCACTGTTGTAGACGATGCGCGCCGGATGCCGCGACAGCCACGCCCCGGTCCGGATCACCCAGCGGGTTCCGCGTTTCTCGTGTGCCAGGTCGTGCACCGAGTGGCGTACATTCCAGAACACCGGACCGCGGTGTCCAAGGCGCCGGGTGAGCGAGGCGGCAAGGTTGCCGTGGTACATCCAGCCCATGACGCCATCCGGCTGATAGGCGTCCAGTGTCCGGCGCAATGCCGCGATCCATCCCACCGAGAGCGGGCTGCGCAGTCCTCCGGAATACACCGGGATGCCGTGCGCGCGGATGGTCCCGGCCATTACGCCGGGCTCCTTGAGTGCGAAGACCGCCCCGGTATCCGGCGCGGCCCGTAGCAGGTTCCCTAGCTGGCGTTCCGCTCCGCCCTGGCCGAGCCCATTGATCACATGCAGGATCTTCACCGCCGATTCTCCCGCAATTCGCTGATGACATGCAGGTGCTTCCCGCTGGCCGAGGGCGGAATCGTGCCCACGCGTTCGATATCGAGTCGGGTGCTCGCGCCCAGTTGCTGGTGGATGGCGGGTTCCAGTCGCTCGCGCAGGGACTGCTCGCGCTCGCTGTCGGACCTGTTGTCTGCAGGGATCAGCCGCAGGCGGAGGTGATCCTCCGCGTGCTGTACCCACTGGTACTGCCCGATCCAGTCTTCCGGGTACAGAAGCTGGCGCAGCCAGCCGCCGAATACGACTGCACCGTTGGCGCCGCGTAGGTGATCGGTCACGCGCCCCCATACACCCTCCAGCAGGGGCCACTCACGGCCACAGTCGCAGGTCTCCCTCGACCAGCTGGCCAGGTCGCCGATCGCGTAGCGCAGTAGGGGCATGCTGTGATTCGTGAGCGAGGTGACCACGACGCGACCCGGGGTGCCGGGGGGTGCCGGCCGGCCCTCGTCGTCGAGGATCTCGAGGAACTGTGTCAGGGGGTTCACGTGCAGGCCTCGGTGGCGTTCGCATTCGCAGGCCATGTCGCCCACCTCCCGCGAGCCGTAGCGGTTGAACACAGGGGCGGAGAAGGCCTCCTCGATGGTGTCGCGCATATCGGGAAAGAGGGTTCCGGCCGAACTCAGCACGCTGCCGATACCCTGAATGCGGATCCCCCGGCGCAGGGCGTGCCGGGCGAGTTCGTGGCCGCTCTCCGCGTAGACCTGGAGCTGCGCGGGCGGTGCCGCGCGCAGCTGCTCCAGGTGTGCATCCATCGTGGCCGGATCCATGCAGTAGGCGTTCAGAAGGGTGCGATTCTTCATCCGCTCGGCCAGTCGGCGCACGCCGCGCCCGGCGGTCAGGTCGCGTGAAGCGGCCCAGAGCACGGCCTTGCGGTGTCCCGGCCGGTAGCCGGTCCAGGCATCGAACAGGGCCTTGGTGGCGCGGCCCCAGCGGCGGTAGGCGGTGTCCTGGTAGAACGTTGCGGGCTCGCCGGTCGAACCGCCGGAGGTGTTGCGCCGCAGTCCGGGGCGTGGCCGCTCGGAACGCAGGCGCTCGCCTTCGCGGCGGATGGTGTGCTTGTCGAGAATGGGCAGTGACAGCAGGGCCGCAACCGGATCAGTCGCGATCACGTTCACCGGTGGCAACAGGTCGCGGTAGTACGGGACCTCGTCTCGCGCCTGCATCAAGAGACGGGCCAGTCGTTCGGCCTGCAGGCGTTGCAGGGCAGGGAGTGAGAGCCGCTCGGCGCGGCGCAACGCGGCATATTCGCGCGGGCCGGACAGCCAGGGAAGGAGGGCACCAAAGGCGAGGGACATGGCGTTTGCGTCTCAGGCGCCGGCGGTGCGCATCAAGCGCAGGCTGGAGCGTGCCCGGCGTGCGAGCTCCAGGAGCGGCCCCAGGCGCGAATACTGGATTGCCCGGTTCGACTCGCGCGAGAAGCGGCAAGGCTGGCAGTGACCACAGGGCCGGCCCAGGATCGGCGAGTGGCAGAACCAGGATTGTTCGAGCAGGGGCAGGAAGCCCTTGGCCTCGGCATCGAACTTCATCGCCTCCTTGGTTACTGACAGCAGCGGGAAGCGGTAGTACTGGAACAGCTCCCAGGCGAAGTCGTCCTCGCGAAAGCGGTAATCGCCGCACTGCGGATTGCGGAACAAGCGTTCCTGCAACTCGGTTCCGGCCTCGTGACCGGTCAGCGACAGTTCGAGGTCACGCAGGCCCTCCTGTGCGCACAGTCGTGCCAGCCAGTCGTACTGGGTACCCACATGCACCTCGCTGGCCAGGCGCTGATAAAGCGTGGTGATGTCCGGGCTCGCGAGGATGTCGTCGCGCAGGTAGACCCGGACCGGCGCGACCCGCCCGCGGGCTTCCGGGCGGGACTCCAGCCCTGCCCGGATGGTGGCCATGGCGCGCAGCTCGTGGACATAGGACTTGCGTCGCGGGTCCAGGACATAAATCGGTTGGACCCGGTGCTGGCGGTGCAGCGCCAGGTCCAGAAGGCGGTAGCTGGAGTCCCAGCCACCGGTCCACAGCAGTTTGATCGTGTGCATGACGTCCTCGTGATTGCGGCTGGCTGGGTTAGCGCGGATAGCCCTGTGGGACCGAGGGCAGCAACGGGCCAAAACAGGACTCGTTGCGCGACCAGGCCACTTGCTCCGCATTCCATTCCAGGATCACGGGCTTGCCGTCGGCCTGGATGCAGACGTCCCAGCCGATGAAGCGCAGATAGGGGATGCGGCGGTGGGCGTTCAGGCAGAGCTCGCGCACGGCGCCGAAGTTGGGGATCCGCAGGCCTTTGACGTCAGTGCCACTGTCCGGGTGGACCGAACCGATGCTGACGCAGACCGGGTCGCGCAGGTGGCCATCCAGCCAGCCTCCGCCGTCCACGCCGACGAAATAGCCGCCGGTGGAGACGTTGTCGGTGCGCTGTCCTTCGCGCCCGAGGCGCAGAAAGTGGTTCAGGATGCGCAGCTCGCCGGATTCGGGATCGAGGAAGGTCAGGACCCGCAGGGTGTTCACCGAACTGGCATTGATTTTCGCGATATCGGCGTGCTGCTCGATCAGGGGCTGCACGATGCAGTTGCCGGGAATCCGGGAGAGTTCCTCGGCGACGCGGTCGGCGGGCGCAAAGGTCACGCCGAGGCCCTGACGCCCCTCGTCGGGCTTGAGGACGTAGCTCTTGTCGTCTTCGAGACGGGCGAGGGCGGCAGCCAGCGGTTCCGGTGTGCCCCGGGCGTCCAGATACTGGCCACCCACGCGCACGAAGATGGGCGGTACGACGCTGTCCGGGAACAGGCGGGAGTCCATCGTCTTGAGTCCGCTCAGGCGGCGGATGTCCTGGCGGTTCCACAACGGATTGAGGTGTTCGGTGTAGTAGTCGTCGCCGATCCAGCCCTCGATGAACTCGCGGCGGACCTCGGTGTAGGCCGCCAGCCATGGCCACCAGGAATCGCTGCCGTAGGTTTGAGCGGCGTAACGCTTGATCTGTTGTAGGACCGGGCGCGTCACCACCGATTCGCCGTGCGCGCGGATCAGCTTTTCGCGCCACTGGATCGCGATCTTGCGCGACTTCTGCAGGTGGCGCAGGTGCACCGCACGCGCAAGGGTGCGCGCGAGGCGTCCGCTGTTCTTGATCTGCAGGGGCTGGGATTGAACGTGTGTCACGGGCATTTCCTCGGTTTGCATCGGCACGCCGGCTTCAGCAGTGGGTGCCGGAGGGCGCAGCGTCGGTAATCGACTGGACCGGAGACTCGGTCGTCCCGGGTTCGGTGACCAGGTCGTCGAAGCGGCCCACTGACGTGAACGAGCCGCGCTCCAGATGGGCGACCTGATCGCAGGCCCGCACGGTGCTCAGACGGTGGGCAATCAGGATGATGGTCTTGCTCTGCGCCAGGGACTCGATCGCCTCCATCACAGCGCGCTCGGTGGTGGTGTCGAGGGCGCTGGTGGCCTCGTCGAATACCAGGACATCGGGGTCGTGGTAGAGGGCGCGGGCGATGCCGATGCGCTGGCGTTGACCGCCGCTCAGGCGCACGCCGCGCTCGCCGACCATGGTGACGTACTGCTCCGCCATGTCCTGGACGATGAAGTCGTGGACCTGCGCCATGCGGGCGCAGCGTTCCACCCGGTCGTGGTCGATTTGTGCGGCCGGGATACCCAGCGCGATGTTTTCGGCCACGGTCGAATCCGTCAGGAAGATGTCCTGGGGCACATAGCCCAGGGACTGTTGCCACGCGCGCAGGTTGGCATCCGTGACGGGCTGGCCATCCACCAGGATGGCGCCCTGGGTCGGCCGTAGCAGGCCCAGAAGCACGTCCACCAGGGTCGTCTTGCCGGACCCGGTGGTGCCGATGATGCCCACCGAGCTGCCAACCGGGATTTCCAGATCAATGGACTGCAGGGCGGGCTGGTGGGCGCCCGGGTAGGTGTAGTCGATGCCCTTGAGCTGGATGGTCTGGCGTGGGACCAACGGCTGCGGTGCACGTCGATGCAGCTCCGCGAGGGCCTCGCGTTCACGCAGGTCGGCGGTCACGCTTTCCACCGCCGCAGCGCCGAAGCGCAGTTTGGCGAGGCCGGCGTAGATGTGCTGCGCGGCGGGCAACAGGCGATAGCCGGCAAAGGCATACAAGCCGATGATCGGGAGGATCTCGCCGAGGGAATCGGTACCCGTTCCGCCCTGGGTGTGCAACAGGATCAGGGTCAGCGCGATGATGCCGCCGAAGCCGATCGCCTCGATGAGGAATTTGGGGACCTGGGCGATGGTCTGGTTGGTGGCCTGGTGCCGGGCCTGGCGCTTGGACGGCGCGTCGAAGCGCGACAGGTAGGCGTGCTCGCGGCCCAGTAGCTTGATGTCCTTGATGCCGCCTAGGGCCTCGCCGGCGGCGGTGAAGCGCTCCTTGTTGGCGCGCGAACGATCGCGCCCGATGCGTCCGAGCAGGCCGCGCACGAACACAAAGATCGTGCCGTACACGCCGCCAATGACGACCGCGACTCCCAGCGCCAGCCACGGGTCGACGATGACGAGCAGCGCCGCGATGGCGAGGGTGACCACCAGGTAGGCCACCATGGTGATCCCGGGGCGGAAGACATTGAGTACCAGCTGGTCGACCTCCGAGAGGATGCTTTTGGCCATGTCGCCGCTGTGGCGATTCAGGAAAAATGCATACGGCTGGCGCAGGTAGGTCTCCAGGAGTCGCTTGCCGAGGCTGTGGCGGCGCATCTCGATGAAGCGGTTCATCGCAAAGTGCGTGAGTGTGCGAAACACCGCCGAGAACAGGATCAGTGCGAAGGCTGCGGCGCCCAGGGCAAAGATGAACTGGTCCACCGAGGTGAAGCCCAGCCCGGTGTAGAGCTGGTTGAGCACGGGGTTGGTGTGGACCAGTTCGGGGTTTCCAAGCACGGACAAGAACGGCATGACCGACGCCACGCCGGCGGTTTCCAGTATCGCCATCACCATCACCATGCCGAGCACCAGGGCGCCCCGCCGTCTCTCGGCCGGGGTGAGCAGTTGCAGGGTCTTGCGGTAGATGCCCATCAGGCGGCCGCCCGGTAATACCCCAGGTACCAGTCCACGAAACGGGCGATGCCATCCTCGACGGTGGTGGTTGGTTCGTAGCCGGTATCGGCGCGCAGGGCCTCGACGTCGGCGTAGGTATCCGGCACGTCCCCCGGCTGCAGCGGCAGCAGGTGCTTCTGGGCCTTGCGACCCAGGCAGTCCTCCAGCACCTCGATGTAGTGCATCAGCTCCACCGGACGGTGCGCGCCGATGTTGTACAGGCGATAGGGCGCGGAACTGCTCGCGGAGTCCGGGGCCGCGCCACTCCACTCGGGGTTCGGGGCCGCGGGCCGATCCAGGGTGTGGATCACGCCCTCGACGATGTCGTCGATATAGGTGAAGTCGCGCCGGTGGTGGCCGTAGTTGAAGACGTCGATCGGCTCGCCCGCCAGGATCTTCTGCGTGAACAAGAACAGCGCCATATCCGGGCGGCCCCAGGGGCCGTAGACAGTGAAGAAGCGCAGCCCGGTCACCGGCAGATCGTAGAGATGGCTGTAGGTATGCGCCATCAGCTCGTTGGCCTTCTTGCTGGCGGCGTACAGGCTCAGCGGGTGATCGACGTTGTCGTGCACCGAGAACGGCATGGTGGTGTTGGCGCCGTAGACCGAGCTGGAACTGGCGTAGACCAGGTGCTCGACGCCGTTATGCCGGCAGCCCTCCAGGATGTTGCCGAAACCGACCAGGTTGGTGTCGACATAGGCCGCCGGGTTCTCCAGCGAATAGCGCACGCCGGCCTGGGCCGCCAGGTTCACCACCCGCTGCGGCCGGTGCTCGCGGAACACCCGTTCCACCGCCGCTCGATCGGAGATGTCCTGCTGTTCGAACACGAAGTGCTGACGGGCGGCGGGGAAGGCGCGTATGTGATCCAGCCGGGCCCGCTTCAGGCTCGGGTCGTAGTAGTCGTTCAGATTGTCGACACCGATCACGGTGTCGCCACGTTCCAGCAGGCGCAGAGCCAAATGGGAGCCGATAAAACCTGCCGCGCCGGTGATCAGGACTTTCATGTCGCCTTTCCCTCGTCGGATGAATGGCGGCTGTTTCCGGACCACAAGCCCGCTGTACGGGCGGTGTGATGGAGGTCCGGGACAGTCGCAGATGGACGGAACGCGATGGATTCAAGCACCCCCATTCAGGGCCCTGCAACGCCGTTTCCGGGAAACGTGAGGTCGATCCGCCGAAGCTGTGAACAGGCCCGTAAGTTTCGTGTTTGGGCGTTGTCCCCCGGGGGGGGTGCGCCGATATTCTGCGCCAGTTCGGCGACGATCCTGCTCATTCGTGACAGGGTCACCCCGCTTGAGGCCCAAGCCGCCCGGGGTCGCCACGATCACTGGAAGCCCCGCAGCTGCTGGCACGGCAGGCGTTGCGGTAATGCGCGAAAGAGGATGATCCATGAACGAGACAACCCCCATTCGCTGGGCCCTGTCGCTGGTCACGCTACTGGCGCTGAGCGGTTGTGCCTGGGCACCTGGCGGGCATATCTCCGAGCGCAGCTCGAGTGCCCCGGTCGAAGATCTGGTCGACATTGAACCGATTACGTTCGGTCTGATCCGGGCGCAGGAGCAGCGCTCGGTACCGCCGGACCTGCGTCGGGCGAGCGATGATTTGGTGCGGGACGTCGACGAGTACGACTACCGCGTGGGTCGTGGCGATGTGCTGGCGGTCATTGTGTATGAGCACCCGGAGCTGACGATCCCGGCCGGGAGCGAGCGGTCGGCGGTGGAATCGGGCAACACCGTGCATTCGGACGGCACGATCTTCTATCCGTATATCGGACGGGTGCATGTGGAGGGGCGCACGGTCGCGGAGGTGCGCGATCTGATTGCGCGCGACCTGGCGGCCTTTGTGAACGAACCCCAGGTCGAGGTGCGGCTCGCCGCGTTCAACTCGCAGAGGGTCCGGGTGACGGGCGAGGTGCGCGAGCCGGGTGTGCAGCCCATTACGAACGTCCCGCAGACGGTGCTCGATGCCATCCACCAGGCTGGTGGTCTGGCGGACACGGCCAACTGGCATGAGGTGATCCTCACTCGGGACGGGGAGGAAATCGTCGTCTCGCTCTACGAGATGCTGCGCCATGGGGACATGTCGCAGAACCGGCTGTTGCGCGATGGGGATGTCCTGCACATCCCGGACACCGCCGGCCAGCAGGTCTATGTGATGGGCGAGGTGGGTGATCCTCAGCGCCTGCCCCTGGGCCGTGGTCAGGTCACCCTGATGGATGCGCTGAGCCAGGCTGGAGGCTTCAACGAAACCCGGGCGGATGCCAGCGGGATCTTCGTGATCCGCCGTGCACCACCCGAGAGCGACAAGCTCGCGACCGTCTATCAGCTGGACGCGCGCAATGCCTCGGCACTGATGCTCGGGGCCGAGTTCGAGCTCGAACCGCTGGACATCGTCTATGTCACCACCACGCCCCTCGGGCGCTGGAATCGCGTGATCAGTCAGATCCTGCCCACCGTGAGCGCGGTCTATCAGGCATCGCGGACCACGCGAGATGTTCGAAACCTCAGCGACGACTTCTAGCCATGTTCAATCGGATTCTTGTGGTTTGTACTGGCAACATCTGCCGCAGCCCCATTGGGGAAGCCCTGTTGCGTAATCGTTTGCCCGATCGCGCGGTGGAATCCGCCGGCCTTGGGGCCCTGGTCGGGGAGGGCGTTCACCCTGAAGCCCGGCGTCTCGCCGAGGCCGACGGCCTGGATGTCTCGGCACACGTAGCGCGTCAGGTGGAGCCGGAGCTCCTGCATCACGCCGACTTGGTGCTGGTCATGAGCGAGCGGCAGCGGCAGGCAGTGGGGGCGCGCCACCCCGAGGTGCTGGGCAAGACGATGCGCTTCGGTCACTGGCTGGAAGATGGCCGGGGCCGTGATGTTCCTGATCCCTATGGCAAGAGCCCCGAGGTATTCGGGCAGGCACATGCCCTGCTCGTGGAGGCTGCCGACGCCTGGGCGCGGCGGCTCAATCGATGATCTTCGACACAGGTAAATCCCGATGACCCAGAATCATTCTCCCGGGGGACCGGAAGGCGAACTGGATATTGGCCGACTGCTCGGTCAGTTGCTGGACCACAAGTGGTGGATCGTGGCGATCACGGTCCTGTTCGCAGTGGCGGGCGCGATCCATGCGACGCTGTCGACTCCGATCTACCGGGCCGATGCGCTGGTGCAGGTCGAAGACATGGGGCGTTTCAGCAGCCCCCTGGCCAACGTGCGTGAAATGCTGGGGCAGGAACCCCGGGTCGAGGCCGAGCTACAGATCCTCCGCTCGCGCATGGTCCTCGGACGCGCGGTCGACCAGGAGTCGCTGGACCTGGTGGTGCGCCCGCACCGCATGCCCGTGGTGGGGGACTACCTGGTGCGGCGCGGCATGGAGCGCCCTGCCTTTGCAGGTTCGAGCGTCTGGGCGGGCGAGTCCCTCAATGTTGGCGACTTCCGGGTGGCCCGTGCATACGAGGGACACACCTTCACGCTGGAGGTCCTGGATGACAACCACTATCGCCTGTTGGGCGGCGATCGCGACCTGGGCGAGGGCCGGGTCGGCGCGGACGTGGAGTTTCTTGATGGCGACGTGCGGCTCCGGGTGGCCGAACTGGAGGCGGCCCCTGGGGCCCGCTTCGATATCCAGAGGCGTTCCCGCCTGGCCGCGATCAATGGCCTGCGCGCCCAGTTCGATGTCGGACAGCAGGGTCGGGAGAGTGGCGTGTTCAGCCTGGCCCTGACCGACCCGGACCCGGACCATGCGCGCCGCATCCTGAATACAATCAATCAGATCTACCTCACGCAGAACGTTCAGCGCAAGGCGGCCGAGGCGGAGAAGAGCCTCGAGTTTCTGGAGGAGAAGGTTCCGGATGTTCGCGAACAACTGCAAACGGCCGAAGACGCCCTGAACGACTACCGGATGGAGCGCGAGAGCGTGGACCTTTCGCAGGAGACCCGTACCGTGCTGGACCGGCTGGTCAACCTTGAGCGTCAGCTCAATGAGCTGGAGTTCGAAGAGGCGGAGATATCCCGGCGGTATACGCCCAGCCATCCGACCTATGCGGCACTGATCGAGAAGCGTCAGAAGTTGCGAAGCGAGCGCGACCGGTTGAATGAAGAGATCGGTGCGCTGCCGGAGACCCAGCAGCAGATCCTGCGCCTGAACCGCGATGTCGAGGTCAATCAGGACATCTATGTGCAGTTGCTGAATCGCATGCAGGAAATGGATATTGCCCGGGCCAGTACGGTCGGGAATGTCCGCATCCTGGACGATGCGCAGGCCGGCCTCTCGGCGGTGGAGCCGCAGCGCAGGATGATCGTGATGTTGTCCACGGTCTTTGGCGGTGGCCTGGCCATTGCGCTGGTGCTGGTCCGCGGGATGTTGACGCGCGGTGTGGAATCCCAGGAAGAGATCGAGGGTATCGATCTGCCTGTGTACGCCAGTGTTCCCCGGTCGCGGCAGCAGGAGAACCTGCTGCGCAGGGTCAAGCGGCGTCGTCAGCCGCGCGGCTACGACGTGCCGGGTGGCGTGCTCGCCTCCCTTGACCCGGCCGACGACGCCATCGAGGCGCTGCGCGGACTGCGCAGCAGCCTGCACTTTGCGATGCTCGAAGCCGGAGACAATCGCCTGGTGATCACCGGGCCGAGTCCGGATGTCGGCAAGAGTTTTGTATCGGTGAATCTTGCCGCGGTCTGTGCTCAGGCGGGACAGCGGGTCCTGGTCATTGATGCCGATCTGCGCAAGGGGCATGTGCATCATGCGTTCGGGCAGCGCAGTGACGGGGGCCTGTCGGAGTATTTGGCCGACCGCGAATCGCTGGACGGGATACTGCGAGGCACCGAGATCGATGGGCTGCACTACATCGCCCGTGGGAGTGCTCCGCCGAATCCGTCGGAGCTGCTGATGGGGGATCGTTTCAGCCGTCTGCTGGAGCAAGTCAGCCGCGACTACGACTTGGTGCTGATCGACACGCCCCCGATCCTGGCGGTGACCGATGCGGCCGTGGTGGCACGTCAGTGCTCGACCACCCTGATGGTCGTGCGTTTCCAGCTGAATCCGCTGCGCGAGATCGAGTCGGCCCGGAGGCGTCTCGAAGCGGCCGGGGTCGACGTGCGCGGTTGTATCCTGAACTCGATCGAGTACAAGGCCTCGACCAGTTACGGGTACGGTTACTATCACTACTCCTACAAATAGCGCTTCCTGACAAGGATTGGCGATCGCGAACGCGCTAACCCGAGGCCCCGGCTCTTGCCGGGGCCTTTTTGTGGCAGGGCGGGTCGCCGGAATCGATTTCGGTCGTGTAGGTGCAGAGGGTCGGTATCACCGGCCTCGCGAGACTCCGTGAAGGCCGAACTCAAGCGCAAACGGGGGAGGGTGGGCATTCAGAAGGCCCGACATGGGAATCGACGGCCTGCCCGGCTGGCATCCTGGCACGGGCCCCGCGCCGCCAGGGGTTGTGCATGCGGCCGGGCTGAGGCTGGACTGGTCGCTGCCAGCGCAAAGGGCGGCGGGTCTGGTGGAAGCGGTATCCGGGCCCCGAGGGACCCGGATACCTAAGAGTTATCGCCAGGTGGCGTCGGGCTCGTCCCAGTAGCGACCGAGTTGGCGCTCCTCGGTGATGTCGAAGAGCTGATGGCGCCGGTTCAGGCGCGCCCCACCGTCGCGGGTCAGCGGCTGCCAGGCGATGTTGGCCCGGTTGCGGCTGGAGGTGGAGAAGAATGAATCGTAGGGGATCGACAGGTACAGACCCTTGTCGAAGCTGCCTTCGCCGAAGTCGTCGCCGGCGTCGGTGAAGGTCGACCAGGCACCAACCACCACGCCATTGTCGAACTGGCGCGAGAAGTCGAGTGTGGTCCCGAGATCCCCTGCGAGATAGCGGCCTACGCTGACTCGGGCATGGATGTCCTGGATACCGGTATCGAGGTAGGAGGTGACGTGCCCGGTCACCTGTTCATAGTCGCGCAGGCCGAACTGCTGGTCGAACTCGCGCTGGCGGACCCAGTTGGCATCGACCCCCAGGGCCCAGCGGCTGTTGAACGGCCGGTACAGGATCTCGCCCCCGATGCCGGCGTACATGGTCTCCAGCAGGCCGCCGTAGGCCATTGCGTACCAGTCCTGGCCGAGACGCTGGGTATGGGTGGCTTGCAGGTTGGAAATTCCCACATCGGTCTCAGCCAGGTAGTCCCCGATGTGCGTGCGCACGCGGGGCAGTTCGGAATCGGCGATGTAGTCATAGTTCTCCAGGTTGTCCAGCAAGGTGGTGGAGAGCATCGACGAGATCCAGGTGCCCTGGCTCAGGAAATAGCTGGCGTCCAGGTAGGCCGAGAGGCGATAGAGATAGCCATCCGGTCCGCCAAAGTTCTGCTCCAGCGAGGGCCCCATGCCCCATTCGAACCGGCGCGGTTCGGCTGCGTAGAGCACCTCGCCGCGATCGTTGTCGGTGGGCTTGGCATCGCGTACCCGCACACTGTGGCGGTAGTCGGTTTCGTGATCGGCCGAAGCCAGGGCACGGCCGAAAGCCTCGCGATCGTGCAGGCTCTCGCGCAGATCGAGACCGAGGGTCTGCCAGCGATACTGGAAGGTATGAATGCCAGCTTCGGCCTGGGCTTCCAGCAGGCGGTTGGCGCGCCCTTCGGACTGCTTCAGGTCGCGGAAGCGGCTGGGCTGGCCGGTCACCTGAATGGTGTCGCCGACCTGGCGAATCTCGGTCACATGAATCCCGGCGTTGGCATTGAGGTCCGCGGCGACCGCGTCCCAGTCGCGGCGGTCGAGATGCGCGGGTTCGACCGGGGGTGGATCATCGGCCTTGGGCTGCGAGAGTCGAGCCAGATTGGTCGTGAAGTGCAGGCCGACCATCGCGGTGTTCCCGCGCTGCCAGCCGGCATGCAGTTCCACGTTGCTGGTCAGGCGCAGGCGGGCGCCAAAATTGAAGCGCGAGTCCTGTTCCTGGGCATTGCTCTGGGGCTCTTGTTGATAGGTGTTGCCCTCGTACTCGACCTGCAGCAGCAGGCGATCCCAGGGGGTCTGGTATTCCACCCCGCCGAACAGCGCGGCGGGACCGCGGAACATCTGGTGCGTGGCGACTTCGCCCCCCTGGCCGCCGCCGGCGGACCGCGGGCGGCGGTCGAAGCTGTCGTGGATCCAGCCCAGCGGCGATTCGATGTCTCCGTGGTTACCGAGGTAGCCCCAACCAAGCCCGAGGGAGAAGTCGAGGTTGTTCCAGCGTTTGTTCGCGACCAGATATTCGCCGCCGAACAGGGTCGTGCCGCCGAGATCCTGAAAGCCCACGGCCACCTCCGGGATGTACCGGGTCTCCTGCTTCAGGCGCAGCTTCATGTCGACGCCCTTGTCGATGTTGTAGCGGTCAGCATCACCGGCCGCGAGGTAGGCCCGGTTTTCCACCTGGACGTAGCGGAAGCCCAGTTCCATCCAGTCCATGGGCTGGACGAAGACACTCCAGCGGCGATAAGGGAAGGTGCGATTCCAGCCTCCCGCGAAATGGCCGGCATCGCCGGTGCGGGCTGTCGGGGTTTGCATCAGGCCGATGCCACCGGTGTCCCGCTGGCCCAGGCCGAGTCCGAAGTCCTCGGCCTGGGCGGAGGGAATGCCCAGGCCGACGAGTACGGCGGCCACCAGGCTGCGGCGGCGCAGGCGCGAAGCGGTAATGTTCATGGGAGGGTCCGTAATGTGCAGTTGTCACCCGGCAGGCGAGTGGCGAGAAAGCGCGGCAGACGATGGTTGAGCAGGTCCCCCTCCAGGGTGCCTCCAAGGTCGCGGATGTTGAGATGGGCCATCACCCGGGTGCCGGGGGCGATCGTACTGTCTTCCCTGTTCCAGGCCGCGACCCCGAACACATGGACTTCGCCAAGCGGTGTCACTACGGCGGCCGTATCAGAGCCGCGCACCGCGGCGCGTGGCGGACGTGACAGGAGGTCCTGCAAGGTCATGCCCGGGTCCCATTCGTGGCGCTGAGCGCCGTCCATGGACCACAGCTCCACCCAGTCGGGCGGGTCGCAGTAACCGATATGTTCCAGGTCCGTCGCCGTCGGGGCATGCCGCAGGTTGGCCAGGAGCCAGGGCAGATCGAGACGTTCCGCGCTGCGCGCATGGGGGGTGGGCTCCATCGACTCGACCGTACGGCTCCAGTTGTCCAGCGCGTGCGCGACGTGCGGACGCCCGGCGATGTCCATGGTCTGTGCGATCAGTTCAATCTCGGCCAGTAGCCGCCTGCGCTCGTGGTCGACCGCGCGCATATCGCGGCTGCGCAGGCCAAAGCTGTAGCCCCAGTCGATTGGCGCGGACAGCTCGCCTTGCCAGGCCACCCAGTGATCGGTGAGCGGGGTCTCGGCGGGCGAACGGTCGGCCAGGCCCGCGGACGGAGCCGCGGCCAGCAGACACAGGGCCAGCCAAGGGAAACGGATAGGGTGTTGCATCAGGCCTCCTGCCGGGGCTACCACCAGGGGCGAGCCACCTGCCAGGCGATCATGGGGCCACCCGGCCAGGCCTGGCCGTCGTATGCCCATAGATCGCGGGTTTCGGGGTCGCGCCAGAGTTCGGCACGGGTAGTGCCGTCCCCTTGCCAGTCGATTCGCTCGCGGCAACGCTCGAGCTCCAGGGTCGCCAGGGGGAGGTCCCGCGCCGAGGGTGCGGCGCACTCGAGGGTGCCCTGGCCGACGTGGCGCACCACGGTTCCCGAGTCATCCCGGACATGGCGTTCGATCCGGTAGCCTGCGGAGGCCTCGCCGCGCCATGGGGGCGTTTCCAGGTCGGGGTGGTGGGTGCCAAGCAGGTCGGCGCCGAGGCCGGCGGTGGCAAACAGGCCCCCGTCGTGCAGTTGGAGCGACAAGCCCTCGGCACTCGGCCAGTACGTGTGTCCATTGGACATCGCTCCGAGGATCAGCAGTCCCCGGTGATGTTCGGTGTGGACCGCGAGCGAGGCGTAGGGGATTTCCTCCGCGCGGGAAGACGCATCCGGACCACCGGATACCATGCTTTGCAGGGATGCCCCCAGCGGTGTGGGACCGCCACTACCGCAGGCCGTGATCAGGCTCACGAAAATTCCCAGGCCCAGACATGCGAAAGCCGCCCGGAGGCGGCCTTCGCGAAGGAAGAGCGGATTGGTCCGCATGGGCGTGCGTTACCGGGTGCCCGTGGCCGGGGTGGTACCGCTACCCGGAGTGGTGCCCGTGCCCGGGGTGGTCCCGGTGGACGCGATCAGGCCGACCAGGCGGCCGGAACGGGTGGCGATGCGCGAGACCGCGCCGGGTTCGGAGCGGGCCGCAGCGGAGATGCCGCCCGACGGGGAGCCGCCGGCGACCGGAGAGTTGGGGTTGCCCTGCGGGGCACTGGCGCTGGCGCCCGCACTGGTCCCAGCGGAGGGGCCTCCCGCGCCACCGGCCGACTGGGCCATCAGGGGGCTGGATGCGAAAACGCTGGCAACAATTGCAGTGGCGAATATCTTCTTGATCATGGTCACGTTCCTCACTTCACCGGGGGTGTCGTTTACCGAGGGACAGTGTAGGAATGGATGTCCGCCGGGAACAGCGGACGGGGTTGATTCTGAGAGGTGAATGGGAGGTTTCGCGCACGTGTCTTGAACCAGTTGGAAATTTTGCCTCCTGGAGGTCACATTCGTGGGTGGTTCCTGTCCCGCGGACCCTTTCACGAAGCGTTCAGCTCGGCCGGTCTAGGCTTAATGGCGAGACCGAATCGCGCAGCCCCTGGCCGCGCAATGGAGGCAGAGATGACAAAACTAGTGCTGTTCCTGGTGGCAGCGGGCCTGATTTTGCTGTTGTCGGGGTGTCAAACGGTGAGCAAGCAGCAGACGGGGGCCCTGATCGGGGGCGCGGCAGGCGGTGTTATCGGCAGTCAGATCGGGGGCGGGCGCGGGCGTACTGCGGCGATTATTGCCGGGACCCTGGCGGGTGCGGCGGTTGGCGGTTCGGTGGGGCGGAGCATGGATGACGTAGACCGGATGCGCGTGTCGCGTACGCTGGAGACGGTCCCGGATCGCCAGAGCTCGACCTGGCGCAACCCGAATACCGGGCATCAGTACCACGCCACACCGACCCGGACCTACCGCTCCTCGGGGCAGGACTGCCGCGAGTACCAGGTGCAGGCCACCATGGACGGCTACCCCGAAACGATTAACGGCACGGCCTGCCGTGATGCCAGCGGGCGCTGGGTGGATGTTTAGATAGAACCCCTGGGGCCCCGGGCGACTTGTCCGGAGGCGGGTCACCCGGAAGACGGCCACAAAAAAGCCCCGCATGAGCGGGGCTTTTTCGTTCCGGGGTTGCCCCCGGAAGGGGGTGCGAACCGATCAGGACCTGCGGTACATGTCCTCGGTGGTCGGGACGTAGCCGAGGTTGTCCTCGCCGATGCCCTTGACCTTCGGTTCGTTGAGGTCGCTGATGCGCACATTACCGTCCTGGCTGCGCAGGTAATCGGCGACGCCGTCCCAGATGTCGACCCCGACACCGCCGGGCACGCTCTGCTGCACGCTGGCCCAGCCGGCGACGACGTATTCCTTGTCGGCGTCCAGCTTCCTGCCGTCCAGTTCCATTTCGGAGATCCGGTTGCCGGCACTGGCGCTCGGGTCGATGGCGTACTTCAGGCCGCCGACACGGACCATGTCGCCGCCCTGCTGGTAGAACGGATCGGCGTTGTACAGGTTGTCGGCCACGTCTTCCAGGATCTCCTTGATCTGGGCACCGGTAAAGGCGTTGCGGGTCATCTCCGGGTAGGTGAGGCCGGTCTGGTCCATCACGTGCTCGAAGGTGATCGGCATGCCCGGCAGCACGGTGGTGCCCCAGCGGAAGCCCGGGGAGAACGAGATCTGCGCATCGTTGTATTCAATCAGGCCATCGCAGATCAGCTGGTCGAAGGTGCCGTTGAAGTTGCCGCGGCGGAACAGCAGGTCCTCGGTGACCGCCAGTTCCTCGGACAGCTTCTCCTCCATGTTGAAGGTCTCGCCCTTCCAGGTGACCTCGCTGTTGCGCATGTTGTGGATGTAGGTCGCCATTGCCGGGTCTTCCGGCAGCATCTCGGCGAACACCGGCACCAGGCGGTATTCCCAGTCCTTGATTGCGCCGTCCCGGAAATCGAAGTCCAGCACGCCGACGAACTTGGCGTTGGAGCCGGCATTGGTGACCAGGCAGGTCCCGCCGTCGGGGCGCTCGACTGGCAGGGGCTGCGGCACGGCGTCATGGGTATGGCCGCCCATGATGGCGTCCAGGCCCTCGACCATGCCGGCCATCTTGATGTCCACGTCCATGCCGTTGTGCGACAGGGCAACGACGATCTCGGCGCCTTCGGCACGCGCGTCGTTGACCGTCTCCTGCATGTCGTCCGGACGGATGCCGAAGGACCACTGCTCGACCATCCAGCGTGGGTTGGCGATCGGGGTGTAGGGGAAGGCCTGGCCCACCACCGCCACGTTCACGCCGTTCATCTCGCGGATCACGTAGGGCTTGAAGATGCGGTCACCCCAGTCCACGTCGCGCACGTTCTGGGCGACGAAGTCGATGCCGGCATCGGCGAAGTCGCCGTTCACGATCTCTTCCACGCGGTCGGCACCGTAGGTGAATTCCCAGTGACCGGTCATGACGTCGATGCCCAGCAGTTTCTGTGCATCCACCATGTCCTGCGCGTTGGTCCACAGCGCGGAGCCGGAGCCGCCGCCCCAGGTGTCGCCGCCGTCCAGCAGGAGGGCGTTGGGTCGCGAGTCACGCAGCTTGTTGATCAGCGTCTTCAGATGCGCAAAGCCGCCTACGCGACCGTATTGTTCGGCCGCCTCCATGAAGTTCAGGTTGGTATAGGCGTGGGCGTAGATGCTGTCGCGTTCGATGTCGTAATGCTTGAGGAAGTGCTCGCTCACGATGTGCGGCGGACGGTTGCGCATGTCCGCCACGCCGAGGTTGACGTTCGGCTCGCGGAAGTACACCGGCTTCAGCTGGGCGTGGCAGTCGGTGTAGTGCAACAGGTGCACATTGCCGAAGCGATCCAGGGTGTCGTAGGGATCACCCGCAGTACCGCCCTTGTTGTTGCTGCAGGCGGCGGCGCCCAGGGGGAAACCGGCGGCGCTGGCGGCGGCCAGTAACTGCATGAATTCTCGGCGTGAGATGTGCATGAGGAGTTCTACCTCTCTTGTCCGGGTGTATTGGTGGTGGGTTTTCGGGCAGTTCTATGACTGTCGGTAGACGAATGGTCCTGCGGGAACATTCCCCGCGTGCGCGGTTTCTATCGCCGGTCCTCGCGCGCCTCGCGTGCGGTCTGTCGGGCCGTGTCGCGCTTGTCCTCGATGCGTTGACGGTCGCGCTCGCTGGCATCCGAGGCGTCCATCCCCGCCTCGAACTGGCGCACGGCCTCCTCGTACTGGGCGCGATGAAAGAAGTATTCGGCCATGGCCTCGCGGCTGATTGCAATATACCCGGCCGCGTCCGCGATGTCCGCCTGCAGGCGCAGGAGCTCCGGATTGGGGGCAGCCTCGCGGCGGATCATGTCGGACAGGATGCGAATGGCGCGGTCGGGCTGCCCGAGGTCCCGGTGGACCCGGGCCAGGCGTTCGCGGATCACCGGGTGGCCGGGGTACACCGCGTCCAGATCCTCCAGCCGTTCCAACGCCGCGCTGTGTTCGCCTTCCTCGCGCAGCAGTGCTGCGAACGCGAGTTCGAGGGTGAGTCCGGGGGCGTCCGCTGCATCGAGGCGTTCGAGCTGTTCGCGGGCGCGGCCGGGTTCTCCGCGTTCGAGATAGGCGACCGCCGCCCCGTAGCGCTGCTGGGGCGAAGGGGTGTCCGTTGCGCGGAAGCGTTCCAGGGTTCGCCGTGGATCCTGCAGCGCCTGCATGCGCGCCTGCATCCACTGGAATTCGGGGCCGCGGTTGCGGGTGTCGCTGGCAGCCATCTGGTTTGCGCGGTTGCGGGCGTCGGTGATCCGGTCGAGGGTGACCGGGTGCGTGCGCAGGTACTCCGGCACCTGGTCGCCGACCCCGCGCGAGAGTTCTTGCAGGCGCTCGAAGAAATCGGCCATCGCATTGGGGTCGAAGCCGGTGCCTTGCAGTATCTGCATCCCGGCACGATCCGCCTCGGCCTCGTTTGCGCGGGTGAAATTGATCTGTTGCTGGATGCCGCCGGCCACACCCCCGGTAATGATGGCCGAGCCCAGGGTCGGATCCACCGCCGAGGCAAGGATGCCCGCCAGGATGGCGAGGCCGGTGGTGAAATTGATGTCGCGCCCGCGCGCGAACATGCGCGCGAGGTGCCGTTGGGTAACGTGGGCGATTTCGTGTGCGACCACGGCGGCCAGCTCGGCCTCGTCGCGGACCTCCAGCATCAGACCCGCATGGATGCCGATAATGCCCCCGGGCATCGCGAAGGCGTTCACCTGGCTGTTGTCGATGGTCAGGAAGTAGAACGGCCCATCGGCGCTGGGTGCGTTGGCCAGCAACTGGCGTCCCAGGGAGTCGACATAAAAGACGATCTCAGGATCGGTCACCAGGGGGGCGCTGCGGCGGACTTCGCGCAGCAGGGAGCGGCCGAGCTCGCGTTCTTCCGCCGGGGTCAGTACGCCGCCGGAGGCCTCGCCCAGGTCGGGCAGGGAAACGCCACTGGAGTGGGCGGGTGGTACCGCCAGGCTCGCCACCACCAGAAGGGCGGCGAGCAGGAAATGGACAATAGAAGGCATGCCGCGAGGGCCGGCGGGCGCCGGCCCTCTGGTGTGGGCATGCCGGGGGCGGTCGTTACTTGCCAAGCCCCGGGGCCGACGAATAGGTGCGCATGCTGTCGCGGGTTTCCCACAGCTTCGGCTTGAGCATCGCCGCAGGCACCATGAACTTCTTGCGATCCAGCACCTTGTGGGTGCGGACAAGTTTGATCACGTCGTCATAGTCCATCTTGAACAGCAGGCCCACGTCGCCGCCGGAGGTGCGCCGCGCGATCATGTAGTTGTCCTGCATGTCGTGCACGTAGATGTTGGCAGGGCGCAGCTTGCCGTTCTCGTCTTTCAGCGTGACGGCATAGTGGCCGTCGACCTGGAATTCGCTCTTGTCCACCGGGATATCCTCCGCGAAGCAATGAAGCTGATGACTCTGCATCAGCGTTTTCTTAAGCGTGGGCGACGATAGCAGAACTTTTCGTCCCGGGCGACCATCCACCTCTCCTCGCTTGGTCTTGTTTGCATTTCCGATCGGTTTCGCTATGCTCCGCGCCCACTCCTTGCGTAGAGCGGCCGCTGGTCAGTGCTCGCGCGACGAGTTCGGCACCCCCCGCAAGTGAGAGACCCGGAGCGCAGCGTGTACGGATTTACCGAGATCACCCCGGACGAACTGGAACAGTGGCGCAACGAGGGCAAGAGCTTTCGTTTGCTGGATGTGCGCTCGCCGGGCGAGACCGGTCGCGGCGTTATCCCGGGGGCAGAGCTTGTCCCGCTGGCCACTTTGCCGCTGCGCAAGGACGAGTTCACCGGTAGCGATGCGCCGGTGGTCATTTACTGTCAGAGTGGGGCGCGTTCCGCCCAGGCCTGCGCCTTTCTCGCCCAACAGGGCGTGGACTGTGCAAGCAGCCTGCGCGGCGGCATTGTCGGGTGGGCCCAGACCGGAAAACCGGTGGTAAGCCCGGATTAGAATTCGGTTGTATTCCGATGCCGATTCGCCTATAAGGGGGAATTCGGTTGATTACCGTTCGGTAATGGCTGCAGCGCACGGGGCCCAACCGGACCGCAGTACACGACTGATAAAACGCACTCAAAGGAGAGAAACGATGGCCAACTTTGACCAAGAACTCGATGCTTCCGGCCTGAACTGCCCGCTGCCGATCCTGCGCGCCAAGAAGGCGCTGGCCGCGATGGACGCCGGCCAGGTTCTGCACATCATCGCGACCGACCCGGGCGCCGTGAAGGACTTCCAGGCGTTTTCCAAGCAGACCGGCAACGAGCTGATGGAGCACAAGGAAGAAGGCGGCAAGTTCTACTTCCTGATCAAGAAGGGCTAAGGCGCTTCAAGTGCTTGATTCGGGGCGGCAATTCGCAAGGGTTGCCGCCCCGAATCCTGAATAACGATGGTTGCCATGCGGTAACTGGATTGGTGCCTGGACGAGGTCTAGGCTGGCTGCGCAAGGTTCACAAGAAACCTGCATCGCCTAAAGCGAAGAGGTGTGAGATATGGCGACATACGCTGAGATGCAGCAAATCTTCGACGATATTCGTGGAGATTTTCGCTACGACCACGAGCTTAACGGCTGCCTGAACTGCGGCATCTGCACGGCCACGTGTCCGTCCGCCCAGTTCTACGATTACTCGCCGCGCGAGATCGTGCAGCTGCTCTGGACCGAGAACGTCGAGCAGATCTACGACGCGATGCAGGAAAAGATCTGGGCCTGCGCCCAGTGCATGACCTGTGCGGCGCGCTGCCCGTTCAAGAACTCCCCCGGTGGCCTGGTCGCGATCATGCGCGAAGTGGCCATCAAGCACGAGATGCAGTCCGCCAAGGACGTGCTTCGTCCGTTCGGCCGCGTCATGCTCAAGCTGATCACCACGGGGAACCAGCTGTCTCCCGATATGATCCAGCCCGATCACTTCCCTGACTGGGGTCCCAACATCCAGAAGGTGGAAGGTGATCTGCGCATCCTGCGCAAGGCGATTCCGGTGAAGACGCTGCAGACGGTCGAGACCGCCTGGGAAGTGTCCCTGAAGACCTCGGTGGAGATGTACACCATCTGGGAAATGACCGGAGTCCTGAAGTCCCTCGAGCTGATGGACGAGAACCTCTTCGACGTGATCGAAGACTTCATCGACGAGAAGCGCGAGGACTACGAAGACTGGCTCGAGGAGCAGGAAGAGGAAGACGACGAGTAAGTCGTCCACCGATTCCCGCATCCAAGACATCAGGAGAAGCGTTATGAGTGAACAGACCCCAGGCAACCACAACCAGAATGGTGAAGGCGCTGGCGCCGGCACCATGAAGCCCGGTTCCCACAATACCGACGGGCAGGGCATCGCCGGTCACGGTTCGTTCTTCCAGTCGACCGATCTGTCGAAGGAAGACGCAGTCAAGGCCACCGACTGGGTGCGCAAGCACGTCGACCGCCGCACCGTCGACCTTGGCGACCGCATGGACGACGTCCGCGAGCACATGTACGAGCTCGAGAAGGACGGCCAGATCATCATTCATCGCATTAACGATGAACACGAGCCGATGTCGGTGAAGACCCTGTTCGGCTGGGATAAGAAGATCCCGACCAAGCAGCTTTGGCACCACAAGTCCTGTGGCCAGTGCGGGAACATCCCTGGCTACCCGACCTCGCTGCTGTGGTTCATGAACAAGTTCGACTTCGAGCCGGGCAAGGACTACCTCGACGAAACCGACCAGACCTCCTGCACCGCGTGGAACTACCACGGCTCCGGTATCGGGAACGTCGAATCGCTCGCTGCCGTGTTCCTGCGCAACTTCCACCAGGCCTACGTCTCCGGCAAGCAGCACGGCCACGAGCTGGGTCATTTCTTCCCGCTGGTGCATTGCGGCACCTCCTTCGGCAACTACAAGGAGATCCGCAAGTACCTGATCGAGTCCGCCGAGCTGCGCGAGAAGGTCACCAAGATCCTCGGCAAGCTGGGTCGCCTGGTCGACGGCAAGCTGGTCATCCCGGAAGAGATCATCCACTACTCCGAGTGGGTGCACGTGATGCGTAACCGTATCGCTTCCGAGCTGCAGACCATCGACGTCTCCCACATCCGCACCACCGCCCACGTGGCCTGCCATTACTACAAGATGGTCCACGAGGACGCGGTGTACGATCCGACCGTGCTGGGCGGCAACCGTACCGCGATCATCACCTCCACCGCCCAGGCTCTGGGTGCGCAGGTGATCGACTACTCCACGTGGTACGACTGCTGCGGCTTCGGCTTCCGCCACATCATCTCCGAGCGCGAATTCACTCGCTCGTTCACGATGGATCGCAAGATCCGCGTGGCCCGCGAGGAAGCCAACGCCGACGTGATGCTGGCCAACGATACCGGCTGTGTCACGACCATGGACAAGAACCAGTGGATCGGCAAGGCACACAACCAGAACTTCCAGATCCCGATCATGGCGGAAGTCCAGTTCGCGGCCCTGGCCTGCGGTGCGGACCCGTTCAAGATCGTCCAGCTGCAGTGGCACGCGTCGCCCTGCGAGGACCTGGTCGAGAAGATGGGCATGTCCTGGTCCGAGGCCAAGAAGACCTTCCAGGAATACCTGAAGGAAGTCGAAGCCGGCAATATCGAATACCTCTACAATCCTGAACTCGCTTACGGGGGCAAGGTCTGATGCAGCAAGATACCGTTCTAGTAGTGGGTGGTGGGCCGGCCGGTCTGGCCGCTGCCGCCAATGTCAACTCGGCCGGCTACAAGGCCGTGGTGGTCGAGAAGGAAGACGTCCTGGGCGGCGCCCCGATCCTGTCGGGTTACGCCAAGCTGGTGCCTTCCGGCGAGTGGGCCAAGGATGCTATTGGCCGCATGGTCAAGCGCGTGGAAGACGACGCCAACTCGACCGTGCACAAGAGCGCCAAGGTCGAGAAGCTGGAAGGCGAGGCGGGTAACTTCACCGCCACGCTGACCAACGGCGAATCCGTCCAGGCGGGCGCCGTGGTCCTGGCAACCGGCTTCACCCATTTTGACTCCATCAACAAGCCGGAGTGGGGCTTTGGCACGTATGAAGACGTGCTGACCACCACCCAGATGGAACAGATGGTGGGCAGTGGCAAGATCGCCTGCCCGTCCGACGGGCGTGTGCCGGAGCGTGTCTGCATCCTGCTGTGCGTGGGCTCCCGTGACCGTCAGATCGGTCGCGAATGGTGCTCCAAGATCTGCTGCACCGTCTCCGCCAACCTGGCGATGGAGATCAAGGAGATCTCGCCGGAAACCGACGTGTTCATCTACTACATGGACATCCGGACCTTCGGGCTGTACGAAGACAAGTTCTACTGGAAGTCCCAGGAAGAGTTCAAAACCAAGTTCGTCAAGGCCCGTATCGCGGAAGTGACGGCCTCGGGCGATGGTCGCCTGCTGGTCAAGGGTGAAGATACCCTGGTCAAGCGCCCGATCATCATCCCGTTCGATATCGTCGTGCATGCCATTGGCATGGATCCGAACGCCGATAACCCCGAGCTTTCCCAGGTGTTCGGTATCGGCCTCGAGAAGCACGGCTTCATCGAGAAGGCCGAGCAGTACACCAACACCTGTGGCACCACCCGCAAGGGGATCTACTCCTGCGGTGCGGCCTACGGTCCCGAGACGATCGACGACTCGATCGCCCAGGGTGCCGCCGCGGGTGGCCGCGCGGTTGCGGATCTGCATGCGCTGGTTCAGAAAGCCGGCTGAGGTCGTCAGCGACGAGGCGGCTTCGGGGCTGGTCCCGGAGCCGCTTGAGGTTACCTTTGACAAGGAGATCCTCGCGTCCAAGCTCTCCACCCTGAAAGGGGCCATCGCCGAAGCGGGCGGGGTCGATGGGTTGGAGACGTTCATCGAGGCCTTGCGTTCGAAGCATGAAGTCTTTGCGGCGATCGTGGCCAAGGGCGACGAGATCGATGCAGAGGATGTTCGGGCCCTTGGGGGGCTGGTCTTTTCGGTTCGCCGGAAACTGGTCACCCTGATGGCGGAACGGCAAGGGGCCCTGGTGGACGGGGTACGTGCCCTGGTCCGCCCGGATGTGGATGTCAACGACCGCCTGGCCGCATTCGCGGACCTGGCGGCGGATGACAAGAAGCTGCGCCGGGCGATCTGGGACTTCGGTGCCGAGATCCTGCATTTTGCAGATCCCGACGCCGTGCCACTGGCTTGTCGCTGGGTCTGGGATACGTCGACCACGACCGGGTCGTTGCGCGAGTTCATTCGCGCCAACGACACGCTGCGGTCGATCCCGATCGGGGAGTCGGTCGGTGCGATCGAGGGAGCGCGGCGCTGGTTTTACGAGGCGCTGGCGGAAGAGGGCTTTTACCGTGACCTGCCGTTTGTGACGGATCTGGTCTGGGTCCAGGCCTATTCGGACTACGCCCGTTCGCTATCGATGAGTTTAGGGATGATCGACAACCAGTTTGGTGGCAAGCAGGATCCGCTGGAGCTGGCGGTGAAGATGCTGGGGATCGATTCCCCGGAAGGTCGCCTGAAAGGAACCGATGCGTCGCTGCATTGAATAACGGAACGAACTTGAGCCTGGCAAGACAGGTTTTCGGAGAGACGTCATGGCAATACATGAAAAAGCACTGATCGAGGACGAACGACTCCAGCAGCACGACGAGCTGGTGGTCGACGGGGTGGATGTTTCCGGTCACTGGAACACCATGATTGCCCCGCGCACGGTTCGCGATTACGACGACGATTTCGAGACGAAGATTCAGACCTACACGGGTGCGGAGAATGTGCACCGCTGCTGGCAGTGCGGGTCCTGCACCAACTCCTGCACGATGTACGCGCAGAATGTGCAGTTCAATCCGCGCTACTGGATCTACCTGACCCGCCTTGGCATGAAGGAAGAGCTGGTCAAGGACAAGGACATCATCTGGCAGTGCGTTTCTTGCAACAAATGCACGAACATCTGCCCGAAGGACGTGAAGCCGGAAGGCGTGATGAAGGCGCTGGCGCACTGGATGGAAGAGGAAGGGATCACCGAAAAGACCCCGTCCAGCATCTTCGATGAAGAGTTCGCCGACCAGATCTACAAGACCGGCCGCATCGAAGACGGCAAGGTGATGCAGAACTTCTTCAAGAAGACCGGCCAGCCGCTTCTGCAGGAATGGCTGAAGGTGTTCGTCTTCCGAATGATGAAGCACCTCCCGGTGAAGCACCTGATGGCGATGGGCTTCAACACGATTCATACGCCGCGCACCAAGTCCTGGGGCAAGACCGGGGACGTGCTGAAGAGTTACGTGCGCGAACAGAAGGAGGCCGCTCATGGCTAAGGTTGCTTACTATCCGGGTTGCGCACTTGAGGGCTCCGGTGGGCCGTACGATCGCTCCACCCGCGTGCTGGTGAAGGCGCTGGGGCTCGAGATGGAGAACCTGCGGGACTGGAACTGCTGTGGCGCGATGGAGGTGAAGAACGTTCACCCCATGCTGCAGACCTACCTGTCCGCACGGAACATGGCGATCGCCTCCGAACAGATGGGCATGGACACCGTGATGGCCCCCTGTAACGGCTGCTATCACAACCTGAAGAAAGCCGAGTTCGAAACTGCCACGTCGGAAGACGCGATGAACACCGTGCAGGATCTTGCGCGTCAGTCGGATGACCCGGTCTACAGCGGCGACGTTCGCACCCTGCATCTGCTCGAGTGGCTGATGGAAGAACTCGGTCCGGAAGGCATCAAGCAGAAGATGACCAAGAGCCTGAACGGTATCAAGGTCGCGAACTACTACGGCTGCATGTACACCCGTCCGCGCCAGATCTTCCCGGAGAAGGACAATGGCCCGGGCTCCGACTCCAGCTATCAGCCGCACTTCATGGATGACCTTCTGGGCGCCGCGGGTGCCGTGAACGTCGAATATCCGTTGAAGACGTCCTGCTGCGGTGGTGCGCACACGTTGTCCGATTCCGATACCTCGACCCAGCTGGTGCTGAACCTGCTGCAGTCGGCGGAAGACTCCGGTGCGGAAGTGATCGCCACCGAGTGCCCGACCTGCCACTCCGGTCTGGAGATGCACCAGGTGCGTGCCGAGACCGAGTTCGGCATCAAGACCGATGTGAAGGTGTTGTACTTCACGCAGTTGCTGGGTCTGGCCATGGGTCTGTCTGCGCGGAAACTGGGCATTCACGAGAACGTGAGTGATTCGATTGGCCTGTTGAAGGAGAAGGGGGTCATTTGATCCCTGGACCCATGCCCGGCATGGCCCATCGATGAGTTTGGAAGACGGGCGCCTGGCGCCCGTTTTTTTGTGTAGGCACGGGTCCCCGCGGCCCCGGGAATGAGGCGAAACATGGATTGCAACGGCTGCGAGTTTCACCCTGAACTGTTCTACGACGACGAATTCCAGATCTGGCTTCGTCGCGAGGACGACGACACCCTGACCGTGGGGATGACCGACCTGTCGCAGACGATTGCGGGCAAGATCATCCACGTGCGGGTGCGGCGGCCGGGTACGCGGCGACCGCCGGGCAAGCCGGTTGCCACGATCGAAAGTGGAAAATGGGCGGGTCCGATCCCCAACTTCATCGACTGCAAGATCGTCGAGGGGAACGAGGAAGTGCTGGAAAACCCGGTGCTGCTGAATTCCGATCCCTACAATGCCTGGATCGCCCGAGTCGAGCCCACCAACGGGATCGAGGCCGCGCTGGAGGTGTTCCTGACCGGGGACAAGGCCGAGGAAGGCTACTGCAAGCGGGCCAAGGACGATGACATCCAGTGCCAGCGCAAGCTGCGGTGAGCGGGACCATGGCGGATATCGACAACGATTATTACCTGGACAACGACGAGCAGACGGTCGTGATCATCATGACCTCGGGCCCGTCGACGCCCGGCCGTTGCGCCACGCCGTTCTATCTCGGCGCGGTGATGGCCTCGATGGATGTGGACGTGCACATCTTCTTCACCATGGAGGGCGTGCGCCTGATGGAGCAGGGTGTAACGGACGATCTGCGGGCCATGGAAGACGGCAAGCTGATCAAGGACTTTATCCAGGACGCAAAACGTGCAGGCGTGCGCTTGCACGTTTGCCAGCCCGCTCTGCCGGGGTATAGAATCGACGCGTCTTCGGATCTCATCGACGATGTCGATGAAGTGAATCGGGCGAGCGAGTTAGCCGACCTGATACTACGCAGTGATAAAACGATAACGTTTTAATTTTCCCGCTTTATTTGAATATTCCTGGAGGAAGACATGGGTGCAGTTCGGGGTTGTGATATTCCGGAAGATCTGATGTACAACGTTGAAAACAACGTTTGGGTGCGCAAGGAAAGCGACGGTACCGCCACCGTCGGTCTGACGTCCTACGCCTGTTCGCTGGCGGGCACGATTGTGTCCTACACCCCGAAGAAGGTCGGCAAGACGGTCAAGAAGGACAAGTCCTGCACCACCGTCGAATCCGGCAAGTGGGTGGGTCCGGCGAAGACCCCGGTCACCGGTGAAGTCACCGAGACCAACGACAAGGTTGCGGGTAACCCGGGCCTGATCAACGAAGATCCCTACGGCGAAGGCTGGCTGATCAAGCTGAAGCCGGAAGACTGGGATGGCGAAATCGGCGATCTGAAGACCGGTTCCGACGCCCATGCGGCCTTCGAAGCCAAGATGGAAGCGGACGGTTTCGGCGGCTGCTAAGCCCCGATCCGGTCCGGGCCGCTGACCCGTTGCGGTTGGCGGCCTCTTTTTTTCGGTAATACCCGAGTAAAACCTTCAAGAAATGCGCCGACCCGGAGACCGCTGATGACAAGCTGGAACGATGTAATCCAGCGGGTAGAGCCCCTCGAGGACGTCCCCGTCGATCCGTTGCTGGTTGATGACCTCCAGCATAGCCTGCAACACGCCGGGGATCCGGGTTCGGTGCACTTTTATACCCCGACCTTCAAGTCCTACCAGTCCAGCGAGCTGGCCGATTGTGGCAAGAGTGCGTGGCCTGCGATGTCCATCACCGGTGGTGATTGCAAGCTGGCCTGTGACCACTGCAAGGCCAAGATCCTGGACCCGATGATCCCCGTCCGCACCCCGGAGGATCTCTGGCGCCAGGTGAATGGCGTGATCGAGTCCGGAGCCCAGGGCATGCTCCTGACCGGTGGCTCGAATCATCGCAACGAGGTGGAATACGACCCGTATTACTCCACCATCCGGCGCATCAAGGACGAGTTCCCCGAATTCCGCATTGCCATGCATACCGCACTGGTGGACGACGACATTGCGCTGTCCATGGAACAGGCGGGAATCGATGCGGCGATGATGGACGTCATCGGTGCCCAGGACACCATCACGCAGGTCTATCACCTGCGGCGCAGCGTGGACGACTTCGAGCGCACGCTCGAGAGCCTGGTGAACACGAACATGAAGGTGGTCCCGCATATCGTGATCGGCCTGCACTACGGCAAGCTGCTCGGCGAGTGGAATGCGCTCGAGATGCTGGCGCGCCACCTGCCGGATGCCGTGGTGCTGGTGGTGGTCATGCCGTTCTACGCGCCGGCCAGTCGCCCGTTCGAGACCCCGGATGTGCATGCGGTGGGCCGCTTCTTCCACGACGCCCGCGCACGCCTGGGTGATACCTCGCTGCTGCTGGGCTGCGCCCGTCCGCCGGGCGAGGCCAAGAGCCAGATCGACAGCTACGCCGTGATGGCGGGCCTGTCCGGGATCGCTCACCCGGCGGAAGGGGTGGTGGAACTCGCCGCGCGCCTGGGCAAGCAGGTGCGCGTGACTCCGGCCTGTTGCTCGATCGCTGTCGGTGACGAGGTGATGGCCGAGGACGCCGGTGTTGCCAGTGGCGTGGAACTGGACCTGGACACCATCGTGGCCGAGGAAGCCCGCCGTCGCGAGCAGGAGCGCAAGGCGCGCCAGGGCCTGGGCGGCATTCGCATCGTCACCGAGGGGGGCGAGGTTGCAGCCGGAGGTGGTTGTCATGCCTGAACGCGACCAGACGACCCTGCGCATCCTCGACACCGGGCTGCGCCCGGCCGCCGAGAACATGGCGTTCAACCGCGCCTTGCTGGAATGCCATCAGGAAGGCGCATCGCCGCATACCCTGCGCTTTTTGCAGTTCCAGCCCTGTGCCCTGGTGGGGTTCCACCAGAACGTGGACCAGGAGATCAACACCGAGTACTGCCAGGAGAACGGCATCGCCATCCAGCGCCGCATCACCGGCGGTGGTGCGATCTATTTCGATGCCACCCAGCTCGGTTGGGAGCTGTATCTGGACAAACGCTTTCTCGGTTCGGCCGACATGGGTCAGATTGCCGCGCGCATCTGTAACGCAGCGGCGGCCGGCATGCGTTCGTTGGGCGTGGACGCGCAGTTCCGCCCGCGCAACGATATCGAAGTGGATGGTCGCAAGATCTCCGGTACCGGCGGCGCCTTTGACGGCGATTCGATCATGTACCAGGGCACGTTGCTGATCGAGTTCGATGTCGAGGACATGCTGCGCATCCTGCGCATACCGGCGGAGAAGCTTTCCAACAAGGCCATCGAGTCCGCGCGCGACCGGGTGGTGAACCTCGCCACGCTGCTCGACGAGATGCCCGCACTGGATGTGGTCAAGGAGGCCATTGCGCGCGCCTTCGCCGAGGAGTTCGGGGTGCGCACCGAAGCCGCCGACCTGCTCCCGGAAGAACGCCGCGCCTTCGACGAGGCGCTGGCCGACATCGATTCCGAAGAGTGGGTGTATCAGCGCAACCGTCCGGCGACCGATGCCCCGATGTTCGAGAGCATCTCCAAGTCCGATGGCGGGCTGATGCGGGTGGGCGTGGCGCTGGACCCGGAGCGCAAGCGTCTGAAGCAGCTGTGGATTACCGGGGATATCTTTGTGAAGCCGGCCCGCACGATCGCCGATCTCGAGGCGGCCCTGCGGGATACGCCGCAGGCGGAGATGGAGGAGCGCGTGCGCGCCTTCTTCGCCGAACGCGATGTCGAGATGCTCCAGCTGAGCGCGGATGACTTCATCGCCGCGATCCAGTCTGCGCTGGCGCAGGCCGAGGTCGAAACGGTCGCGGAATGATGAACGGAACACGAGGTTTTCGCTAATGCTGCCCGCCGCGGTGGATGTGCTGGTCGTTGGTCTGGGCCCGGGCGGGGCCTCGGCCGCGCGTGTGTGTGCCGAGGCCGGGTTGTCGGTGCTCGCGGTCGAGCGTAACAAGGCCTTCGGCGAGCCGGTGCAATGCGCCGAGTTCATCCCCAACCCGATGGGCGCGTACGCGCAGCCCGACGGCGTGTTGCTGCAGCGGATCGACGCGATGCAGAGCTTCCTGCCCTCCGGCGCGGTGGAACATTCCGACTTCCCGGGCCTGATGGTGGATCGCGGCGAGTTTGATCGCGCCATCATCCGTGCCGCCGAGGCGAACGGGGCGCAGCTGGTGACCTCGACTCCGCTGGTGGCGGTGGACGCGGAGCGTCATACCGCCCGGGTGAAACACGCCGGTGCCGAACATGAGATCGGCTATCGCGTGCTGATCGCGGCCGATGGGCCGCATTCGCCGGTCGCCGAGTCGCTGGGCCTGCCGGCCCTGCCGACGGTGCAGACCCGCCAGTACACCGTGCCGCTGAACAAGCCCTACACCGCCACCGATGTCTGGCTGTCCGATGACTACCCGGGCGGCTACGCCTGGCTGTTCCCCAAGGGCCAATGGGCCAATCTCGGTCTGGGCGCCGACAAGCGCATTGCCGGTGATCTCAAGGCGCCGCTGGAATCCCTGCATGCCCAGCTGGTCGATCAGGGCCTGCTGGGCGAGGAGATCCGCTACCGCACCGGCGGGGCGATCCCGGTCGGCGGCCTGCGGGATTCGCTGGTCGCTGGCGACGTGCTGTTCGTCGGCGACGCGGGTGGCCTGACGCACCCGATTACCGGTGCCGGTATTGCCGCAGCGGTGGTTTCGGGCGAGGCCGCCGGCGAGGCCGCGATCGGCCACCTGGAGGGCGACGCCGAGGCCCTGGCCGACTACGACGAGGACATGCGCGACCAGTACGGGCCGGCGCTGGATCGCGCCTGCGACCGGCGCGCCTTCCTCAACGAACACTGGCGAACCCCACGGGCGCAGGAAGATGCCACTCAGCGCCGCGGATGGATTGCATTTTCCGAGTATTTCAACGATGGTGACCGGGCCGCGTAATCGGCCCCGGTCGACGGATGCCTGGCATCCCCGAGACAACGCTGGAGGAATTCCATGAGTGCAAGTGCAGAGGAGATGGTCGCGCCGATCAACTTTTATCGGCCCGACTATCACATCAAGACCCCGGACATGCGTTCGCCGGAGTACGTGCAGATGTCCACCGCGGCCGCGATCACGCTGGGCCTGGTGCCGGGCACCATGCATCGCACGTCCTGCACGCACTGCCTGAACCTCCTGGTCACGTACCCGGAAGGCTGCCGTGCCAACTGTTCCTACTGCGGCCTGGCCCGCCACCGCGAGGAATCGCGGGATTACGCCGACCGCAACTTCATCCGCGTCGACTGGCCGACCGCCAAGTACGACGAGGTGATCGAACGCGTGAAGAACCACGCCGACGCCGGCCAGTTCGAGCGCATGTGCATCTCCATGATCACGCACCCGAATTCCGATGCCGACACCGTCGAGCTGCTGGAGCGCTGGGTCGCCGAGGTCAACCATATCCCGGTGTCGATCCTGTCCAACCCGACCACCATGAGCTATGAAGACCTCCAGCTCCTGCGCGACAAGGGTGCGGACATCTTCACCGTCGCACTGGACGCGGTGACCCCGGAGATCTTCGAGCGCACCCGCGGCAAGGCGGTCGAGAGCCCGCATAGCTGGGACAAGTACTGGCAGTCCATCGAGTGGGCCGCCGAGATCTTCGGGCCGGAGAAATTTGGCGCGCACCTGATCTGCGGCATGGGCGAGACCGAGGAAGAGATCCTGCAGGTCTGCCAGCGCATTCGTGACCTGGGTGGCCACAACCACATGTTTGCCTTCTTCCCGGAAGAGGGCTCGCTGATGGAAGACTGGAACCCGGTCCCGCGTGACCAGTGGCGCCGCGTGCAGCTGGGTCGCTTCGTCATCGACTACGCCGGTGGCCGCATCGACGACATGAAGTTCAATGCCGACGGCCAGGTCGTGGACTTCGGTCTGCCGCAAGCCGAGGTAGAAGAACTGATTGCCTCCGGCAAGCCGTTCCAGACCTCCGGCTGCCCCGGCAAGTCGGACGAGGAGGTCTCGGCCTGCAACCGCCCGTATGGCGATTCCAGCCCGACGGACATCCTGTCCTTCCCGTTTGCGCTGAACTCGACCGATGTCGGGTTCGTCCAGCGGCAAATGGCCGGGGAGGATGTCGGCACCTTCGACTTCGACGCCGACGAGGCGGAAGACGAGAAGACAGCCTGAAATCGATAGTGGTAGTATCCAGCGAAAGCCCCGGAACCCCCGGGGCTTTCGCACGTCAGGGGATCAATAAGACTTTCTGAATATTCAGGTTTCGAGCAGGGTTATCAAGGCCATTCGCCCGAGTGCCCTTGAACACACCTGCCGAAAAACTCGCGCCACAGTCGGTCACCGTGGCGCGGGCCGTGGGAACACCACCAAGACCGGACCGGCGGCGATACAAGGGGGCCGCGCGGAACCGGGGTGTTCGCACAACACAACAAGAAGACCACCAAAGGAGATAAAAGATGGAAGCACGCTTCATTCGCCGCAGCCTGGTGACGATCGCGGTCGGCCTGGCCATGGGCTCCGCCGGCGTCGCGCACGCCACCAACGGCTACTTCGCCCACGGCTACGGCACCAAGGCCAAGGGCATGGGGGGCGTCGGCATGGCGATCTCCCAGGACTCCTATGCGCCCGGTATCAATCCCGCCGGCATCGCCGGCATGGAAACG
This sequence comes from Thioalkalivibrio versutus, assembly GCF_001999325.1. Classification (GTDB taxonomy): domain Bacteria; phylum Pseudomonadota; class Gammaproteobacteria; order Ectothiorhodospirales; family Ectothiorhodospiraceae; genus Thioalkalivibrio; species Thioalkalivibrio versutus. Next base: position 48,816 of record NZ_MVAR01000018.1, read on the forward strand.
CGCATCGACGGTTCACTTGCCTACTTCCGTCCCGAGCGGTCCTATGAAGCTGGACAGCCTCAGATGCAGCTCGGGATGGACTCTTTCCCTGTTGCACCCGGGAAGGTTGACAGTGGTAGCAAGAATTTCTTCATCCCGTCGGTCGGCTTTGTGCAACAGATCGATGAGTCTCGTTCTTGGGGTGTCACCCTCCTTGGTAATGGGGGCCTGAATACGGATTACCCAGCGTTCAACAATCCAATGTGTGTTGATCCAGGTACAGGAGAGACTGTTGGCACCGGTACGGGTACGTTCTGTGGGGGCGCCACGGGGGTGAATCTCGAGCAGATGGCGATTATTCCCACATACGCTCAAAAGTTCGCTGACGGACGCGTTAGCGTGGGTTTCAGCCCGATCATCAGCTACCAGCGATTTAGCGCCAAAGGGATCGATGCCTTTGGGGATCCAGACTTCAGTGTTGATGGTTCAAACATCAGCGGAGATCGCACCGATTCGACTTGGGGTTATGGTGCTCAGATTGGCTTCCAGGCCGAGGTGGCCGATGGGGTGAATATAGGAGCAAACTACCGTTCCAAGGTTCGTAACGGGGATTTCGATGACTACAGTGGCCTCTTTGCGGATGGCGGTAGCTTCGATGTTCCCTCAACTTGGGGGGTCGGTATTGCCGTTGACGTGACGCCTTCAGTCACTGTCGTTGCGGATTACCAGCGGATCAACTATTCGGATGTAGACGCGGTCAGCAACCGGTTCGAGAACCTGTTCCTGCCTGATGGCAGCGGTCGCCTGGGCGGTCCGAATGGCGCGGGCTTTGGCTGGCGTGACATCAACATCTTCAAGGTTGGTGCTCAGTTTGAGACGGCGAACGACTGGACTTGGCGCGTGGGCTACAACCGTGGTCAGAACCCGGTGCGATCTTCGGAGGTGCTGTTCAATATCCTTGCTCCCGCGGTGATGGAAGATCATTTCACCGCCGGTTTCACCAAGGGCTTCGGGGATCAGCATGAGCTGAGCTTCGCGGCGATGTATGCGCCGAAGAAGAGCGTAAGTGGCACCAACCCGCTGGATGGTCAGGACATCGAGATCGAGATGCGTCAGTACGAGCTCGAGATCGGGTACGCGTACCGGTTCTGATCGGGAGGTCCGGGGCGGTCGCCTGACCGCCGTGGGCTTTGGTATTGCGCGCCCGGGAGGGGCGCGCCGGCCTTGAGGGGAAGGCCGGATCCGCCAGGGACGGCGGGTGATTCTGAAGTTCGTGACGCACCGGGGGGTGCGTTCCGGGCCCTTCTTCCTGTCGAGCATTCCGCTCGAACCTATTAGTGAATTCAAAGGAGGATGCCATGCGAGCAATCCACGCCTTGCGCGGGAGCGTCCGTGCGGTCGGCATGGTCGCGGCGGTTGCGCTGTTCGCGGCGAGCCAGACCGTGGCGGCCGATACCTATCGCCCGTTTGTACTGGCCTACACCGAATCGGGGACCGATGTCTCCGGCGAGGCTGCCAGTGTGCGGGAACGCCTGGAGGGGGCCGATTTCCGGTTTCTGGGCGAATACCCCGTCAGCAATGACCGACACGTGGTCGTGGTCACCCACGATGACCTGCTGTCCGTCGCCGGCTCGGAGGAGCGGGGTGGCTATATCGCCCCGATCCGCGTGGCCGTAACCGCGGTCGATGGCGAGCTGCAGGTGAGCTACAACAACCTGGAGTACTTCCGTCACGCCTATCGCCTGGATCGTCCAGTGACGGGTGTCGCCACCCGCCTGTCCAGCACTCTGGGTGCCGAACGCGAGTACGGTTCCGAGGACGGGCTGAGCGAACGTGATCTCAGCCGCTATCGCTATACCTTTGGCATGGAGCGCTTTGATGCCCCGTACGAGCTGGCGAGTCATGGCTCCCGGCGGGCGGCGCTGAGCGAGCTGGATGGCAATCTCGCATCCCGGGTCGCCGGGGTCAGCGAGGTCTACCGGGTGGACATCCCGGGGCAGGACGTCACCGTGATCGGCGTGGCCGTGCGCGAGGCCGACGGGGCCGACCAGGACTCGGCCGACCTGCACCAGCTCGGCATCGTGGATGTGGGCGAGTTCCGCCATACCGCGACCGTGCCGCTGGAGATCATGGTCCGCGGGGGCGAGGTGGAGGCGCTGCACATGCGCTTCCGCAAGGCGCTGCATTTCCCGGATCTGCGGATGCTGGGGGACAACAGCTTCATGCGTCTGCGCAGCTCGCCCGGCGCGCTGGAGGAGACCCTGAAGGCGGTCGCCGGCCACCAGGAGCGGGAAGATAGCGGATTCGAGTGGTAACCCCGCTATAATCCGTTCGCGCCATGGAATGGCGCAAGGGGTGGCGGAATTCCCGCGTACCCCACTCAAGAACCCCGGTCTGCCGGGGTTTTTTTACGGCCCGGGCACGCAGTTGTTTTATGCTCCCGCAACACTCGCGGCAGGATGCACATCCATGAAATCGATGAAGATCGCCAATATTGGCGAGATCCGCAACGAACTCAACAAGTACAAGAAGGGCAAGAAGCTCGATATCCATCAGTTCAACCAGGTCGCGCGCCTGGCCTGGCTCGGCAAGATCGTGATGCAGCCGCTGGATCTGGAGGATGCCGAGTGCAAGTCCTTCCTGGTCTACATCCAGGAGCCGGAAGAGCTGGCCGCGCACTTTCTCGACACCGATCAGGAGCTGTCCGGCGGCATCCATATCATCGATGGCGAGCAGGCCATGGCCATGGTCGAGATCATGCGCAGTGGGGTCGAGGAGCGTGCCAAGCTGTACGAGGATCTCTCGCGCAGTGACTTCTATTTCCGTTACTTCTACCAGCCCGGCCAGGAGGACAAGGCGGACGATCCCGCTGCCGGCCAGGACAAGACCGAGGGCTGACACTTGGTCGCATCGACGGTGACCCCGGAGTGGATCGACGCCGGGGCTCGCTCCGCCGAGGAACTCCACGCGCTGTATGCGGGGCTGGCGAGCATGACCTCGCCGGACGCCCCCCCGCGCGTACTCTGGACGCACGCCCGCGAGCCACATATTTCGGTCGGCGCCAGCCAGGATGCCGCGTCCGATCTGGACCTTGCGGCCTGTGCGGAGCAGGGCGTCCCGGTCGTGCGGCGCCCGCTGGGCGGTGGCTCGGTCTGGGTGGATGCCGATCAGGCCTGTTTCTTCCTGATCCAGCCGCGTCATGTCCTCGCTCGGGGGCATCGCCACTTGTTCGCGATGGGCTTGGGCATTGCGATGGATGTCCTGCGCGAGCTTGGGCTGGAGGGCGTGGAGGCGCGGGGTCAGGATGTCTGGGTCCAGGGGCGCAAGATCATGGGCACCGGCGCGGCCACGCTCGACGAGGGCTGCGTGTTCGGGGCCAGCTTCCTGCGACACTTCCCGGTCGAGCGTTTTCTCGCCTGTGTCCATGCCCCTAGCGAGGGCTACCGCGACTGGCTGCGCCCGGCGCTGGAGACTGGCATGACGGATTGCGCCCGTCAGTGCCCGGAGCCGCCCGAGCCCGCGCAGGTCGAGGCCGCCCTGCGCGCGGTCCTGGAGCGCCGTTTCGGCGTGCCGGTGCGGGTGATCGAGCCGGACAGAGACACCATCGAACAGTGGCTGGCGGCCGGGCGCGAGGAGCTCGAGGATCTGGCCGACGGGCAGGGGTCGCCTGCGGTGCGCGACGGGATCCGCGTGAACCGCGACAACCACGTGTTCGAGACCCGCGGGGCCTGTGGGCGCCTGCGTCTGCACGTCGAGGGCTCGCACATCGCACGGGTCTGGTGCGAGGACCCGGCGACCACCGCCATCCTCGAGGAGCACCTGATTGGCGAGTCCCCGGAGCGCCTGCGCGTGCGCTCGCGCCTGAACGGCCAGCTCGACGCCCGCATGGTCGACGAGATCAGTGCCCGCATCGACGGGCTCTATCGCGGAATCGCGGCGGCCTGACCCGCCCATTTCGTTACCCACGAACGCCGGAGATGCCGTATGTCCGAACCGACGATCGAACGCCGCCTGGAGAAACGCGTCATCCTGATGACGCAGGATGCCGGCTTGACCGAGCGCATGCAGGCCCAACTGCCGCAGGGCTGGCAGTTGCACCGGGTGACCGACCTGGATGAGCTCGGTCCGTGGAACGAGATCCTGCTGTATCGCTTCCTGCTGCTGGATCTGGACGAGATCGAGGCCTTCGACCCGCTGGACGTGATCCGGATGCTGCGCATGGAATACCAGATCAATCTTCCGGTATTCTGCTTCGGCGGGGATCAGGACATCCAGGACGAGATGCGCCTGGCCCGCGCCGATCGTTTCTTCGGGCGCGACGAAATGATCGACAAGCTTCCCGAGTTCATTCGCCAGTACGACTGGTAACGGGCCCCGGTCCGGCCTGACGGTCGGACGCAGCGTTACAGGGAGATCGTGGCATGGAACCCATCATCCGGGTGCGCGAGCTGTACAAGGTCTTTGGGCCGAACCCGCAGGAAGGCCTGCGCCTGATCGAGGACGGCCTGGACAAGGACACCATCTTCGAGCGCACCGGCAACACGGTGGGTGTGAAGGACTGCAACCTCGATATCGCCGAGGGCGAGATCTTCGTGGTGATGGGGCTGTCCGGGTCGGGCAAGTCCACCCTGGTGCGTCTGCTCAACCGCCTGATCGAGCCCACTGCCGGCACCGTGGAGGTCCGTGGGCGTGACGTCACGCGTATGAGCCAGCGCGATCTGATCCGGTTGCGCAGCGAGGATCTGGCGATGGTGTTCCAGTCTTTCGCCCTGATGCCGCACAAGACCGTGATCGACAACGCCGCGCTGGGTCTGGAGATCGCCGGGGTCGGCCGCACCCGGCGCCGTGAACGCGCCCAGGAGGCGCTGGACCAGGTGGGTCTCAAGGCCCATGCCCGCAGCTATCCGGATGAACTTTCCGGCGGCATGCAGCAGCGCGTGGGCCTGGCCCGTGCGCTGGCCACTGACCCCTCGATCATGCTGATGGACGAGGCCTTCTCGGCGCTGGATCCGTTGATCCGCACCGAGATGCAGGACCGTCTGCTGGACCTGCAGCGCGAGCACCGACGTACGGTCGTGTTCATCTCCCACGATCTCGACGAGGCGATCCGGATCGGGGATCGCATCGCCATCATGCAGGGGGGCGAGGTGGTGCAGGTCGGTACGCCGAAGGAAATCATCACGCACCCGGCCAACGAATACGTGCGCTCGTTCTTCCACGGCGTGGACATCACCCAGGTATTCCAGGCCTGCGACATCATGGACAGCGAGAACATCCCGGTACTGGATGCCGATACCACGGCCGGTGAGGCGCGCAACCGCATTGCCCACGTGCCGGGTAACGAGGCCGTGATCGTCGATGCCGGCGGGCGCTTCCAGTCCGTCGTCCAGGCCAAGCGTCTGGGCGAGCTTACCCTGGATCGCGCCGCCAGCGAGGTCGCGGTGGAGGTGGAGCCGGTCCCCGAGGATACGGCGCTGGCCGACCTGCCGCGGCGTGCTGCGCAGAGCCCGGTATCCATCCCGGTGGTGGATGGCGAGGGCCGGTTCCGCGGCCTGGTAACCCTGCAGCGCCTGGTCGAGGCCCTGGACCGCAGCCGCAACGCGGCCGCCGCGAACGGAGATTACTGACATGGAGGGGCGCATCAATATCCCGGTGGGCGACTGGATCGAGAGCGGAGTCGACTGGATCCTCGATAACCTGGAGCCGGCGCTGGACGGTATTGCCTGGTTCCTGGGGCTGCTGACCAATTCCTTCGAGGGGGCCTTGCTCGCGATCCCCGCCTGGCTGCTGGTGCTGGTGCTGGTGGGGCTTAGCTGGTGGCGGGTCAGCTGGCGCTTCGGCATCTTCGCCATCGTGGCGCTGGGCCTGATCCTCGGGATGGACCTGTGGGAGCCCACCATCAAGACGTTGTCGCTGGTGCTGGCGGCCACCGCCGTGGCGCTGGCGATCGGTATGCCGGTCGGGGTCGCGATGGCGCGCAGCGACTGGCTCGAGGCCTCCATCCGTCCGGTGCTGGATCTGATGCAGACCATGCCGCCCTTCGTCTACCTGATCCCCGCCGCAATCTTCTTCGGGCTGGGCACGGTGCCCGGCGCGATCGCCACGGTGGTGTTCTGCATGCCGCCGGTGGTGCGTCTGACCAATCTCGGCATCCGGCAGGTGAATCGCGAGCAGATCGAGGCCGGGCTGGCCTTCGGTTGCAATCGGCGCCAACTCCTGACCAAGATTCAGTTGCCTCTGGCGATGCCGTCGATCATGGCGGGCATCAACCAGACCATCATGCTGGCGCTCTCCATGGTGGTGATCGCGTCGATGATCGGTGCCGGCGGGCTTGGCAACACCGTGCTCACCGGTATCCAGCGGCTCGATGTCGGGCTGGGGTTCGAGGGCGGCCTGGGGGTCGTGATCCTCGCCATCCTGCTCGACCGGATCACTCAGAGCGTAGGACTGCGGCGCAAGGCGAGCAGTTGACCGGCCCTCGCGTCGCGCTATCCGTTTCACTCGAAGGAAGGAGTAGCACGATGAACAAGACACTGACTTCAACCCTGCTGGGCGGCGTGCTGGCCGCCTCCATGGGGCTCTCCACGGTCCAGGCTGACGATATCCAGATTGGCTGGACCGCGTGGTCCGACGCCGAGTTCGTGACCCGGCTGGCGGAACGCGTCATCGAGGACGAGATGGGCTACTCGGTCGATCTGATTCAGACCGATATCGCCCCGCAATACCAGGGCCTGGCCTCCGGCGACATCGACATGATGCTGATGGCCTGGCTGCCAGGGACCCACGCCGACTACATGGAACGCGTGGGGCAGGACGTGGTGAATCTTGGGCCGCTGTACGGAAACGCCCGCCTTGGCTGGGTGGTGCCGGACTATATCCCCGAGGACGAGCTCGGTTCCATCGAGGACCTGAAGAAGGACTCCGTGCGGGACAAGCTGAATGGCCGCATCACCGGGATCGACCCGGGCGCTGGCCTGACGCGGCTGTCGGAAGAGGCCATGGAGACCTACGGCCTGGATGGCTACAACCTGCAGATCTCCTCCGGGGCGGGCATGACCTCTGCGCTGGAACGCGCCATCCGTCGTGACGAGTGGATCGTGGTGACCGGCTGGAGCCCGCACTGGAAATTCGGCGCCCATGATCTGCGTTACCTCGAAGACCCGGAAGGGGCCCTGGGCAGCTTCGAACGGATCCATGCCCTGGCGCGTGAAGGCTTCGCCGAGGAGTACCACGACGTGGCGATGATGATCTCGCGTATGCACCTGGATCTCGAGGTCCTGGAAGACGCGATGTTTTACGCCCAGGAAAACTCCTACGCGGAGGCCGTGGATCGCTTTATCGAGGACAACCCGAAGTACGTGCAGTACTGGGTGACCGGCGTGATCGACTGATCACCGCAGGCCATGGCCATGCCCGAAAGCCCCGCTCCGGCGGGGCTTTCTTCGTCTGGGCCCCGACTCCATTGTTAACCACGAAGCGCACGAAGATACGAAGAAGGGCCAAGGCGATTGCACCACGGAGGACATGAACCGCACGCGGAAGTCCGATTCGGGGGCGGGCGACGGGTCGATCGGAACACCTTGTCGGCATTCTCCGGTCACCATGAAGACGCCCCTCCCTCGGCATCCCGGAAACCGCGCAGCGGTTATCCGGGATCGCCACTGCTGGAGATCACCCGGACGTCCGGGGGCTCGCCCGGGAGATCCCGGCTCTCCGCTTCGCTGCGGCAGGGATGACGAGGGGATATGCGGCGGGGATGACGAGGGGGTATGCGGCCGGGGATAACGAGGGGCATGCGGCCGGGGATGACGAGGGGCGTGTGGCAGGAGATGGCAAGGGACGGTTGTGGCTGGACCCGAAACGCGAAAGGCCCCGGGCAGGTTGCCGCGGGGCCTTTCGCTGTTGCCGTCCCCGATGGAGCGGGGCCGCGCTAGCCGGACTGGATCAGCCGATCCAGGCGTGTTCCAGCACGTCGATGCGGACCTTCTCGTGGAAGGTCTCGCCATTGCCCTCGATCACCAGGTCGCCAATGCGGGTGCCGGCGGTGTCGTAGCTGAACTTGCAGTCGAAGGTGCCCGGCAGGGACACGCTGCCCTCGCACAGGGTCTCGCCTTCTACGGAGAACGAGCACTGGGCGCTGCCGGAGCCGTTCAGCACGGCCTGCAGCCGGAATTCCTCGTTGACCGGACGACGGTAGAAGTTCGGGTCGCGGTTCGGGTTGTACTGCAGGTTGTTCAGCTTGACGAGCTTGACAAGTTTCATACCGGGTCCTCTATTGAAGCGCTGAATCCGAGTGACGGGCGCATCCGCAAGACCAACCCCGCAGCCGTGGGGCGTTTGGTTCATGCAAGTGCGCAGGTTCGATAGAATAGAAACAGAGAATGATACAACAAAGCCTGCGGGAACACGATTGGCGGCCCGCCCAACGCGCAGCAGGGTAACGCCGCCCCCGCGCATACACCAGTCCCGGCCCCGCGGTCAGTCCCGACCGCGCGGTCGACATCGGAGATCCCATGAAGAACCTGATCAACCGCATCCGCGGTGTGGAACGCGACGTCATCGAGAAACCGGGGGACGCGGGCGACGCCCCGTTCTACAAGCCCCAGCGCGACGAGATCGAGATCTTCAAGGCGGCCTACTCGAAGCGCCTGCCGGTGATGCTCAAGGGGCCGACCGGTTGCGGCAAGACCCGCTTCCTGGAGCACATCGCCCACGTCCTGGGCCAGCCGCTGGTGACGGTGTCCTGCCACGAGGACCTGACCAGCTCCGACCTGGTCGGCCGCTTCCTGCTGGAGGGCGAGGAAACCGTCTGGCAGGACGGCCCGCTGACGCGCTCTGTCAAGGAGGGTGCGATCTGCTACCTCGACGAAATCGTCGAGGCGCGCACCGACACCACCGTGGTGATCCACCCGCTGACTGACCACCGCCGCCAGCTCCCGCTGGACAAGAAGTCGCAGATCATCGATGCGCACGAAGACTTCATGCTGGTGATCTCCTACAACCCGGGCTATCAGACCGTACTGAAGGACCTGAAGCCCTCGACCAAGCAGCGCTTCGTCGGTATCCACTTCGACTACCCGGAGGAGGACGTCGAGCGCGAGATCGTGGCCAAGGAATCCGGTGGGCTGGACGCCGATCGCGTGGAGAAGCTGGTCGCCGCCGGGCGCAAGGCGCGCGCGCTGAAGGACCACGGTCTGGAAGAGGCCACCTCCACCCGTGCGCTGGCCTACGCCGGCGAACTGATGCAGGCGGGCTTGAGCCCGCGTGTCGCCTGCCGCGCCGCGATGATTGCCCCGATCACCGATGACCCCGAGCTGATCCAGGCGCTGGAAGAGATCTTCGACGCCCACTTCCCCGAGTCCGAAGCCGCGTGAGTGACCCCGCGACTCAAGGCGGCGCGAAACCGGAGGCGGAAGAACTCGTCGAGATCGAGGAGATCCTCCAGCACCTGGAGGACATCAGCTTCGTCGCGCACCGCGATACGAAGGAGGCCCTGCCGGCGATCCGTCCGTTCGGGGCGACCATCGCGCGGCGCTGGATCGAGACCGCACGCGACCTGTTCTTCCATGACCGCGAGGCCGGCAAGAGCTTCATGCGCCATTCGGCCCGGCTTGCCGAGCACATGCAGACGGTGGAGCTGTGGCTGGAGCAGGCTGCGCGCTTTCAGGAGTGGGTGAACTCCAATTACGCCCTGGAAGGCTTCATGGCGCAGGCCGACCGGGTGTACGCGGAGTGGGGCGAGGCCGGCGAGCGCGAGTGGGCCGAGATCGGCCTGCGCTGGTGCGCACGCAGCCTGCCGGATGCCCGTGCCTATTTCGAGGCCCCATTCGACAAGCTCTCGGGCGGACGCGGCATCGAGGGCCTGCGCGCCCTGATCGAGCCGGCCGAAAAGCTGTTCGACGAGCGTGGCCTGACCCTGGACGCCTACCTCGAGGGTGCCCCGATCGCGCGCAACCTGGTCGGTGACGCGGGGCTGCTTTCCTGGGCGCGGCGCGGGGCGGACTTGCTGAAGGCCGGGCGCTCGCGCGGCGAGGCCTATTTCCGCCTGGAGAGCGACGAGAGTCTGAAGCTTCTGCTGGAGGCGCTGCCGGGCTTCCGTCCACGCATGAACGGGCGCTTCCTGCGCCTGGTGTTGATGGCCTGGCTGGATGCCGATATCCCGCTGGCCGATTCCAGCTGGAAGCCGGGCGAGGGCCGCCCGATGCTCGAGACCGACGGGCGTCGCCTGTTCATGCCGGCGGTGATGGATTCGCGCGAGGAGGCGATCGTCGCCACCCAGCACGCGGCCGCGCATCTCGCCTTTGATACCTACGCGCAGTCCGACGTCGAGCGTCTGTTCGAGCGCGCCGGCGCCGAACATCCGCCGCTGGACGACAAGTCGCGCATCACCTGGCGCCCGTTGTTCGCGCCTTTCGAGGCGCGCATGTTCAGCTTCCAGGTGCTGTTTGACCTGGCCGAGGATTTGCGCGTGAACGCGCGCCTGGCCCCGCGCATCCCGAACTTCCTGTCGCGCCTGGTGGAACTCGCCCGCGCCCACGAGCGTCCGGAGGGCGCCGCCGGTATCTACTACGATTTCGCCCTGCGTGCCCACGAGGCCCTGCTGCGCGGCGAACCCCAGGACCCGCGCCTGGCGCGCATGCTGGAGCCGGACGCCGATATCGTCACTGCGTGGGCCGTGGGTGAGGAACTGTTCGCCGACGATACCTTCCCGGAGATCACGATCGAGGAGCGTGCCGAGGCCTATCTGCCGGGGCTGTCGCTGAACCAGTCGCTGCCGGTCTACCCGCAGCGCAAGCGCGACGGCAGTCTGGCCGACTTCCGCGATCACGAGGCCCACGACGAGCACAAGCTCGAGCACCAGAAACAGGAAGAACAACCCCAGCAGGCCCCGGAACAGGCGCAGAAGGACCCGGACGCGGATATCCAGACCCCGCAGCAGGAGACCTCCGGCACCGGCGGGCGCATCGGCACCGGCATACCGCAGCCGGCCCAGGTGGCCAAGCGCGGCGTACCCTATACGCCACGGAAGGACGGCATCCCGTATCCCGAGTGGGACTACCGCGAACAACGCTACATCTCCGACTGGGTGAACCTCTACGAGCGTGTGCTGGACGACGAGAACCCGGAGCTGGCGGCGACCATCCTGTCGGAGAACGCCGACACCCTGAAGCGTCTGACCCGCGGTCTGGAGATGCAGCGCCCGATGCGCCTGGCGCCGCAGCGCAAGCAGCTGGACGGCGACGAGCTGGATACCGAAGCGGTGATCGACTACATCGCCGACAAGAAGGCCGGGCTCTCGCCCAAGGCCTTCATCTACCGCCGCCGCGCGGTGCAGCACCGCGACACCTCGGTGCTGATGCTGGCGGACATGTCCACCTCCATCATGGCGCGCCACCCGAGTGGGCAGGGCAAGATCGTCGACCGCATCCGCGAGGGGATGATGCTGTTCGCCGAGGCGATCGAGAAGGTCGGCGATCCCTACGCGCTCGCCGGCTTTGCCTCCAAGCAGCGTGACCAGGTCAACTACTACTGGTTGAAGGATTTCAACGAGGACTTGAACGACACCGTGCGCGCCCGCATCGCCGGGGTGTCCGGGCGCCTGGCCTCGCGCATGGGGGCGGGCATCCGTCACTCGCTGGAGGCGTTCAAGCGCAACTCTAGCCAGCGCCGCCTGTTGCTGATCCTCACCGATGGGCGCCCGGCCGACTACGACGATGGCGGTGACCAGCGCTATCTGCACGAAGACACCCGCATGGCGATGAAGGAGGCGGTGGATGCCGGTATTCACCCCTTCTGCATCACCCTGGACCCGTCCGGGTCCGAGTACCTGCCGGCCATCTTCGGGCCCGGGCACTACACCATCATCGACCACGTGGACGAGCTGCCGCGCCGTCTGCCCGAGATCTACCTGAGGCTGCGCCAGTGAATGCCACCCCCGAAGCCATCGCTCCGGCCGCCACAGCCCCGGGGTCGGAGCGCGCGCCGGCCCGGCGCCACGCGACCCTGCTGCATGCGCCGCGCTATCGCGGGCACAGCTACGGCGACAACCATCCCCTCGGTATCCCGCGTGTCTCGCTGACCATTGACCTGATCGAGGCCTATGACGCGATCACCCCCGGGGAGATGGCCGTCACGCGCCGTGCGCAGCCGGCCGAGCTCGAATGGTTCCACACCCGCGAGTACGTATCCGCGATGCAGCGCGCCGAGGCGCTGGGTAAGGTCTTCCAGCGCTACCGCGACCGCCACAACATCGGCAACTTCGAAAACCCGTTCTTCGCCGGCTTCTTCGCCACCCCGGCCACTGCCACCTTCGGCTCCATCCAGGGCGCCGAGGTCGTGCTGGGCGGGCAGATGGCCTTTAATCCGGCTGGCGGCATGCACCACGCCGCTCCCGACCAGGCGCGCGGGTTCTGCTACTTCAACGACCCCGCGCTCGCGATCCTGCGCCTGCGCCAGGCCGGCCAGCGGGTGCTCTATCTCGACATCGACGCCCACCACGGTGATGGCGTCGAGGCCGCGTTCACCGACGACCCGGATGTCCTCACCGTCTCCCTGCACATGGACACCGAATACGGCTACCCCTTCCAGGGCGGGCGCATCGAGGACACGGGCCCGCTCGGCAATGCGGTGAATGTGCCACTGCCGAAGGAGACCAACGACACGGAGTTCCGCGCTGCCTTCACCCGGGTCTGGGACGCGGTACGTGATCGCTGGCAGCCGGACGTGATCGTCGTCCAGGCGGGCACCGATGCCCTGCTGCCGGATCCGCTCGGCAAGTTCGGGATCTCCACCCAGTGCTTCCTTGCCTGTATCGACGACGTGATCGAAACCAGCCCGCGCCACGCCGATGGCACGCCGAAGCTGCTGGTCCTCGGCGGTGGCGGCTATCACCCCCTCGCGCTCGCCCGCTGCTGGACCGGCGTCTGGGCCCTGCTGACCGGTCGCGACCTCCCCGCCGCGATCCCCGCGGCCGGCCAGGCCTTGCTGCGCGAGGTCGACTGGGACATGGACGAGGAAGAGGCGTGGTACGCGAACCTGTTCGTCTCCCGCCTGGACGCCGACCGTTCCGGCCCCGTGCGCCCCGAACTCGAGGACCGCCTGGAGCGGCTTTTCCATACACACCCGCTGTTGCGCGGGTAGTGAAGAGACGCTGACCCATCACCGGCCCGTGACTGCGGGCACAGACGATACCGAGCCTGGATTGTGGCTCCGCGTCTCCTGGGGCGCCCATCGGGTGTAAAGCTTTCCGACGGGGTTTCGGGCCGGTTTCCCGAAAAATGTCGGAATGGTTTACACGAGGTCCTTCGCGGCGAATCGGGTTTGCGAAAAACTCGCGATCAAACAGGTCTTTAGCGGCTTTGGCGCGTGTCTTGCTTCGTAGTTGCTCGAGAGGGCGAAAGGCGCCCTGAGCGGTCAACAGGCCGGGAGCCGGAGGTGAGTGTGATGCGCAAGTGGTGGAGTAAACAGGTGGTGGTGCTAGCGGGCGTAATGCTCGCAGGCTCGGTGGCGAACGCGGCCATTATCGAGCTTCCGGACGTCGACGAGACCTATGACGGGATCCCGGTCGCCATTCAGTACAACGATTTCTATTCTTACTCCGGCTCGTTGCTGAACCAGTGGGGTTTCCTGTCCAATGACCAGTTTACCGGGCAGGGCACCGGCACGCTGGATCTGATTGTGGGCACGGGTGCTGGTGGCGCGGATAACCAGGGTATCGGGCCCGGCGGCAGCTACAATTTCGAGGACCCCATGCCCTTGCCGGGTGGCGGTACGACCGACTTCACTGGTGACTGGGGGCTGGGCACCCAGGCCAACGGGCCTGTGCTGGTGGACAACCTCCTGGCGTACCTGGATGCGATTAACCCGGGGGCCACAATCCCCACGTTCATCTTCGATCACAACCAGACAGGCTCAGCCCCCGATCTGTGGGTCCAGGCCGAGGTCTTTATCTACGACCCCGTCACCGGGGAACGCGTGGCTCGCTGGATCTTTGACGACGGCAATGGCGGCCCGGTTCTCTCGCCCGGCGAGGTCGAGGTGATTGGCGATTCGGGCGAGGTGTACGAGGCCGATGCCAACAAGGGAAGCGGCAAGCTGGACTACATCGTGTTTGCCCCGACCATGGATCTCGGCCTGTTCTCCGGCGAAGGCTATCTGTTCGGGATCGATTTCTTTATGGACGACCTGAACAATGGCTTCGAGGAGCTTTATCTCAGCGGTCGGTTCGCCACCACGACCGAGGTTCCGCTCCCTGGGCCGGTCTGGTTGATCGGGCTTGGGCTCGTGATGCTGGGGGCCTTCCGCCGCTATCGGCATTCGGCCCCGGGCCTGTAGCCTCCGCTGCTTTCCTCTGCCGCCCCCTGGCTTCCGGCTCGGGTCGGCCTCTGCCCCGCGCCCTGGCACATGCCAGGGCGCGGCTGTTTGTGCGGCCGTACAATGCCGCCGGTAGTGGCCCGCTCGCGTTGCGGGTTTTCGCAAATCCCGTCCGCTGACGTACGATTCTCCCCCTCATCGGGTGGGTGAGGGTTCGGGGCTTCCCTGAGTCCGTCACCAGGGACCCGCGACCAATCGAGGAGACGCATGCAGCCCGTGCAGAAACTGATACCCGGATACGCCAATGCCAAGGCGACGCGTCGTTACGCAGAGCAGTTCGTGTCCGAGGGCAAGGCCGCCGAGGGGCATTACAGCGAGTTCTCGCGCGCGAAGATGCGCCTGTCGAGCCTCGGGATCGGCACCTTCGGCGGGGCAGCCACCGCCGAGGTCGACGCGCAGATCTCCGCGATCGTTGCGCGTGGCCTGGCCGAGGGCGTCAACGTGGTCGATACCGGCGCGCACTACCGCTACGGCCGGTCGCTGGCCGCGGTGGGGGCTGGCGTGCGTACCGCGCTGGAGGCCGGGGTTCCGCGCGAGGCGATGTTCCTGATCTCCAAGGGCGGCTTCCTGACCCTGCGCGGTGGGCCTCCGGAGGACATGGAGGCCTGGTTCCAGCGCGAGATCGAGGCCCAGGGCATGGGCACGAAGGATGATCTGGCCAAGGGCGCGCATCTGCTGACGCCGGAATACCTCCACTACCAGATGGAGCTGTCACGCTCGCTGATGGGGGTGGAGACGCTGGACGCGTTCCTGATCGACCAGCCCGAGGTGCACATCCACGAGATCGGCAAGGAGCCGACCAACCGCAAGCTGGAGCCCGTGTTCGAGATGCTGGAGCGGGCGGTACTCGAAAAGAAGATCCGCACCTACGGCATCTCCACCTTCGAGGGCTTCCGCGAGGAGACCGACGCGGCGGTGTTCCAGTCGCTCACCTCCATGCAGGGCCTGGCCGAACGCGCCGCGCAGACGGTGACCGGCGACGACCATGCGCGGCACCACTTCAAGATCGCCATGCTGCCGTTCAACCAGGTGATGCTGGAAGGCTTTACCCGCTTCAACACCGCGACCGGGCAGGGCAATGTGGCCAGCCCGCTGCAGGCCGCGCACCAGCTGGAGGTGTACATGATCGCCTCGCATTCCATGCTGAAGGGGCATCTGGCGAAACAGTCGGTGGAGGTGGTCGAGCAGCAACTGGCGAGCCTGCCCAACCCGGCGCAGCGCGCGTTGCAGTTCAACCGCTCCACGCCGGGTCTGGGCACCTCGCTGGTCGGCATGAGCACGCCGGAACACCTGGACGACATGCTGGCGGTGATGCGCGAGCCGATGATGGACAAGAAGGCCTATCTCGGCATGTTCAAGAAGGCCGAGGAGTAACCAGGATCCTCGCCCTTCCTTGTAGGAGCGTGCTTGCACGCGAAGCCCCTGCCAAAGCCGGATGCGGGCAGGGGCTTCGCCGGAAAGCCGGTTCCCACAAGGTTCCGGCAGAGATTTCATGTACAAGGGTATGCCATGCAGGTTGATCTGAAGGCCCTCGAATTCCCCGCGATCCAGCGTCTGCTGGAGCGCCTGACTGCCACGCCCTATGGCGCCGACGCCGCGCGCGGGCTGGAACCGGCGCCGAATCTGGATGCGGCGCGGGCGCTGCAAAAGGCGGTGACCGTCGCACGCCAGCGTCTGGATGCCGGCACGCTGCCCCGGCTGGGCCAGCTGCCGGATGTGCGTGCCGCGCTGCGCCAGGCGGCCAACCCCGGTTCGGCCTTGCCGGTACAGGCCCTGCACAATCTCCAGGTCATCATGCGCCAGGCTCGTGAACTGGCGGATCAGTTGGCCGACACCCCGGAGATCTATCCGGCGGATCTGAACAAGCTGTACCCACCCGAGGCGCTGGAACAGCGCCTGGCTGCCTGCCTGAACCCCGGCGGCTCGCTGCGCGAAGACGCCAGCGCCGAGCTGGTCGAGGCCTTCGGGCAGCGCGGGCGGCTGCGTGACGAGGTCGAGGCGGTGGTGAAAAAGCGCCTGGCGGACTCCGATCTTGCGCAGAAGGGCGAGGATGCGCTGAAGGTGCAGTGGCACCAGGAGCGCGCAGTCATGGTGCTGCGCGGCGACGCGGCCGGGGCGGTCAAGGGTGTGCGTCGGGGCACCGCGATGGGTGGGCGCGACCAGATCGTGGAGCCGATCGAGGCGGTCCCGTTGAACAACCAGCTCGATACGGTCAACAGTCAGATCAACACCGAACAGCAGCGTCTGTTGCGCGAGCTGACCGATGGGGTGCGCCAGCATGGCGAGCCGTTGGACCTGATGCTGACCGCGCTGACCTGGATTGATCTGGCCTCGGCCGCCGCACAGCTTTCGGCGCAGATGAATGCCCACGCCCCGAGGCTGGAGCCCGAGGCCGGCGTGGAGCTGATCGAGGCCTACCACCCGCTGCTGCTGTTGCAGTTCGCCGAGGGGAACGGCCCGCAGCCGGTTCCCCTGTCGATCCGGCTGGATGGCGAACAGCCGCTGTTGCTGATTACCGGGCCGAACACCGGCGGCAAGACGGTCGCGCTGAAGACCCTGGGCCTGCTGGTCACCATGGCCTGGTGCGGGCTGCATATCCCGGCCGAGCAGGACTGCCGCATCGGCCGTTTTGATCGGGTCATGGTCGATGTCGGTGACCACCAGAGCCTGTTCCACCATCTGTCGACCTTCGCCGGGCATGTGGAGGTGCTCAAGCGGATCCTCGACCATGCTGGCTCCGAAAGCCTGATCCTGCTGGACGAGCTGGGTACCGGTACCGACCCCGACGAAGGTGCAGCCCTCGCCATGGCGATGCTGGACGAGCTGCGCGCCCGCGGTACGCGCGGGATCGTGAATACCCACCTGGCACCGCTGAAGGACTACGCGGCGCAGCATGCGGGCATCGTGAATGCCTCGATGCAGTTCGACGCGGAGACCCTCTCGCCCACCTATCGGTTGCTGATCGGCGAGCCGGGGGTCTCCTTCGGGTTGACCATCGCCGAGAAGAACGGCCTGCCACCGCAGCTGGTGGCGCGGGCCCGCGAGCATTTCGCCGAGCTGCCCACCGCGCAGGCCGGGGGCGAGCACAGCTGACCTTGCCGCGCCCGCTCGGTTTGACGTCGGGGCCGCCCAAAAAGATCGCCACGTCGCTGCGCTCCTCGCGATGACGGTGCTCGCAACCCCGTCATTGCGAGGCCCCGCCAGGGGCCGTGGCAATCTCGCGGGACCGGCAGGCCGGCGGGGTCAGCCAGCCCCGTTTGCAGGTGGCTACATCGCTGGCTCCTCGCGACGTCTGCCGCGTGCCCATCCGCTTTATGGCGTGAAATGGGGGCGATTTCATATTAGGATGGTGGGCTATTTTGATTTGTGGTGCGTGATCACCCGACGATCGTGCACAAGCCCCCGGTAAGGAAGTCGACCACCATGTCCGAGTCCGCAAGCTCCGCCACCGCCATCACCGGCGCCGAAATCTTCTGTCGCAGCCTCCAGGCCGAGGGCGTCGAAGTCGTATTCGGGTATCCCGGTGGTGCGGTACTGCACATCTATGATGCGCTGTACCGGCAGGACAAGGTCTCCCACGTGCTGGTGCGCCACGAGCAGGGTGCGGTGCACGCGGCCGAGGGCTATGCCAAGTCCTCCTACAAGCCGGGCGTGGCCCTGGTCACCTCGGGCCCCGGCGCGACCAACGCGATTACCGGGATTGCCGATGCCTACATGGATTCGGTTCCGCTGGTGGTGTTCACCGGCCAGGTGCCGACCAGCATGATCGGCAACGACGCCTTCCAGGAAGTGGATACCGTGGGGATCACGCGTCCCTGCGTGAAGCACAACTTCCTGGTCAAGGACGTGAAGGACTTGGCGACCACGATCAAGAAGGCCTTCTACGTGGCGACCACCGGGCGCCCCGGCCCGGTGGTGGTCGATATCCCGAAGGACGTGACGGCCGATACCTGCGTGTTCGAGTACCCGGAGAGCATCCACATGCGCTCCTACAACCCGACCACGAAGGGGCATACCGGCCAGATCCGCAAGGCGGTGGACCTAATCCTGTCGGCCAAGCAGCCGATGATCTACACCGGCGGCGGCGTGATCCTGGGGCGTGGCTCCGAGGCCCTGACCGAGTTCACCCGCCAGCTTGGCTATCCGATCACCAACACCCTGATGGGGCTGGGTGGCTATCCGGCGTCGGACAAGCAGTTCCTGGGCATGCTGGGCATGCACGGCACCTACGAGGCCAACATGGCCATGCACCACGCGGATGTGCTGATCGCCATTGGCGCGCGCTTCGATGACCGCGTGACCGGCAACATCGAGAAGTTCTGTCCGCATGCGAAGATCGTGCATGTGGACGTCGATCCGTCCTCCATCTCCAAGAACGTGAAGGTGGATGTGCCGATCGTCGGCGAGGTGGAGCCGGTGCTGCGCGAACTGATCAAGGGCCTGAACGAGGCCGGCAGCAAGCCGGACGCCGAGGCCCTGGCCACCTGGTGGAAACAGATCGCGGAATGGCAGGCGCAGGACTGCCTGAAGTACGACCAGACCTCCGGGCTGATCAAGCCGCAGTACGTGGTGCAGAAGTTCTGGGAGCTGACCGAGGGCGATGCCTACGTGACCTCCGATGTCGGCCAGCACCAGATGTGGGCGGCGCAGTTCTATCGCTTCGACAAGCCCAATCGCTGGATCAACTCTGGTGGCCTGGGCACGATGGGCGTGGGTCTGCCGTTTGCGATGGGCGTGCAGTTCGCGCATCCGGAGGCGACGGTGGGCTGCATTACCGGCGAGGCCAGCATCCAGATGTGTATCCAGGAGCTGTCGACCTGCTTCCAGTACCAGCTGCCGCTGAAGATCCTGAACCTGAACAACCGCTACCTGGGCATGGTCCGGCAGTGGCAGGAGTTCTTCTATCAGGGCCGCTACGCCATGTCCTACATGGATGCGCTGCCGGACTTCGTGAAGCTGGCCGAGGCCTATGGCCACGTCGGTATCCAGATCACCCAGCCGGGCGACGTCGAGGGCGCGATCAAGGAGGCCCTGGCGCAGAAGGACCGCCTGGTGTTCATGGACTTCATTACCGACCAGTCCGAGAACGTGTATCCGATGATCCCGGCCGGTGCCGGCCAGAACGAAATGATCCTGGTCTGAGCCGGGTACAGGGAAGAGCCGTATGCGTCATATCATTAGTGTCCTGCTGGAAAACGAATCCGGTGCCCTCTCGCGGGTGGCCGGGCTGTTCTCCGCACGGGGTTACAACATCGAATCACTGACTGTCGCGCCGACCGACGACCCGTCGCTGTCGCGCATGACCATCGTCACCAGCGGTTCCGACGAGATCGTCGAGCAGATCACCAAGCAGCTGAACAAGCTGATCGACGTGATCAAGCTGCTGGACATGACCGCCTATCCGCACATCGAGCGCGAGATGGCGCTGGTCAAGGTGCGTGTGCCGGAGGCCGCCGAGCGCGAGGAGGTCAAGCGCCTGGCGGATATCTTCCGCGGCCGGATCATCGACGTGGCCCATGACAGCTACGTGATCGAGATCACCGGCGAGGGCTCCAAGCTGGACGCCTTCCTCGTGGCCCTCGACGCGTTTACTGTCCTGGAGGTCGTGCGCTCCGGCGTGATGGGCATCGCCCGGGGCGACGTCGCCCTGCAAATCTGAATCCCCGGGCCCGGCCCCCGTTGCGGGGGCGGGGCCCGTTTGTTTGCCATGGGCCCCGCTGGGGGCTGATATCAAGGAAATTGCGATGAATCTTTACTACGACAAAGACGCCGATCTCTCCATCATCAAGGGCATGAAGGTGGCCATCATCGGCTACGGTTCGCAGGGCCACGCCCATGCGAACAACCTGAAGGACTCCGGCGTGGACGTGACCGTCGGCCTGCGCGAAGGCTCCAGCTCGCGCGCCAAGGCCGAAGAGGCCGGCCTGACGGTGGCCGATGTCGATGTCGCGACCGCCGGCGCCGACCTAATCATGGTGCTGGCCCCGGACGAGTACCAGGCCGCGCTGTACCGCGATGTGCTGGAGCCGAACCTGAAGCAGGGCGCGACCCTGGCCTTCGCCCACGGCTTCGCGATCCACTACAACCAGATCGAGCCGCGCAAGGACCTGGACGTGATCATGATCGCGCCCAAGGCCCCGGGCCACACCGTGCGTTCCGAGTTCGTGCGTGGCGGCGGCATCCCCGATCTGATCGCCATCCAGCAGGACGCCTCCGGCAAGGCGCGCGATATCGCGATGTCCTACGCCTCGGCGATCGGCGGCGGGCGTACTGGCATCATCGAGACCAGCTTCAAGGACGAGACCGAAACCGACCTGTTCGGCGAGCAGGCCGTGCTGTGTGGGGGTGCCGTGGAACTGGTCAAGGCGGGCTTCGAGACCCTGACCGAGGCGGGGTATGCACCGGAGATGGCCTACTTCGAGTGCCTGCACGAGCTCAAGCTGATCGTCGACCTGATGTACGAGGGCGGCATCGCCAACATGAACTACTCGATCTCCAACAATGCCGAATATGGCGAGTACGTGACCGGCCCGAAGGTGATCAACGAAGAGTCGCGCTGGGCCATGCGCGAGGCCCTGCGCAACATCCAGAACGGCGAGTACGCCAAGCAGTTCATCCTGGAAGGCGCGATGAACTACCCGTCGATGACCGCCAACCGACGCCTGAACGCCGCCCACGAGATCGAGCAGGTCGGCGAGCGTCTGCGGTCCATGATGCCGTGGATCACGGCCAACCAGCTGGTCGACAAGTCCCGCAACTGATGCGAGGCCCTGCGATGGACATTCCGGTCTGTCGCAGGGCGTCCTCTCTCTCGAGCACCCGATGCTGTTTCCGCTAGCTCCCGAAGGCCGTCTGTTCGTCATCATCGCCGCGTGGATGACGGTGATTACGCTGCTGGTCGGGGAGGCGGAGCTGGGCCTGTTCATGGTGATCCTCACCGTGGCCCTGATGGGGCTGTTCCGGAACGTGCGGCGCAAGGCCCCGGCACCGGCCCTGGGCGTGATCGCCCCGGCCGATGGCACCATCGAGTCGATTACCGAGACCCGGGATCCGTTTACGAAAAAGCCGGCGGTCTGCATCCGCCTGCGTCAGCGCCGCCTGGGCGAATACAACGTGCACGCCCCGCAGGAGGCCGAAATTCGCGAACGGGTCTGGCCCGGCAAGGAGACCGACGAGGCGCCGGATGCCCAGTTGGAGGGGCGTCTGGCCTATGCGCTGGAGACCGACGAGGGCACCCGGCTGACCCTGGCACTCAGCGTCGATCACTGGCCCCGCATGGTGCGCATGCAGAACAACGTCCCTGGCAACCGCCTGGGACGCGGCAAGCGCATGGGCTTCGCCGGCTTTGGTGGTACCTTCGAGGTCTGGCTGCCGGTCGGCGCGCAGGTGATGGTCGAGCCGGGGCAGCGGGTCCTGGCGGGTTCGGCCTTGCTCGGCGGGTTACCCGAATCCGAGGCGACCGGGGACGACGAGAGCGCGGCGGAGGTGCTGCAATGAGTGCAGGGGACGAAGGCGACCGACGGACGGATCCCGAGCCGGACTACATCGAGGGCGAGGATACCGTCGCTGACGACCAGCCGCCCCATCGCCGGCGCCGGCGCGGGGTGTATCTGCTGCCCAACCTGTTCACCACCGGGGTGCTGTTCTCCGGGTTCTTCGCCATCGTCTCCGCGATCAACGGCGAATACATCACCGCCGCCATCGCGATTTTCGTGGCCATGGTGCTGGACACCCTGGATGGCCGCGTCGCGCGCATGACCGATACCCAGAGCGAGTTCGGCGCGCAGTACGACTCGCTGTCGGATCTGGTGTCCTTCGGTGTGGCCCCGGCGCTGGTGGTCTACCTCTGGCAACTGCACGACCTCGGCAACTTCGGCTGGGTGGCGGCGTTCTTCTTTGCCACCGCCGCGGCGCTACGGCTGGCGCGCTTCAACAGCCGGCTCGCGGTCAGCGACAAGCGTTTTTTCCAGGGGCTGCCAAGCCCCGCCAGCGCCGCGATCCTGGTGGGCATGGTCTGGGTGCTGGAGGACTGGGGCATCCCGGCGGAGCTGGCCGACCCCTATCTGGTGGGCATCCTGGTGGTCACCGTGCTCGCCGGGGCGGCAATGGTCAGCAACCTGACCTACTTCAGCTTCAAGGACATGGACTTCAAGCACCGGGTGCCTTTCCTGGCGATTGTCGGGGTGGTGCTGGCGCTGATGCTGCTGGCCCTGGATCCGCCCAAGGTCCTGCTGGCGGCCTTCGTCATCTATGCCCTGTCCGGACCGTTGCTGACCCTGGAGCGCTGGCGCCGGCATCGTCGCCGGGCGCCGTCGGGGGAGTAGCCGCGTGTTGCTGTCGGTGCGCCAGCGCCGCATCCTCGCGGACATGGGCATTCCGGTGTGGCGCTCGCGCATCGCGCTGGAGGACAAGACCGAGGCCGCGGCGCTTCCGGCGGAATCCGCCCTTGTGGCGGGCGAGCACGCCGAGGTCGTGGATGCCGGGGCGCCGGGCGCCGCGGTCGATACCCTGGACTGGGAGGCCCTGGAGGCGCGGGTGCGTGGCTGCCATGCCTGCGTCGAGCTGGCCCGCGAACGCACGCAGACCGTGTTCGGGGTGGGCGACCCGCGCGCGCGCTGGCTGTTCGTCGGCGAGGCCCCGGGTGCGGAAGAGGACCGCCGTGGCGAGCCCTTCGTGGGTCGTGCGGGGCAGCTGCTGGACAACATGCTGCTGGCGCTGGGCCTGGACCGGAGCCGCGATGTCTTCATCGCTAATCTGCTGAAGTGCCGCCCGCCCGGAAACCGTGACCCGAAACCCCAGGAGTCCGCGGCCTGCCGCGGGTTTCTCGATCGCCAGATCGAACTGATCCAGCCGGAGGTCATTGTGGCGCTGGGGCGTGTAGCGGCCCACGCCTTGCTGGCGACGGACGAGCCTCTCGGTCGGCTGCGTGGCACGGAGCAGCGCTACCAGGGCGTTCCTCTGATCGTGACCTACCATCCGGCCTACCTGCTGCGAAAGCCGGGTGACAAGGCCCGTGCCTGGCAGGACCTGCAGCGCGCCCGGACCTGTCTGTCAGAACCGCTCACTGATTGAGGGATTGGGAACCTTGGCCGAGTCGCCGGGTTCCGAACCAACGACACCTCGCCCCGTCCTTTCCTTCACTGCTGCTGGAGAAGCCTGCGTCATGAGTGCCGAACCCCGCGTCCAGCCCGAGTTGCGCCGCATGCAGGTGGCCGATGTGGAAGGCGTGATGCGCGTGGAGCGCGAGGCCTATGTGTACCCCTGGACCGCCCGCATCTTCGAGGACTGCCTGCGGGTGGGTTACGACTGCTGGGTGCTGGCGGTGGATGGTCGCCAGGTGGGGCATAGTGTGCTGACGGTGGCCGCCGGCGAGGCCCACCTGCTCAACCTTACGGTGGACCCGCGCTGGCAGGGCAACGGGCTTGGCCGTTTCATGGTCCGTCGCCTGTTTGACTATGTGTGCAGTCAGGACGCAGAGGCGTTGTTCCTCGAGGTGCGCCCATCCAATGTGGCGGCGGTGCAGCTCTACCGCTCCGAGGGTTTTGAGCATATCGGCACCCGTCCGCGCTATTACCCGCTCCCCAGCGGCCGCGAGGATGCCTGGGTGCTGACGCGTCGCTGCGCCGCGCCCGCCGGGTCTTGACTCGTCGGTTCAGCGCCGGAGTGTGAAGTCAGTCACAGCGTCGGGTGCAAAATCCGTAACCCGGTCGGGTTTTGCCGCCTTGGGTTCTCGTCCCGGGACCTCCGCGTTGTGACGGTCACCCCCCGGGTCTATGATCGAACTCGGTATTGGCCCCGACTCCGGATGAGGTAACCCATGTCCCGATCCCTACGTGCATTGTTTGTTTCGCTCCCCCTGGCGCTGCCGCTCCTGGCTACCGGAGGGCTTGCCCATGCCCAGCAGGCCTTCGGCTACGACGAGGCCGAGCGCCAGCAGGAGCTGCTGGAAGTCTGGTACGAGATCCGTGAAAGCAACGCACAGAAGGGCAATACGGCGGCGATGTTCGACGTGGGCATGGCGAACTACGCCGGGCGCGGCACGGCGGTGGACTACGATCAGGCCCTGCGCTGGTTTGCTCGCGCTGCGGATGCCGACCACGCCAGTGCGCATTACTATCTGGGTTACCTCTTCGCGACCGGCAAGGGCACCTCGGCCGACGCCGAACGCAGTCACGAACATTACTCACGCGCGGCGGAACTGGGTCATGCCGATGCCCAGTACTGGCTGGGCAGCCATCTGGCCAATGGCGAGCAGGATCCGGCCGCCGCACTCGAGTGGCTGGGCAAGGCGGCAGATCAGGGACTGCCTGCCGCGCAGTATTATGTGGGGCTGATGCACGAGAATGGTCAGGGCACCACGCGTGATCCGGCCGCCGCCGCGCGCTGGTATACCGCTGCAGCGGAGCAGGGCTACCGGCATGCCCAGATCGGGCTGGGTCGCCTGCACCAGAACGGTCGCGGGGTCGAACGTGATCTGGTGCAGGCGCATGTCTGGTACAGCATGGCGGACGACCGGGAACGCCTGGCCTCGCTGGAGACCCGCATGAACAACCGTGACCTGGTGACTGCCCAGGGGCGCCTCAAGGAACAGAACGCCGCGCTTCAGGCGGCCTCGGCGCGCTGATCGGGCAGCGCCGGAACCCATGCAAACGGCCCCGTTTTTCGGGGCCGTTTGCATGTTGGGCCCCCGGAAAGATGAACCGGACCCGCGCTTTCGCGTTAAACTTACGGGCTGATTCAAGCGGCCCGTATTCATGTCCTTTATCGAGGAAACCCGCCGACGCCGGACCTTCGCGATCATTTCGCACCCGGACGCCGGTAAGACCACCATGACCGAAAAGCTCCTGCTGTACGGCGGCGCGATCCAGCTCGCCGGTACGGTCAAGGGGCGCAAGTCAGCGCGCCATGCCACCTCCGACTGGATGGAGATGGAGAAATCGCGTGGCATTTCGGTCACTTCTTCCGTCATGCAGTACCCGTACAAGGGCCGCATGGTGAACCTGCTGGACACCCCGGGACACGCGGACTTCTCCGAGGACACCTATCGCACGCTGACCGCAGTGGACTCCGCGCTGATGGTGATCGACGCCGCCAAGGGTGTCGAGGAACGGACCATCAAGCTGATGGAGGTCTGCCGGCTGCGCGATACGCCGATCATGACCTTTGTGAACAAGATGGACCGCGAGGGCCGCGATCCGATCGAGTTGCTGGACGAGGTCGAGGAAGTGCTGAAGATCCAGTGCGCCCCGATCACCTGGCCGATCGGCTCGGGAAAGCGCTTCCGTGGCGTCTATCACCTCCGCCGCGACGCGGTGCATCTTTACGACCCCGAAGAGGGTGGCAAGAAGTCCACCGGCGAGATCATCGAGGGCCTGGACAACCCGCGCCTGGACGAGGTGCTGGGGCCGCAGGCCGGGGAGCTGCGCGAGGAACTGGAGCTGGTGCAGGGCGCCTCGCACGCATTTGACCCGGAGGCCTACCTGAGCGGTGCGCAGACCCCGGTGTTTTTCGGCTCGGCGATCAACAACTTCGGGATCGAGGAGCTGCTGGACGACTTCGTCGAGTACGCTCCCGGCCCGCTGCCGCGCCCGACCCACTCGCGCAAGGTAGAGCCGACCGAGGAGAAGTTCACCGGCTTCGTGTTCAAGATCCAGGCGAACATGGACCCGAACCACCGCGACCGCATCGCGTTCATGCGCATCTGCT
The DNA here is from genome assembly GCF_001999325.1 of Thioalkalivibrio versutus. GTDB lineage: Bacteria > Pseudomonadota > Gammaproteobacteria > Ectothiorhodospirales > Ectothiorhodospiraceae > Thioalkalivibrio > Thioalkalivibrio versutus. The sequence continues at coordinate 74,874 of NZ_MVAR01000018.1, forward strand.
CGGGCACCTTCGACAAGGGCGCCAAGCTGCGCCACGTGCGCATCGGGCGCGACGTGAAGATCCCGGACGCGCTGACCTTCCTGGCCTCCGACCGCGAGCATGTGGAGACCGCCTATCCCGGCGACATCATCGGCATCCACAACCACGGCACCATCCGCATCGGGGATACCTTCACCCAGGGCGAGGACCTCACCTTCACTGGCGTGCCGAACTTCGCCCCGGAGCTGTTCCGCCGCGCGCAGTTGAAGGACCCGCTGAAGATGAAGCAGCTCGCCAAGGGGCTGCAGGAGCTGTGCGAGGAGGGCGCAACCCAGCTCTATCGCCCGTTGACCAACAACGACCTGATCCTGGGGGCGGTCGGCGTGCTGCAGTTCGAGGTGGTCGCCGAACGCCTGCGCACCGAGTACAAGGTGGAGGCACAGTTCGAGAACGTGAACGTCCAAACGGCGCGCTGGGTCGAAAGCGATGATCCGAAGAAATTCGACGAGTTCAAGGAGAAGGCGGCGACCAACCTGGCCATCGACCACGGCGGCGATCTGGTCTATATCGCCCCGACCCGGGTGAACCTGCAGATGGCGCAGGAGAAGTGGCCGGAGATCCGCTTCCAGTCGACCCGCGAGCACGGCCAACCGACGGAGTAACCTCTGCGCTCCTGACTACTCCTAACTACTCCCTCGGCGCGCGGGACATTGGCCCGTCATTGCGCGGAGCGAAGCGACGAAGCAATCTCCCGTGGGCTATCGGATCTAGCTGGGGTGCGAGCTTCTGGAGGGTGCCGCGGCGCCTTCGGCGCCTCGCAATGACGTTGCATCTGGCCTGCGCAGGAGGTTTGCATGGCGTTGAATTTCCGATGGACCCCGGCCCTGGTGGTTGTAGTGCTGGCGCTGGGCGTTGGTGCCTGTTCGGTGCACAAGACCGAGACCCGGGGTGATGGGCCCGAGCCGCGTCCGGGCACGGTCGAGCAGATGAACCCGTTCCTGCATTTTCTCGAGAGCCGCCCGACACCCGCGGAATTCGGGCGCGTCTACCCCGACGTGATGCTGGTGCTGCCCGGCGACATCGTGACCCAGGAATACCGCACCGATCACAGCCGGTTCTTCGCCGATCTGGACGACGAAAATCGTATCCGTGGCGGCGAGTTTCGCTGATCCCGCGATGCTGCAAATCTCCAACAGCGTGAGCGTCCCCGAGCACGAGATCGAGCTGATTCCGATCCGTGCCCAGGGGGCTGGCGGCCAGAACGTCAACAAGGTCGCCTCGGCCATTCACCTGCGCTTCGATATCCGCGCCTCCGGCCTGCCCGATGTCTACAAGGAACGCCTGCTGCGCCGCCGCGATCAGCGCATCAGCAAGGAGGGCGTGATCGTCATCAAGGCGCAGCAGTACCGTACCCAGGAGGCCAATCGCGAGGACGCGCTCGAACGCCTGGCGGAGCTGCTGCGCGAGGCCGGCCGCCCGATCAAGGCGCGCAAGGCCACGCGGCCGACCCGCGCCTCCAAGCTGCGCCGCCTGGAGGGCAAGACCCAGCGCGGCCGCAAGAAGGCCCTGCGCGGCCGCGTCGACCCGGACTGATTCACTTTTCGGTTTACCACGAAGCGCACGAAGAAATGACGGAATTCAAGGGCGTATTCAGCACGGAGGACACGGAGAAATTCGAAAGGCTCTGATGTGAACGATCCGTCAAGGGTGCGGGGTGCCGCCAAGCGCACGAAGCAGCGGCGGTTAACCGGCAGTAACCCAGGCTGCAATCAATACCCGTATCTCACTCCCACTTCCCTGTTTTCTCTGCCCCCTCCGTGGTGAACAAGGGTTTAGTCCCCGGCGTTCGGGCTTGCGTTGGCGGTGGTGGGTTCGTGTTCCTGCTGGTGTTGCCACAGGCGGGCGTAGGCGCCGTTCCTGGCGAGGAGTTCGCGATGGGTGCCACGTTCGACCACGCGGCCCTGGTCCAGCACCACGATCTGCTCGGCGTCCTTCACGGTGGACAGGCGGTGGGCAATGACCAGCGTGGTGCGCCGCGCCGAGACCTCGTTCAGGGCCTGCAGGATGGCCTTTTCTGAGCCCGAATCCAGTGACGAGGTGGCCTCGTCGAACACTAGGATCGGCGGGTCCTTCAGCAGCATGCGGGCGATGGCGATGCGCTGTTTCTCGCCGCCGGAGACCTTGAGCCCGCGTTCGCCGACCACCGTGTCCAGGCCGTCCGGCAGGCGCTCGATGAAGTCGTCCAGGTGCGCCAGGTGGACCGCGCGCAAGATCGCCTCTTCGGACGCTTCCGGGTCCCCGTAGGCGATGTTGTAGCGAATGCTGGAGTTGAACAGCACGGTGTCCTGCGGGACCACACCGATCGCGCGGCGCAGGCTCTGCTGGGTCACCTCGCGGATGTCCTGTCCGTCGATGGTGATGCGCCCGTCGGTCACGTCAAAGAAGCGGAACAGCAGCCGGGCGAGCGTCGACTTGCCGGCCCCGCTGGGCCCGACCACCGCGAGCTTGTGCCCGGCGGGGATCTCGAGCGAGACGTCCGCGAGGATCGGGCGCTCCGGCTGGTAGTGGAAGGCGACCTGTTCGAAGCGCACCTGCCCGCTGGTGACCTCGAGATCCGGTGCGTCCGGGCGGTCCTCGACCTGCACGGGCTTCTCCAGCAGCCCGAACAGGCGCTCGATGTTCGCCAGCGACTGGCGGATCTCGCGATAGACGAAGCCGAGGAAGTTCAACGGCATGAACAGCTGGATCATGTAGGCGTTGACCATGACCAGGTCGCCCAGCGACATCTGCCCCGAGGCCACGCGGCTGGCGGCCAGCAGCATCATCACGGTGATCGCGCCGGCGATGATCAGGGCCTGCCCCGAGTTCAGCAGCACCAGCGACAGCACGTTCTTGGTGCGCGCCTGTTCCCAGGTGGCCAGGCCCTCGTCGTAGCGCCGGGCCTCGAAGCCCTCGTTGCCGAAGTACTTGACCGTCTCGTAGTTCAGCAGGCTGTCGATCGCGCGGGTGTTGGACTCGTTGTCGCGTTGATTCGCCTCGCGCACGAAGCGGGTGCGCCACTCGGTAATCCACACCGACCAGGCAATGTAGGCCGCCACCGCGATGATCACCGTCAGGGTGAATACCGGGCCCACCGCGATCAGCAGGATGACCGCGACCATCGCGATCTCGATGATCGTCGGCAGGATATTGAACACCATGAAGCGCAGCAGGAAGCTGATACCGCTGGTGCCGCGCTCGATGTCCCGGGCCAGGCCGCCGGTCTCGCGCGCCAGATGAAAGCTCAGCTCCAGCCGATGCAGATGTTCGAACACGCGCAGGGCCGCGCGCCGCATGGCGCGCTCGGCCACCCGCACGAAGACCGCGTCGCGCAACTCCCCGAACAGGGTGCCGCCAAAGCGCAACAGGCCATAGGCCACCACCAGTGCCACCGGTACTGCCACCAGCGCGTCGGTGCCGGAATCCTCGAAGTGATCGACGATGTATTTCAGTGCCAGCGGGACCAGCACGGTCGCCAGCTTGGCCAGGCCCATCAGCCCGAGGGCGAGGAACAGCCGCCCGCGGAACTCCGCGAGATAGGGGAACAGGGAGCGAACGATGCGCCAGTTAATCGCCTCGTCGGGCGCATCGTGCACGCTGGAATGACCGCGCATGGGGGAATCCGGGGCTGGGTAGGTCGCCTACCTTAGAGGCTTGCCGCTGGCTTCGCACGTGGGCGCGCGTTCGGTAGCGGCTTCCGGCCCCGGCGGGATCTGCTACGTCGCCGGAACTATCAGCGATGGATACGGTAACCCGCCCCGGTCCTGCTCGAGGTCGTGGTGGCGCAGCCTGGCGTCCAGGCAGGCGCACACCGTCTGGCGGACCGCATCCGAGCGAGGGGATGCATGTGCCGGCTCCGCTCAGTCGATGCCGACGGCGCGCTGTTCCTGGCGGATCCAGGCGATGATGTGGGCGGTCTCCTCGCCGGTGACGCCCGCCACCGGCGGCATGTCGCCGAACTCCCAGTGATGCTGGTGCACGCCCAGGGCCACCGCGCGATGGAAGGTGATGTCCGGGTGGTGCGAGGGCTCGTAGATGCGGTGGATCAGCGGCGGCCCCTGGTCGGTGCCGCGGGCATCCTCGCCGTGGCACTCCATGCAGTTGGACCGGAACAGCGAGCGCCCGGCTTCGGGGTCAGCGGCGAAACCCTCCGGCGGCAGGCTGTAGTCGAGCTGGGCCGTGGAGCCCGAGGCCGCGTTCGACTCGCTGGCGGGTGCCTGCGCGGCCGCGTCCCCGGTGTCCGAATCCGGGGCCTCGGAGCAGGCGGCGAGCGTCAGGAGCGCGAGACAGACAACGGGCAGGAGGCGGGTGGATGTCGGCATTGGGATTCCGGAAAAGGAGGGCTGGATCGGCAGTTTAGCGTGGCGAGTGTTATCGCGGAAAGGCGCAAAAGCCCGAATCAGCGTCTTCTTGCAGGTGTCGGTTGCGGGCGGCGCAGGGTGATTCCGACGCCTGTCGCTTGCAGCGGTGCCGGGCATTCGGCAGTCTTGCCCGCCTGTCATATTGTTTGGAGTGTATCCATTGGAACCCTCGGGTCTTGCAGCTGGAGAAGCGCAGGGAAGCGCTCCGGCGGCGGCGCTACTGGAGATCCTGCGCGAGACCTTCGGCTATACGGAATTTCGCGGCCAGCAGCAGGCGATCGTCGAACACGTGACCGGTGGTGGCGACGCGGTGGTGCTGATGCCCACCGGCGGCGGCAAGTCGCTCTGCTACCAGATCCCGGCGCTGGCACGGCCCGGCTGCGGCATCGTGATCTCGCCCCTGATCGCGTTGATGCAGGACCAGGTCGCCGCCCTGCGCCAGAACGGCGTGGCCGCGGCCAGTCTCGACTCCGGCCAGAAGGCGGACGAGGCGCGTTCCGTGCTGGCGGCCCTGCACGCCGGCGAACTGGACCTCCTGTACATGTCGCCAGAGCGGCTGTTTGCCTCGGGCATGCTGGAACGCCTGGAAGGCATCGACCTTGCCCTGTTCGCGATTGACGAGGCGCACTGCGTCTCGCAGTGGGGGCATGACTTCCGCCCCGAATACAGTCAACTGGCGGTGCTGGCCGAGCGTTTTCCACAGGTGCCGCGCCTGGCCCTGACCGCGACCGCCGACGGCCCGACCCGCCAGGAGATCCGCGAACGGCTGTGCCTCGATCAGGCGCGCGCCTTCGTCAGTTCCTTCGACCGCCCCAATATCCGCTACCGCATCGCCCAGGCAGACGGCGGCCGGGGCGGCTCGGCACGTGATCGGCTGCTGCGCTTCATCCGCGAGGAACACGCCGGGGAGGCGGGGATCGTGTATTGCCTGTCACGCAAGAAGGTGGACGCCGTGGCCGAATGGCTGGCGGAGCAGGGTGTCACCGCCCTGCCGTATCACGCCGGCCTGCCGGCCGCGACCCGCGCGGCGAACCAGACCCGCTTCCTGCGCGAGGAGGGGGTGGTGATGGTCGCCACCATCGCCTTCGGCATGGGCATCGACAAGCCGAATGTGCGCTTTGTCGCCCACCTGAACCTGCCGAAGAGTCTGGAGGGCTACTATCAGGAGACCGGCCGCGCCGGCCGCGATGGCCTGCCGGCCAATGCCTGGATGGTCTTTGGGTTGCAGGATGTCGTGACCTTGCGCCAGATGCTGGAGGGGTCGCAGGCCGGGGCCGAGCGTCAGCGCGTCGAACAGCAAAAGCTGGAGGCCATGCTGGGCTTCTGCGAGATCACCAGCTGCCGCCGCCAGGCCCTGCTGGGATATTTCGACGAGCACATGCCGGAACCCTGCGGGGCCTGCGACAACTGTCTGGAGCCGCCGGCGACCTGGGATGCCAGCGTGCCGGTGCAAAAGCTCCTGTCCTGCATCTATCGAACCGGCGAGCGCTTCGGCGCCGGGCATGTGATCGACGTGCTGCGCGGCTCGGCCAGTGAGCGCCTGACCCGTCTGGGGCACGATCGTCTGAGCACCTTCGGCATTGGCAAGGAACTCGACAAGGCGCAGTGGCGCGGCGTGGTCCGGCAGTTGCTGGCGCGTGGGCTGCTGCGCCTGGATGACGAGGGCTACGGCGGACTGAAGCTGGATCCGGCCTGCCGCCCGGTTCTGCGCGGCGAGGAGGGGATTCACCTGCGCGAGGAGGCGGCCCGTCCGGAGAAGGGGGCACGTAGCGCCAGCCCGGCACGGCGTGATACGGCCCGTACAGTCGCGGCGATGGACACCGAGGATCGCTCCCTGTGGGAGGCGCTGAGGGGCCTGCGTACCGAGCTGGCGCGGGATCAGGGGGTGCCGCCCTACGTGATCTTCAGCGATGCCACATTGCTGGAGATGGTGGCGGCCGCGCCGCGCACCCATGACGAGATGGCCGGGATCTCCGGGGTCGGGCAGCACAAGCTGGAACGCTACGGCGATGCCTTTATCAAGGCCATCGAGGGGCATTTCGGGCTATAGTGGTGCGAAAAACCACACCAAATGATGCGTTCGGGGAGACCGCGTGACCGATACCCGCTTCCTTGAGGATTTCTACCGCCTTCGCGACGGTCAGCTGGTCGTAACCCCGGAGCAGGGCAGCGACTTCGCCAAGACCCTCGCGGGCGACTTCAATCCGATCCACGATGCCGACAACCGGCGCTTCTGTGTCCCGGGGGATCTACTGTTTGCCCTGGTGCTGGACACCTACGGCGCGAGCGCGGACATGCTCTTCCGTTTCACCGGCATGGTGGGAGGCAATGTGCCCCTGATCTTTCCGGAAAACCCGGGCGCGGCCTTTGCCATTACCGACGAGAGTGGCAAGAGCGTAATCGAGGTCGAGCGTTCGGGGGCGGTGATCGACGAGCCCAGTGCGATCGGATCCCTGATCCGCAGCTATGTCGGCTTTTCCGGGCAGAATTTCCCGCACGTGCTGGTGCCGCTGATGGAGGAGCACGGCGTGATGGTGAACCCCAAGCGCCCACTGGTGATGTATGAGCGCATGGGTTTTCATCTGCCCGAGCCGCTGGCAGCCAGCGCCGGGGTGCCGGAGCCCCGTCTGAAGGATGCGGTGATGACGGTCAATGGCAAGCGCGGAGAGATTCGCCTGGACTACGAACTGGTCATCGACCAGTCGGTGGTTGCCGACGGCAGCAAGCACCTCGTGCTGAGCGGGCTGCGCGCGTTCGATGCCGCCGATGTCGAGCGGCTCGTCGCCGACTACGAAAGCTGGAAGGCCGCCTACTTCAATCAGCAGGGCGGGGCCCACGCCCAGGCCTGAGGTGCCTTGTTCACCACCACGCGCACGAAGACATGAAGAAGGGCCAGGTCCAAAGCGAAAAGCCTTTCCAGGTCGGCGGGAAGGCGGGGCGTTTTTGCTCCGGGGGCATTGAGGAGAACTGCGGACGACAGCGTCGCGCCAGGCACTGGGGCTGGGTGTGAGCGTTCAAGAACTCTTCTGATTTCCCGTCTTCCTGTGAATCGCCCTTGAACTTCTTCCTGTCTGCGTGTGCTTCGTACTGAAAACTCAGTAGAACTGGCCGAGCGCCGCGCGGACCTGGACTTCGGTCTCGGGCGTCAGGTGTTCCGCGAGTTTTAGTGGGTGATCGGGCAGTAGCAGCACGACCGATGAGCCCAAGTTGAAGCGACCCATCTCCGCGCCGCGCTCCAGGGTGACGGCACGGTCCGGATACTCGCTGACGCTGATCTCGCGACCATGGGGCGGGGTAACCTCGCCAGCCCATACGGTCTCGATGGAACCGACGTTCTGGGCGCCGATCAAGGCCATGGCCATCGGCCCCACCGGGGTGTCGAAAAAGGCGATCACCCGTTCGTTGCGCGCGTACAGCCGCGGCACGTGACGCACGATGCGCGGGGCGACCGAGAACAGCCGTCCGGGCACATGGATCATGTGGGTCAGGGTGCCGGTCAGCGGCATGTGCAGTCGGTGGTAGTGACGCGGTGACAGATACAGGGTCACGAAGTGCCCGTGACGGAAGGCCTCCGCGAGCTCGTCCTCCCCGCCCAGCAGTTCCCGGACCGTGTAGTGATGTCCCTTGGCCTGGAAGATCTGCCCGCCCTCGATGCGCCCGGCGGCGCTGACCCGGGAATCGGCCGGGCTGACCAGGGTATTTGCGTCCCCCTCCAGTGGCCGTGCGTCCTCGCGCAGGGCGCGGGTGAACAGCGCGTTGAAGCTGGGGTAGGTGGTCAGGTCCGGTTCCGCGGCCTCGTCCATGTTCAGGCCGAAGCGGCGCACGAAGGCGCGCAGCAGCGGTTGCAGCTGCGGCGACTCGATGCGCGCCAGACGATGCACCACGCGCGACAGGGCGTGCTGTGGCAGCAGGTGCGACAGGCGCGCCAGCCAGGGGTCGATCTTGCTCATGCGGGATCTCGTTCGGGCGTACACAGTGACATCGAGGCGGTATGATGACCGCCCCCGCACGCAACGGAAAGACCGGGCATGGATTCAACCACCGGATTGCGCACCTTGCGCGACTTCATTCGCTTCGGCGCCAGCCAGTTTCGCGGCGCCGGGCTGACCTTCGGCCATGGCACCGACAACGCCTTTGACGAGGCGGCCTGGCTGGTGCTGCACACCCTCCACCTGCCGCTGGATCTACCCGAGTCGTGGTGGGATTCGCGCCTGAGCGAGGCCGAGCGCACGCGGGTCGTGGCGGTGTTGCGCGAGCGCATCGCCACCCGCAAGCCGGCGGCGTACCTGACCCGCGAGGCCTGGTTTGCCGGGTTGCCGTTCTATGTCGACGAGCGCGTGCTGGTGCCGCGCTCGCCCCTGGCGGAGTTGATCGCCGCGGGCTTCGAGCCGTGGCTGGATCCCGATGGGGTGACTCGGGCCCTGGATCTTTGCACCGGGGGTGGCTGCATCGGTATCGCGATGGCGCTGGCCCTGCCGCAGGCGCAGGTGGACCTGGCGGATGTCTCGCCGGATGCGCTGGCGGTGGCTCGGATCAACATCGAGCGCCACCAGATGAGCGAACAAGTCCGCGCATTGCAGTCCGACGTGTTCGATGGGCTGCAAGCCGGTGACCGCTATGACCTGATCGTGTCCAATCCGCCGTACGTGGATGCCGAGGACATGGCGGCCTTGCCGGAGGAGTACCGCCACGAGCCGGCATTGGGACTGGCTGCCGGGGGCGACGGGCTGGATATCGTGCGCCGCATCCTGGACGGGGCCCGCGAGCACCTGACCGAGGACGGCGCGCTGATCGTGGAGGTCGGCAACAGCCAGGCCGCGGTGGAGGCGGCCTTCCCGGACCTGCCAATGATCTGGCTGGAGTTCGAGGCCGGCGGGCATGGCGTGTTCCTGGTCTACGCCCGCGACTTGCCCGCCAGCGCCTGACCACGCCGACCCGCGCCCGGACCCCGGTCCGAAAACCCGGCAGCAGGCCCTGTAAACGGCGCCGGTGGCGATGCATACTGCGAGGCTATGGAATCACGTCTGGTGGATATGCAGAGTCGGTCCGAGGAAGAGCGGGCGGAGGTCAGCCTGCGCCCGAAACGGCTCGCGGACTACACCGGTCAGCCGCGCGTGGTCGAGCAGCTGGGGCTGTTCATCGAGGCCGCCCGCGGGCGTGACGAGGCCCTGGACCATACGCTGGTCGCCGGCCCGCCCGGGCTGGGCAAGACGACCCTCGCGCATATCATTGCCAACGAACTGGGGGTGGGCCTGCGTCAGACCTCCGGCCCGGTGCTGGAGCGCGCCGGCGACCTGGCGGCGATCCTCACCGCGCTGGAGCCGCGCGATGTCCTGTTCGTCGACGAGATCCACCGCCTGCCGACGGTGGTGGAAGAGATCCTGTATCCCGCCCTGGAGGATGGCCAGCTGGATATCGTGATCGGCGAGGGTCCGGCCGCGCGTTCAATCAAGGTGGACCTGCCGCCGTTCACGCTGGTGGGGGCCACCACCCGCGCCGGGCTGCTCTCGGCCCCGTTACGTGACCGGTTCGGTATCGTCCAGCGCCTCGATCATTACACTGTCCCCGATCTCGCGCATATCGTGAATCGCGCCGCCGGCTTGCTGGGCGTGGGGATCGAGGCCGAGGGCGCGACCGAGATCGCGCGCCGCGGGCGCGGCACGCCGCGTCTGGCCAATCGTCTGTTGCGGCGGGTGCGCGATTTCGCCCAGGTGCGGGCCGATGGCGTGGTGACGCTCGATGTGGCCGCGCAGGCGCTGGACCTGCTGGCGATCGATGCCTCGGGGCTGGATGCCCAGGATCGCCGTCTGCTGGAGGTGCTGGTGGAGAAGTTTGATGGCGGCCCGGTCGGGGTCGAGAGTCTGGCCACCGCGATGAACGAGGACCGCGGCACGCTGGAGGATGTGGTCGAGCCGTTCCTGATCCAGCAGGGCTATCTGCAGCGCACCCCGCGCGGGCGCCAGGCGACTCGCCGCACGCTGGCCATGTTTGGTCTGGCGCGCACGGAGGAGGGTGACCTGCTGACGCCGATGGCCGAGGGCGCGCGCCAGCCATGACGACGGATTTCGCATGGCCGGTGCGGGTGTATTACGAGGACACCGATGCCGGTGGCGTGGTCTACCACGCGAATTATCTGAAATTCATGGAGCGCGCGCGGACCGAATGGCTGCGTGCGCTGGGCTTCGAGCAGGACCGGCTGCGCGCCGAGTACGGAATTGTGTTCGCCGTGCGGCGTCTGTCTGTGGAGATGCAGCGCCCCGCCCATTTCAACGAGGCCCTGACGGTGACCTGCCGGGTGCAGCGTCTGCGCCGCGCCAGCATCGAATTCGCGCAGGCGGTGCAGCGTGACGCGGCGGTGCTGGTGACCGGCGAGGTCGGCATTGCCTGTGTGGACGTGGCCCGGCAGGCGCCGGTGGCAATCCCCGATGAAGTGACGCACGCGCTGCGTGCGGCGGATGGAACAAAGGCATAACGGGAGATGGACAAGTGACAGTCGACTTTTCAATGTACCAGCTGATCATGGACGCGAGTCTGATCGTGCAGCTGGTCATGGTGATCCTGGTGGTCGCCTCGGTGCTCTCCTGGCTGGTGATTATCATCAAGGCGCGTTCCCTCAACGCGGCCCACCGCGCCAGCGATGAATTCGAGGAGCGCTTCTGGTCCGGCGCCGATCTGTCGCATCTGTACGAGGGGGTGCGGCGCAAGTCGGAGATGTCCGGCATGGAGCATGTCTTCTCCTCGGGCTTCAAGGAATTCCTGCGGGCCCGCCAGCACGGCATGGCGCCCGGCGAGCCCGCGCACCGCGCGATGCGTGTGGCCATCGCGCGCGAGACCGACGAGATGGAGCGCTACCTGCAGTTCCTCGCCACGGTCGGTTCGACCAGCCCGTACATCGGCCTGTTCGGGACGGTGTGGGGCATCATGCATGCCTTCCTGGGGCTGTCCGGGGTGCAGCAGGCCACACTGGCGATGGTGGCCCCCGGGATTGCCGAGGCCCTGATCGCGACCGCGCTTGGCCTGTTCGCCGCCATCCCGGCGGTGATCGCCTACAATCGCTTCGCCGGGGATGTTGACCGCGTGGCCTCGCGCCTGGAGAACTTCGGCGACGAGTTCGTAGCCCTGCTGAATCGCCAGGGGGCGGGCAAGCCTGCCGAGGGTGCCGCCGGGGCGCCGGCCTAAGCCATGGCCGAGTCGCGTCGCAACAGTCGCCGCCTGCGGCGGCCCATGTCGCAGATCAACGTCGTGCCGTTCATCGACGTGATGCTCGTTCTGCTGATCATCTTCATGATCACCGCGCCCATGCTGCAGCAGGGCGTGGAGGTCGACCTCCCGGAGGCCGATGCCGAGGCCATGGAAGAGGACCCGCAGGCGGCCGAGCCGCTGGTGGTCACGGTGGATGCCGGCGGCGCCATGAGCCTGAACCAGGGGCCCTATGTGAACGAGCCGCTGGCGCCGCAGGAGATGACCGAGATCGTGCGCGAGTTCCTCGCCGAGAATCCGGGTACCCAGACCTTCGTGCGCGGTGACCGCAATGTCGATTACGGCCGCGTGATCGATGCCATGGTTGCCCTGCAGCGTGCCGGAGGCGGCCGGGTCGGGCTGATCACCGAGCCGCCGCGCGACAACCAGGACTGAGCCGCCCCGCCGTGTTCGAGCTCCTGCGCCGTCATCCCTTGAGCCTGGTCCTCGTCCTGCTTCTGCATGGCGTGTTGTTCGCGGCGTTGTTGCTGAATGTCAGCCTCGTCTCGCCGACCTCCACCCGTGCCGCTGTCGAGATCGCGGTGCAGGAGGATATCGAGGTGATCGACGCGGTCGCGGTGGATGCCGAGACCTTCGATCGTATCGAACACCAGCGCGAAGTCGCCGAGCAGGAGCAGGTCGCCGAACAGCTGCGCGCCGAAGAGGAACGCCGCCGCGCCGAGGAACAGGCCCGGCGCGAGGAAGAGCGCCGCCAGGCCGAGGAGCAACGCCGCCGCGAGGAACAGGAGCGCGCGCGCCAGCAGGCCCTGGAGGATGCCGAACAGGCCCGCCGCGAGGCCGAGGAGGAGCGGCGCCAGGCGCGCGAGGAGGCCGAGGCCGAACGCGAGCGTATCCGCCAGGAGCGCGAGGCTGCGGAACAGGCCCGGCGTGAGGCCGAGGAGGCGCGCGAGCGTGAGGCGGCGGAACGGCGGGAGCGCGAGGAAGCGGAGCGTCAGGCGCAGGAAGAGGCGGAGCGCCGCGAGCGCGAGGCGGCCGAACGCCGCGAACGGGAAGAGGCCGAGCGTCGCGCCGAGCAGGAGCGCGAACTGGAAGAGCAGCGCCGCCGCGAGGCGATGGAGCGCGAGCAGGAGCGCATGGCCGAGGCGCAGGCCCGGCGCGAGGCCGCGGAACGCCAGGCACAGGCGGATCGCGAGCTGAACGAATGGCGCGCGCAGGTGCAGTCAGTGGTGCAGCGACGCTGGCGCCAGCCATCGGGGCTGGATGCCTCGGATCGTGCCATCGTTCTCGTGCGCGTCAACGAGACCGGGCGTATCATCAATTTCGACATCGAGAGCTGCTCCGGCGGGCCCGCCTTCTGCGACTCGGTCCGTCAGACCATGGATCGCCTGTCGTCGCTGCCGCGCCCACCGGATGCGGATGCCGTGCGCGGCGGGGTGCTCATCCGCTTCGAGCCCGACTGACCGGGCCGGCGCAAGCCGGTCCACGAGGAAACACATGCAACGAATGATTCATACGATGCTGCTGGGGTTGGCGCTGCTTTGGTCGGCGCAGGCCCAGGCGGTACTGGAAGTGACGGTAACCGAGGGGGTGACGGGTGCGATCCCGGTGGCCGTGGCTCCGTTCACCTGGGATGGCGACGGGCGTCCGGGCGAGGATGTGGACCAGATCCTGGCCGCGAACCTGACCCGGAGCGGGCTGTTTGACGTCGAACGCGACGGTTTGCCCCAAGCACCCTCGGGCCCAGCCGACTTCCTTGCTCAGCCCTGGGCCGAGGCGGGTCTGGAGTATCTGGTGGTCGGCTCGATGCGCCCCGACGGCGACAACGTGATGGTCGAGTTCCACGTGTTCGACGTGCTGGCCGAGGAACGCCTGGGCGGCTGGCGTATCCCGGTGCCGGCGGACATGCTGCGCCGCGGCGCGCATCGCGTGTCGGATATCGTCTACGAGCAGATCACCGGAGACCCGGGTGCCTTCAGTGCGCGTATCGCGTTTGTCAGCGTCGAGCGCCGCAACGACTCGCGCGAGTTTCGCCTGGAGGTCGCGGACTCCGACGGCGCCAATCCGCGTACCCTGTTCCGGTCTGAGGATCCGATCATGTCGCCGGACTGGTCGCCGGACGGTCGTGAGCTGGTCTACGTCTCCTTTGAGAATCGCCGCTCCGAGGTGTTCCGTCAGAATGTGGAGACCGGCGAGCGCAACCGGATCGCGAGTTTTACCGGCATTAACAGCGCCCCGGCCTGGTCCCCGGACGGCCGCCAGCTGGCGCTGAGCCTTTCGCGCGACGGCTCGCCGAATATCTACGTGATGGATCTGGCCTCAGGCGATCTGCGTCAACTGACGCGCTCCAGCGCGATCGAGACCGAGCCGGTCTGGTCGCCCGACGGCGACACCATCTACTTCACCTCGGATCGTGCGGGCGCGCCGCAAATCTATGCCCAGCCGGCCAGCGGTGGCAATGCGCGCCGTCTCACCTTCGAGAGCGGCTACGCGGCGGCGGCCACGATTTCCCCGGATGGCCGCTCATTGGTGTACGTCCATGGGGGCGATGGCGGATTTCAGCTGGCGCGTCTCGATCTGGATGATCGCCGTGTGACGCGCCTCACGGACGGGCGCGATGCAGAGTCGCCAAGCTTTGCACCCAATGGCAGCATGATCCTGTATGCCATGACGGATGGGGGGCGAGGCGTGCTCGGCTCGGTCAGTCGCGACGGCCAGGTGCACCAGCGGTTGGCCGCCCGCGAAGGCGAGGTGCGCGAACCTGCCTGGTCGCCCCTGAACTGATGTCCCCGGACCTATTTACTGTCCCTTTTTCGAGGAAACGAAAGCCATGAATAACCTGTTTCGCCTGGCCCTTGCGGCTGTCGTCATTGCGGCCCTGTCGGCCTGTGCCACACCAACGCGCGATGCCGAGGATGCCGAACGAGCCGCCGAGCGCGAGGCGGCCGCCGAACAGGCGCGTGCCGAACGCGAGGCCGCCGAGGCCCGCGGCCTGGGTCGAGATCGCGATTTCGACGCGGCGGCCCTGGACGACCCGGAAAGCCCGCTGGCCGAACGCCTGGTGTATTTCGAGTTCGACCGCGACGAGGTCAAGTCCGAATACATGCCGATGCTGGAGGCGCATGCCGCCTATCTCTCGCAGAATTCGGGTGCGCGCCTGCGTCTGGAAGGGCATACCGACGAGCGCGGTACGCGCGAGTACAACCTGGCTCTGGGCGAACGCCGGGCGCAGTCGGTGCGCCGGGTGCTGAATCTGAACGGCGCCTCGGATGACCAGCTCGAGGTCATCAGTTATGGTGAAGAGATGCCGGTGGCCTTCCAGCAGAACGAGGAGGCCTGGGCCAAGAATCGCCGGGTCGAGCTGGTCTACGAATCCCGGCGCTAAGCGACGGGAAGCCAGATGCAATCAAAGCTCGACAAGTCTTGCGGAAATGCCCCCTCGGGGGCATTTCTGTTTCGGTGCCCGGGACGTCCGGGCCTTCTTCTTGGCGCCATTCTGGCCGTAACCTTTGCCCTGGCCCCGCTGGCCCTGGTGCCGGGCACGGCCGGGGCCCAGGACGGTACGGTGTTCGCCACCCAGTCGCAGATCCGCCAGCTCGAACGCCGCCTCGAGCGCGTCGAGCGGGTGCTGGATTCCAGTGCGATGAACGAATTGTTGCAGGTCTCCGAGTCGCTGAGTCGGGATCTGCGCGAACTGCGCGGCGAGGTGGAAACCCTGCGCCACGAGGTGAACCGTCTCAGCACCCGCCAGCGTGATCAGTTCCGTCACCTGGATGAGCGGGTGGGCGCGTTCGAGAGCGGGGCGGTAGCCACGGATGCCGCGCCGCGGGAGGAGGTGGTTGAACTGGACCTGCCGGAAGCGGACGAGCAGGCCGCCTATCAGTCGGCGTTTGACGACCTGATGGCCGGGGATTACACCACGGCCATGCGCAAGCTGGAACAGTTCATCGAGGACTACCCCGAGGGCAACTTCACCGCCAATGCCTGGTACTGGCTGGCCGAGGCGAAATACGCCAGCGGCGAGTTCGAAGCAGCGCTGGAGGATTTCGAGCGGCTGCGCGAGGATTTCCCCGAAAGCGACAAGGGTGGCGATGCCCTGCTGAAGATTGGCTACGCCCACTACGAACTGCAGAACTTCGACGCGGCGCGCGAGGCGCTGGAGGCGGTACGGGCCGACTACGGCGGGACCACCCTGGATCGCCTGGCCCGTGAGCGCCTGCGGCGGATCGAAGACAGCCAATGACCACGGACACGCTGCGCGATGCCCGGGGCGCCGGGGTGATCGATCCGGCCGCGGTGCGGCTGAGGATCACCGAGATGTTCGTCTCCCTGCAGGGGGAGGCGGCGCAGGTGGGCTGGCCCACCGCCTTCGTGCGCCTGACCGGTTGCCCGCTGCGCTGTCGCTGGTGTGACAGCGAATACGCCTTCGAGGGTGGCGAGGCCCTGATGCTGGCGACGATCCTCGACTGGGTCGGGCGCGCCGGGGTTCGGCATGTCTGCGTGACGGGCGGCGAGCCGCTCGCGCAGCCGGGCTGCCTGCCGCTGCTGGAGGGCCTGTGCGATGCCGGTTTCAGCGTTTCGCTGGAGACCAGCGGGGCGATGGCGATCGCGGGTGTCGATCCGCGGGTGGCCATCGTGATGGACTGGAAGGCGCCAGCGTCGCAGGAATCCGCTCGCAACCACCCCGAGAACATCCCTCGACTGAGGGCCGGCGACCAGCTGAAGTTCGTGCTGGCCGGGCGCGAGGACTTTGACTGGGCGCGAGCCGAGCTGGAGCGTCTGGGGCTGGCCCCGGAGGTCGAGGTCCTGTTCTCGCCGGTGTACGGCGAACTGGAACCGAGGGCCCTGGCCGACTGGATCATCGCGGAACGTCTCCCGGTTCGCTTTCAGATGCAGCTGCACAAGCTCCTCTGGGGCGACCAGCCGGGGCGCTGACATGAGTGAGCGCGCGGAGAAGGCCGTGGTGCTGCTCTCGGGCGGGCTTGACTCGGCGACTTGCCTGGCCATGGCCCGCGCCGAGGGGCTGGACTGTCACGCCCTGTCGATCGACTACGGTCAACGCCATCACACGGAGCTGGACGCTGCGCGGCGCGTAGCCGCCGCCCAGGGCGTGACGGATCACCGCGTAGTGGCGGTGGATCTGAGCGCGATTGGTGGGTCCGCACTGACGGACGCCGCGATCGCCGTGCCCACGGCACCGACCGAGGGCATCCCCGTGACCTACGTGCCGGCACGCAACACGGTGTTTCTGGCGCTCGCCCTGGGGTTTGCCGAGACCCTGGACGCGCGCCTGCTGTATGTGGGGGCCAATGCGGTGGACTACTCCGGCTACCCGGATTGTCGTCCGGCCTTCATCGAGGCCTTCCGCGACCTCGCCCGGGTGGCGACCCGCAGCGGGGTGGAGGGCACGCCCTGGGAGGTGCGGGCGCCGCTGATGCACTGGTCCAAGGCCGAGATCATCCAGGCCGGGGTCCGCCTCGGGGTCGACTACAGCCAGACGGTCAGCTGCTACCAGGCCGACGCCGACGGCCGCGCATGCGGGCGCTGCGACAGCTGCCGCATCCGCCGCGAGGGCTTCGCGGCCGCCGGTGTCCCCGACCCGACTCGCTATGTCCCCGACTGAGCCGCGGCCCCGGAATGCCTCGGGCAGGAATGAAAGCGGGCTCGATCTCGTCTAGCGTCCGATGTATGCTGCGCACCCCATGGGTGCAGGCGTGCCCTGAAATCTTTCATCGAGAGGATACGTGATGGAATTCTCCAGTTTTTCGACTGCCGCAATGGCGTTCCTGGGTGGGGCGTTCATCCTCGCCTTCATCATGGGAGCCGTGGCGAACAAGACCAACTTCTGCACCATGGGCGCCGTGTCCGACTGGGTGAACATGGGCGATACCGGACGCATGCGTTCCTGGTTGCTGGCGATTGCCGTGGCCATGCTGGGCGTGGCGATCCTCGAGTTCTTCGGCGTGCTGAGCGCGGATGGCTCCTTCCCCAACTATCGCATGACCGAATTCCAGTGGGTCGAGCACGCCTTGGGCGGCTTCCTGTTCGGGATCGGCATGACCTATGCCTCCGGCTGCGGTAACAAGACCCTGGTGCGCGTGGGCGGCGGCAACATCAAGTCGCTGATGGTACTGATCGTGATCGCGATCATCGCCTTCTACATGGTTCGCCCGCTGCCGGGTACCTCCGACACCCTGTACTCCCTGCTGTTCATGGACTGGACCACCGCGCTGGCGATCTCCACCCCGGCGGGCCAGGATCTGGGCACGCTGGTGGCCGGTGAAGAGAACGGCCTGACCGCGCGCCTGGTGCTGGGTCTCGTGATCGGCGTGCTGCTGCTGGCCCTGATCTTCAAGGCCGCGGACTTCCGTCGCAGCTTTGACAATATCCTGGGGGGGCTGGTGATCGGTCTGGTGGTGCTGGGCGCCTGGTGGCTGACCAGCAACATCCAGGTCGATGACGGCATGGACACCTACACCCCGCAAGCCTATGTCTCGGACTGGGACTTCGTGGCGGATGCCGACGCGGGTGAGCGCCCGGCCGAGAGTGCCCCCTGGGCCAACCAGTCGTTCACCTTCATCAACCCGATGGGACAGAGCTTGCGCTACGTGTCGACCGGCTTCGACAGCACCGTCCTGTACTTCGGCGTGATGGCGCTGGCCGGCGTGATCCTGGGTTCCTTCTTCTGGGCCCTGGTCACGCGTGCCTTCCGCTTCGAGTGGTTCGCTTCGGTGCGCGACTTCGTGAACCACTTCATCGGCGGGATCCTGATGGGCTTCGGCGGCGTTCTGGCGATGGGCTGCACCATCGGCCAGGGCATCACCGGGATCTCCACGCTGGCCCTGGGCGGCTTCCTGACGTTCGTCATGATCGTCTTCGGCGCGGCGCTGACCATGAAGATCCAGTACTACAAGATGGTCTACGAAGACGAGGCCAGCTTCGGCAAGGCGCTGATCACCTCGCTGGTGGACATGAAGCTGCTGCCGGGCGGCATGCGCAAGCTGGAAGCCATCTGATGGCATAGCGACGGGGGCGCGTCTTGCGTTTTCCCCGTCGCGCCGTAAACTACGCGGCACTGGAGGCCCGGCGATCCCGGGCCTTCGACTTTGCAACGGCCAGGGCGATCCAGATGTTCGCTCCGGGCCGAACCGAAAAGGGTCGTTAGCTCAGTTGGTAGAGCAGTTGGCTTTTAACCAATTGGTCGTAGGTTCGAATCCTACACGACCCACCATTTTCTCCGGTCCCCGCACCGGCACAAGGGCCCGTCTATACGGGCTCTTTGTGTTTGTGGGTGGGGAACACGCTAGAATGCGCGGCTAACGCGCGAACGCAACAAGAGTTTTCTGCAAGATCGCGAAAGTGGCGGAACTGGTAGACGCGCTGGGTTTAGGTCCCAGTGGGGTAAAACCCGTGAGAGTTCGAGTCTCTCCTTTCGCACCACTGTCTGCATTCCGACCAGCCATGAAGGTTACCACTGCGATCGGCAGGGATGACCGATTACCGAACTATGACGAGGCCCTCCATGCAAGTTTCTGTTGAAGCCACCGGCAACCTGGAACGCAAGATGACCATCCAGGTCCCCTCCGAGCGGATCGATACCGAGGTCGACAATCGCCTAAAGTCCCTCGCCAAAAGGGTCAAGCTGGACGGCTTCCGCCCGGGCAAGGTCCCGCTGAAGGTCGTGCGCCAGCGCTACGGCTCCGGGGTGTACCAGGAGGTGATGAGCGAGGTCCTGCAGGAAAGCTACCGCGAGGCGGTGCAGCAGGAGGGCCTGGAGCCGGCCGGTAACCCGAGCATCGAGCCGACCAATCTGGAAGGCGACGACGCGATCGAGTTCACCGCCAGCTTTCAGGTGTTCCCGGAAGTGGCCGTGGCTGACTTCAGCGGCGTCGAGATCGAACGCCCGGTGGCCGAGGTCGGGGACGAGGACATCGATCGCGTGATCGACTCCCTGCGCGAGCAGAACAAGGAGTGGGCCGAGGTCAAGCGCAAGGCCAAGAAAGGCGACCGGGTGACGCTGGACTTCGTCGGCAGCCTGAACGGCGAGGAGTTCGAGGGCGGCAAGGCCGAAGACTTCCAGATCGAGCTCGGCGCCGGGCGCCTGATCGAGGGCTTCGAGAAGCAGCTCACGGGCGTGAAGGCCGGCGAGGAGCCGACCATTGATGTGACCTTCCCCGATGACTACCCGGCGGAGAACCTGAAGGGCCAGACCGCGCAGTTCGCGCTGACCATCAAGCAGGTCGAGGGGCCGAAGCTGCCGGAGGTGGATGAGGAGTTCGCCAAGAAATTCGGGATCGAGGACGGCTCGGTCGAGAAACTTCGCGCCGATGTGCGGTCCAATATGGAGCGGGAACTGCGCCAGGCCCTGAAGGGCCGGGTCAAGCAGCAGGTACTGGAGGCCGTGGTCGACAAGCACGACTTCGATCTTCCGGATGCCCTGGTGAAGTCGGAGGTCAACCGCCTGCGCGAAGAGGCCGAGAAGCGCTTCGGCGGCGCCGAGCAGACGCAGCCGCTGCCGGACAGCCTGTTCGAGGAAGAGGCGAAGCGTCGCGTGCGTCTGGGTCTGGCGCTGCGTGCCATCATCGAACAGAAGGGGTTCGAGGTGGACGCCGAGCGGGTCGAACGCGATCTCGAGGAGATGGCGGCGACCTACGAGGATCCGGAAGAGGTGAAGCAGTATTACCGCTCCAATCCCCAGGCGAAGAGCAACCTGGAGTCACTGGTGCTGGAAGATCAGGTGGTTGACTGGGTGCTCGAGCAGGGCAAGGTCACCGAGAAGGAAACCAGCTTCCAGGACGTGATGAATCCGAACAAGGAGTCGACTGAATGAGCCACGATATGGCCGACCAGGGCGCACAACACGCCCAGGGGCTGAACCTGGTACCGATGGTGGTCGAGCAGACCGCCCGCGGCGAGCGCGCCTACGACATCTACTCCCGCCTGCTGAAGGATCGAGTGATCTTCTGCGTGGGTCCGGTCGAGGACTATATGGCCAACGTGATCGTGGCCCAGCTGCTGTTCCTCGAGTCGGAAAACCCGGACAAGGAAATCAGCCTGTACATCAACTCTCCGGGTGGCGCGGTGACCGCCGGCATGGCGATCTACGACACCATGCAGTTCATCAAGCCCGAGGTCAGCACCCTGTGTGTCGGCCAGGCGGCCAGCATGGGCGCGTTGCTGCTGGCGGGCGGTGCCGCCGGCAAGCGGCATGCCCTGCCGCATTCGCGCGTGATGATCCATCAGCCGCTGGGCGGCTTCCAGGGCCAGGCCTCGGATATCGACATCCACGCTCGCGAGATCCTGAAGATCCGCGATGAGCTGAACCGCGTGCTGGCCCATCATACCGGCCAGTCGATCGACAAGATCGCGGAGGACACCGATCGTGACCGTTTCCTGACCGCGGTCGACGCGAAGGAATATGGCCTGATCGACCACGTGCTGACCCATCGCGACTCCGCGAGCGATTGAGTCCGCGTTGTTCGCAAGCCCGCCCCCGAGCACCGTTTCGGGGCGGGGGCGTCAATACCGGACTTCCGCTTGGCTCGTTTGCAACTGCCAGGCAAACGGGGCATGTTCTGAAGAACACTGAAATCGCAACCGAGGCAAACGGATGAGCGACGAAACCACCCCCCCCGCCGACGGCAAGCTCCTGTACTGTTCTTTCTGCGGAAAGAGCCAGCACGAGGTGCGCAAGCTGATCGCCGGGCCATCCGTATTCATCTGCGACGAGTGCGTCGAGCTGTGCAACGACATCATCCGTGAGGAGATGCAGGAAGTGGGTCACGCCGAGCGTGATTCCCTGCCGACCCCGCACGAGATCCGCGCGATCCTCGACGACTACGTGATCGGCCAGAACTCCGCGAAGAAGATCCTCTCGGTCGCGGTTTACAACCATTACAAGCGCCTGCAGGCCCGGGCCGGCAAGGACGATGTCGAGCTGTCCAAGTCGAACATCATGCTCATCGGACCGACCGGCTCCGGCAAGACGCTGCTGGCCGAGACCCTGGCGCGGGTGCTGAATGTCCCGTTCACCATCGCCGATGCCACCACGCTGACCGAGGCCGGCTACGTGGGCGAGGATGTCGAGAACATCATCCAGAAGCTGTTGCAGAAGTGCGACTACGACGTCGAGAAGGCCGAGAACGGCATTGTCTACATCGACGAGATCGACAAGGTCTCGCGCAAGTCGGACAACCCGTCCATCACCCGTGACGTCTCGGGCGAGGGCGTGCAGCAGGCCCTGCTGAAGCTGATCGAGGGCACCACCGCCTCGGTGCCGCCGCAGGGCGGGCGCAAGCACCCGCAGCAGGAATTCCTGCAGGTCGATACCAGCAATATCCTGTTCATCTGTGGCGGTGCTTTCTCCGGGCTGGAGAAGGTGATCCAGCAGCGCGCCGAGAAGGGCGGGATCGGCTTTGGCGCCGAGCTGCGCACCACCGAGGCGGCCAAGTCCGGTGGCCAGTGGTTGAAGCAGCTGGAGGCCGATGACCTGGTGCGCTATGGCCTGATCCCCGAGTTCGTCGGCCGTCTGCCGGTGCAGGCGACGCTGGACGAGCTGGACGAGGACGCACTGATCACGATCCTGACCCAGCCGAAGAACGCCCTGATCAAGCAGTATGCGCGTCTGTTCGAGATGGAGGGCGTGGAGCTCGAGTTCCGCGACGATGCCCTGTCCGCGATCGCCCACAAGGCGATGGCCCGCAAGACCGGTGCGCGCGGTCTGCGCACCATCATGGAGAACATCCTGCTCGACACCATGTACGAGCTGCCTTCCATGGAGGGGGTCAGCAAGGTGGTGATCGACGAGGCGGTGATCCGTGGCGATGCCGAGCCGTACCTGGTCTACGAGAACGACTCGTTCGCCAAGAAGCAGGCTGCCGCGGATTCCTGAGCGGAAGTGTCGCGGCGCCCTTGAAACGGGCGCCGCCGCCCCCACTTCCTCCTGTACATTCGTCCAGCCCTTAGGGGGCAACATGACCGATACCCACTCCTCCCAGAACGAGGTGGACTCCCCCGTCAAGCGCGTCGCGGTGCTGCCGCTGCGCGATGTCGTGGTCTATCCCCACATGGTCATCCCGCTGTTCGTGGGTCGCGAGAAGTCGATCCGGGCGCTGGATTCGGCCATGGCCGAGAACAAGCAGGTGCTGCTGGTCGCGCAGAAGAGCGCGGAGGTCGACGAGCCAGAGGCCGGCGATCTGCATCAGATTGGCACCCTGGGCAATATCCTGCAGCTGCTGCGCCTGCCCGACGGCACCATCAAGGTGCTGGTGGAGGGCGCCCAGCGCGCCCATGTGATGGATATCTCCACTACCGGCAATGTCGAGAAGGAAGAGGACTACTTCGTCTCCGACATCCGGCTGATCGACGAGGAATACGACACCGAGGACAAGGAGCTGGAGATCCTCGGCCGCTCCGCGCTGAATCAGTTCGAGCAGTACATCAAGCTGAACAAGAAGGTCCCGCCGGAGATCCTGACCTCGCTGGCCGGGATCGACGACACCTCGCGCCTGGCCGACACCATTGCCGCGCACATGTCGCTGAAGCTGGAGGAAAAGCAGGAAGTCCTCGAGATCGCCAATGTGCGCGCGCGTCTGGAGCACCTGGTCGCCAAGATCGAGGGCGAGATGGATGTGCTGCAGATCGAGAAGAAGATCCGTGGCCGCGTGAAGCAGCAGATGGAGAAATCCCAGCGCGAGTACTACCTGAATGAGCAGATGAAGGCCATTCAGAAGGAGCTGGGGGATCTCGAGGACGCGCCGAACGAGCAGGAAGACCTGGCCGACAAGATCGAGAAGGCGGGGATGCCGGAGGAGGCCAAGAAGAAGGCCACCGCCGAGCTGAACAAGCTGAAGATGATGTCTCCGATGTCGGCCGAGGCCACCGTCGTGCGCAGTTACATCGACTGGCTGGTCAACGTCCCGTGGAAGAAAAAGACCCGCGTCAGCAAGGACCTGACGCGCGCCGAGAAGATCCTCAACGAGGACCACTACGGCCTGGAAGAGGTCAAGGAACGCATCCTCGAGTATCTCGCGGTGCAGTCCCGCGTGCGCAAGCTGAAGGGCCCGATCCTGTGCCTGGTCGGCCCGCCCGGGGTTGGCAAGACCTCGCTGGGGCAGTCCATCGCGCGTGCGACCAATCGCAAGTTCATGCGCATGGCGCTGGGCGGCGTGCGCGACGAGGCCGAGATCCGCGGCCATCGCCGGACCTACATTGGCTCGCTGCCGGGCAAGATCATCCAGAACCTGGCCAAGGTCGGTGTGCGCAACCCGCTGTTCCTGCTGGACGAAATCGACAAGATGGCGATGGACTTCCGCGGTGACCCGGCCTCGGCGATGCTCGAGGTGCTGGATCCGGAACAGAACCACACGTTTAGCGACCACTACCTGGAGGTCGATTTCGACCTGTCGGACGTGATGTTCGTGGCCACGGCCAACAGCATGCACATCCCCGGGCCGTTGCTGGACCGCATGGAGGTCATCCGCCTGTCCGGCTACACCGAGGACGAGAAGGTCCACATCGCGCACAATTACCTGCTGACCAAGCAGATCAAGGCCAACGGCCTGAAGCCGGCCGAGATCCAGATCTCCGATTCGGCGGTGCGCGACATGGTGCGTTACTACACCCGCGAGGCGGGCGTGCGCTCGCTGGAGCGCGAGATTGCCAAGGTCTGCCGCAAGGTGGCCAAGCAGCGTCTGCTGGCCAGCGACAAGGAGCGGGCACGCACCACCTCGGTCACACCCAAGACGCTGGAGAAATATCTCGGCGTGCGTCGCTTCCGCTTCGGCCTGGCCGAGGAAAACGATCAGGTCGGTCAGGTCACGGGCCTCGCCTGGACCGAGGTCGGCGGCGAGCTGCTGACCATCGAAGCCAGCGTGGTCCCGGGCAAGGGTAAGACCCAGCAGACCGGCAAGCTCGGCGATGTAATGCAGGAGTCCATCCACGCCGCCCTGACCGTGGTTCGCTCGCGCGCCGAGGCCCTGGGCCTGGAGGAGAACTTCCACGAGAAGAAGGACCTGCACATCCACGTGCCGGAGGGCGCGACGCCGAAGGATGGCCCGTCCGCGGGCATCGGCATGTGCACCGCGATCGTCTCGGCACTGACCGGTATCCCGGTGCGTGCGGATGTCGCGATGACCGGCGAGATCACGCTGCGTGGCCAGGTTCTTCCGATCGGGGGCCTGAAGGAGAAGTTGCTGGCCGCCCACCGCGGAGGGATTCGCACCGTCCTGATCCCGGAAGAGAACGAGAAGGATCTGGTCGACATCCCGAAGAACATCAAGCAGAAGCTGGATATTCGTCCGGTGCGCTGGATCGACGAGGTCCTCGAGCTCGCGCTGACCCACATGCCGGAAGGCAAGGCCGGGGAAACGCCGGAGAAGGTCGAGGAAGTCGTCAAGCCGGCCAAGGAATCCGGTCGCCGTCGGGTCCGGCATCACTAAGCATCTGTAATTGGTGCGAAACCGCGGCCGCTGGATTCATCGGCGCCCGCGGTTTTTTGTGTGTTGGTTCAAGCCGGCCCGAGGGCCCCGCCGGGCGGGCGTTTGACACTTTTTCGGGGGGCTTGCTATAACCCCATGCGCATCATCTGATTTCGTGCCGAGGGCAGTCGCGGGGCCATGGAGAAAAGGTCCCCGGCTGGTGTAAGCTAGGCCCCGTCCGGCAGAAAGCCTGAGTCACCACTGAGATAAGGAAGCGCTTCATGAATAAATCCGAATTGATCGACGCGATCGCGGCGGAAGCCGATGTTCCCAAGGCCCAGGCCGGCAACATCGTGGATGCCTTGGTGAGTGTGGTCGGCGATACCCTCGCCAAGGGTGACCAGGTCTCCCTCGTGGGCTTTGGTACCTTCCTGGTGCGCGAGCGCGAAGCCCGCACCGGCCGTAACCCGCGTACCGGTGAGAGCATTCAGATTGCCGCGTCGAAAACGCCTTCGTTCAAGGCTGGTAAAGCGCTCAAGGATCGAGTAAACTAGCGCGCTTTATGGGGTGCTTAGCTCAGTTGGTAGAGCGTCGCCTTTACACGGCGAATGTCGGCGGTTCGAACCCGTCAGCACCCACCAAGTGCAACCCTGACCCTGGTTGCGCTGCACGAATACGGAGCGGTAGTTCAGCTGGTTAGAATACCGGCCTGTCACGCCGGGGGTCGCGGGTTCGAGTCCCGTCCGCTCCGCCATCTTTGAGAAAGGCGCCCTTGTGGCGCCTTTTTCTTTGTTGGCTACCACGGAGCGCTCGAAGCCACGTCTTTGGGCCAGACCAAGGTCCACAGTAGTCGATCGGAACGTGGGAAGGGCGGAACAAAGCCCGAGAGGCATTTCCGGGAGTCCGGGGCCGGGCACTGTCATCGCGCGAGCGCATCGAATGCGAGGTCCGATCCTCCGGGCCGACGGCTCCGAGGTATGTCCCCAGCGATCGGCGCCGGCACGAGAGTGCGCAAGGCTTCATGCGAGGAGACCAGTCCAGTTTCGCCCCGCCTCCCATCGAGTCTTCTGATCTTCCGGTAGACGCTCTTGGTCGGGCCCTTCTTCTTGCCAGCGCGCGCTGCGTGGCAGACACCCGAGCCCAGGCGCAGACGCGCGCGGGCGTGCCTGCTACCATCGGCCGCTGATTCCCGTTTTCCTCCTAATTGCCGGAGTGAGCAGAGACCATCATGTTGCAAGCGATTCGTGACCGGGCGAGCGGCTGGCTCGCCTATGTGATCATTGGCCTGATCACCATCCCCTTTGCCCTGTGGGGCCTGGGCGAGTATTTCGGCGGGGCGGGCCCGCTGGTCGCCGCCGAGGTGAACGGCACGGATATCGCGGTGCGCGACGTGCACCAGGAGGCCCGCGCCCAGCGCGACGAGATGGCGCGCATGTTTGGCGGCGAGATCCCGGATGACGTCCTGGACGAGCAGGGCATCCGCCTGCAGGCGATGGAGACCCTGATCCGCCAGGAACTGCTGCGCCAGGCGGCCGATTCCGCCGGCTTCAAGGCGGCGGGCGACAGCGTGTTGCGCGAGATCCGCGGCATGCCGGTGTTTCAGGAGGAGGGCCGCTTCAGCCGCGAACGCTACAGCCAGTTGTTGAATGCCCAGCGCATCAGCCCGGCCGACTTCGAGCAGGACATCGCCCGCAGTATTGTGATGTCGCAAATTCAGCGTGGCATCCAGGCCACGGGCGTGGTGCCGGAAGCCCTGGTGGAGGATTACAGCCGCCTGCGCAACCAGACGCGGGTTGCGAGCTGGAAGGTCTTCGCCGCAGACGACTTTGATCGTCCGGATGTGGTGGATGACGACGCGATCCGCGACTACTACGACGCCAATCCGGAAGACTTCACGACCACGGAACGGGTGCGGGTGAGCTATCTGCGCCTGGACCCGGAAGGCCTGGAGGCCGGGGTCGATGTCACCGAGGATCAGGTGCGCGAACACTACCGGGTCAATCGCAGTCGCTACGAAGAGCCGGAACTGCGCGAGGTGCGCCAGATCCGCATCCAGGATACCGACGAGGATGGCGAGGCGCGTATCCGTGAACTGCGTAGTCGCCTGGATGATGGCGAGGACTTCGGCGACCTGGCGGAGGAATACTCCGAAGACAGCCTGACGGCCGACCGTGGTGGCAGCCTGGGCGAGGTCGCCCGGGGCGATCTGGATTCCACCCTGGAGACCGTCATTTTCACCCTGCCGAAGGACCTCATCAGTCAGCCGGTACGAACGGATCGTGGCTGGTTCATCCTTGAGGTGACCGCGATCCAGGAATCCCGGGCGCAGCCGTTCGAAGAGGTGCGCGAGGAGGTCGAGCAGGATCTGCGCGACCGGACGGCCGAACAGCTGCAGATCGACGCTCTGGACGACCTGATGGCACTGGCAATCGAGTTTCCGGACACTCTGGAGCCGGCCGCCGACGCAACGGGCCTGGAGGTCCAGACCAGCGACTGGTTCTCCCGCGGCTCGGGCGATGGCATCGCCCGCCATCGTTCCATCCGCGATGCGGCGTTTGACCCGCGGGTACTGGAAGACGGCAACAACAGCGAGGCGATCGACCTGCAGGACCGTTCCACCGTGATCCTGCGTGTCGATGAGCACGAGCCGGCCGAGGTGCGCCCGCTGGCGGAGGTGGAGGACGAGATCCGCGAGCGCCTGCAGCGTCAGGCCGCCGCGGATGCCGCGCGTGAGGCGGGAGAGGCCCTGATCGAGCAACTGCGCGAAGCCGATGACTGGACCGCCGAGGCCGTGGAGAACGGAGAATGGAGTCGGTCGGTCGAGATCACCCGTGAACGGACGGGCGATCTGCCAACCGGGTTGCAGGACCACCTGTTCCGGCTGCCGGCGCCAGGCGAGGGCGCGGTGGAGATTGCCGGCGCCCGGGTCGGGGATGGTGACTTCGCGGTGACCGTGCTGGAAGCCGTACGCATGGGCGAGGACGCAGTGGATGCCGCGGCGCGCCAGCAGGCGCGCGACCAGATTGGCAACGCCTACGGGAGTGCCGAATTCCGGTCCTATCTCGCATGGCTGGAAGAGCAGGCGGAGATCAAGCGCTTCCCCGACGCGCTGGACTAGTCGCCGCAGAACCGTGAGGGGGCGCTTGGTGCGCTCCCGACCACGAAAAAGCCCGGCCCGCTTGCGCGGTGCCGGGCTTTTTTCTGGTACCCGGGATCGCCCGGGTACCGCAGGGTCGCCTTATGTTTCGAGGCCGATCTCGGCGGCGCCCAGGCCGACCGTGTTGTAGCCGGAGTCGACGTACATCACTTCGCCGGTGATCCCGGAGGCAAGGTCGGAGCAGAGGAAGGCGCCGGCGTTGCCGACCTGATCCGTGGTGACGTTACGGCGCAGCGGCGCGTTGGCCTGGACGTGATCCAGGATGCGCTTGAAGTCGCCGATGCCGGAGGCCGCCAGGGTGCGGATCGGACCCGCGGAGATCGCGTTCACCCGGGTGCTTTCCGGCCCCAGGGTGTAGGCCAGGTAACGCACATTGGCCTCCAGGCTCGCCTTGGCCAGGCCCATCACGTTGTAGTTGGGCATCGAGCGCTCGGCACCCAGATAGCTGAGGGTGAGGATGGAGGCGTCGCGGTCCTTCATCATGCCGCGCCCGGCCTTGGCCAGCGCGGCCAGGCTGTACGAGCTGACATCGTGCGCGATGCGGAAGCCGTCGCGGGTCATGTTGTCGAGGAAGTCCCCCTCCAGCTGCTCCTTGGGCGCGAAAGCGACCGAGTGCACCAGGATGTCGACGCCGTCCCAGTAATTGTCCAGGTGCTCGAAGACCTGTTCGATCTCGCGATCGTCCTCGACGTTACAGGGCACGAGGATGTCGGAATCGAAATCCGCAACCAGCTTCTCGACGCGATCGCGCAGGCGTTCGTTCTGGTAGGTGAAGGCGAGTTCGGCGCCCTCGCGATGCATGGCCGCGGCAATGCCGTAGGCGATGGAACGGTTGCTGGCCACGCCGACGATCAGTGCGCGTTTGCCCTTGAGAAAACCCATGTAAAACTCCTTGATTCTGATCCGTGCCGACGCACCCGGGCGGGTCGTCTCGACGGCGCCCGACCGCGAGCGGAACCGGGGACGGACGCGACTGTCTTCGGGATCATACCGATGTGCCGCAAGTGCGGCCAGCACCCGATGAGCCGGAGGGAGCGGCTTGCTATAGTGCGAACACTTGCGGTCTTCAGGGCCGCCCACCCGGCGCCCCGGAATCGGGCCTGCCGGACTGCCACCGCAGCAACCCGGAGGCCTTGTGAGTCGTCATTTTGGTTGGATCGTGACCCTGATCGTGCTGGGTATCCTGCTGTTGCTGGTGATGGTCCAGATCGACCGCCAGTGGCAACGCATGGCCTCCATGCAGAGCACCATGACCGAGCAGGCCCGGGATCTCCGTGCATTGCGGCGCAGCCTGCAGGGCCTGGAATCCGACCTTGCCTCCGGGCGCTTCGCCGGGATGGATGGCGAGCGTGCCGCGCGGGCGGACGATGTCCCCTCGGCGTTCCGGCGAGCGGCGCGGGCGGCCGAGCAGGAGGACTACGCCGAGGGTGACTGGCTGGTGCAGGCCTTTGGCACGGGCCTGGCGACCATCACGCCGTATGTCTCCTCCGATGCCTATGCCTCCGAGGTGCAGAACTACGTGCTGGAGTCGCTGGTGGTGCGCGACCCGGAGACGCTGGAGTGGCAGGGGTTGCTGGCCGAATCCTGGGAGTTCGACGATACCGGTACCGAGCTGACCTTCCGCCTGCGCCCGGGGCTGCAGTTCTCCGATGGGGAGCCGCTGACGGCCGAGGATATCCGCTTCACCTTCGATTTCCTGATGACCGACGCCATCGCGGTGCCGAGGGCGAGGGCCTTCCTGGAGAAGATCGAGGCGGTCGAGGCCGTCGACGAGCGCACGGTGCGGTTCGTGTTCGAGGAGCCATACTTCGACGCCATGCGGGTGGCGGGTGGCCTGGATGTCCTGCCGGAACACTTCTATGGGCGCTACCTGGAGGATCCGGAGACCTTCAACGAGTCGCGCGGCATCCTGCTGGGGTCCGGACCCTACCGCATGGAGGATCCGACCGGCTGGACCCCGGATGCCGGCCGTATCGAACTGGAGCGCAACCCGCGTTACTGGGGGCCGGTGGAGCCGCCGCTGGATCGTTTGGTGTGGCGGGTCATTCAGAATGACAGTGCGCGTCTGACCACCTTCCGCAATCGGGATATCGACGTCTACGGGGCGCGCCCGCGCGAGTATGCCCGGTTGCGCGACGACGAGGCCCTGCGCGAGCGCGCGGATACCCACGAGTACATGAGCCCCACGGCCGGCTATTCGTACATTGCCTGGAACCAGCAGCGCGATGGCGAGCCGACGCGTTTCGCCGATCCGCGGGTGCGCCAGGCGATGAGCTACCTGACCGACGTTGACCGGCTGATCGAGGAGGTCATGCTGGGGTATGCGGAGCGCGCGATCTCCCCGTTTTCACCGCGCAGCGATCAGCACAATCCGGATCTCGATCCGATCCCCTATGATGTCGAGCGCGCCCTGGAGCTGCTGGCCGAGGCCGGCTTCCGCGAACGCAATCGCGATGGCGTTCTGGTCAACGAGGACGGCGAGCCGTTCTCCTTCGAGTTGTCGTATTTCCAGGACAACGAGGACACCCGCCGCATCGCGCTGTTCCTGCGCGACCTCTTTGCGCGGGCCGGGATCGAGATGCGCCCGTCGCCGACCGAGTGGTCGGTGATGCTGGAACAACTCACCCGCCAGGATTTCGATGCCATCACCCTGGGCTGGACCAGCGGTGTGGAGGTGGATATCTACCAGATGTTCCACTCCAGTCAGGTGGTTTCCGGTGGCGACAACTTCATCCACTACCAGAATCCCGAGCTGGATGCGGTGATCGAGGCGGCGCGTGGCGAGGTGGACGAGCCCGCGCGCATGGAGCTTTGGCGCGAGGCCGAGCGCATCCTGCACGAGGACCAGCCGTATACCTTCCTGATGCGGCGCCAGACCCTGGCCTTCATCGACCGACGCATCCAGAACCTGGAGCAGACCGCGCTGGGGCTCAACCTGGGGGCGGTGCCGCTGGAGATCTACGTCCCGTTCGAATCGCAACGGTACGGGCAGTAGCCGGCGATGCCCATGGAAGCTGAAGCGGCAGGGGAGCGCCGCACGCGATGCTGACCTACATCCTGCGCCGCATGCTGCTGATGGTGCCGACCCTGTTCGGGATCACCGTGGTCGTGTTTGCGGTGATGGCGGCCGCACCCGGTGGGATCAGCGCCCTGACGCTGGTCGAAGGCCAGGGCCTGGAGCCCCAGGCACAGAAGGCGATGGAGGACTACTACAACCAGCTCTACGGGCTGGATCAGCCGGCCCCGGTGCAGTTCGGGCGCTGGCTGAACAACATCTCGCCGATCGGATTTGCCCAGGACGCGGACGGCTCGCTCACCGGCTGGCCACACTTCAAGGTCCCCAATCTGGGCACCAGTTTCCGCTATGGCCGGCCGGTGATCGATCTGGTGGCCGAACGCTTGCCGATCACGTTGCTGCTGAACGTGCTCTCCATCCCGCTGATCTACATCGTCGCGGTTGCGGTGGGGGTGCGCGCGGCCACCCAGCATGGCCAGGCCTTCGATTCGCAGTCTGGCGTCGTGCTGCTGGCCCTGTGGTCGGTGCCGACCATGCTGGCCGGCGTGTTGCTGATCGGCTTCTTTGCCTCCGACCAGTTCTGGCAGTGGTTCCCCACCGGGGGGCTCAGCCAGCGCGCGGCGCTGGACATGACTTTCCTGCCCACGGTGGAGGTGGTCTGGGCGTTGCCGTTGTTGCTGATACTGCCGTTTCTGGGGGTGGCGCTGGGGATCTACCTTGCGCGCTACCTGCCCGCCCGTATCCGCGGCGGGGTCGGGGCAGCACTCGGGGCCGTCTGCGGCTGGCTGATGTTCCGCGATCTGGCACCGGCCGGGATGGTCAGTACCGCAGTGGCCGTGCTTCTCGGGGGCGGAGTGGGCTGGATGATGGCGCACAGTGATTGGGGCGTCCTGCGCGGGTTTTATCTGGGCACCCTGGGGCTGGGTGCCGGGCTGGCGCTGGCGCTGGGCCTGGCGCCGGGCCATATGGTGCCGGGCTTCCTGCTGGACCGGGCCTGGCACCTGGTGTTGCCAGTGCTGTGCCTGTCCTACGGCGGGCTGGCATTCCTGGCCAAGCTTTCGCGTTCGGCGGTGCTGGAGAACCTGACCTCGGATTACGCGCGTACGGCGCGCGCCAAGGGGGTGGCCGAGCACGACGTGCTGTGGCGTCACGTGTTCCGCAATTCCCTGCTGCCCCTGATCACCGTGTCGGCCACGCTGCTGCCCTCGCTGCTGGCCGGCTCGGTGATCGTGGAGGCGATCTTCTCCATTGATGGCATGGGCAAGCTGGCGGTGGAGGCCGTGCAGACGCGCGACCGCGAGCTGGTGCTGTCGATTACCCTGATCTCGGGCGTGCTGACCCTGGTGGGCTATCTGCTGGCGGATCTGGCCTACGCCATCGTCGATCCGCGGGTGAGCTATGACTGAGACCGCGCACAACGCGCAGCAGGCGGATCGCCGCAGCCGTTCCTGGGCCCGGCGCGTGGTGGGCGAGATCCTGCTGCGCTGGGGTGCCCGCCTCGGGATTGGCTGGATCGCGCTGCTGACCCTGGTCGCGGTCCTTGCGCCAGTGCTGGCGAATTCCCACCCGCTGCTGGTGCAGACCGCCGACGGCACGTGGGCGCTGCCGTTTCTGCGCTACCTGACGGCGGCGGACGTCACCCTGTTTGGTTTGCTGGTGCTGGCTCTGATCTTCTGGCGTCTGCCTGGGCGGCCGTGGCGGCGCTTCGGTCTCTGGGCGGTGCTGGGCGCGGTGCTGGGCGTGGTGGCCTGGCAGACGGTGTCGCCGCCGTCGCTGGTGATTCACGAGCAGTACCGCGAGGCCGAGGTGATGGGCGAGTATCAGCGGGTAATCCGTGCGCCGATCCCGTACTCGCCGCGCGACTACCTGCGCGATTACGCCGATACCGGGCTGGAGGCCCCGCGCGAGTCCCCGGATCGGGTGCACTGGTTCGGTACGGACGATACCGGCGCCGACGTGCTCTCGCGCATGATCCACGCCACGCGCATCGCGCTGTCCATAGGCTTCATCGCGACCGGGATTGCGCTGGGGATCGGGGTGATCCTGGGTGGGCTGATGGGCTATTTCTCGGGGATCGTGGACATGATCGGGATGCGCCTGGTGGAGATCTTCGAGGCCATCCCGACGCTGTTCCTGCTGTTGACCTTCGTCGCCTTCTTCGGCCGTTCGCTGTACCTGATGATGCTGATCATCGGCCTGACCTCATGGTCCGGCTACGCCCGTTATGTGCGTGCCGAGTTCCTGCGCCTGCGCCAGCAGGACTTCGTGCAGGGGGCCATCGCCTCGGGGCTGTCGCTGCCGTCCATCCTGTTCCGGCACATGCTGCCGAACGGCATCGCCCCGATCCTGGTCGCGGCCAGTTTTGGCGTCGCCTCCGCGATCCTCGCCGAGGCGACCCTGTCGTTCCTCGGCCTCGGACTGGTGGATGACCCCTCCTGGGGCCAGATGCTGAACCAGGCGGTGCAGAGCTCCACCTTCA
This sequence comes from Thioalkalivibrio versutus, assembly GCF_001999325.1. Classification (GTDB taxonomy): domain Bacteria; phylum Pseudomonadota; class Gammaproteobacteria; order Ectothiorhodospirales; family Ectothiorhodospiraceae; genus Thioalkalivibrio; species Thioalkalivibrio versutus. The sequence goes on from NZ_MVAR01000018.1 coordinate 108,520, forward strand.
ACTGGTGGATGGCGGCCTTCCCCGGGGGCGCGATCTTCCTGACCGTGTTCGCCTACAACCTCATCGGCGAGGCCCTGCGTGACGCAGTGGACCCGCATGCCCGCTCCGCGGCGCGCACCGCCAATCGCGATGATGGTGCACGCCCGGCGGCCGGTGCCACCAGCGCCACCAGTGGCGGGGTGCGTTGACCATGCTGGAGGTGCGCAATCTGCAGATTCGCCACCGCGACGGCGAGGCGGCGCTGGTGGAGGATGTGAGCTTCGCCATCCGCGAGGGCGAGCTGTTTGCCCTGGTCGGGGAGTCGGGCTCCGGCAAGTCGATCACGGCGCTGGCCATCATGCGTCTGCTGGATGCGGGCTTCGAAAGGCCCTCGGGCGAGGCCTGGCTGGCCGGACGCGAAGGCCGCCAGGAGTTGCTGGGGCTTCCCAGCGCGGTGATGCAGCATGTGCGCGGCGACCGCGTCGGCATGATCTTCCAGGAGCCGATGACCTCCCTGAACCCGGTGCTGAAGGTGGGCGATCAGATCGAGGAGGTGCTGCGCCTGCATCGCCCGCAGATGAGTCCGGAGCAGCGCGCGGCGCGCACCCTCGAGGTCTTGAGCGAGGTGCAGTTGCCGAACCCCGAACAGCGCCGCGACGAGTACCCGCACAAGCTCTCCGGCGGCCAGCGCCAGCGGGTGATGATTGCCATGGCCCTGGTCGCCGAACCGGATCTGCTGATCGCGGACGAGCCGACCACCGCGCTGGACGTAACCATTCAGGCCGAGATCCTGAAGCTGATCGACCACCTGCGCGAGAAGAACGGCATGGCGGTCCTGCTGATCACCCACGACTTCGGCGTGGTGGCCTCGGTGGCTGATCGCGTGGCGGTGATGCGCCAGGGGCGCCTGGTGGAGCAGGGGGAGTGCCTGCCGCTGTTGCGCGCTCCGCAGGACGCCTACACCCGCAAGCTGATCCAGGCGCTGCCGGAGAACCTGCCACCGCTGCCGCCGGTGCCGGGCGCGGGGCGCGAAGCGCTGTTGCAGGTGTCCGGCCTGCAGGTGCACTTCCCGGTGCTGAAGGGCCTAATGCGTCGCCAGGTGGATGTGGTGCGGGCGGTGGATGACGTCAGTTTCGAGCTGGAGAATGGCGAGGTGCTGGCCGTGGTGGGGGAGTCCGGCTGTGGCAAGACCACCCTGGGCCGCGCGATCCTGCGCCTGATCGAGCCGACCGGTGGCGAGATCCGCTACCGGGGCGAGTCGTTGACCCACATGGCACGCAAGCCGTTGCGCCGGCTGCGGCGGCACCTGCAGGTGGTGTTCCAGGACCCGGCCTCGTCGCTGAACCCGCGCCTGAACGTGCTGACGCTGCTGACCGAGCCGATGGCGGTGCATGGCATCGGCGCCAATCAGGACGAGCGAATCGCCCTGGCCGGGAAGGTGCTGGATCAGGTGGCGTTGCCGGAGGACACCCTGTGGCGCTATCCGCACGAGTTCTCCGGTGGTCAGCGCCAGCGTATCGCGATCGCGCGGGCCCTGGTGCTGGACCCGGACGTAATCATCTGCGACGAGGTGACCAGCGCGCTGGACGTATCCGTCCAGGCAGAGGTGCTGCAGATCCTGGGCCGGCTACGCGCGGAGCGACGTCTGGCGATGATCTTCATCACCCACGACATGGGCGTGGTCGAGTACTTCTCCGACCGCATGCTGGTGATGCACGACGGGCGCATGGAGGAGATCGGCGCTACCGCCGAGGTGCTGGCCAATCCGCAGGCCGACTACACCCGCCACCTGCTGGATGCCGTGCCGCGCGTCTCGCGTTATCTGTAAGCCCGCCCGCGCTGTGCGGTGCATGGCCGCCGTCTGGCGGTTGCGGGTCGCTTACCGTAGCGAATCCTTTCCTGGTGTTCTCTGCGTGTGTTCCGTGCCCTGTGCGGTGAACAACGGCCTTTCCGCTCTGCTGACCCGTGTGGGGTCGATCTACTTCTGGCAGGCGGGGCAGTAGCTACTGGCGCGCTGGCCGATGCGGCGCGTGCGCAATACCTCGGCGCAGACCGGGCAAGGCTCGCCGGCGCGGCCGTAGACGCGCAGCGACTGGCGGAAGTAGCCGTGGGTGCCGTCCTCGTGCAGGAAGTCGCGCAGGGTGGTCCCGCCCTGTTCAATGGCCGCCGCCAGCACCGCCTTGATGTGGCTTGCCAGGCGCTCGTATTCGGCGCGCGTGACGCGTCCGGCCGCGCGCCCGGGCCGAACGCCGGCGAGGAACAGGGCCTCGGTGGCGTAAATGTTGCCTACTCCCACTACGATGGCCTGGTCCATGATGAAGGCTTTGACCGGGCCCCGGCGGCCGCGGCTGCGGCGGGACAGATAGTCGCCGTTAAATTCGGGGTCCAGGGGCTCCGGGCCGAGGTTGGCCAGCAAGGTGTGGGATAAGCCGCCCTCGGGGAGCGGCAGGCAACAGCCGAAGCGGCGCGGGTCGTGCAGGCGAACCTGGTAGCCGTTGTCCAGGTGCAGGGTCAGGTGATCGTGCCGGCGCAGCGGCGTCTCGGGCGTGCAGTGGCGCAGGCTCCCGGACATCCCGAGATGCAGCAGGAGGCCCGTACGATCGGTCTCCAGCAACAGGTACTTGGCGCGCCGGGTCAGGCTGCGGACCCGGGCGCCGGCCAGTTGCTGCACCAGCTCCGGCGGCACCGGCCAGCGCAGGCGCGGCTCGCGGACCTCGAAGGCCGTGATGCGGCGCCCGGCCAGCAGGGGGGCGAGCCCGCGCCGGGTGGTCTCGACCTCGGGCAGTTCAGGCATGCACGCCCTCGATTTCCAGCAGCAGCTCGCGCCGGCAGACGTCGCCGCGGACCCACTGGACGATCGGCCCCGGATGGGCGTCGTGGTAGTGCTCGGCGAGGACCGCGGCGACCTTGGGCCGGTCTTCCGGATGTCGCAGGTAGACGCGCAGCCAGGCCGGGCGTGGCAGTTCGTGGCCGGCGGTGTCATGCAGGGACCGCAAGTTGGCCAGGGTCTCGCGTGTCTGGGCGACGACGTCGTCGGGGTGACGGCTCTCGTGGCCGACGATGCTGGCGGTGCCGGAGAGCAGGATGAGTGGGCCGTCCGCGGTTTCCAGGCGGGTCGCGCGGGCGAAGGTCGGGCTCTTCGGGCTGTAGCGCGCCGGGTAATGATAGGCGCTGACCTGACGCGGGTTCTCCAGGGACTCGGCCGGGGTGCGAGTGGCGATCAGGTAGATGACCAGCTGGCGCTGGTCGCTCCCGATGGCCGTGGCGGCGGGCATGCTGGCCAGCGGGATCTCCAGGGTCTCAAGCGCGGTGGCGCGGCCCATGCAGAAGGCCTGATAGCGTTCCAGCCCGTCCTCCTCGGCATGGATGTCGCCAAAGTAGTTCCATACGCGTGCCAAATGCTCGAAGCCGCGCGCTCGGCAGGCGGCCAGCAGTGCGCGGTAGGCGTGTTCGGTCTGCTCCCGGAGGCCGTTATCCGGTCCGCTCCAGGTCGCGAAGAGGACGTCCTTGTGCTCCAGCAGGCGGACGGGCCCCTCGTGGATCGGCGTTGGCGTGCCGCTGGCGGTCCAGTACTCGACATAGTGATCCGGCGCCAGGGGGCGCAGGCCCGGGCGGATCTCCAGGTGGCCGGGCCCGCTGTCGATCCCGGCGGGTTCGCGCAGCCGGATGTGCATTCCCGTTTCGGGGCCGGCGGCGGCTTCCGGCATGAGCTGGCTGCGCAGGGTAAGGGGGGGCATCTAGTTCTCCGCCAGCGAGGCGAGCAAATCTTCGGTCCAGCGTACGGCCTCCAGGTAAAGGCGGCTGGAGACCGGCGCCGGGACCGGGGCATTCGTGTTGTCCAGCGGGGGTGTCGGGCCTTCGAAGGCGGCGATGGTCGCCAGCAGCGGTGCCAGCGGTCCTGCGCCTTCCATCAGGGCCTGTTCCATTTCGGTGGACAGGTGGAGTTCGCCCAGGATGTGTCGCAGCGGTACCCCCAGCACGCGATCCATCCCGGAGAGCATGCCGAGGGTGAAGTAGCGTTCGCACTCCTCGGGGTGCAGGCCCAGGGCGCGCGCCATCAGCATGCCCATACGGGCACGGATCATGACCTGCTCGAGCCCGTGGGTGGGATTGCCGGTACCACGCAGTACCATCAGCATCGCCAGGCGTTTGATGCGCCCCTGGCCCAGGCGCAGGATCGCGTTGTAGAGCGAATCGGTCGGGCGAGAGCCGCGATAGGCCGGGCTGTTGGCGATGCGCAGCAGCTGGATCGCGAGCCCGGGCTCGGCGGCGATCAGTTCCTCCAGCTCGGCCGGCGTCGGATCCGGCGCCTGTAGCGCCCGCAGGAGGCGCAGCAGGGCCACTTCCAGGCTCTCCAGGCGCTGCCCCTCGATCACGTGGGGGAAGGACAGGTGAAAGCCCTGGAACAGGCTGAAGCCAAGGGCCTGGCAGCGAGCATAGGCCTCGGCCGTTTCGACCTTCTCGGCCAGCAGTTCCACGTCGAAGGCGCCCAGGGTGGTGACTTCCTGTTCCAGGCGCTGGCCGCCCAGGGCGAGCACATCGAGCTTGACCAGATCCGCCAGTTCGACCAGCTCGGAATGGCTCTCCTGAAACTGGTAGTCATCCAGTGCGATGCGAAAGCCCCGGCCCTTCAGTCGGCGTACCGCGGCGATGACCTCGGCGTCGATCTCGATATCCTCGAGGATCTCCAGCACTACCTGTTCCGGTGGCAGGCTGGTGATGACCTCGTGTTCGAGAAAGCCGCGGGTGAGATTGACGAAGGCCAGGTGTTCGCCGACCAGGTGTTGGAGACCGATGTCGATGAAGGCGCTGCGCAGGAGATCGGAGGTGGCCAGGTCGCCGTCGGTGACCGAAGCGGCATCCAGGTGCCCAGCGCGAAACAGGAGCTCGAAGCCGACCAGATTCTCCTGATCGTCAAAGATGGGTTGCCGGCCGACAAAAATTGGTTGCATGCTTGCGCTAGGGAAACACTGATTAATGTACACGCTCGCGCTCGAGTCGCTTTGGTGTGCGAACAAGACGCGGCGACTGCCGTGCGGTCACTCTGCACAAGGGAGCCGCAACGCCGTGCGCACGCCCGTTTTCGTCAACAACGGGCGTGCGAGCCTCGGCGTTCAATAACTTGCGGGGTTGGCGCCCCAGGTTCCCCGATCCTGCGTTGCGCCGCTTGCGGGTGGAGTCACTCCCCGCTGCACGACGCGCCGGGTCTCGGAAAACCTGGGGTACCAACGCGAGCGTGTACATTAATCAGTGTTTCCCTTGGTCAAAAACGGATGGGCGGCCACGACTGCGTGCGGCAGGCCGGCTCGGGAGGGACATAAGCACCATGGATTCGATTGATGCGCCATTTGGAGAAGTCGTGGAGTTGCGCCAGATCCTGCACGACTCGGGGGTCCCGCTGCTGCGGGTTATTATCCGCGATGGCGGGCGTTATACCAAGATCGAACTGGACCCGGCGACGGCTCACCGCTGGGGCCGCGTGATGACGCGCTGGGCAGAAACCGCCGCCGAGGGGGCCGCGACGCCAGGGGATGGCGGGCAGCCGGATCCGGTCTGAGCCCGCGTCAACGGGGGATATGGCTGGATGCAGACGCGCTCGAGATGATCTCGAGCGCCGACCGGGCGCGTTGAGCGAGGCGTGGCCGAGCCCCATGAGCCGAGTGGCAAGTGGGAAACGGTGCGTTAACGCGAATGCGTTTTCCGGTACGGACCGCGCGCGCCAACACAAAAAAGGCCCGGAACCGCGTTGGCGGGCCGGGCCTTTTTTCGCCTGTTGTCAGGCAATCGAGCCGATGGGCGCGATTACTTGATCTTGGCTTCTTTGTACATCACGTGTTTGCGGACGACGGGATCAAACTTCTTGATCTCCATCTTCTCGGGCATGTTCCGCTTGTTCTTGGACGTGGTGTAGAAGTGCCCGGTGCCGGCGGAGGACACCAGGCGGATCTTGTCGCGTGCGGACTTGGCAGCCATCGTGAAGCCTCCTTAGACCTTTTCACCGCGGGCACGGCAGTCCGCCAGGACCGCGTCGATGCCGCGCTTGTCGATAATTCGCATGCCCTTGCAGCTAAGGCGCAGGCGTACGAAGCGGTTCTCGCTCTCCACCCAGAAACGGTGGAAATGCAGATTGGGCAGGAAGCGCCGCCGCGTCTTGCGGTGAGCGTGAGAAACGTTGTTACCGGTCGCCGGGCGTTTGCCGGTCACCTGACATACTCGGGCCATCGGGGGACTCCGGAATTTGGGTCTACCAGAAAGACGGCGGACTATAGCGTAGCCCCGGGGCGGGTGCAAGGGAGGCGCTGATCAATTCGGGAACATTCGCGGCGGCTTTGGAGCAGGACGCCGCGTCCCGAAAGGCCAATCGGTTCGAGTGTGAACGTGAACGATCCGGTTAGCGGTTGTTTGCTCGCTTGAGGGCCGCTCGCTCATCGGTCTCCGGGCACAGGCCGGGAACGAGGCCTCGGTCGTGGGCCCAGGCGATAATCTCCTCCAGCGGCATCGGGCGGGCGATGCCGTAGCCCTGAGCCGCGTTGCATCCGTAGTCGCGCAGCCGCGCCAGGGTGGCCGCGTCCTCGGCCCCCTCGGCGACCACCTTGAGGCCCAGATCCCGGGCCAGGCTGATGCTGGCGCGGGTAATCTGCTCGTCGACCGGGTGCTCCAGCATTTGCCGTACAAAGGCCTGATCGATCTTGAGAGTCGTCACCGGCATACGTTTGAGGTATGCCAGCGACGAATAGCCGGTGCCGAAGTCGTCGATGGCGAGTTCCAGTCCGGACTCGGTCAGGCGACGCAGGGCCCGGATCACCTCGTCCGGGTCCGCCATCAGGGCGGTCTCGGTGAACTCGAGTTCCAGGGCGCAGGGTGGAAGCCCCGAGACGCGAACCTTCTCCAGCAGGCGATCGGCAAATCCGGGGTCGAGGAAGTTGCGCGCCGAGATGTTCACGCTGACCGGCATGTCCAGGCCTTCGACGCGCAGGCGGGCGATGTCGGCCAGTGCGAGATCAAGGACCCGGTCGGTGAGGCTGTGGATCAGTCCGGTGCGCTCGGCCGGCGGGATGAACTGGTCGGGAGCGATGCGGCCGCGAACCGGGTGTTTCCAGCGTAGCAGGGCCTCCAGGCCCATCACCTGATCGCTCGCGAGATTGACCTTCGGCTGGTAGTGCAGGCTTAGCTGGCCGTCGTCCAGTGCGCTTTGCAACTCGCCCAGGAGTTCCACGGTGTACAGGCTGTGCTCGTTGCTGCGGCGGTTGTAGCTGCGATAGCGGCGCCCCGAGTGACTGGCCTCGTGCATCGCCATCCAGGCCTTGGTCAGCAGTCGGGAGGGTTCATCCTGTTCGTGAAAGGGGAAGGAGGAGACGCCCGCGTGGGCCCCGAGGTAGACCGGGATCTCGAAGACCTCGAAAGGTGTTTGCAGGCATTCGATTGCGGCGCGTGTGACGGCGAGTGTCTCTTTGCGGCTGCGGTGGGGCAGGATCAGGGCGAAGTGATCGTCGTGGATGTGGAACACGGACGCCCCGGCGGGCTCGGCCACTGCCTGCAGGCGCTCGGCAATGGACCGCAGCAGGGGGCGCTCGGCGGCGAAGCCCAGGGCGCCAATGCTGTCCGGGTAGTTGTCCATCTGCAGGCTGATGACGAACACGCGGGTGGCCGCGGCGTGCGGGGCGTCGGCCTGGGTCATCAGTTGCCGGGCATACTGCTCGAGCGACTCGCGATTGGGCAGGCCGGTCACGGGGTTGTTGTAGGCCTGTTCCAGAAGCCGTTCCGAGTGGCGGCGCAGGGTGTCGAACAGCCAGCCGGAGAATCCCCCGAGGACGATGTAGATGCCGGTGCGCGTGAGCCAGTTCAATGCGGGTTGAGCCGCCCCGGTGGCGGTATCCAGGGGCATGAACGGACCCAGGAGCAACCCCGCCAGCAGCCCGAAGGCCAGCCCGCCCCACAGCCCGAACAGGGCGGCCCCCAGCAGCACCGGGATGAGGATGAAGTTGAGGTAGGCAGTGGAGGTGCCGCCGGTCTCGTATACGATCAGCGCGACCAGCGCCATCAGGAGCGGGACGGCAGCGGCCCCGGCGAGTCGCCAGCCTCCGGGGATCCCCTGTGAGCGGGCATGTGACCAGGTGGAAAACGGGGTCGGCGCCATTCCGGTTCCTTCGGTTTGTGCCATTCGGGTGCCGCCACGGTTATCGACGTAGTGGGCCGGTTTGCGTGCAGGGTCGGGAATCGCCGCGTCGCGAGAAGTGGTCGCTGTTGCCGGTCGCGGGGGCTTGGTAGCATTCCTCGACCAGGGTTTCCCTGATTGTCTGGAACCTTCTACTTGGCGGAGCGGCATGGCCGATCGGCGTTTGCAGGTCTTTCTTACGGTGGCACGGTTGCTGTCCTTCACCCGCGCCGCCGAGGTGCTGCATATGACGCAGCCCGCGGTCACCTTTCAGGTGCGCCAGTTGGAGGAACAGCTGGATACCCGACTGTTCGACCGCAACCACAATCGAGTCACCCTGACTGATGCCGGACGGCTGGTACAACGATATGCCGAACGCATCTTTGACACCTATGGCGAGATGGAGGCCGCGCTACGCGAGTTGAAGGGCGCGGACGGCGGGGCGTTGGTGATCGGCGCCAGTACCACGGTGGCGGAATACATGCTGCCGGCGCTGCTGGGTGCATTCCGCCGCGAGCATCCGGATATCGGCATTCGCCTGCGGGTGGGCAATACCGAGAATGTCGTGGTGATGGTCGAGGAGGGCAGTGTCGATCTCGGCATCGTCGAGGCCCCGGTGACCCACCGTAGCTTGCAGGTCCAGCCCTGTCTGGTGGACCAGCTGCGGCTGATCGTGCCGCCGGAACACGAGCTGGCCCGGCGCGACACGGTGACCGTCGCCGACTTCATCGAACGCCCATTCATATGCCGCGAGGAGGGTTCCGGGACCCGCGAGGTCATCATGGAGTACCTTGGGCGCGCCGGATACGACCGCAGCAGTCTGCGCGGCTGCATGGAACTGGGCAGCCCGGAGGCGATCAAGGGCGCGGTGGTGGCCGGCATGGGGGTCTCGGTGCTGTCCGAGGCGGTGGTGGCGAAGGAGCTGGCCCTTGGCGAGCTGGTGGCGTTGCCGCTGTCGCCGCCGCTGGAACGGCCGATCTCGCTGGTGCACGCGCGGCAGAAGTTCCGCGTACCCACGCTGGAGGTGCTGATGCAGTTCCTGCGCGGGTACTGCACCGGTCAGCGTCCGCTCGCCCCCGCATCAGAACTCAAACAGGATTGACGTGACATGAAGAACTACTGCGTGGTGCAGCATACCTATTCCGAGTTTCTCGGCCTGATCGAGTCGCAGCTGGAGAAGCGCGACATCGGCTTCTCCTACTACCGACCGTTCGTGGGTCAGGACCTGCCGGGCTCCGCGGCCCAGTTCGACGGGCTGTGGCTGCTGGGCGGCGCCTGGCCGACGGCGGATCACGAGGAGAATCCGCAGGTCCCGGACGAGCTGTCGCTGATCGATATCTTCCGCCGCTCGAAGCGTCCGGTGGTGGGCGTCGGTATGGGCGGGCTGCTGGTGGCCGAGCAGGCCGGTGGCACGGCGCACGAGGACCCGATGTACCGCGCCCGTTTCGTGACCGCGCACAAGACCGCGGCCGGGGAAGGCGACGCACTGGCCGAGGCACTGGATGGCCGGCGGGTGCTGCAGCTGGTCAACGGCCGCGTCGACCTGCCGGAGGACGTGCAGCCGATCCTGGTGGACGACGACGGCGACTGGCTGGCGATCCGGCCGGACGAGCTGACCTATGGCATGCTGTTCCGACCCGAGGTGAAGCCCGGGATGCTCGAGGACATCATCATGGAGGCGCGGCACAATCCGCCGCCGAACATGGGCGAGCTCCTGGGCGAGGCGCGCATGGAATGGGGCGAGATGCAGAAGGTGACCGAGGACGTGCTGGTGGCCCTGGTAAAGACGCTGGGGCTGATGCAGGAACGCCGCAAGATGCCGGTGTTCAGCCTGAAGATCGAGGACGAGGGATGATCCCACCCCTGGGCATGGGCAACGAGGGGGGCCTGTCCGGGGGCGATCTCGGGTCGGTGCGCGGCGGTGCGCGCAAGAAGGGCCGGGAGGACCCGGCCAAGGCGATCGCCGAGATCGCCGCGCGGCTGTCGACCGAGGATCAGGCCAGCCTGCTGAAATTTGCCCGTTTTCTGGAGCAGGAGTCGCCGGCCCCCGCGCCGGAACCGGTTCCCGAGCCGGAGCCGATCCCGCGTCCGGAGAGCGAGTCCGTCATCAAGGCGATGCGCCGGCTTTCCGCGACCTATCCCATGCTGGATCGCTCCAAGCTGCTGAACGAGACCTCGGCCCTGATGGGCCAGCACGTGATGCAGGGGCGCCCGGCGGTGGAGGTGATCGACGAGCTGGAGGTGGTCTTTCGGACTCACTACGAGAAGGCCGTCGTCCAGGATCCGACCCGACAGACGGATGCCGACCATGACGAGGCGCCGGGAGGGGCCTCGCAATGATCGATATCCTGCGCCAGTGGTACCAGCGTCATTTCACCGACCCGCAGGTGGTGATCCTGGCGTTTCTGCTGCTCGCGGGATTCCTGATCATCGTTTTTGCCGGGCGCATCCTGGCGCCGCTGCTGGCCTCGCTGATCATTGCCTACCTGCTGGAGGGGGCGGTGCGCAAGCTGGTCTTTTTGCACATCCCGCGCATCCTCGCGGTCACCATTGTGCTGCTGGCCTTCCTGGCGCTGACGGTGGCGGCGCTGTTCAGCGTGGTGCCGCTGATGTCGGCCCAGGTGACCCAGCTGGTGCGCGAGCTGCCGGGGATGATCTCCGAGGGCCAGAACCTGCTGCTGCAGTTGCCCGAGCGTTACCCGCAACTGATCAGTGACGATCAGGTGTTCGAGCTGATGGGGGCCATTCGCGCCGAGGCGACCCTGCTGGGGCAACGTGTGGTGTCGTTCTCGCTGTCCTCGGCACGGCACCTGGTGGACGTGGTGATCTACCTGATCGTGGTCCCGCTGATGGTGTTCTTCATGTTGAAGGACCGCGATCTGATCCTGAACTGGATCCGCGGCTTTATGCCCCAGGACACCCACCTGGCCAGCGAGGTCTGGACCGAGGTGAACCTGAAGATCGCCAGCTACGTGCGCGGCAAATTCATCGAGATCGTGATCGTCTGGGCGGTCACCTTCCTTACCTTCAACTGGTTCGGGCTGGAATACGCCGTGCTGTTGTCGTTCATGGTGGGCATCTCGGTGATCATTCCGTACATCGGCGCGGCCGTGGTGACCATCCCGGTGGCGGCGGTCGCATACTTCCAGTTCGGCCTGAGCTCCGAGTTCGCCTGGGTACTGATTGCCTACGGGGTGATCCAGTTTATCGACGGCAACGTGCTGGTGCCGCTGCTGTTTTCGGAGGTCGTCAACCTGCACCCGGTGGCGATCATCGCCGCGGTGTTCGTGTTCGGCGGCATCTGGGGGCTTTGGGGGGTATTCTTTGCCATCCCGCTGGCGACGCTGGTACATGCGGTGATCAAGTCCTGGCCGCGCGCCCAGCGGCTGCCGCCGGAGTCCTCTGGAGAGCCGGCGGCCGCCGCGGCCGAAGCCGCCACCAAGTAGCCCGACATCCCTGATCGCCGGCCCGCCCGTGTGCGGGTTCGGCGGTCTGCCCGTGACATCAAGAACAAGAAGAACGCATGACCGGAACCGAGATCCTGATGAACGTGACGCCCCAGGAGAGCCGAGTGGCCCTGGTGGAAAATGGCGTCCTGACCGAGCTGCACCTGGAGCGCGCCCGCCGCCGCGGGATCGTGGGGAACATCTACAAGGGCCGGGTGGTGCGGGTACTGCCGGGCATGGATGCAGCCTTCGTCGATATCGGGCTGGAGCGCACGGCCTTTCTGCATGCCTCCGACGTGGCCCCGGTGGAGCGCGAGGAGCTCAATGGCAACGGCCCGTCTGCCAGCGACGCCCCTGCGGCGCCCGTGGCCGGCGGCAATGGCACCGGCACGCCGGCCCCGGTGGTGCGCGAGGGTATCCGCGAGCTGCTGCGCGAGGGGCAGGAGGTCCTGGTGCAGGCAGTCAAGGACCCACTGGGCTCCAAGGGCGCGCGGCTTACCACCTATATCACCCTGCCGTCGCGCAATCTGGTGCTGATGCCGAACCAGTCCAATGTCGGTGTGAGTACGCGCATCGAGGACGAGGGCGTGCGCGCACGGCTGCGTGCATCCATTGAGCAGTTGCGTGACGAGTTGGCGCCGCAGCACGGCTTTATCGTGCGCACGGCCGCGGAGCTGGCCGACCACGAGGCCATGTATAACGACACGGCGTTCCTGAAGAAGGTCTGGGATACCCTGCAGGAGCAGGCTGTCGGGGCCCCGCCGGGGACCGAGGTCTACGCCGACCTGCCGCTGGTGGAGCGCATCCTGCGCGACATGGTGGGGGGCGATATCGAGCGTATCCGCATCGATTCGCGCGAGACCTATCAGAAGGTCTGCGGCTTCGTCGAGCGCTACCTGCCGGAGCTGATCGGCCGGATCGAACACTATCCGGGCGAGCGCCCGATCTTCGACCTGTTCAACGTCGAGGAGGAGATCCACCGTGCCCTGGAGCGCAAGGTGGAACTGAAATCCGGTGGCTACCTGATCTTCGACCAGACCGAGGCGATGACCACGGTGGACATCAACACCGGCGGTTTCGTCGGCCATCGCAAGCTCGAAGAGACCATCTTCAAGACCAATCTGGAGGCCGCGCAGGCGATCGGTCGCCAGCTGCGCCTGCGCAATCTCGGCGGGATCATCATTATCGATTTCATCGACATGCAGGACGACGAGCACAAGCGCCAGGTGATCCGCGCGCTGGAAAAGGCCCTGGAACGCGATCATGTGAAGACCCAGACCTGCGACGTGTCGCCGCTGGGCCTGGTGGAGATGACCCGCAAGCGCACCCGCGAGAGCCTGGAGCACCAGATGTGCGAGCCCTGCCAGGTGTGCAGCGGGCGTGGCTATCTGAAGTCGGCCGAGACGGTGTGCTACGAGCTGTTCCGCGAGATCCTGCGCGAGGTGCGCCAGTACGACGCGCGCGAGCTGCGCGTGCTGGCCTCGCAGAACGTGATCGACCTGCTGCTGGACGAGGAATCCGCCAGCCTGGCCGAGCTGCAGAGCTTTGTCGGCATCCCGATCCGCTTCCAGGTGGAGACGCTGTACACCCAGGAACAGTTCGACGTGGTCTTCGTCTGATCTACAAGTAGTATGTAGACAGGCACCCGGTCCCCGTCTCCGTCAGGGAGGAAGAGGCGCGAAGATGAATCGCCAGTGCGGACCCAGCACGGATACGGGTCCCGGTCGGCCGGGCGGGTCGGATTGCGCCTCCCCGGTGGAGAAATGAGACGCCGGTCACAAATCCTGAGGGTGGCGCTGGGCGCCTTCCTGGCGCTGGTCATCGTGATCGTGCTGCTGCGCCTGGCGCTTCCGCACTGGGATGGTCTGCACGCCTGGGTCGAGACCACCGCCAGCGAGCAGCTCGAGCGCGAGGTCACGGCCGCAGGGATCGAGCTCGGCTGGACCGGCTGGTCGCCGGCGCTGGTGGCGCGCGATGTCCGCGTGGCGATGCCGGATGGTGAGCCGGTCGCCATCGACCACCTCGGGGTCGCGCTGAGCGTTGGGGCCAGTCTGCGTAGTCGCCATCCATCCTTCGCAGTGCGTGTTCGGGGCGTCGAGCTGCGCTTGGTACGCCACGCCGACGGACGCTTTTCCCTGCACGGTCGCGAGCTTGGCATGGGCGAGGGCCGCTTGTTCACGCTCCCCGTGGAGCAGTGGCCGGATGTCGAGGCCGAGGCCATCCGGTTGGTCTGGGACGATCGCAGCGCCGGCCTGGAGTCCGATGCGTGGCTGGACCGGGCCGCCCTGCGCACGGCGCATGACGGGTCGCTGCGGATGCACCTCGAAGGGGTGCTGGATGGCGAGGCCGCGGGCGGGCACTTCGAATTGGGGCTGAAGGCCCCCGCAGCGGATTTGCGTGATGCGCGCTTCTTCCTGCGGGCCGATGCGGTCGACCTGACCGCCTGGCAGCCGTGGCTGGCCTACCTCGGCTGGCCCGCGCCCGAGGGCACGGCCGCGCTGCGTCTGTGGGGCGCGCTCGACGAGGGGCGCATGGCCTGGCTGCGTGGGGAGCACGAAACCACCCTCAATCTGGCCGGGGAACCGGTCGGCCCGGCCATCGGACATCGTTTCGACTGGCGGGTGCAGGAGGATCGCCACCGCTCGTCCTGGAGCGGGACCCAGCCCGGGTCCGGCGATCTGCGCCTTGCCTACCGCCTGGAGGGCAAGCCGGAGGGGCTGGTGGTGGACGCGGTGGAAATGGCCGCGCGCGATCTCGAAGTGGAACCTTACGCGCCGCTGCTCACGCTGCTTCAGGATGCGGCGCCCGAGTTGGCGGAGCGGATCGCGGACCTGCATCCGCGCGGCACCCTGGACTTCGCCCGGCTGGAGGCCCGCCGCGCGGATGGCCGTCTGCAGCCTGTCTGGGCGGAGGCCGATGTGCACGACCTTGGCTGGCGCGCGGGGGATCACGGGCTTGGGGTGCAGGGTGCCTCGGGGTATATGCAATGGCGCCGTGGCGGTGTGGAATTGCTGCTGGACAGCCGCGACCTGCAGATCGACCTGCCGCGTGTGCTGGCCGATCCGGTGCCGCTGGATACGGTGCGTGGACGGCTGCGTGCCGAGCGCGATGATGCCGGACACTGGCGCCTGGCGGGCGAGGGCCTGAATGCCGCCAATGCCCATGCCGCGGTTCGCGGCCGCCTGCGGGTACTGCTGGATGGTCACGCGGCCGGACCCCGGGTCGATATTGCGATGGACATTCTGCGTGCCGACGGTGATCACACCGCGCGCTACCTGCCGCTTTACCACCTGCCGGACAACACCTACCAGTGGCTGGTGGACAGCATCGTTACGGGCACGTCCTCCGGCGGCGGCATGGCCTATCGCGGGCGCGGGAAAGACTTCCCGTTCGCCGGCGACGAGGGTGTGTTTGATCTCTGGGCGGATGTCGAGGCGGGCATCCTCGACTATCAGGAGGGCTGGCCGCGGGCCGAGGACCTCAGTGGCCGGCTCCTGTTCCACAACGCGAGCTTCCGCGCCGAGGGTGCGCGCGGGCGCATTCTGGACACCGAGGTGCGCGACACCCGGATCGGGATCGAGGACATGGAGCATGCGGTCCTCGAACTGGAAGGCACGGCAGAGGGCGATGCGGCGGATCTTCTGGCCTACCTGCGCCAGGCCGAGTTGCTGGAGGAGGCGGCCGAACTCCGTGACCAGGCGCGGCTGGACGGGCCGACCCGGCTGGGTCTGTCCCTGAACCTCCCGCTGCAGGCGGGCCGAATGGCCGCGACCCGCGTCGCCGGTGAGCTGGACCTGCGGGGTATCCGCGCCGAGGTCTCGGGCTGGCCGACCATTCTCGAGGCCGTGGAGGGACGGGTCCAGTTCGATACCGGGGATCGCGTGACGGCCGATGGGGTCACCGCGCGGGTCCACGGCGAGACGGTGACGCTGGGGGCGGACTGGCCGCTGGATGGCGAGACGGCGCGGTTGACGGCGCGCGGTCCGCAACCCCTGGCCCCGTGGCTGGAGGATTTCCCGGAGCTTGCGCCCTATCTCGACGGGGCGGCGCACTGGGATGCCCAGCTGCGCTTGGGGCCGGCGGTGGACGGGGTTCGTCTGGAGTTGCGCTCGGACCTGGTCGGGGTCGCGATCGACTGGCCGGAGCCGATCGGCAAGTCCGCGGCGGCGGCCCGCGAGCTGGAGCTGGTGCTGCCGCTCGGGCATGACGGCGCCGGTATCGGCCACCTGACGCTGGGGCAGGTCCTGCGCGCACACCTGCGCCTGTCACCGGCGGCCGCGCCGGAGGACCCGGCCGCACGGGGTGCCGAGCCGCGTACGGCCGCGCGCGGGATCGGGTTGCAGGCCATGGCGCTGGAGATCGGTGCGCCCCGCGCCAGTGCCCTGGCCTTGCCGGGGGCGGGGGTCTCGGTGCGGGCGCGTCTGCCGGAGTTGACGGTCGACCCTTGGCTCAAGGCCCTGAGCGAGGCCCCCTGGGGTGGTGATGTGGATCTGGGCGCGGCCAGCGAGGGCGCCGGGGAAGCCGCGGGAGCGGTCGCGTTGACCCGCCTGGAACTGGATATCCGCGACCGCATCCGCTGGGGCGAGCAGGACCTGCCCGGTGCGCGCTTCCTTGGCCGACGCGGGGATGCGGGCTGGGATCTGGAGGCCACTTCCGACTGGCTGGCGGGCGAGGCCCGCTGGCGCCCGATGGGAGCGGGCGGGCGCGACCGCTGGGAGGCGCATGTGCGCCACCTGGTCCTGGAGGAGCTTGAGTGGGGCGGAGAAGCGGACCCCGATCCCGGGGTGAACCCTGTCGCAGTCGGGGGCTTCGAAGACCCGCGCGTATGGCCGGCCGTGGACTTGACCCTCGACAGCCTGGCGCTGGGGGATTACCGTTTCGCGGACATCGAGCTGGGGCTGGAGCCGCAGCCGAACGGACTGGTCGTCCGGGACCTGGAGCTGCGGACCCCGGAAGGTGACCTGCACGCAGACGCCGTCGGGGCCTGGCGGGTGACCACCGGTGGTCTGCCGGAGACACGCCTGGACGTGAGCCTCTCCGGCGGTGATTGGGGCCGGGCGCTCGAGTCGGCGGGGTTGTCGCGTGCGATGGTCGGGGGGAGCGGTGACGGTTCGCTGTCGCTGACCTGGCCGGGGCCGCTGTATGCCCCGCGCCTCGCGCAGCTGGCGGGCTCCATGGAACTCTCCCTGGAGGACGGGCGTCTGGCGGATGTCGAGCCGGGCGCCGGCCGCCTGCTCGGCCTGGTGAGCCTGGACGTGTTGCCGCGGCGGCTGCGGCTGGATTTCCGCGACGTGTTCACCGAAGGCCTGACCTTCAGCGAACTGACCGCGGAGGCGACACTGCGCGATGGTGATCTCTACGTGCCGGCTCTGCGCATGGAGGGTCCCTCGGCGCGCGTGCGCCTGAGTGGCCGCACCGGGCTGGTGGCGCGCGACTACGATCACGAGATCGTGGTCGTGCCCAGCCTGCGTACCGCGCTGCCGATTGTCGGGGCGCTGGTGGGCGGACCGGTGACCGGGGTCGTGGTGCTGCTTGCGGAACGCGTGCTGGGGATTGGGGATCAGATAGAAGAGGCGGCCCGTGTCGAATATTCGGTGACGGGCCCCTGGGACGACCCGCAGGTGCGCGTGCTGGTGCAACCGGCCGCAGGTGCCGAAGGGACTGATAACGACTAACGCCGGCAGGGATCGGCGTTACGGGCGCCATAACCGGCCCCGGTAACCAGATGATCGGAGCGACATGACTCAGGTAGCGGCCATCCAGATGGCCTCCGGACCCCAGCCCCAGGCGAACCTTCTGGAGGCGAAACGACTGCTGCAGGAGGCCGCCGACAAGGGCGCCCGCCTGGCCGTCCTGCCGGAGAACTTTGCCTTCATGGGCATGCAGGAGACGGACATCCTCGGGATCGCGGAGGTCGCCGATGGCGCGGGCCCGCTGCAGGCCTTTCTCGCGGAGCAGGCCCGGCGCCTGGGGTTGTGGATTGTTGGCGGGACCATCCCGCTGCAGACCCCGGACTCCGAGCGGGTGCGTTCGGCTTGCCTGGTGTTCGACGACCGCGGGCAGCAGGTGGCGCGCTACGACAAGATCCACCTGTTCGACGTGTGCCTGCCGGACAGCACCGAGGCCTATACCGAGTCCAAGGTCTTCGATCGGGGCGATCAGGTGGTGGTCGTCGATACGCCGGTCGGCCGCATGGGCCTGGCGATTTGCTACGATCTGCGCTTCCCCGAACTGTTCCGGGCCCTGCTGGACAAGAATGCGGAATGGGTCGCCCTGCCGGCGGCCTTCACCGCGCAGACTGGGCAGGCGCACTGGGACGTGTTGCTGCGGGCGCGCGCAATCGAGAACCAGTACTACATGCTCTCGGCGGCCCAGGGCGGCTTCCACGTGAACGGCCGCGAAACCTACGGCCATAGCGCGCTGGTGGACCCCTGGGGTCGGGTGGTCGGTCAGTTGCAGCGCAACCCCGGGGTACTGCTGGCGAATCTGGACCCGACCCAGGCCGCGCGCATCCGGAGCAGCTTCCCGGCAGTGGACCACCGCCGCCTGCCGTGCCCCAAAACCACCTGACCCCGCACCCTGGCCTGGGTCAGGGTGGCGATATACCCGCAACGGCCGCGCGCTTGAAAGCGAACGGCGTGCCCCAAGCTCCATACTGAAGGCCGACAGCTGCTCCCCCATGATGGACACGGAACAGCGGATTTACGGAACCCGAGAGGACTTCATGATCGACCGCCTTGCGCAACAGACCCTGCTCGACCCCGCCGGCCTTGGCGAAAGCGAGCTGAGCGCCCTTCTGGGCACCACCTTCGGTCACGGTATCGATGGCGGTGACTGCTACTTCCAGTTCTCCAGCCAGGAGGGCTGGTCGCTGGAGGACGGCATCGTGAAATCCGCCAGCTTCAACATCGAACGCGGCGTTGGCATCCGTGTGGTGCGCGGCGAGCAGACCGGGTTCGCCTACTCCGACGACATCGCGATGCCGGCCATGCTGGAGGCCGCGAAGACCGCGCGCAGCATTGCCAGTGCCGGGCAGAGCGGGCGCATTGCGGTTGCCTCGCGCGCGTCCTCGCGGCCGGCGCTGTACGCCCCCGACAATCCGCTCGATTCGCTGGGCGAGCAGGCCAAGATCGACCTCCTGAAGGAGGTGGATGCCGTCGCCCGCGCCGAGGATTCCCGCGTGACCCAGGTGATGTGTTCGCTGGCCGGGGTGCACGAGGTGGTGCTGGTACTGAATGCCCGCGGCGAGATGACTACTGACGTGCGCCCGCTGGTGCGCCTGAACGTCCAGGTGATCGTCGAGCAGGGCGGGCGCCGCGAATCCGGCACCTCCGGAGGCGGCGGTCGTCACGGCTACCAGTACTTCCGCGAGGATGGCCGCGCCGCCGGTTATGCCCGCGAGGCGGTGCGCCAGGCCCTGGTGAATCTCGATGCGCGCGACGCGCCGGCCGGCAGCATGAAGGTGGTGCTCGGGCCCGGTTGGCCGGGCATCCTGTTGCACGAGGCGATCGGCCATGGGTTGGAGGGCGACTTCAACCGCAAGGGGACCTCGGCCTTCTCCGGACGCATCGGCGAGCAGGTGGCGGCCAAGGGCATCACCATCGTCGACGACGGCACCCTGGAGGGCCGCCGCGGCTCGTTGAACGTGGACGACGAAGGCAATCCGACTCAGCAGACCGTGCTGATCGAGGATGGCGTGCTGCGCGGCTACATGCAGGACGAGATGAATGCCCGCCTGATGGGTACGCAGTCCACCGGCAATGGCCGCCGCGAGTCCTACGCCCGGCTGCCGATGCCGCGCATGACCAATACCTACATGCTCGGTGGCGACGCCGATCCGGAAGAGATCCTGGCCTCGGTGGACGACGGCCTGTATGCGGTCAACTTCGGTGGCGGGCAGGTGGATATCACCTCCGGCAAGTTCGTGTTCTCCGCCTCGGAGGCCTACCGGGTGGAGAAGGGCAAGGTGACGTACCCGGTCAAGGGTGCGACCCTGATCGGCAATGGCCCGGATGTCCTGACCCGGGTGTCGATGATCGGGAACGACATGAAGCTCGATTCCGGCGTCGGCACCTGCGGCAAGGAGGGCCAGGGCGTGCCGGTCGGCGTGGGACAGCCCACGCTGCGTATTGACGGCATGACCGTGGGCGGTACCCAGGCAGCCTGAGGGCTGCGGGGCCCGATGCAACCAAGGAGGCACAGATGAATCTCGATTTTCTCGAACAGGAACGTTCCCTGCCGGAAGGGCATGGCCACGACAAGATCGTCCAGTGGCATGTCTTTCGCGCGCGCGACAAGGCCGAGCAGTTCGCCCACCACGTGGAGCTGAGCGAAGGGCAGGACCTGGTGGGCGGCTGGACGCGTGACAGCGTCGGCATGCTCTACTGGGTCGGTGTGCACGTCGACGACCTGGAGCGCTGGGGTAACGCCGGCGCGGTCCACAAGCACGGCGCCCGGGTCGACTAGTCATCCCTTCCCCGGGCCATCCGGCCCGGGGTGTCCTTGTATCGCCCCCAGATCAGTCATCGAGTAGCGGAACCCTGCATGAGTACATCTCCCGAACGCGCCATCCCGGAACCCGTGTCCCAGGAAGACGGGGTCCAGGCCCTTTCTCATTCGCCGGACTCCCTGCAGACGAGAGTTCAGCGCACGCTGGAGGCCGCGCGCGCGCGCGGTGCCTCGGACGTCCAGGCCGTGGTCAGTCACAGCGTCGGGCTGGAGTTGGGGGTGCGCAAGGGCGAGATCGAAACCCTGGAGCACGAGCGTGACCAGAGTCTTTCGCTGATCGTCTATTTCGGCCAGTCCAAGGGGGCCGCCTCTACCACCGATTTCAGTGACCAGGCCCTGATCGACACCGTCGAGGCGGCCTGCCGCATCGCCCGCTACACCGAGCCGGACCCGTACGCCGGGATGCCCGATCCCGCGTTCAAGGCGAGCGAGTGGGACGACCTTGACCTGGATCACCCCTGGGGCTGCAGCGCCGCCGAGGCGACCGAGCTGGCCCGTACCATCGAGGCCGCCGGCTTCGCGGCGGATGAACGGATCGAGAACTCCGAGGGTGCCAGCGTCAGCACGCGGCGGGCCATTGCGTTTCTCGGCGACAGCCAGGGGTTCATGGGCGGCTATCGCAGCACCCGGCATTCCCTGTCCTGCGCGCTGGTCGCGCGCGACGCAGCAGGCATGCAGCGCGACTACGCCTATTCCGTCGCACGCCACGCGGGGGACCTGACCGCCGCCGAGCAGGTCGGGCGCGAGGCCGCCGAGCGCACCGTGCGCCGGCTAGGCGGGCGCAAGCTGTCGACCCGCAACTGCCCGGTGCTGTTTGCCCCGGAGATGGCGCGCACCCTGATCGGCAGTTTCACCCGTGCGATCGCCGGCCCGTCCCAGTACCGCGAGAGCTCGTTCCTGCTGAATGCCATCGGCGAGAACGTGTTCCCCGGGTGGATGCAGATCGAGGAACGCCCGCAGACCCCGCGCGCGCTGGGTAGCGCCCCGTTCGACGGGGAGGGCGTGCGCACCCGCAATCGCCCGTTGATTGCCGACGGCGTGCTGCAGAGCTATACCCTCGACAGCTACGCCGCGCGACGTCTGGGCCTCGAGGCCACTGGCAACGCCGGGGGTGCACGCAACGTGACCGTGGCCCCGGGCGACAAGGACTTCGCCGCCCTGCTGGCCGAGATGGGGACCGGTTTCCTGGTCACCGAGCTGATCGGCCAGGGGGTGAACCCGGTGACCGGCGACTATTCCCGCGGGGCCGCCGGCTTCTGGGTGGAAAACGGCGAGCTGCAGTATCCGGTGGAGGAGATCACCATCGCCGGTAACCTGAAGGACATGTTCCAGCGGATGGCGGCCGTGGGCACCGATGTCGACCGCCGCGGCAACATCCACACCGGTTCCATCCTGGTTGAATCCATGATGGTGGCCGGCGACTGAACGGCTCTTTCCGGTCTGTCTGTGCGGGCATGACCGGCCGTTTCCCCGCATCACCCACCCTGCTACTCTCGCCTAGGGAGACGCTGATTTAATCGCGCGCTCGCGTTGGTGCCCCCTGTTTTCCGAGACAAGGCGCGTCGTGCAGCGGGTAGTGGTTCTACCCGCAAGCGGCGCAACGCAGGATCGGCGAACAGGGGGCACCAACCCGACAAGTGATTGAAAGAGCGGGCTCGGCCGCTTTTGCGCGCGAACAGCGTTGCGGTTCCTTTGTGCAGAGTGACTGCACGGCAGTCACCGCGCCTTGTTCGCACGCAAAAGCGACTCGAGCGCGAGCGCGCGATTAAACGAGCGCGCGATTACATCAGCGTCTCCCTAGGGCTGCATGGCCCCGTGACGCGCGACCGTCCGCCCTCCGCAATACGGTCGTATCCCGGTGGCGAGGAGCGGCCATGAACTTCTTCGAGCAGCAAGAGCAGGCACAGCGCAGGACGCGCTGGCTACTGGCCCTGTTCGGCCTGGCCGTGCTGGTGATCGTCGGGGCCCTGGGCCTGATTGTCTGGGCCATGGGGGGCGGCACCGAGGCCATCGCCTGGACCATGGGGATCACCGCGGGCCTGATCGTCCTTGCGAGTCTGTACCGGGGCTGGCGGCTGCGCGCCGGCGGCGGTGGGCTGATCGCGCAGGAGATGGGCGGCATCCGGGTGGATGGCAATCCGGCGGATCCGCAGCGGCGGCAGCTGCGCAACGTGGTCGAGGAGATGGCAATTGCTTCCGGGGTGCCGGTGCCCGATATCTACGTGCTGGAGCAGGACCTCGGTATTAACGCCTTCGCCGCCGGCTTTGCGTCGAACGATGCGGTGATCGCCGTGACCCGCGGTGCGCTGGACAGCCTGGAGCGCGCCGAGCTGAAGGGTGTGGTCGCGCACGAGTTCGGACATATCCTCAATGGAGACATGCGCCTCAACATGCGCCTGATCGGCATCCTCTACGGGATCGAGATTCTGGCGCTGTTGGGGCAGGGCGGGCTGGCGCGACGCCGGCGTCGACACAAGGGCGATATGGCCGATACCGGGGTGGGCGTGCTCAGCGTCACCCTGATCGCGGTGGGCTATGCCGGGCTGGCCCTGGCGCGCTGGATCCGGGCCGGCATCTCGCGTCAGCGCGAATACCTCGCGGATGCCCATGCCGTGCAGTTCACCCGCGAGCCGGACGGCCTGGCCGGTGCGCTGAAGAAGGTCGCGGCCCGCTATGCCGGGCTGAATGGCAATACCGAGGAGATCACTCACATGCTGTTTGCCAGCGACGCGATCGGCCAGATCTTCGAGACCCATCCACCCCTGCTGGATCGCATCCGCACCTTGCAGCCGCATTTCGAGCCCCGGGATCTGCAGCGCCTGCGCGACCAGCTCAATGCCCGGGTGCGGCAGCGGGCGCACGAGCGCGCGGTGGACGGCATGCAGCGCGAACGCGAGGGGCGCGTGCCGGGCGCCGAGGCCGTGGGGGATGCCCTCGGCGGCCACCCGGCACTGACCCATATTCTCGGTGCCGGCATGTTGCTTGCTGCGATTCCGGGGCCGCTGGCCTGGGCCGCGCGCTCGGATGCGCGGGCGATCGAGGTGGTCTTGTATCTCCTGTTGCATGCGGACCCGGATGTGCGCGAGCGACAGCTGATGATGATTGCCGAGGCGTTGGGGGAGGCGCGCGGAGAGGCCGTACGTCGTCTGCAGACAGCGGAACCTGCGCTGCGCGAGGACCTGCGCCTGCCGCTTCTGGAGCTGGGCTTCCCGATGCTGCGGCGGCTTTCAGCCGAGGAGCGCGCGCGCCTGCAGGGGCTGGTGGAGCGGCTGATTCATGCCGATGGCCGGGTGGCGGTATTCGAGTATGCCCTTGGGCGCATGCTGAGCTGCCAGTTGCGGGATGTGCAGGATCCTGCCGCGGCGTCCCGCCCCAGGACTGCCACGCTGGACGCCCACAGGCAGAGCGCGCATTACCTGCTGGCGGTGCTGGCCCACCATGGCCATCCGGACGACCCGGCGGCGGCGCGGGCCGCGCTGACCGCCGGGATTGGCAGCCTGGACGGGGCGCTGCCGCTGGCGGTGGAGATCCCCGAGGCCCTGACCGGGGCGGCCGGTGCGCGCGCATGGGCGAATGTGCTGGACCGCGTCCTGGAACAGCTGGATGCCCTGCGCATGCGCGACAAGGACCCGCTGATTCGGGCGATGGTGACCACCGTCAGCCATGGCGGGCAGGTGGTGCCGGCCGAGGTCGAGCTGCTGCGAGTGATGGCGGCGTCGCTGCACGTCCCGTTGCCGCTGGCAACGGAGGGGTTGTTTGATGGTTTGGGGTAGCGGGCGGCGTGCGCATGAGGGTGCGGCCGATGCCCCTCAAGGCGTGTCGGTTCCGGTCGGTAACGCCTTGAAACCGCTTCCATGTGGGAAATAAGCACCTGAATCCAAATTAAATTCCCATTCAAGCGACGGATAACAAACGATTTTCCGGGCGTACATCAAGAAAATCCGAAAAAACACTTTCAATTGAGAGCGGTTTGGGAGGACAATAGCTGCGAGGTAACGGTAACAGGCTCCATGCAGCACCAGGCGACACCCCGAAAGGGGCGTTAAGATTCGCAGTTCCGGTCCCAGTTAGTTTGGGGCCGCGTAGAATCACGATCAAGTTCCATCGTCGTTCGGTTGCCCTCCAGTCTCTCCTCCCCTCGAAAACCCAATCTATTATGAACAAGCAGAGGTAACCGAAATGGCTACAGGTACAGTGAAGTGGTTTAGCGACGAAAAAGGCTTTGGCTTTATTACCCCGTCTGATGGCTCCAAGGACGTCTTCGTCCATCACAGCGCCATCCAGGGTAGCGGCTTCAAGTCGCTGGCAGAAGGCCAGAGCGTCTCGTTTGACGTCGAGCAGGGCCAGAAGGGCCCGGCCGCCGCGAACGTCGAAGCTCAGTAAGACAACCCCGGCGCGCAAGCGCCAGGTTGAGAGAGCCCCGCCTAGTGCGGGGCTTTTTTTGTGCACGATTCTGGCTGCAATTCGGGGCGGGCGTTGCCGGATGGACTTGGCGAGGCAGAACCACGATAGAACGTGTCCAGGGAAGACTTTTTTGTGTGGCGCAACCCGAGCGACGTGCTACGGTTCCCGCATGATCGCTGGATATCGTCAAACCCGCGCCCGGGTGCGCCGCGCCGGGCGAGCATTGCCTCGCTGGATAGCGGTGTTCGGGGTGCTGGTGGCGCTGGTCGTTGGGAATGTGGCTGCGGCCCAGGGCCCCTATCGCGCGCCTGCAGCGATCCCGGGTACCCAGACCATCGAGGCATCCGAGGCCTGGGCGCTGTTCCGCGAGGGCGTCCCTTTCGTGGACACGCGGTTGCGCGCGGACTTCGAGGCGGGGCGTGTGCCAGAGGCCCGCAACCTGACCATCATGCGCGACCTCGATGACGAGCGGAATCGTTTCACCCGGGAGAGCCTGCTGGAGTTCATCGGCGAGCTGGACGCCCCGGTGGTGATGTACTGCAACGAACGGGACTGCTGGCGCACCGAGGCGGCCACGCGCCGCGCCCTCGGATGGGGCTTCACCAATCTCTACTACTTTCCCGGCGGCTTTCCCGAGTGGATCCGCTCCGGCTATCCCTTCGAATAGCGGCGTGGGCGCCGCAGACGCGCATTCCGGCAAGGGCATACGGCTCCAGACGGTCCTGACCGCAGTCATGTTCGCCGGGCTCCTCGTGCTTGCCGGGACCCTTGCGATGGGCACGCACCTTGCGGTCGGTCAGGCGGAGCAGCGCCTCGACCGGCTCGGCGTGGAGGGCCAGTCGGCCGCCTGGCGCCAGACCCTGGCGAACGAGTGGCAGCGCATGCGCGCCGAGGCGACCGCGGTGACACGCAACGAGGCGCTGATTGGCGCCATGCGTGCTGACGCGGGCATCAGCACCTACGCGGACCCGCTGTACAACCGCCTGCGCGCCGGCGGGATCGCGGACCGGGTCGTGGTCCTCGATGCGCAGGGCACGGTGCGTTATGACTCCGACGGCAACCGTGGCGAGCGCGTGCCGCTGGCGGAGGCGGCGCTGGCGGACGGGCGCTTCCACGAGGGGCTGCATCATGTGCCCGGCGAGCGAATCTATGCCGGTCTGGCCATCCCGGTCTATCGTGGCGGGAATCCCATCGGCAGTGTCGTGCAACTGCGCGATCTGTCGACCTCGGCGCTCGAGTCCATGGCGGAGGCGATCGGCGGTCGTGCCGCGCTGCTGGACGGTCGCGGGCCACTGGCCCTCACCGCGCCATTCTCGATGTCCCTTTCGCTGAGTGGGCGACTGCAGGAGCAGGCGGCCGCCGGGCGCGTGGATCTGGATGGTCGGCATTCGCAGGTGGTCTATTTGCCCCTAACGCCATACGCGGCCGAGCGTCCGACCGCCAACGTGGTCCTGTCGCGTGACCTGACCGAATCGGTCGCCACCCAGAACCTCATCAATGCGCTGACCTATGCGGCCGCCTTCCTGGTGCTCGTGCTGATCGCGGGCGGGTTGTACCTCTGGCTGGGGCGCACCCTGCGGCCGATGCAGCAGGCCATGAAGACCCTCGACCGGATCGGCCATGGAGAATTCCACGCCGATCTGCGCGCTGACTCCCGGGTGACCGAGATCGCCCGCTTGCAGCAGGTGACGCAGACCATGGCGCAGCGCCTCGGCCGCATCCTGGAGGTCGAAGAGGAGAACGCCCGCCTGGCGTTTCGCGATGCGCTGACCGACCTGCCCAACCGGCGACTCTTGCTGGAGCATCTGGAACACGCCATCCACACGGTCAACCGGACTCGCCGGCATGCCGCATTGCTGCTGATCGACCTGGACAACTTCAAGACCCTGAACGACACCTGCGGCCATTCCGCCGGGGATCGCCTGCTGCAGGCCCTGGCCCAGCGCTTCACCGCGCGACTGCGCGACCAGGACATCGTGGCGCGCCTGGGCGGCGACGAGTTCGTTGCCCTGCTGGAGGAGCTGAGCCCCGATCGTTCACAGGCGGGGGTCGACGCCCAGCGCATCGCCGGCGAGCTGCTGAAGGCGATGCGCGAGCCGGTCCGGATCGATGACATCGAGCATGTGATGTCCGGCAGCATCGGGATCACCCTGTTCCCGCGTGGCTACGATACGCCGGAGGAGTTGCTCAAGCAGGCCGATTTCGCCATGTACCAGGCCAAGCACCAGGGCCGTAACGCGGTGCGCTTCTACGACCCGGCGATGCAGCGGACCCTGCTGCGCGAGGCGGAGCTAGAACGCAAACTGCGCCAGGCGCTGGGGCGCGAGGAACTGGTGATCCACCTGCAACCCCAGGTGGACCCGGAGGGACGCATCCTGGGTGCCGAGGCATTGATGCGCTGGCCGCAGCCGGACGGAACCTGGATCTCCCCGGGCGAGTTCATCCCGGTGGCGGAGCACACCGGGCAGATCCTCGAGATAGGCCGCCTGGCGCTGCTCCAGGCCTGCCAGACATTGCGTGCCTGGCAGGGCCGGCCAGGTCTGGAGGATCTGCCGATCTCGGTCAACCTGTCGCCGCATCACTTGCGCCAGGCGCGCCTGATGGACGAGGTAACGGGCATCCTGGAGGAGACCGGGGCCGCTGCCCAGCGGCTGCACATCGAGGTGACCGAGAGCGTGATGGCGGATGCCTCGCCGCAGCTGACTGCCAATCTGGAGGCCCTGCGCGCGCGAGGGGTGGCGCTGGCGCTGGACGACTTCGGGACCGGGTATTCCTCGCTTGGCTATCTCAAGCGTCTCCCGCTGGATGTGCTCAAGATCGACCGCTCCTTCGTCCAGGACATCGAGCACGACGCGGACGACGCCAATATCGTCGCGACGATCGCGGCCATCGCCCACAACATGGGCCTGAGCCTGATTGCCGAAGGTGTGGAGAACGAGGCCCAGCGTGATTTCCTGGTCCGTCATGGCTGCCAGCGCTTTCAGGGCTACCTGTATCACCACGCCATGCCGGTCGCCGATTTCGAGGCCCTGGTGGCCGATGGGCCCGGTGGGGCGAACCAGGCGGACCGCGAACCGAGAGGACAGACGGAATGACAGCAAACACCCAGCGCCGGTGGCGGGCACTCCTGCTCGCCGGATGGATGATGGGGTTCGCGACCGGGCCCGTCGTCATGGCTCAGGCAGGGGAGACTCCAGCCCCCTGGGGCGCGGCTGCACCGGTGGAACAGGGCTACCAGGGTCTGCGGGCCGTGTACGACGTGACCGCCGGGACACCCGAGGGCCTGCAGAACGTGCTCGACCACGCGGCCTACCTGAGCCGGATGGTCGAGGACGACCCCTTCGACAGCCACATCGTCCTGGTGGTCCATGGCGGAGCGCTGGAGCTGTTCGCGCGCGAGCATTTCCCCGCGCACGAACAGCTGATGACGCGTGCCCGCGGGCTGACCCTGAATGGCGTGATCGAATATCGCATCTGCCAGGCCGGCGCGGCTCGTCGCGGCTACGCCCCGGGGGACTTCCACGGCTTCGCGAGCGTCGTCCCGATGGCCGATGCCGAAATCGTCCGTCTGCAACAGCAGGAGGGCTAGGGTACATGCGTTAGGGCGACGCTGGCCCTTGTCCACGCTCGCGTCGGCGCTCCATGTGTGGCGCAGGGTGGACGCGGTTCTACCGGCCCGTTGCCACCCATGGTACGTAACTCCGGGTCGAGGAACGCGGGGCATCAACGCCGCAAGTCATTGAATGCCAGGCTTCGGCCAATGTTCCCACTGACGGCGTTGCGGTTCGCGACGAAAGCTCGGCTACACTGAGCTCACCACGCCTTGTCAGCACGACAGATCGATTCGAGGGCGACCGCGTATGTGGGGCCGCGTGTCCCCGGCGTACCAGAAGGGTATTCGATGACGGACGATAGAACGGCGAGGGAAGGATTTCTGCACGAATTGGCGCAGACCAGCGTGCTCGCGGAGATCTGGCAGCACTTCCCGGAGAACATGTTCCTGATTCGGGTCGAAGGCCCGGATTTCGTGGTCGAGGCATCCAACGCGAAGATGGAACAGCTGTTCGCGCAGGATTGTACCGGCCGGCGCTTGCACGACATCCTGCCGTGGCCGGTCGCGGAGCAGGTGGTCGCACATTACCGCGACTGCCTGCGCCAGGATGCGCCCCTGCGCTACGAGGAACATGCGGCCTTTCGCGACGGCGATGGAGTCGAAAAGGAAGGGCACTGGCTCACCCTGCTGTTGCCCGTGCATGACACGCAGGGCGCGATCACGCACTTGTTCGGAATTTCCCAGGATGTCACCGAGTTGCGCCTGGCGCGTGAGGATCTGGAGCGCTACAGCCACAACCTGGAGGCCGTGGTCGAGGAGCGCACGCAGGCCCTGAACCAGGCCAACCGCGAGTTCGAGGAGGCCAATCGGCGGCTGGAAAAGCTCGCGTCCTGCGACCCCCTCACCGGGGTTGGCAATCGCCGGCACTTTCAGGCACGGGCCGAGAGCGAGATGGAGCGCGCCCGCCGCCACGGCAGCCCCCTTTCGCTGTTGATGTTCGATCTCGACGGCTTCAAGCGGATCAACGACGAAGTGGGACACGCGGCCGGCGACGCCATGCTGAAGCGGGTCACCGCGACCGCGCAGGCAACCCTGCGCGACGCGGACCTCCTCGGACGCTATGGCGGGGACGAATTCGTCGTCCTGCTTCCGCATACCCCGTTGGCGGATGCCCGACGGATGGCCGAGCGCCTGCAGGCGCGGGTGCAGGAACGGGCGGACATCTCCATCAGTGTCGGCGCGGCCGGCTTTCTCGCCGACGACACCCATCTCGAGCACCTCGTCCACCGCGCGGATACCGAGCTCCTGGCCGCCAAACGTACCCGGGCTGAACGCTAGCCCAGGACTTCCGGGTGGCTTAAGGCCGGGTCAGAGACCGAAGATCTCGGACTTGAGGTTCCACTTGGATGCGAGGGTCTCGGTGGCGTTGAGGAACTCCTCGGCGCGGGTCGGGTGGTTCCATTGGCCCTTGGCGATCCAGGCCAGCGCGGTGTCGCGGTTCGGGGCCAGCGACAGGATGTGGATCAGCTCGCCGGCTTCGGCGCCGATCACCTCGCCGCCCAGCAGGGCCCCGGTATCCATGTCGCCGATCAGGCGCACGAAGCCCTCGGGCTCGTCCTGGCCCAGGGCGCGCGGGGAGGTCTCGAAGGCGGCGAAGCCGACCGCGGGTTCCAGTTCATCGTCCTCGGCGTCGTCCTCGTCCATGCCCAGACGCGCCATCTCGACGGCCGAGTAGATCGCGATCGGGACGAAGCGCTCGTCCTGTTCGCGGGTGTTGCCGTTCTGGATGTTCTCGACCGCGATGGTCGCGTCGGCCAGGGCGTGGTTGGCGGTCTGCCACTCGCTGGCGACATCGCCGATGACGTAGATGTTGTCGACGTCGGTCTGCAGGGTGGGGCGGCGCTGGACGAAGCCGCGGCGGTCGGTCTTCACCCCGATCGCATCCAGGTTCAGGCCTTCGGTGTGCGGGGTGCGTCCGGTGCCGAGCAGGACCCAGTCGACCTCGAAGGTGTTGCCTTCGCTGTCGGTGATGGTGACGCCGTCGTCGGACATCTCGACCTTCTCGTAGCCCTTGACGCGGGTGGGCTCGACGCCGTCCTCGGCCAGGCATTCCTTCAGCGTGCCCAGGGCCTGGGGGCTGAATTTCTGGCCGGACAGCGGCTTCGAGCGGCTCAGCCAGGTGACGTCCTTGCCGAGGTGGTGAAAGATCCAGGCGAACTCGGTGGCGACCACGCCGGAGCCGATGATGGCGACGCGCTGACCGGCCGGCGGCTTGTCGTCGAACAGCATGTCGGTGGTGAGGACGCGGCCGGGCGCCGCCTCGAAGGGCGCGGGCACGCTGGCGGTGGCACCGGTGGCGATGATGGTGTGCCGGGCCTGCACGGTCTCGGTGCCATCGTCGGTCACGACCTCCAGGGTCTCGGCGTCGCGGAAGCTCGCGGCTCCGTGGCGGTACTGGATCTTCAGGTGCTTCATGTAGCCGAGGTAGGAGTTGCGCACCTCGGTCACCACGTCCTTTTGATGGTCCCAGGCCTTGCCCATGTCGGCGCTGAGGCGGCCGCTGATGCCACGTGCCTCGAAGTGGCGCTGGGCGGCAACCGTGCGTGCGGTGTGGTACCAGTCCTTCTTGGGCACGCAGCCGCGGTTGAGGCAGCAGCCGCCCCAGTCGGCCTTTTCGATGATGACGACGTTCAGTCCGCGCAGGGCGCCCAGGACGGCGGCACGATAGCCCCCGGGGCCACTGCCGATGATGGCCAGGTCAAAGGTTTCGCTCATGGTGGTTACTCGTCGGTCAGATCAATGATCGGGTCGTGCCATTCCAGCTGCGTGAGGTTCAGCTCGAACACGCGGCCGTCGGCCTCGTAGTCGAAGCGCACCGGCACATGGCGCAGCTCGCGGGCGAACCAGGCGGACAGGGCGACATCGCTGTCGTCCGTGCGGCGATCGATGCGGATGGTCTCGACCCGGCCGATCGGGGAGTCCATGGTCTCGCGCCCGGCGTATTCGAAGCGGTATTCGCGCAGGCGGTCGCGTTCCAGGGCCTGGATGGTTTCGCGGTCGCCTTCGCTGGACAGCTCGCCACTCTCCAGGCGTTGCATCATCAGGTACAGCGAGCCCAGGAAGTCCAGGGTCTGCGGCGGCACCTTGAGATCGAAGCGTTCGCCGTTGATGGTGCCGATCGCGCGGTTGGTCTCCCAGTCGAAGCGGGTCTCGACCTTGCGCTCGCGGCGCGGGGTGATCTGCTGGCTGCGCGATTGCACCAGCTGCAAATCGCCGTTTCGGTTGTTCATCAGGGCCTCGCGGCTCAGCTCGAAACGCCCGAGGATGCGCAGAAAGCCGGAGACATGGGCGTCCATCGCCATGCGGGTCTGCACGTCTTCGTGATTGAGGGTGATGCGCGCCTTGAGCGTGTTGCCCATGGCGTTCGCCTCGTAACTGGCGGTGTACGGCGGGATCGGGCTCAGGTCGCGCTCCGCAGCCGCGGGGGCGGCCAGCAGTGCCAGCAGCAGGGCGATTGCGAGTCGGAACATGGGGGTTCTAGCCGACCGGGTGCGGTGGGCGGCTCCGGGCGTCAGGGCCTGAAACATCGTGGGTGTCCTCGTCGAGTTGCAGCGGCGCCTCAAGCGGCGAGCCGTCGGCCTGCAGGATCCGCCCGGACCACTGAATTTCACCTGAACACACCCGGCGCACGGCCTCGGGGTACAGCCGGTGCTCGGCCCGTTGCACGCGGGCGGCCAGGGTGTCGGGCGTGTCGTTGGGGTCGACCGGCACGCGGGCCTGCATGATGACCGGGCCGCCGTCCAGCTCCGGGGTGACAAAGTGAACGCTGGCGCCGTGTTCGGGCTCGCCATCGGCCAGGGCGCGGGCATGGGTATCCAGACCACGGTACTTCGGCAACAGCGACGGGTGAATGTTCAGCATCCGACCGGTGAAGCGGTCCACAAAACCGGGGGTCAGGATGCGCATGAAGCCGGCCAGGATGACCAGGTCGGGGGCATAGTCCTCGATGGCGGTGGCCAGGTCGGCGTCAAAGGCCTCGCGCGAGGGGTAGTCGCGGTGGTTCAGTACCCGGTGCGGGATGTGATGCTGTTCGGCAAAGCCCAGCCCGGCGGCATCCGGGCGGTTGCTGATGACGCCGACGACCTGCGCCGGGATGCGGTCCTGCTCGCAGGCCTCGATCAGTGCGCCGAGGTTGCTGCCACGCCCGGAGATCAGCACCACCAGGCGCTTCGGGGTCGCGGCCGATTGCCCGGCGGGGACGCTCATGCGGCGGCGTAGGAGACGCTTGGCTGGTAGTCCTCGCGTTCCTGGATCACGCCGATCGGCCAGCTGCGGATGCCGGCGCGGGCCAGCTGCGAGCTGGCGGCCTCGACCCGGTCCTCGGGGAGGATCACGGTCATGCCGATGCCGCAATTGAAGGTGCGCAGCATCTCCTCGTCGGCGATGTCGCCGGCCTGCTGCAGCCACTGGAACACCGGCGGGCGCGCCCAGCTGTCCGGGTCGATGCGCGCCCCCAGGGTATCCGGCAGCACGCGCGGAATATTCTCGGTCAGACCACCGCCGGTGATATGCGCCATCGCGTGCACCGGGAACTGCTGCAGCAGCTCCAGCAGCGGGCGTACGTAGATCCGGGTGGGGGCCATCAGCGCCTCGCCGAGGGAGACCCCGTCGGCGCCCGGCAACGGGGCGTCCAGGCCGGCGCCGGAGTGTTCCAGCACGCGGCGGATCAGGGAATAGCCGTTGGAGTGGGGCCCGCTGGCCTCCAGGCCCAGGACCACATCGCCCGCGGTGACCCGGCTGCCGTCGATCAGGGCGGCCTTCTCGGCGATCCCGACCGCGAAGCCGGCCACGTCGTAGTCCTCGCCCTGGTACATCCCGGGCATCTCGGCCGTCTCGCCGCCGACGTCGGCGGCGATGTCCACGTCCAGGTGGCCGGTGGCGTAGTAGTCGAGGAAAAACAGCGGCTCGGCGCCCTGGACCACGATGTCGTTCACGCACATCGCGACCAGGTCGATGCCGATGCTGTCGTGACGACCGGTCTCCTGGGCCAGGCGCAGCTTGGTGCCGACGCCGTCGGTGCCGGAGACCAGAACCGGCTGCTTGTAGCGATCCATCGGCAGCTCGAACAGGGCGCCGAAGCCCCCCAGTCCGGCCATGACGCCGGGACGCCGGGTGCGCGCCGCGTGCGGCTTGATGCGTTCGACCAGTTCGGCACCGGCCTCGATGTCGACACCGGCCTCGCGGTAGGTCAGGCCTGAACGGGATTCGGACATGGGTTCCCCGATGTTTGATGACCGCGCGCTGCGGCGGTCTCGCAGAACCCGGCATGGTAGCGAGCCGGGTGCGGGCGTGCAAAGAAGACGGTCCGGCCCGGGCCGCATTTGGCCGCTTTCCTCAGGGACTTCGGCGCGGTGGCCTGTGGTATTTTGTGGCGCTTGTCGAACAATTGAACGCAACCATGTCACCGCACCCCCGAACGCATTCGCGCCTGGCTATGCTGCTGGGTCTTTTCCTCCTCGTGCTGACCCCGGCGGCCGCAGCCGGTGGCCCGGTGGTGGTGACGGTCACGGCCGAGGACGAGTCCACGGCCCTGGAGCAGGGCCTGGAACAGGCGCTGGTGCGTCTGGCCGGGCTGCGCTCGGAGCCGGTACTGGAACTGGTCGAGGCGTTGCTGGACGCCCGTGACGACGCGGGCTGGATCGCGGCCCTGGAACGCCGGCAGCAGGTCGAGGACGATTCCTACCGCCTGGAGTTCGACCGCTTCCGTCTGCGCACCGCGCTGCGCGATGCCGGGGTGCCATCCGTGCTCGGGGAGCGTCCGGGGCTGCTGGTGTGGGCCGTCCACGAGCGGGGCGGGCAGCGCGAACTGCTCGGGGATGCCGTGGACGGTCCGGGCATTCTCTCCGCGCTGGGGGATCTGGCCGCGGCGCGCGACATGCCGCTTTTGTTCCCCCTGGGCGACCTTCAGGACCGCCGCGCGGCCCAGCCGTCCGACATTGTCGGCGGCGTGACCGAGCCGCTGGTGGAGGCGGCGCGTCGCTACGACGCCGATGGCGTCGTGCTGCTGCATGTGCGCGAGACCACGAGCGGGGCGGAGGCGCGGGCGATTGCCGTGCACGATGGCCGCGAATATCGCAGCGCGGCGAGCGGGGAGGATCCCGGTACTGCGGCGCACGACGCGGTGGCGCGAGGGCTGGATCAGGTGGCCGAACGCCTGGCGCGGGTGGCGGCCGAGCCGGAATGGCTGCGTCTGGGCTTTGCCGGGGTTCAGGGCTATGGGGCCTTCGAGCGCCTGCGCGCCGAGCTGACGCGGTTGCAGGCGGTGGAGACCGCGCGCCTGGATTCCCTGGCCGGCGATAGCGTGGTGCTGCAGGTCCGTACTGGACTCGAGCAGGACGATCTGATCGATCTGCTGCGTGGCTCCGGCTTCGCGCGGGCCGAGACGCCCGAGGACGCCGCCGGTGCCGATGCCTGGCTGGACCGGCGCTAATCCGCGCCGGTCTCGGTTCGCGCCCACTTTCATCGAATGTTCCCTCGCCACCAGATCCCCAACGCCGTCACCATTGGCCGGATCGCGCTGATTCCGCCGATCGTGTGGTTGCTGGCGCTGGAGTACTACGTGGTGGCGGTGGTGCTGCTGACGATCGCCGGGCTGAGTGATGCCCTGGATGGCTGGCTGGTGCGGCGCTACGGCTGGCACACGCGGCTCGGGGCCTGGCTGGACCCGGCGGCGGACAAGCTGCTGATGCTGGGGGTCTACGTCGCGGTGACGCTGTCCGGGCTACTGCCGTTGTGGCTGCTG
The DNA here is from genome assembly GCF_001999325.1 of Thioalkalivibrio versutus. GTDB lineage: Bacteria > Pseudomonadota > Gammaproteobacteria > Ectothiorhodospirales > Ectothiorhodospiraceae > Thioalkalivibrio > Thioalkalivibrio versutus. The sequence continues at coordinate 143,367 of NZ_MVAR01000018.1, forward strand.
GTGCTGGTGGTCGGGCGGGATGTCTGGCTGACCGTGGGCTCCGCGTTGTATCGGGTGTTCGTGGGCCCGCTGGCCATCCGGCCGCTGCTGATCAGCAAGGTGAACACCTTTTTGCAGATCACGCTGGTACTGGTCGCCATCGTGAAGGTCGGTCTGCTGGCGCTGGATCCGATCTGGGTGCAACTGCTGGTGATCGTCGTGGCCTTCACCACCGTGGCCAGCGGGCTGGCCTATACCGTGCAATGGGGGTTTTATGCCTGGCGTCACCTGCACGGACACACGAATCCGGCAGGGACCTCGGGGAGGACGCCATGAATCCGGATACCCGCGACCATGTCTGGCCGCTTTCGGCCGCCCCTCTGGCTGCCCTGGTTGGGCTGCTGGTCCTTGGCGGAGCGCTGTACCTGCTGGCGCCCATCCTCACGCCCTTCGTCGCAGCCCTGCTGATCGGCTACCTGTTCAACCCGCTGGTGACCCGGCTGGTTGCGCGCACGGGGCGCTCGCGCACCCTGGCGACCGTGGTGATCTTCCTGCTGGTGATGCTGGGGTTGGCGGCGCTGATCCTGATCCTGATCCCGCTGGCGATCGCCCAGTTCGAGCGGCTTACGCTGGCGATGCCGCAAATCCTCGGCTGGTTCGACGATCAGGTGCGCCCGCGGCTGGAGGATCTGGCCGGGGATTCCCTGCCGCCGCTGGATGCCAGCGCGCTGCAGGGGCTGGTGGCCGACCACTGGCGCGAGGCCGGCGGGCTGGCCGGGGGCGTGCTGCAATGGATCGGCAGCTCGACCGGCGCGCTGGTGCTGGGGGTGCTTAACGTGGTGCTGATCCCGGTGGTGAGCTTCTATCTGCTGCGCGACTGGCCGCGGCTGCTGGACGGCCTGCGGGATCTACTGCCGCAGGCCTGGCGCCCGGCGGTGCTGACCTTCGCCGCGGAGTCGGACGAGACCCTGGGGGCCTTCCTGCGCGGGCAGTTGCTGGTGATGCTGGCGCTTGGCCTGTTCTACGCCGTCACCTTGACCGTGGTGGGCGTGGAGATGGGGCTGGCGATCGGCCTGATCGCGGGGCTGGTGAGCTTCATTCCCTACGTCGGCGTGATCGTTGGCGTGTTGCTGGCCACCGCCGCGGCGCTGGTGCAGGGCGACGGCTGGAGCCTGCTGCTGATCGTGCTGGTGATCTTCGCCATTGCCCAGGTGCTGGAGTCCATGGTCCTGACGCCCTGGCTGGTGGGGGACCGTACCGGGCTGCACCCGGTCGCGGTGATCTTTGCCGTACTGGCGGGCGGCCAGCTGTTCGGGTTCTTCGGCGTGCTGCTGGCGTTGCCGGTGGCGGCGGTCCTGGCCGTGGGTGTGCGCCATACCCTGGCGCACTACCGGCGGCTGAATGCGGGGGATGCGCCCGCGGATGCGGATACAGGGGGCGGAGGCTCATGACGACGGGGCGGCAGGGCGGCAATGCTGCGCCGCAGCGCCAGCTCCCGCTGGATTTGCGCCTGCGCGACGCCTCGCGCTTTGCCAGCTTCTATCCGGGCGGCAACCGCCTCGCGCGGGACGCGGTGGAGGCCCTCTCGATCGGGACCGGGATAACCGAGCCACAGATCCTGTTGCACGGCCCGGCGGGCCTGGGCAAGACCCATCTGCTGCAGGCCGCCTGCCATCAGGGCCACGAACGCGGCGAACCCGTGGCCTATCTGCCGCTGGCCGAACTGGTGACCGCGCCGCCGCTGGCGGTGCTGGATGGGCTGGAGCGGGCCCGCCTGGTTGCGCTGGACGATCTCGACGCGGTGGTCGGGCAGGGCGATTGGGACGAGGCCCTGTTCGGGCTGCTGAATCGACTTCGCGATGGCGGCTGCCGGGTGCTGCTGGCGGCCGCGCACGCGCCGGACGGGCTGGGCAGTCGCCTGCCGGATCTGACCTCGCGCCTCGCCTGGGGGCCGGTGTTCCGCATACAGGCGCCGGAGGAGGAGGATCTCAAACGCATCCTCGCCCAGCGCGCGGTGCTGCGCGGGCTGGAGCTGCCGGAGGCGGTGGCCGAATACCTGCTGCGCCACTACCGCCGCGACCTGGTGGCGCTACTGGAGCTGCTGGACCGCCTGGACCTGGCCGCCCTGGCCGAGCAGCGGCGCCTGACCATCCCCTTCGTCCGCGACCAGCTCGCGCGTTTCTGATCGTCACCCCGAAGCGCACGCAGAAGGGCAAGGGCGATTCACAGGCAGAAGGGAAGGGCAGAAGAACGGAATTATTGCTTGGAGTCGATCGCCCGGAACGCCATCGCGGTGTGCAGTGCCCCGCCCATGTCCGTCATCCCGGACACCGCGCAGCGGTGATCCGGGATCTGGTTGTCCTGCGCCGGAGATCCCGGCTCTGCGCTGCGCTCCGGCCGCCGGGATGACCGGCAACGGAGGCGGCAGCCCTGAAGGTCCTTGCGCCCGCGGCGCCCCATCCAGAACCGCCTTATTTCCTGTGAGACGCCCTTGCCCTTCTGCGTGCGCTTCGTGGTGGATGGAAAAGTCAGGAAGCCATCTGACGGGCGCGGCGGGCGTCCAGCTTGACGTAGAGCAGGCAGCCGGCGAACCAGGCGAGGCTGGCGGTGGTCATCAGCACGCCGTAGAGTCGGGCGTCCGCCGCGGCGGCCAGCGTGATACCGAGGGTGATGTAGGCCAGCGCCAGCAGGCTGGACCAGGCGTGGGTGTAGCGGCGTCCGTGCAGCATGCCGCGCAGCGGGAACATCAGCGGCAGGACCAGCACGACCAGCGCCACGGCGATCGGCACGATCTCCGGCGGGTCGATCCAGGTCGTCCAGATCAGGATCACGCCCAGCAGGCCGAAGTAGGCGATCAGCGCCAGCGCGCGGGCCGCGAGGATCATGCGTCGTCTCCGGCCTGGAGCCGCAGGGCAATGCGGCCGACGCGTTCGCCCAGCGCGCCGGCAATGCGCTGCTCGTCGCGCGTGACCGGGTGTTCGCCCTGCCCCCCCGCGACGTGGCTGGCGCCATAGGGCGAGCCGCCGCTCGTGGTGGTGCTCAGTTCCGGCACGGTGTAGGGCAAGCCCACCCACAGCATCCCCTGGTGGATCAGCGGCATGGCCATCGTCAGCAGGGTGGTCTCCTGCCCGCCATGCTGGGTAGCCGTGCTGGTGAACAGCCCGAACGGCCGATCCACCAGCCCGCCGCTCGCCCAGAGACCGCTGGTGCCATCAAGGAAGTGTTTCAGCGGCGCGGCCATGTTGCCGAAGCGAGTGGGCGACCCCATCACCAGCCCGGCGCATTCTTCGAGGTCGCGGGTCTCCGCGTAGGGCGGGCCGTCGGCGGGGACCGCCGGGGCGTCGCCGGTGATGTTGGTGCTCACCGGCGGTACGGTGCGCACGCGGGCGACCGCACCGGCGCGCTCCACGCCACTGGCCACGTGGCGGGCCAGTTCTGCCGTCGCCCCATAACGGCTGTAGTACAGCACGAGGATCTCGGGGGCGGCGCTCACGACAGGATCTCCAGGACCTGTTCCGGCGGGCGCCCGATACGGGCGACGTCGCCGTGGACGAGGATGGGGCGCTCGATCAGTTTCGGGTGCTGGACCATGGTCTGGATCAGCGCCTCGTCGTCCATCTCGGCATCCTTCAGGCCCAGCTCGCGGTACTCCGCCTCGCCGGTGCGCAGAAGGTCGCGTGGCGCAATGCCGAGCTTGTCCACGATCGCGCGCAGGGTGGCCGCGTCCGGCGGGGTCTTCAGGTATTCGACGATCTGCGGTTCCACGCCCTGTTCGCGCAGCAGCGCCAGGGTCGCACGCGACTTGCTGCAGCGCGGGTTGTGGTACAGCGTAGGGGCATCGGACATGAATCCACTCCGGAGGACGACAAATGACGGAGACCAATGATAACCATGCCCGCCGCTGGCGTGTGAGCGGCCAGGTACAGGGCGTGTTCTTCCGCGCGTCCACCCGCGACGAGGCGCAACGCCTGCACCTGACCGGTTATGCCCGCAACGAACCGGACGGCAGCGTCGAGGTGCTGGCCGTGGGTCCGCGCAAGGCACTGGACGCGCTGGAGGAGTGGCTGGCGGACGGCCCGCGTATGGCGCGGGTCGACGCGGTTGAGGCCGAGGAGTTGCCGCCGCCCGACCCGGCGCCGGGAGACTTCTCCACCGGTTGACCCGATGGCGCGTCAGTAGCGCCGCAGCGGGCGGCCCGGTGGCGGAATGACCTGGACGAAGGCACGCACGTCGCGCAGCCGGTGTGGCCCGTCCGAACGAATGCGGGACTCGGCCCCCTGCATCCAGTCGCCGTCCCAGGCGACGCGTGCGGCCCCGGTGCGGGAATGGCGCGGCAGGTCGATCAGCAAGAGGCCGTCTTCATAGGCGACGTCGAGCTCGCTGCGATAGCGCTCGGCGTGGACCTCGATGCTGCGGGTCTCGCCATTGGCAAGGGTAAAGCTTGTCGGCTCCAGCGCCTGTTCGCGACCGCCGATGCTCAGGGTCCCGCCGCGCAGGCTGACGCGGATCAGGTCCCCCGGCAGTCCCGCATCGCCGCTGCGGATCGCGGCGACCTGCGCCGCCCGTTCGGCCGCCAGCGCCGCCTCTTGCTCGGCCTCCGCCTGCAGGCGCGCCTCGCGCGCCTTCTGCACCGACTCCCAGGCGCGGATGGCCTCGACACGCTCGGCCTCGCCCATCGTGCCCCACTGTTCCTCGCTTACCCCGTAGATCCGCGGGCTGCAGGCGGCCAGAAGCAGCACCATGGATGCGGCTGCCAAGGGGAGCATTCGATGAAGGGTTTCGGCCATATCGGGTTCCGGTGCAGGGGCGCTGCCGCCAGTCTCTCCGTCCAGGCTGTATCGGGGCTGAACCGGGCTCAGAAGATCAGGTTGATCACGAGCAGCGAGACGACCATGAAGAGCACGGTCATCAGGGAGCCGGCGCGCAGGTAGTCGGCCACGCGGTAGCCGCCGGGGTCCATGATCAGGGCGTTGACCTGGTGGGTGGGCAGGATGAACGAGTTGGAGGCGGCGATCGCGACGATCAGTGCAAAGACCCGCGGATCGGCGTCGATGCCCATGCCCTGGGCGACGCTCGCGAAGCTGACCGCCAGCGGCACCAGCAGCACGGTGGCGCCGACATTCGACATCACCAGCGTGAAGAAGGTGGTCAACAGGAAGACCGCGACCTGCAATACCCAGACCGGCATCCCCTCCAGCTGCTGCATGCCGTTGGTCGCGATCCACTCCCCGGCGCCGGAGTTCTCCACCGCAAGCCCCAGCGGGATCAGCGAGGCCAGCAGAAACACCGTCTTCCAGCTGATGCCGCGATAGGCCTCGTCCATGCTGATGACGCCGCTGAAAATCATCCCCAGTGCGCCGCCCAGCAGGGCCAGCGCCAGCGGCAGGTCGGTGAACAGCACGAGCCCCAGCCCCAGCGCGAGCGACCCGAGCGCAGCCAGCGGCCGGTGGGTCTTCGAGGCCTCCTGCTTGCGCCGCGGATAGCGGCTGGTCACCACCACGAAGTCGCGGTTGTCCTCCAGCGCCTGCAGGTGTTCCCATGGGGTATGCACCACCAGCGTGTCACCGGCCTTCAGCGGGGTGTCCGGGACCTCTTCTATGATCAGGTCGTCGCCGCGCTGGATGCGCAGGACCGAGATGCCGTAGGTGCGGCGCATGCCCTTGTCGCGCACGGTCTGTCCGATCAGCTCCGAGCCGGGCGGCACGATGACCTCGGCGATCCCGCCATGGCGGGCCGACAGCACGCGCGCAAACACATCCAGCTCGTCCTTGAGGACGGTCCCGGTACTGTCGCAGGTCTTCTCGATGGTGGTGACCGGTCCGAGGATGGCCAGGTGCGCCCCGCGCTTCAGTTCCACGTCGCGGTTGGGCTCGATGCGGGTCTCGTCATCGCTGGTCACGCCGACGACGTGTACGCCAAAGGCCGCTTCGAAATCGCCCACCGTGCGTCCGGCCAGCGAGCTGTCCTCGCCCAGGCGCGCCTCGCGCACGCCGAAGTCCATGCCATAGACCTCGCGGAACCAGGCGGAGGTGGTTTGCACCCGGCTCTCGTCCGGGTCTTCCGTCTGCGGATCGCGGGCGGGCAGAACCCATTTCCCGAGCACCGCGAAGTACAGGATCAGGGTGGCCAGCAGAGCCAGCCCGATGGGCGTCACGTCGAAGAGGCCAAAGCCCTCGACATCCCCGGGCAGCAGGTCGTTGAGCAGGATCAACGGGCTGGAGGCGACCAGCGTGAGTGTGCCCCCGACGATCGCGGCAAAACCCATCGGCATCAGCAGGCGCGAGCGCGGGATGCGGGCGGCGGCACCAATGCGGTTGATCACCGGCATGAACAGCGCGGCTGCGCCGATGTTCTGCATGAAGCTGGTCACGATGCCCACGGCGCCCGAGGTGGTCGCCATCACCCGGCGTTCCGTCTTCCCGCCAAACCGCAGGATCAGGTCCGCCAGGCGGTTCATCACTCCGGAGCGGTCCAGCCCCGTGCCGATGATCATCACCGCGATGATCGCGATGACCGCGTTCGAGGCAAAGCCGGAGAAGAGCGCCTCGCCCTCGACGATCGGCGCGACCCCCGGCACCAGCGCGACCATCCCCAGCAGGAACAGCACACTCAGCGCCGCGAGGTCGATCCGGATCACCTCGGTCACGAACAGCAGGATCGTCAGCCCCAGCAGGCCGAACACGATCCCCATCTCCAGCGTGAAGCTTATGTTTTCCACTGCAGTTAGCGACCGCCGCGCACGACGCGGTTCCTGTTCAATGTTTCATGGGAGTGCATGGCGCGGCCGCTACCTTCGCTCAGGCGACGTGCGGGCGAACTTCCTGGTCGAGCCGATTGCCCAGCGCCTGTTGAGCGCACGCCAGCTCGTAGTGGTCCTGAAGATTCATCCAGAACTCGGGCGAGGTGCCGAAGTATCGGCCCAGACGAAGGGCTGTGTCGGCGGTGATGGCGCGCTTGCCGCGAACGATCTCGTTGATCCGGCGGGGTGGGACGCTGATATCCAGCGCCAGGCGGTATTGGCTGATCCCTGTCTCTTCCAGGAATTCGGCCAAGTGGTCCCCTGGATGGATCGGGTTATGCGAATTTTCATGATTCATGGTCGCCTCCAGCGTCCCGCCTATCGGTGATAGTCCACGATCTCGACGTTGTATGCATGACCGTCGTGCCATTCAAAACAGATCCGCCATTGCGCGTTGATGCGGATGCTGTACTGGCCCCCCCGGTTTCCCTTGAGCCGTTCCAGGTGGTGCGACGGCGGAACCTTCAGGTCGTCCAGTTGGGTGGCGGCATGGATGCGGGCCAGCCGCATCCGCGCGCGGCGTACGATATCGGCCGGTATTCGGCGACATGACTCGCCCTGCGCCACGCGTTCGGCTTCCTTGCCACGGTAGCTCCTGATCATGCATTGACATTAACGCGGTGCGTTAATAGTCCGCAAGGCCCACGTATTTTTGGCCGACCCTAGCCCCGCAGGCGTTCGCGCAGGGCGTCGATCAGGTTGTCGAGTGGCAGGTGTTCGGCCTCGGGGTCGCGGCGGTCCTGGTATTCGAGTTCGCCGGCGTCCAGGCCGCGCTCGCCGATGACGATGCGGTGCGGGATGCCGATCAGCTCCATGTCGGCGAACATCACGCCAGGGCGCTGTCCGCGGTCGTCCAGCAGGACCTCGAAGCCGGCCGCCTGCAGGTCGTCGTGGAGCTTCTCTGCTGCCTCGCGCACGCGCTGGGATTTCTTCGCGCCGATTGGGCACAACGCGATATCGAAGGGCGCGATGGCGGTGGGCCAGCAGATGCCGCGCTCGTCGGAGTTCTGCTCGATGGCCGCCGCCACGACGCGCGAGACGCCGATGCCATAGCAGCCCATGGTCACGACCTGTTCGCGGCCGTCCTCGTCCAGTACCCGGGCGCCCAGGGCCTGGGAATACTTGTCGCCGAGCTGGAAGATGTGGCCGACCTCGATGCCGCGACGGATCTCGATGGGACCAGAGCCGTCGGGGGCCGGTTCGCCCTCGGTGATGTTGCGCAGGTCGGCGGTTTCCGGCTGCGGCAGGTCACGGCCCCAGTTCACGCCGGTCAGGTGATGGCCGTCCTCGTTGGCGCCGACCACGAAGTCGGCCATGCCCAGCATCGCCTGGTCGGCCAGCACCGGGATCGGGCTGCCCACCGGGCCCAGCGAGCCGGGGTCGGCGCCGAACGCGGTGCGGATCTCGGCCGCCTCGGCCATGCGCAGCGGCTCCGCGATCCACGGGTGCTTCTCGGCCTTGACCGCATTCAGCTCGTGGTCGCCGCGCAACACGATGGCGACCAGGTCGGCGTCGATCTCGTCGGAGGCGGCGACCACCAGGGTCTTTACCGTCTGCTCGGTCGGGATGTTCAGGAACCCCGCCAGTTCGTCAATGGTGTGCACGTCGGGCGTGGCGATCTTCGCCATCTCCGCGCCGGGTGCCGGGGCCGGGTCTGGCTTCGGGCAGGGGGCCAGTTCGACGTTGGCGGCGAAGCCGGCCGGGGAGAAGGCGATGGCGTCCTCGCCGGAGCTGGCGAGGACGTGGAATTCGTGCGAGGCATTGCCGCCGATGGCGCCGGTGTCGGCCTCCACCGCGCGGAAGTCTAGCCCGCAGCGTTCGAAGATGCGGGTGTAGGCGGCGTGCATCTGGCGGTAGGTCTCGGCCAGCGAGGCGTTGTCGATATGGAACGAGTAGGCGTCCTTCATCAGGAATTCCCGCGCGCGCATGATCCCGAAGCGCGGGCGGCGTTCGTCGCGGAACTTGGTCTGGATCTGGTAGTAGTTGATCGGCAGCTGGCGGTAGCTGCGGACCTCGCGGCGTACCAGGTCGGTGATGACCTCCTCGTGGGTCGGGCCGAAGCAGAAGTCGCGGTCGTGGCGGTCCTTCAGGCGCAGCAGCTCGGCGCCGTAGAAGTCCCAGCGGCCGGATTCCTGCCACAGCTCGGCAGGCTGCACCGCCGGCATCAGTACCTCCAGCGCGCCGGCGCGGTTCATCTCCTCGCGCACGATGCCCTCGACCCGGCGCAGCACGCGCAGCCCCAGTGGCAGCCAGGTGTACAGCCCGGAGGCCAGCCGGCGGATGTAGCCGGCACGCAGCATCAGCTGATGGGAGATGATCTCGGCGTCGGCCGGGGTTTCCTTCAGGGTGTTCAGCGGGAATTGCGAGACGCGCATCGGGGGCAGTCCGTGGTTGATGGCTGGAAAGGGTTCAGAACGTGGTGCCGTTGGTGCCCCAGAAGTGGCGCGGGGCGTCGGCGAATTCGATGTACACGCGGGCGGGTTCGATACCCAGCTCTGCCTGCAGGGCGTCGCACAGCTTGCGCGACAGCTCGCGGGTCAGGCCCTCGGGCAGGCCGATGCTCTTGAGCTCGCAGTAGGCGAGCGCATCGGTACTGCCGCCAAAGCACATGGCCGGATTATGCGTGCAGGCCACCATCACGTAGCCCTCGGGCTTGCCTAGCCAGTCGGCGACCTGCGCGGACAGGCGCTGGCTGAGGCCGGTGGCATCGTCCGGCAGGGCGGTATTGGTCTCGACTCGCAGCAGCGGCATGGCGTCCTCCAGATCTTGTGTGGTTCCCGGATCGGTCGCCATGATACGGGGAGCGCGGGTGCGCTGCAGCGTCCCGGCGAGTCGCCGGGGTGGGTGAAACCCTTGTCAGGGTGGCTATACTCGCTGCGAGGGAGCGGACCGGTCGCGGGAGGATGCGCCCGGATTGCGTTCAGCATCAGGAAATAATAAATTAGAAAAAGCTAATATATGGAGCCGGGACGAGTGCGAGACGGCCCATCCCCGGCGACCTCACCAAGCAAGGAAAGACCCCATGACACGAATCCGGATGCGCCACACCCTGTGGGCCCTGCTGCTGTTGCCGTTTGCGGCCCAGGCGGAGCTGCCGTTCGACACGGCCACCGCGGAACGCCAGACGATTGCCCAGGAACGCATCCTGGATGGCCGCGTCGAGGCGGTGCAGCGGTCCACGATCTCCGCCCAGACGTCCGGGCGCGTCCGCGAGATCTACGTGGACGTGGATGACTTCGTCGAGGTCGACGAGCTCCTGGTTCGGGTCAGCGATACCGAGCAGCAGGCCCGTGTGAGCCAGGCGGAGGGGGATCTGGCCGACGCCCGCGCCCGCTTCAACGAGGCGCGTTCGGAGTTCGCCCGGATTGAGGATGTGTTCGAGCGGGGGGTGGTCTCGCGCTCCGAGTTCGACCGCGCCGAGGCCGCGCTAGGGTCGGCGCGTGCCCGCCTGCGCTCGGCCGAGGGTCGGGTCGAGGAGGCCCGCGAGCAGCTCGGCTACACCGAGGTGTATGCGCCGTATTCCGGGATCGTCACCGAGCGTCATGTCGAGGTCGGCGAGTCGGTCAGCCCGGGCTCACCGCTGTTGTCCGGGATCAGCCTGGATCAACTGCGCGTTGCCGTGGATGTGCCGCAGCGCTTGATCCACAACGTGCGCGAGCGGCGCAGTGCCGAGGTCCTGCTGAACGGGGACCGGGTGGCGGCCGAGAGTCTGACCATCTTCCCCTATGCCGATCCGGCCAGCTCCACCTTCCGGATTCGCGTGAACCTGCCGGAGCAGCAGGATCTGGGCCTGTTCCCCGGCATGTTCGTGAAGACCGCCTTCGTGGTGGAGGACGTTGAACGCCTGCTGGTGCCGGTGGAGGCCGTGGTCTATCGCAGCGAGGTTATCGCCGTGTACGTCGTCGATGAGGACGATCGGGTCGCGTTCCGCCAGGTGCGGGTCGGGCGCCAGCATGACGGCATGATCGAGATCCTCGGCGGTCTGGACGACGATGAACGCGTGGCGCTGGATCCGGTGCATGCGCAGATCTATCTGAAGGAACATCAGCAGGTGAACCGATGAGCGATGCCGGCACGGAGGGGGCGTCCGAGCGCATGGGGATCTCCGGGCGCATTGCCAAGGCCTTCCTGACCACCCAGATCACGCCGCTGCTGGCCCTGATCGGTCTGCTGCTGGGGTTGTTCGCGATCCTGGTCACGCCGCGCGAGGAAGAGCCGCAGATCAACGTGACCATGGCCGATGTGTTCATCCCGTTCCCGGGGGCGAGCGCGCAGGAGGTGGCCCAGCTGGTGGCCACGCCGGCCGAACAGGTGCTCTCGGAGATCGAGGGCATCGACGACATCTATTCCGTCTCGCGCCCGAACATGGCGCAGATCACCATCCAGTTCGAGGTCGGCGAGGATCGCACCGCGGCCCTGGTGCGCCTGTACAACCAGGTGTTCTCCAACCAGGACTGGCTGCCGCCGGGTCTGGGGGTCGGCGAGCCGATCATCAAGCCGATGGGGATCGACGACGTGCCGATCGTCAACGTGACCCTGTGGACCGAGGACCCCGAGCGCGGCGGACATGACCTGCTGCGCGTGGCGCACGGCATCGAGGCCGAGCTCAAGCGCGTACCGGGCACCCGCGACATCTATACCGTCGGTGGGCCCGATCACGTGGTGCATGTGCGCTTCAAGCCGGAGACCCTGGCGGCCCACAACCTGTCGGTGGACGACCTGCGCGACAGCCTGCAGGCCTCCAACTTCTCGCGTGACGCCGGGCAGCTGTACCACGACGACGAGGAAATCCTGATCCAGGCGGGTGACTTCATCACCGAGCCCGAGGCGTTCGCCAGCCTGGTGGTCGGGATGCACGAGGATCGCCCGGTCTACCTGTCGGATGTTGCCGAGGTGGTACAGGGTCCGGCCTATGCCACGGAGCATGTGCGCTTTGCCCATGGCGCCGCCGCGGGGGACCGCGCGCGCCTGGGGGATAGCCATCCGGCGGTCACGGTGGCGATCGCCAAGCAGCCGGGCACCAATGCCCCGGATATTGCCGATGCCCTGGTCGAACGCCTGGAGCAGTTGCGCGGGACCTACATCCCGGACGGCATCGAGACGACCATTACCCGCAATTACGGGCAGACCGCGGACGACAAGGCCAACACGCTGATCCAGAAGCTGATCCTGGCGACCGCCTCGGTGGTTATTCTGGTGTGGATCGCGCTTGGCTGGCGCGAGGCGTTTATCGTTGGCGTGGCGGTGGTGATCACCCTGGCGATCACGCTGTTCGCCTCCTGGGCCTACGGCTTCACCCTCAACCGCGTGTCGCTGTTCGCGCTGATCTTCTCCATCGGGATCCTGGTGGATGACGCCATCGTCGTGGTCGAGAACATCCACCGGCACATGGCCAAGGGCGGCAAGAAGTTCATCGAGGCGATTCCGCTCGCGGTGGACGAGGTGGGCGGACCGACGATCCTCGCGACCTTTGCGGTGATCGCCGCGCTGCTGCCGATGGCCTTCGTGACCGGGCTGATGGGCCCGTACATGAGTCCGATCCCGATCAACGCCTCGATGGGGATGATCATCTCGCTGGCGGTGGCCTACGTGGTCACGCCCTGGCTGACCTACAAGGTCCTGCGTCGGCAGGCCGAGAAGCACGAGCACGCGGCGCCCGCCAGCGGCGGCCACAGCGCGGAGAACGAGAGCGCCTCGGCCGGGCTGATGAAGATCTTCAACACCCTGCTGCTGCCCTTCCTTGGTACTGGCGGACGCAAGAAGACTGCTCGCCTCGCGCTGTGGTTGGGCACCCTGGTGCTGATCCTGGCCTCGGTGTCGCTGGCGTACTTCCAGCTGGTGGTCATGAAGATGCTGCCGTTCGACGACAAGTCGGAGTTCCAGGTGGTGCTGGATATGCCGGAAGGTACCAGTCTGGAGCGCACCTCCCGCGTGCTGGCGGAGATGGGCGACTACCTGAAGACGGTCCCCGAGGTGCACAACGTGCAGACCTACGCGGGCACCGCGGCGCCGATCAACTTCAACGGCCTGGTGCGTCAGTACTACCTGCGCGAGGGTTCGCACGTCGGCGACATTCAGGTGAACCTGGTCGGCTCGTACGAGCGCGATCGCAAGAGCCACGCGGTGGCCCTGGGCGTGCGCGAGGCGATCAACGCGATCGCCGATCGGCATGGCGCGGCGGTCAAGGTGGTCGAGGTTCCACCGGGTCCGCCGGTGATGTCGCCGATCGTCGCCGAGATCTACGGCCCGGACTATGACGGCCAGATCGAGATCGCCCGGCAGGTGCGCGAGCGCTTCGAGAACACCGGCGACATCACCGACATCGATGATTCGGTCGAGTATCCGGGGCAGAAGAAGATCCTGCAGGTCGACCGCGAACGGGCCGCGCGCCTGGGTGTGTCACAGCAGGCGGTGGTGCAGGCGATCTCGACCTCGCTGTCGGGCGAGGACGTGACGTATCTCTACGGCTCCAACGTGAAATATGCGGTCCCCGTGCGGCTGGAGTTCGATCAGGCCGAGAAGGGCAGTCTGGACCCGGTGCTCGGGCTCAAGGTGCGCTCGCGCGACGGCACGCTGGTGCCGCTGTCCGAGGTGGTCAACGTGGTCGACTCGAGCCTCGAGCACTCCATCCACCACAAGAACCTGCTGCCGGTGGTCTACGTGATGGGTGATCTGGCCGGTGGGCTGGATAGCCCGCTGTACGGCATGTTCGACATGTTCTTCGGCCTGCGCGACCAGCCCATGGCCTACGACGAGCCGCTGGAGCAGCTGTTCATCAGTCAGCCGGACAATCCCTACAACTTCTCGCTGAAGTGGGACGGCGAGTGGCAGGTGACCTACGAGACCTTCCGCGACATGGGGATCGCCTACTCGGTGGGGCTGCTCCTGATCTACCTGCTGGTGGTGGCGCAGTTCCGCTCGTACATGGTGCCGTTGATCATCATGGCGCCGATCCCGCTGACCGTGATCGGGGTGATGCCGGGGCATGCCTTCATGGATGCCTTCTTCATGGACGCCAAGTTCACCGCAACCTCGATGATCGGGATGATCGCGCTGGCCGGGATCATCGTGCGCAACTCCATCCTGCTGGTGGACTTCATCAACGAGGAGATTCGCCGCGGCGTGGATGTGATCGAGGCGGTGGTGCACGCCGGCGCGGTGCGCGCCAAGCCAATCGTGCTGACCGGCCTGGCGGCGATGGTTGGGGCCGGGTTTATTCTCGACGACCCGATCTTCTCCGGCCTGGCGATCTCGCTGATCTTCGGCGTGTTCGTCTCCACGCTGCTGACGCTGGTGATCATCCCGGTGCTGTACTACCTGTATGTGCGCACCCGGGTCGACCTGATCCGCGCCCAAGCGGTGTAGGCCATACCGGTCATTGCGCGGAGCCCTCGGCTCCTCGCAATGACGTGGCCGGAGTCCGGCGTTTTCGCAGCCGGTGTGCGAGCGGCTACAATCGACCCCATTCAACCGAACAGGAGTCGCTCGATGGATGTCGAGATGGGAGAGAACGGGCTGAATGTCCTCGGAATCAGCCGTGAGCAGTGCGCCACCCTGGTCGAGGTGCTGAAAGCCAGCGAGGACCAGCGCTTCATGGAGGACCCCGAACTGCGCAAGCTGTTCAAGCTGCTGGCCGTACTGCAGAGCGATCTGTGGGACGACATGACCGCCGGGGAATTCGACTTTACCCCCTACAAGAAACAGTAGCGTTCACTGGCGTCGCTCCAGGCGCCTGTACCGGAGCCGTCCATGCCCGACAATGATTCCCGCCGGCCGTCCAATTTCGTGATCGGCAATATCTTCCTTGGTGCTGCCGCCATCATGCTGTTTTTCTTCGTGACGCTCTGGGAGGTCCTCGGGGTGTTCGCGCTGCTCATGTGGATGGGTCTGGCCGCCATCGGGGTCTACTTCATCGTGAAGGACAAGGACATCAATCCGGGCGGTCCCCCGAACTGATCCGTTGCATTCGTTACAACCGACGGCCGTGAAGCCGGCCCCGGCATCGCCGGGGCTGGCACGGTTGCGGGGCGAGTTTCTCGAATCCCTGGCCCAGCGGGTCGCGGAACTGGAGCGGCTGTCCCGGGCCCTCGACGGTTCGGCGCAGGATGGCGACCGGCTGACCACGCTGTACCGCGAGGCCCAGGCCTTGGCGCAGGCCGCCCAGATCTTCGATGTTGGGTTGATCCGCGGCGTGGCCGACTCGTTGCGGGCGGCCGTGGCCGGTATCCGCCGTGCCCCCGCCGGGCCGGATCGCGACCTGATCCACGCCGGGGTCCGGCGCCTGGCCACCAGCCTCGAGGCCTACCGGCAACGCGCGCGCCCCGTGGCGCAGGCCCGCGTGCAGCCGCTGGGCGGCTGCACGGCGCGATCGCGGGTACGGCTGATCGACGACGGTGGCGGGGTCGGTCACGAAATCGCCCGCATGCTGGACGAACAGGGCTTTCGCGTGACCCGTGGCGCGGCCGATTTCTCCGGTTCCGATGCCGCCCCCGACGATGACCCCTTTTCCGCGGTCGTCCTGTGCGCCGATGCCGTGGCCGCGGATGGCGGCGGGCTGCCCGGTTTGGGGGTCGCGCTCGGCAGCGGTCTTCCCGTGCTGGCCGTTGTGCACAGCTGGAGCCCCGGCGCGCGTCTGGAATGCGTGCGCCAAGGGGTGGCGCGCTGCCTCGACCACCCGCTGGCCACCGACACCCTGATCGAGCAGCTGATGCAGATTGGCGGCTTGATCGTGGACTCCGACTATCGCGTCCTTCTGGTCACGAATGATGCGACAGACGGCGGCCTCGAGCCGTATCTGACGGGCGTTGGTCTGGGCGTGGCCACCGCGTCGGACCCGGAGGCGCTCCGGCGGCAGCTGGAGGAAACCCGAGTGGACGTGGTGGTCCTCGATCTGCAGAGGTTGGCAGAGCCGGTGGAATCCTTTGTCGCGCTGCTGCGAACCCGGGATACCGGGGGTGTGGTCCCGTTGCTGCTGTTGACCGAGGATCCGGGTCGGGTCAACCACCTGATGACCCTGCACCCGGGGGTCGCCGGAGTGTTCCTGAAGCCGGTGGAACCGGCCCGTGTTGCGGCGGCGATCACCGCGCGGGCGCGTCAGATGCGCCAGATTGACGGGGTCAGCCAGTCCTATCGCGATGCGCTGTACGAGCGCGAGCGCGAGCACGTGGCGGTCAACGAGCACGCCTTGGTCAGCATCGCCGATGTCGCCGGCAACATCATCTACGCCAACGAGCGGTTCTCGCGGGTGAGCGGCTACGCCGTGTCCGAGCTGATGGGGCGCAACCACCGCATTCTCAAGTCCGGGCAGCATCCGCCGGAGTTCTACGCGGACTTGTGGGAGACCATTGCCGCCGGCCAAATCTGGCGGGGCGAGGTGTGCAACCGGGCGCGCAGTGGATCGCTGTACTGGGTGGAGACCACCATCGTCCCGTATCTCGGAAGCAACGGTCGTCCCTACCAGTACGTGTCGATTCGCACCGAGATCACCCACGTGAAGCATCAGGAGCACCGCCTGCGCTCCAGCCAGATCTTCGCCAACATGGGGACCTGGGAGTGGGCGCCGAACCGCGAGGCGCTGGGCCGGTCGGAGCGCATCCCGCCGCTTCTGGGCTATCCCGAGGGCGGGCTGGAGCCGACGGTCTCCAATTTCTTGGACGCCGTGCATCCCGATGATCGCGCCCGGGTACGCACCGCCATCGCCAGCAGTCTACGCCGCGGTTCCTACCTCGAGCTGGAACACCGGGTGATCTGGCCGGACGGGTCGGAACACTGGCTGCTGGAACGCGGCGACGTGGTGCGTGGCCAGGATGGCGAGATCCTGTACATGCTGGGCGTGATGCAGGACATCACCAAGCGCAAGAATTCCGAGCTGGCGCTGTCCGACCTGTCCACCCGCCTGCTGGAGTCGCAACGGCTCGCGCGTATCGGCAACTGGGAGATGGATGCGCTTGATGGGCGGATCACCTGGTCCCGGGTGCTCCGCGAGATCTTCGAGCTGGATGCCGAAGACGCGCCGCTCGAACGTGACGACTACCTGAACCTGGTTCACCCGGAGGACCGCCATCAGGTCGAGAGCTTCCTGGCTGGCGTTGGCGAGAGTCGGCACCACGAGATCAACCACCGGGTGGAGCTGCCCGGTGGACGCATCCGCTTTGTCCACATGATCGCGAGCGGGCGCTTCGATAGCGACGGCCGATTGACGCACGTCGGCGGAAGCTTGCAGGACATCACCGAGCTGCATCAGGCGCAGGAACACCTGGCGTTGTTCCAGCGCATCTTCGAAGCCTCCGAACAGGGGATCGAGGTGGTGGATCGCGAAGGCCGCTTCGTCTACGTCAATCTGGCTGCTCTGGAGATGCTGGGCTACCGTTCGGATGAGTTGCTGGGCCGGGATTTCCACGAGCTGGGGATCATCCCGGCGGAGAACAAAAAGGAGGAGCAGGAGATCGACCAGGTGCTGGCCGAGGGCGGGGCCTGGACGGGCAAGCTGCCCCAGCGCTGTGCCAACGGGGCCGTGTTCATTACGGCCAGCACGATCGGCGTGGTGCGCGATGCCCGCGGGGAGCCGCAATTCGGCTTCAACATCTTCAGTGATTTTACCGACGAATTGCGCCGTCGCTCGGAGCTCCATCGGGCCCGCGAGACGGCCGAGGCGGCCAACCGCGCCAAATCCGACTTCCTTTCCAACATGAGCCACGAACTGCGCACGCCGATGAATGCCGTTCTCGGCTTTGCCCAGTTGCTGGAGAGCGATCCGGCGCTGGATGAACACCAGCGTGGCCACCTGGAGGAGATCACGCGCGCGGGCCGGCACCTGCTGGACCTGATCAACGAGATCCTGGATCTTGCCCGAATCGAGGCCGGTCGCATGCGGGTCGAGCCGGAACCGGTGGCGCCGGGGCCCGTGCTGGAGGAGTGTCTGTCCCTGCTGGAGCCCATGGCACGCGAGTGTCGCGTGGAGCTTGAGCCGGACGCCCTGCCGACCGTGATGTTGCAGGCCGATCCGCGGCGGCTAAAGCAGGTGCTCCTGAACCTGCTCTCCAATGCGATCAAGTACAACCGGCCCGGCGAAAGCGTGCGTGTGAGTGGCGAGGTGGGGGAGGCCGATGTGCGGATCGCTGTACGTGACAGCGGGCCGGGCCTGACCGAGGAACAGTGCCGGCGGTTGTTCCAGCCGTTCGAACGGCTGGCGGCGGAGGAGCAAGGGATCGAGGGCAGCGGTGTCGGGCTTGCGGTTACCCGCAATCTGGTCGACCTGATGGGAGGCGAGATCGGGGTCGACAGCGTGCCGGGGGAGGGCAGTACCTTCTGGTTCCGTCTGCCCCGGGCCCGTGACCGGATGCCGTCCGGCACCGGGGACGATGCGGCACTGCCCGGCGGCTCCGGCGCGCCGGGCGACTGCCGCGTGCTCTGCATTGAGGACCACGATGCCAACCAGCGTCTGATGCGCGAGATGCTCAAACAGCAGGGCGCGGCCGACTGCCGCATGGCGGAATCCGCCGCCGAGGGACTCGACATGGCCCTGCGGGATCCGCCCGAGCTGATCCTGCTGGACCTGAACCTGCCGGTGATGGATGGGTTTCAGGTGCTGCGCGCGTTGCGGGCCGAGCCGGAGCTGGCCTCGATCCCGGTGATTGCGGTGACCGCCGATGCCACGGATGCCACGCGCCAGCGGGCCGAACAGGCCGGTTTCAACGACCTGTTGACCAAGCCGATCGGTGCGAGTGACCTCCTGCGGGCGCTGGATCACTGCCGCGCGAGTCGCCCGGACGGCTGACCCCGCGAGGGAGTGCGTCGCGCACGCCGTCGTCGCGCACGTCGTCCTACAGGAAGAGGAAGCCGACGATTGCCACCGCCGCGATCACCGCGACGGCATCCGCCGTCAGCGCGGCGGCCAGGGTGTGGCGCACGCGCTTGATGCCGATGGCGCCAAAGTACACGGCGAGCACGTAGAAGGTGGTCTCGGTCGAGCCCTGCAGGGTCGAGACCAGGATGCCGACATGCGTGTCCGGCCCGGTGGCCGGATCCTGCATGATGCCGGCCATGATGCCGTAGGCGCCGGAGCCGGACAGCGGGCGCAGCAGCGCCATCGGCAGCGCCTCGGCCGGCAGGCCGAACGGCGTGGTCAATGGCCCGACCAGCCCGACAAACATCCCCAGTGCCCCGCTCTCGCGCAGCATGCCCACCGCGACCAGGATCGCGACCAGGTAGGGGATGATGCGCAGCGCGACATTGAAACCCTCCTTCGCCCCCTCCACGAACACCTCGTAGACCGGTACGCCGCGAATGACGCCGTAGGACAGGAAGCCGACCACCAGCCCGGGGATGATCCACGGGGCGATGGCCTGACCGTAGAGGATGGTCAGCGGGATGATTGCGAGCACTCCGGCCAGCACGGTCAGCGAGACCCACGCGGGATAGCCCTCGGTGGGGACCTCGATGTTCATCGGTTGCTGGTTGGCCGTGTCCGCTGTCGGGTCGGCGTCCTGGGTCGGCTCGGCGGTCGCCTCCCGGCCGGCCTCGCGCATGGTGTCGTCCAGCTCGCTCGCGCCATCCGCGGACGTCTGGTCCGGATCAATGCTGCGAGTCGCCGGGGGTGGCAGGAAGTAGCGCTGCAGGATCAGCGCGCTGGCGATGCCGGCGATGGTCGCGAACAGGGTCGCGAACAGCGTGGTCGGCAGGATCGCGGCCGGGGCCTCGGAACCCAGCGAGGCGCGCAGGGCGATCACGCCGGTGGGCAGCAGCGTGATGCTGGAGGTGTTGATCGCCAGGAACAGCGCCATCGCGTTGGTCGCGGTGCCCGGGTGCGGGTTCAGCTTCTCCAGCTCCTGCATCGCGCGGATGCCGAACGGCGTGGCGGCGTTGCCCAGGCCCAGGATGTTCGCGGAGAAGTTCAGGATCATCGCGCCCATCGCCGGGTGTTCGGGCGGCACCGACGGGAACAGGCGCACCATCAGTGGGCGCAGCAGCCGCGCCAGTACGGTGAGCAGGCCACCGGCCTCGGCGATCTTCATCAGGCCCAGGAACAGGGCCATCACCCCGACCAGCCCCAGCGCCAGCTCCACCGCGGAACCGGCGGCCTCGATCGCGCCCTCGGACAGGGCCTGCATCGGTTGTTCGTCGGGATCGGTGGAGCGGATCTCGCGGATCGCGGCCGTCGCCACGGCGATCACGATCAGCGCGAGAAAGATCAGGTTCATGCGGTGCAGTGTGCCACGGTCAGCGGTTCTCCCCGCGTGATACACCGCGCAGCACGGCATCCATCGCGCGGGCCGGTAGCAGCCACTTGAGGAAGGCGAACAGCCGCGTGGGGAAGGTCACGTGATAGCGCACCCGCGGGCGGCGGGCCTCCAGGGCGTGCACGACACAGCGCGCGACGGCCTCGGGCCCCAGCGTGAACGGTGCATCGGCCTCGGCGTTCGCCATGCGGGCCTCGGCGGCGCGGTAGGTCTCCTGCCAGGGGCCGTGTTCGCGCTGGACGTGGTAGCGAAAGGCCTTCAGCGCGTTGGCGCGGAACGCGCTGCGGATCGGCCCCGGCTCGATCAGGGCGACATGGATGCTGGTGCCGTGCAGTTCCTGGCGCAGAGTGTCGCTCATGCCCTCGATCGCGAACTTGGAGGTCACGTAGGCCCCGCGCAGGCGCAGGGCGACCAGGCCCAGGACCGAGCTGTTCTGGATGATGCGGCCCTCGCCGGCGCGGCGCATGGCGGGCAGGACGGCGTTGGTCAGTTCCAGCCAGCCGAGGACGTTGGTCTCCAGCTGCGCGCGCAGCGTGGCGCGGTTCAGATCCTCCACGGCGCCGGGCTGGCCGTAGGCACCGTTGTTGAACAGGGCATACAGATGGCCGTCGGTCCGGTGCAGGATCTCGGTGACCGCGCTGTGGATGCTGGCGGAGTCGTCCAGGTCCAGCTGCAAGGCCTCGAAGCCGTCCTTCTTCAGCCGGGCGACATCCTCGCCGCGCCGGGCGGTGGCGAACACGCGGTAGCCGCGATCACGCAGCACGCGCGCGGTACAGGCCCCGATGCCGCTGGAGCAGCCGGTAATCAGGACCGCACGGGAAGCAGTGTCACTCACGGCGGCGCGCTCAGTAGGTCAGGGTGGCGACGCCGTCCTCGACGACCTCGCCGATGAAGGCGCCGCCGCCGCGCATCCCGTCCAGTTCCGGCACGGCGTTGTCCAGCGTCAGGCCGTTCTCGCTCATCGCTCCTGCGCAGGCGTAGAAGGCACAGCCGGCCTCGTGGGCGTCCTGCATGAAGCTGTAGACGGATTTCTCCCTGGCCTCGCCGGGGTAGATGGTCTCCGCCACGCCCTGACGCAGCAGGCGTGTGGTGCCGGCGGCGAAGTAGATCTCCACCTCGAGATCCATCGCGGCGGCGACGGTGGCCTGGAAGAAGGGCGCCCCCAGCGTGCCAGGGCGGTCCAGGTCCAGGTTCAGCAGCATGATCACGATCTTTTCGGCCATGACAGGTCCTTGCGCGGTCGTATCGTCGAGTTGGGGGTGAATGATCCGCGCTGCGGCCGCCCGGCGCAAACCCCAGTGCGGATTGGCCGGGCAGCATCAAGATACGCCCCCGGTGGCGGCGGATATCGGCTGCATGGCCCTGAACGGCTCCCGCCTTGTCGTCATCCCGGACACCGCGTAGCGGTGATCCGGGATCTCCCCGGTCGGGAAGGGGCTGACGCTGGAGATCCCGGCTCTACGCTGCGCTTTCGCCGGGATGACGTTGAGGGGGGGGCAGGAGAGCGGGCGGCCCATGCTTGTCGGAGATATACCGTTCTGGATTATGAAAACGGATTGTCGGCAGCGAAGGCCTTTCATTCCCCGAAAACGGCCGCATAATACGCCTCAACCCGTGTTTTCGCGGATGCATTCCGAGGATTCCAGTCATGCCCATTTACGAATACCAGTGCAAGGATTGCGGCGAGGTCTCCGAGATCCTGCAGAAGATCTCCGATCCGCCGGCCACCATTTGCCCGGAGTGTGGTGCCGAGGCCCTGACCAAGCAGGTGTCAGCGGCCGGCTTCCGTCTGGCCGGCGGCGGCTGGTACGAGACCGACTTCAAGAAGGACGGCAAGCGCAACCTGAAAGAGGGCAGCAGCTCGGCCGCCAGCTCCAGCGGCAGTAGCTCAACGAAGTCGGACGCCTCCGGAAAGTCCGAATCTTCCGGTACCGCCGCGACCGGCACCTGATCAATGCTGGTCTCCCTGCGCCGCTATCTGATTGCAGGGCTGCTGGTCTGGCTGCCGCTGATCGTCACCGGCTTCATTATCAAGCTGCTGGTCGACCTGCTGGATTTCACCATCCTCCTTCTGCCGCCGCCCTGGCGGCCGGAGGCGATTCTCGGCTTCTCCATCCCGGGTGCCGGCATCGTGCTGGCGGTGGTGGTGGTGTTCGTGACCGGGGTGGTGGTGGCCAATATCGTTGGGCGCAAGCTGGTGTCGGTGGGCGAATCGATCGTCCGCCGCATCCCGCTGGTCAGTTCGATCTACGGTGCCGTCAAACAGGTCACCGAGACCGTGCTGTCCGACGGCGGGCAGGCGTTTCGCAAGGTGATGTTGATCGAGTATCCGCGCCGCGGCCTGTGGTCCGTGGGGTTCATGACTGGAGTCGCCGTCGGCGAGGTGCAGGACCGCACCGAGCGTGACGTCATCACCGTTTTCGTCCCGACCACGCCCAATCCCACCTCTGGCTTCGTGATCATGGTCCCGCGCGAGGAAGCCATCGAACTGGACATGACGGTGGAGGATGGTCTCAAGTTCGTGATGTCCATGGGGGTCGTGACACCGATGAGAAGCCCTGAAGAAGCGCCGGCGCCGGTTGCGCAGGGGCAGGGCAAATCGTAAGATTTCCGGCCTTTTCGCGGGTGCGAACGCCATGTTCGTCCCGTTTTCCCGACTCACCGTGCAGGCCCCTGGCGGGCGTGCCCTTCGGCTGGAACAGCGCAATGCGAACTCATCTGTGTGGACGTGTCACCGAGAACGAACTCGACTCGGAGGTGACCCTTTGCGGCTGGGTGAACCGCCGACGGGACCACGGGGGGGTGATCTTCGTTGACCTGCGCGACCATGCGGGCCTGGTCCAGGTGGTGTTTGACCCTGACCGCGAGGAGGTCTTCGCGCGCGCCGAGCAGCTGCGTACCGAGTACGTGATCCGTATGACCGGCCGCGTGCGTCGGCGCCCCGAGGGCACCGAGAATCCCGACCTGCCCACCGGCGCCGTGGAGATCCTCGGGCTCGAGCTGGAGGTCCTGAACGCCGCCAAGACCCCGCCATTCCCGCTGGACGACGAAGACGTCGGCGAGGACACCCGCCTGCGCTACCGCTACATGGATCTGCGCCGCCCGTTGATGCAGCAGCGCCTGCGCCTGCGTGCGCAGGTCTCCGCGGCCATGCGCCGCTTCCTCGAGGACCGCGAGTTCCTCGACCTCGAGACCCCGATGCTGACCAAGGCCACGCCGGAAGGCGCGCGTGACTACCTGGTGCCCAGCCGCACGCATCCGGGCAGCTTCTTTGCCCTGCCGCAGTCGCCGCAGCTGTTCAAGCAGTTGCTGATGATGTCCGGCATGGATCGTTACTACCAGATCACCCGCTGCTTCCGTGACGAGGACCTGCGCGCCGATCGCCAGCCGGAGTTCACCCAGCTGGACATGGAGATGGCGTTCGTCGACGAGGCGGACGTGATGGAGGTGACCGAGGGCCTGATTCGCCACCTGTTCCGCGAGGTCCAGGGCGTGGAGCTGCCGGATCCGTTCCCGCGCATGGCCTATGCCGAGGCGATGGCCCGCTTTGGCTCCGACAAGCCGGATCTGCGCATCCCGCTGGAGTTCACCGAGCTGACCGAGGTGATGCAGGCGGTGGAGTTCAAGGTCTTCAACGGCCCGGCGAACGATCCCGAGGGTCGTGTGGCCGCCCTGCGCATCCCGGGCGGTGCCAAGCTCACGCGCAAGGAGATCGACGTCTACACCGAGTACGTCGGTCGCTACGGCGCGAAGGGCCTGGCCTACATCAAGGTCAACGACCCGGCCGATCTCGCGGGCGGCTTGCAGTCGCCGATCCTCAAGTTCCTGCCGGAGGACGTGACCCGGCAGATCCTGGAGAAGACCGCGGCCGCCGCCGGCGACCTGATCTTCTTCGGCGCGGACAAGGCCTCGGTGGTCAACGAGGCGATCGGCGCCCTGCGCGTGAAGATCGGCCACGACCTGGAGCTGGTCGAGGCAGGCTGGCAGCCGCTGTGGGTGGTCGACTTCCCGATGTTCGAGTACGACGATCAGGACAAGCGCCTGTACGCCCTGCATCACCCGTTCACTGCCCCGGCGGTGGACAGTCCGGAGGCGCTGCGCGCCAACCCGCGCGAGGCGCTGTCCCGCGCCTACGACATGGTGCTCAACGGCACCGAGGTCGGCGGTGGCTCGATCCGTATCCATAACCCCGAGATGCAGCAGGCCGCGTTCGAGGCCCTGGGCATCGGTGAGGAAGAGGCGCGCGAGAAGTTCGGCTTCCTGCTGGATGCCCTGAACTTCGGTGCCCCGCCGCACGGCGGCCTGGCCTTTGGCCTCGACCGCCTGGTGATGCTGATGAGCGGCGCCCACTCGATCCGCGACGTGATGGCCTTCCCCAAGACCCAGACCGCCGCCTGCCTGCTGACCGACGCCCCGGCCCCGGTCGGCGAGAAGCAGCTGCGCGAGCTGGGTATCCGTCTGCGTCCCAGCGCCACGCAACAGGCCGAGTAACCGCTTGTCCGGCCGAACGCCATGACCGGCATGCGCAGTAGTGTGGTCATGGTCCATGGCTGGCACATGCCGGGCCTGGAGATGGCCCTGCTGGGCCGCCGTCTGCGCGCGGCCGGCCACGAGGTTCACGGGTTCCGCTATGCCTCGCGCCGGCAAACGCCGGAGCAGGCCGCGCGCGCCCTGGCTGCGTTTCTCGAGGATGTCCCCGGCGACCTCGTGCACCTGGTTGCCCATAGCCTGGGCGGCGTGATCGTGCGCCACCTGTTCGAGGTCGCGCCCGTGCAGCGCCCTGGGCGTATCGTGATGCTGGGTTCGCCGCTGCAGGGCAGTCGTGTGGCCGCGCGCCTCGCGCAGAACCGACTTGGCCGCTGGTGGCTGGGCGCCGCCCTGGACCGTGGCCTGCTCGGCGGCAGTCCCGTCCTGCGCGGTCGCGACGTCGGCATGATCGCCGGCAGTAAGCCGTTCGGGCCGGGGCCCTGGGTCGCGCCGCTACCGGATCCGCACGATGGCACGGTCGCGGTGGACGAGACTCGCGGCCCGGAGGTCTCGCGCCACCTCACCATGCCGGTCTCCCACTTCGGCATGCTGGTCAACCGTCTCCTGGTCCAGGAGACCCTCCATTTCCTGGAAACGGGCGAGTTCCTCCCATAACCCCAGCCGGCCCGACCCCACCGCCGCCCCCGTCATTGCGAGGAGCGCAGCGACGAAGCAATCTTTGAA
>NZ_MVAR01000019.1 GCF_001999325.1 Thioalkalivibrio versutus
GGAGCCTGCTTGCAGGCGAATGCCCCGGCCCGCGTCCGACTTTGGCAGGAGCTTCGCCTGCGAGCAGGCTCCCACGGGGCCCAGCTCAGGACATCGGGCATTCCGGCCGCCGCCCCCACATCGTCATCCCGGAAACCGCACAGCGGTTATCCGGGATCTCCACCGCCGGAGATGAGCCGGGCGTCCGCGGAGGCTCCAGCGCGGGAGATCCCGCGCTCTCCGCTTCGCTCCGGCCGGGATGACGGGGTTAGCCGGGTGACGGAGCTGCGCGCGGGCGCACTGGAACACGGCCGGTCCTCAGCGCAGGGTGAGGAAGAGGGTCTGGTTGCCGCGACGCAGCTGCAGCTCCAGGGTCTGGTGTGCGGCCAGTTGTTGCGGCAGGTCGGACAGGCGCTGGATGCGCTGGCGGTTGATGGCCAGCAGCACGTCGCCCGCGCGCAGACCGGCGCGCGCCCCCGGGGTGCCGGGCTCCACCGCGATCACCGCCACGCGACTGCCCCCGTCACGCCCGGTGGCCTCGGACAAGCGAACACCCTCCAGCCGCGGATGCACGGCCGCGCCCTCGATGCGCCGCTCTTCGGGGCGATCCAGGCGGGCCACGATCCGCTGTTCGGCCCCGTCGCGCAGGACGTCCAGGCGCACATCGGAACCGGCGCGCAGCAGGCCGAGCCGGTTGCGCAGATCGCCGGCGCTGCGCACCGGCTGGTCGTCCGCCCGCAGCACGATGTCTCCGCTCTGGAGGCCGGCGCGTTCGGCCGCGGATCCACGCACCACGCGCGTGATCACGGCGCCCTGGGAAATATCCAACTCAAAGGCCTGGGCCAGCGCCGGGGTCAGATCCTGCATCTCCACGCCCAGCGCGCCGCGTTCGACACGACCCTCCGCCAGCAAATGGTCGCGAATCTGGCTGGCCATGTTGGCGGGGATCGCGAAGCCGATACCAATGTTGCCCCCGCCGCGCGCGAGAATGGCGGTATTGATTCCAACCAGCTCGCCACGCAGGTTGACCAGCGCCCCGCCGGAGTTGCCGGGGTTGATGGAGGCATCGGTCTGGATGAAGTCCTCGAAGCCGTCACCACCCAGTCCGCTGCGGCCCAGGGCACTGACGATGCCGCTGGTCACCGTCTGGCCGAGGCCGAAGGGGTTGCCGATGGCGACCACGAAGTCGCCCACGCGCAGGGCGTCGGAGTCCGCCAGCGGGATCGCCTGCAGGTCCTCCGCGTCGATGCGGATCACGGCGACGTCGGTGGCCGGGTCGGTCCCCACCACCTCGGCCTCGTACTGGCGGCCATCGTAGAGCGTGACCAGGATCGCGTCGGCGCGCGCGATCACGTGGCTGTTGGTCAGGATGGTGCCGGCCTTGGCGTCCACGATCACGCCGGAGCCCAGACCCTGGCGTTCGCGTTCACGCGAACGCTCGGGGACATCGAAGAACCGGCGGAAGAAGGGGTCGTCGAACAGCGGGCTAACCGACTCCACCACCCGCGCGCGGGTGGCAATGTTCACCACCCCGGGGATGGTGCGCTCGAGCATCGGCGCCAGGGAGGGCAGGGGCTCACCGTCCACCGCGGCCGGGAGCTGGGCGGCGGCCGGTGCGGCCCCGAGCAGGGCCAGGGCCAGGATCAGAAGGGGAACCAGCCGACGCATGGGCGATCCTCGATCAGGGCGCCAGGTTGGCGCGCGGGGCGAAGGACGACTCCTTGGCCATCTTGCGGTACCAGTCACCGGCCTCGTCCTCCGGCGGGACCTGCACCAGCAGCTTCAGGTAGAGATCGCCCGGTGGCTTGCCCGGCAGTCCCTTGCCCTTCAGGCGCATCTGCTTGCCCGACTGGGTACCAGCCGGGACCTTCAGGTTGACCCAGCCATGCGGCGTGGGCACCTCGATCGTCGCGCCCAGCGCGGCCTCCCAAGGGGTGATCGGGATGTCGCGGTAGAGGTTGCGACCGTCCAGCGTGTAGCGATTGTCCGGCTTCACCCGGATCTCCAGCAGCAGGTCGCCGGCGCCACCACTGCCAACGCCCGGGTCGCCCTGGCCGCGCACCCGCAGGCGCGAGCCATCCTTGGCCCCGGCGGGGATGCGCACGCGCTGCACCCGGCCCTCGGCATCCTGAACCGAGACCTCGGTGCCCTTGAGCGCCTGATCCAGGCTGATGTCCACGCGCCCCTCGCGGTCGGCGCCGCGCATGTTGAAGCCGGCCCCACCACGGCGACGCCCCCCACCCATGCCGCCACCGCCGAAGATCGAGTCGAAGAAGTCCGAGAAGCCGCCGGCATCGGCGCCCCCGCGGGCACCGCCGTATTGCGCCCGGCCGTCCCATCCGGGCGGCGGACGAAAGTCCTGTCCCTGGCGCCAGTTAGAGCCCAGCTGGTCATAGGCCTTGCGCTTTTCCGCGTCGCCCAGGGCCTCGTAGGCCTCGTTGACCTCCTTGATGCGGGTCTCGGCGTCCGGGTCCTTGCTGACATCCGGGTGGTACTTGCGCGCCAGCTTGCGGTAGGCCTTCTTGATCTCGTCCTGGCTCGCGTCGCGGCTCACACCGAGGACCTTGTAGTAGTCCTTGTATTCCATTGCTTTCCTCGAGCGGTTGCGGCTGCGTCCTCGGGTGACACCCGGATCCCGCCAGTGGGCATGATAGCCGGGATGCGGCTGTCACCCCGGGAGACAGGAGCCGCAGAAAAAGATCCGTGCCTCCCAAGGTTCAAAAAAACGGGCGCCACCGCGGGTGGAACCCCGGGCAGCGCCCGTGTCTCGCCCGGTGGGCGAGCATCCCCACCGGGCACGTGAGGCCGGATCAGTTCTCGATCTGGATCCGGCGCGGCTGCACGCGGGCCTGCTTCGGGATGCGCACCTCCAGCACGCCGTTCTCGCTGCGCGCGGAGATGTTTTCGGCATCCGCCGTATCCGGCAGCGAGAAGCGGCGGAAGAACGTGCCACGCACGCGTTCGATGCGCTTGTAGCCATCCTTCTCTTCCTCGCTTTCGTGCTTGCGCTCGCCGCGCAGGGTCAACACGCCATTCTCCATGTTCAGTTCGATGTCCTTCGGGTCTACCCCGGGGATATCGGCATGCAGCACGTAGGCATCGGTCTCTTCGCGGATATCTACCGCGGGGGCCCAGTCTGAGGTCGCGGAAGAGTCCTCGGCGCCGGGCATGTCCGGCATGCGACCGAGTTCGCGCGACAGTTGACCGAGCAGGCTGAACGGTTCGTAGCGGGTCATGGTCATGGTGTTCCCTCCTGTGTGGGCGTCATCTGACTCACCCATAGCAATAGGGGACACTTCCCGCGTTTTCAAGGGCCTGAGGAAGACGCGGATCACGGCACCCGCTCGCGCTCGAGTCGATTGTGCACAGTGATCAGTGTCTCCGCTACAGGCGCCGAAACTCCCTCAGCTTGTAGTCATCGTCGGTGATCAGCTCGAACACGCCATGCACGCCGCGCTGATCCAGATGGCTGCGCAGCAGCCGCGCCGGGAATTGCACACTTTCGCCGCTGTCGGCCTGCGCAAAGACCACCGCGGCACGCCCGGTGTAGTAGTCCTCCATCTCCTGGCGCGAGATCGCCAGGCGCAGGCGAAACCGGCGCATCGCGCTATTCCAGGTTCTGCACCTGCTCGCGCAGCTGCTCGATCAGGACCTTCATCTCCACTGTGGCACGCGTGATCTCCAGATCGTGCGACTTGGAGGAGATGGTGTTGGCCTCGCGGTTGAACTCCTGCATCAGGAAGTCGAGCCGCCGACCGCTGGGCCCGCCCTGGTCCAGGATCTCGCGCACGGCCGTCACGTGACCATCGATGCGATCCAGCTCCTCGGCGATATCCATGCGCTGGGCCAGCAACGCGACCTCCTGTTCCAGGCGTTTCGGGTCCAGGTGCAGGTCCAGTTCGCGGATGCGCGCCAGGATGCGTTCGCGCTGCTCGTCGAGCATCGGCTGACGCCGCGAGTGGACCGTCCGGGCATGCTCCGCCAGGGCCTCCAGGCGCGTGCGCATGCCATCGGCCAGGGCCGCCCCCTCCGTCGTGCGCATTGCGACCAGGGCCTCCAGCGCGGTGTCGAAGCCGGCCAGTAGCGGCTCCGCCAGGACCTCGCCGGCATCCGAGGCGCCCTGCAGGACGCCGGGCCAGCTCAGCACGTCCAGCGGCGAGACCGGGGCCGAATTGCGCATCCTTCGCTCGATCGCCGCGCAGGCATCGATCAGCGCCTGCGCGCGCTCCTGATCGAAGGCCTCCGGGGCGTTGTCCGCCTGGCCCCGGTCACGCAGCACCACGTCCACCTTGCCGCGCGCCAAATGGCCCTTGAGGCGTTTACGCACCTCGGCCTCCAGCGAGCGCAGGTGATCCGGCAGGTGGATCCGCAGCTCCAGGTAGCGGTGATTGACGCTCTTGAGCTCCCAGTCGAACACGCCCCCATCCAGGGTGATGGCGTGCCGGGAAAATCCGGTCATGCTGGTAATCATTATTCCCCCGTTGCGATCCCTGCCGCGCAAGCCATGAGTGTAGTGCGTCACCCCATCGGGCGACGCACTACACTCATGGCCCGTATACTGCGCCCCTCTCAAATCTAGCAAGGATCACAGCATGCGACCCAGTGGCCGAGCAGCCGACGCGATGCGCCCCGTGCGTTTTACCCGCCATTTCACCCGTCACGCGGAGGGTTCCGTACTGGTGGAATTCGGGGACACGCGTGTGCTGTGCAACGCCACGGTGGAGTCGCGCGTGCCGCCGTGGTTGAAGAACAAGGGCCGCGGCTGGGTCACCGCCGAATACAGCATGCTGCCACGCTCCACCCACGAGCGCATGGTGCGCGAGGCCGCCCGGGGCAAGCTGGGCGGTCGCACCATGGAGATCCAGCGCCTGATCGGCCGCTCGCTGCGTGCCGCGGTCGACCTCGAGGCCCTCGGCGAACGCCAGATCATCGTCGACTGCGACGTGATCCAGGCCGATGGCGGCACCCGCACGGCCGCGATTAGCGGGGCCTACGTCGCGCTGCGCGATGCCATCCGCAAGGCACGCGAACAGGGCCTGATCCGCAAGGACCCGCTGCACGGGCACCTGGCAGCGGTCTCCGTGGGCATCTTCAATGGCACGCCGGTGCTGGATCTCGATTACGACGAGGACTCCCAGGCCGAGACCGACCTGAACCTGGTGATGAACGAGGCCGGCGGGGTGATCGAGATCCAGGGCACGGCCGAGGGCCACGCCTTCCGCCGCGACGAGCTGGACCAGATGCTGGATCTGGGCGAGAAGGGCATCCGCGAGATCTGCGAGGCCCAGAGCGCCGTTCTGGCCGAAGGCTGATCCGGGCATGGCGGGCGAACCACGGCGCGTGGTGCTGGCCACCGGCAACCCCGGCAAGCTGCGCGAGATCCGCGCCCTGCTGGAACCACTGGGCCTGGCGGTCGAGCCGCAATCGGAGCATGGCGTGCCGGAGGCCGAGGAGACCGGCCTGACGTTTGTGGAGAACGCCATCCTGAAGGCGCGCAACGCCGCCCGGCACACCGGACTGCCGGCGATCGCCGACGACTCCGGGCTGGAGGTGGAGGCCCTGCGCGGCCAGCCGGGGATCTACTCCTCGCGCTACGCCGGTACGGACGCCGACGATGCCGCCAACAACGCGCGGCTGATGGAGGCGTTGCAAGGCGTTCCACCGGAACAGCGGGGTGCGCGTTTCCGCGCCGTGGTGGTGTACCTGGAACACGCCGAGGACCCGGCCCCGATCATCGCCGAGGGCGTGTGGCCCGGACGCATCGCCGAGCAGGCCAGCGGCGCCGAGGGCTTCGGCTACGACCCGTTGTTCTTCGTTCCGGAGGAAGGCTGCACCTCGGCCGAACTGGACCCGGCGACCAAGAACCGCCTGAGCCACCGCGGCCAGGCCCTGCAACAGCTCGTGGCCAGCCTGCGCAACCGTATGGGCAACCCGACGGCCTGACACCCGGTCCTGCCTGGCTCCGGGGCGCATCCAGGGAGATCGCCACGGCGCTGCGCGCCTCGTGATAACGGTGTCTTTGTGCTCGTCGTTGCGAGGCCCCGCAGGGGCCGTGGCAACCTCCCGACGACACCCCGGCGCATATTCGGGCCCGCGTCGGGGTCCGGCCCGGGAGATCGCCGCGTGCCTGCGGCGCTCGCGATGACCGTGATTCCGGTCACCGTCATCGCGAGGCGCGCAGCGCCGAGGCGATCGGCGCGAAAACCCAGACGTCGGAGGCCGCAATGACGGGACTGGGTGCTTTCGACGCCACCCGGGGGCTCGCCTATGCTCCGCACATGAACTCCACCCTGATCCATCCGCCGCCACTGGCGCTGTACGTGCACCTGCCCTGGTGCGTGCGCAAGTGTCCGTACTGCGACTTCAACTCCCACGAGCCCCGCGGCGAGGCGCCGTTCGACGACTACGTGGCGGCGCTGCTGCGGGATTTGGAGGGCCAGCTCCCGGATATATGGGGGCGACGGCTGGAGAGCGTGTTCATCGGTGGCGGGACCCCGAGCCTGTTCCCGCCGGAGGCGCTGGACGCTCTCATGTCTGGTCTGCGTGCCCGGCTGCCGCTGCGCCCGGACTGCGAGGTGACCCTGGAGGCCAACCCTGGCACCGCCGATCGCGCCTACTTTCGCGGCTACCGCGAGGCCGGGGTCAATCGGCTGTCGCTGGGTGTCCAGAGCTTCGACGATGCGATGCTCGCCCGGCTGGGCCGCATCCACGGCGCCACCGAGGCCCGCGACGCAGTGGCGCACGCCCGCGCCGCCGGCTTCGAGGCGATCAATCTGGATCTGATGTTCGGCCTGCCGGGTCAGTCGGTGGCGGCCGGGCTGGCGGACCTGCAGGCGGCCATCGAACAGGAGCCGGGGCACATCTCCTGGTATCAGCTGACCCTCGAGCCGAACACCCTATTCGCGGCGCGCCCACCCGAACTGCCGGAGGACGTCACAATCGAGGAATTGTTCACCCGCGGCCAGTCCCATCTGGCGGCAGCTGGCTATACTCGATACGAGATATCCGCCTATGCCCGCGCGGGGCAGGAATGTCGCCACAACCGCAATTACTGGACCTTCGGCGACTATCTCGGCATTGGCGCCGGGGCCCACGGCAAGCTGACGCAGGTGCACGATGGCACGATCCTGCGGCGGATGAAGCCGCGCCAGCCGGAGGCCTATCTCGCCGGGCCGCAGCAGCACAACGATCAGACCGTGCCGACGGCGGAACGCCCCTTCGAGTTCATGCTGAACGCGCTGCGGCTGGTGGAAGGGGTTCCGGCCGCGAGCTTCGAGGCGCATTGCGGCCTGCCGCTGGCGGCGCTCGAGCCGGCGCTTTCCGAACTGCGCGCGGACGGGCTGCTGGGGGCGGATACGGAGCGCCTGCAGGCCACGGAACGGGGCCTGGCGTTTCTCAATGACGTGCTGGAGCGTTTTCTTCCGGAAGGGACTCCGCAGGACTCGATCGCCACGCCGATAGCCTGGCCCGCGGGCCGGGAGGAGGGTCGATAATGCGTCCCGTCGAGTTTGTTGATTTCGCCTGCCCCTGGTGCGGCGAGCCCGGCGAGATCACGGTGGACATGGTCAGCAATGACCGCGAATGGGTCGAGGACTGCGCGGTGTGCTGTGCCCCCATCGTGTTCCGCCGCGAGGATGCCGGCGACGAGGAGATTCCGCGCGTCGCTGCCCAGCGGGAGGGCGAGTGAGCGCGGCGCCACCGTATACCCCGATCGACTGCGAGCGCTATTCCGAGCTGGAGCTGGCCATCCTACGCGGTCAGTCCCTGCGCACGCACTGGCGCCGCGGGGAGATGGACCGCATCGCGATCGTGCGGCCGCTGGACTTGCGCACCCGGCGCAGCGCGGAGTACCTGATCCTGCGTGACGCCGAGGGCCGGCGGCAATGGTGGCGCCTGGACCGGCTGATCAGCTTCGAGCCGATCCCGGGCTGAACGCCATCCGGGCTGCGACCGGCGAGCTGGCTCGTCTGATCGCCGCACCACAGAGGGCACAGCGGACACGGAGAAAGGCGCAGGGGTTGTCGGGGGCGGTAGACACCGCTGGATCATGCACAACGCAGAAGGCGTGGACCCTTTTGGGGTACGCCGTAACCGGGCTTCCGGCAACTTGCCATCCCCTGCGAATCAACAGCCCTGCAATCCCGCTGGACCAGAATGGGCCTTCTCTATGCGCTCCGCGCCCTCTGCGGGCAACCAGGAGGGCTCGGAGCGCCAGCCCGGGAAGGGACCGGGGCTGTGTGGGGCGATCGCTTCGCTGGCGCTCGCGCTGACAGGGGGCGGGCGCAGCCCGCCCCCTGTCAGCTGCGCTTCATCTGGTCGAAGAATTCGGAATTGGTCTTGGACGACTGCATGCGGCCGAGCAGGAATTCCATGGCCTCGATGTCGTCCATGCCGTGCAGGAACTTGCGCAGGATCCAGAGCTTTTGCAGCTCCTCGGGTGCGGTCAGCAGCTCCTCGCGGCGGGTACCGGAACGGTTCACGTTGATCGCAGGATAAATGCGCTTCTCCGCGATGCGGCGCTCCAGCTGGAGCTCCATGTTGCCGGTGCCCTTGAACTCCTCGTAGATCACCTCGTCCATCTTCGACCCGGTCTCGACCAGTGCGGTGGCGATGATGGTCAGGCTGCCGCCCTCTTCCACGTTGCGCGCGGCACCGAAGAAGCGCTTCGGGCGATGCAGGGCGTTGGCATCCACACCACCGGTGAGCACCTTGCCGGAGCTGGGCGAGACGGTGTTGTAGGCGCGCGCCAGGCGGGTGATGGAATCCAGCAGGATCACCACGTCGCGCTTGTGCTCGACCAGGCGCTTGGCCTTCTCGATCACCATCTCGGCGACCTGCACGTGGCGCTGGGCCGGTTCGTCGAAGGTGGAGGAGACGACCTCGCCCTGGACCATGCGGTCCATCTCGGTGACCTCTTCCGGGCGCTCGTCGATCAACAGGACGATCAGATAGCACTCGGGGTAGTTGCCGGCGATGCTCTGGGCAATGTTCTGCAGCATCAGCGTCTTGCCCGCCTTGGGCGGGGAGACGATCAGGCCGCGCTGGCCCTTGCCGAACGGCGAGACGATGTCGATGATCCGCGCGGTGATGTCCTCGGTGGAGCCATTGCCGCGCTCCATGCGCATGCGCTTGTTGGCATGCAGCGGGGTGAGGTTCTCGAACAGCACCTTGTGCTTGGCGTTCTCCGGCGGCTCGAAGTTGATCTCCGAGACCTTCAACAACGCGAAGTAGCGCTCGTTGTCCTTGGGCGGGCGGATCTTGCCGGAGATGGTGTCGCCGGTGCGCAGTCCGAAGCGTCGGATCTGGCTGGGCGAGACATAGACGTCGTCCGGCCCGGCCTGATAGGAGCTGTCGGCACTGCGGAGAAAGCCGAAGCCGTCGGAGAGGATCTCGAGGACACCGTCGCCAAAGATGGCTTCGCCGCTCTTCGCGTGAGCCTTGAGCAGGGCGAAGATGATCTCCTGCTTGCGGGCACGGGACATGTTCTCGATGCCTTTTTCTTCGGCAAAGGCCACGAGATCGGCAGCGGACATCCGCTTCAATTCGGTCAGATTCATGCGTGGGATGCTGTGTTCAACGTGGATGATCGGCGACCGGGGGTGGTCACTCGGATTGACTGGAAGGAGGCAGGGAATGGCCTGGCGGCCACTCGAACTGGTTCGATGGTAAGCGAGGCGGCGGCGCGGGGCAACCCCGGTGAAGCCGGGCGCCTGCGAGGCCTGGCGGTTAACCGCCAGGCCCGGGTGTTACAGGTGCTGATCCAGGAACGCAGTCAGCTGCGACTTGGACAGGGCACCGACCTTGGTGGCCTCGACATCGCCGTTCTTGAACAGCATCAGCGTCGGGATCCCGCGAATGCCGTACTTCGGCGGCGTGGACGGGTTCTCGTCGATGTTCAGCTTGGCGACCTTGACCTTGCCGGCGTATTCTTCGGCGATTTCGTCCAGAATGGGGGCGATCATCTTGCAGGGCCCGCACCACTCGGCCCAGTAGTCCACCAGGACCGGCTGATCCGCCTTCAGGACGTCCTCGTCGAAACCGGCGTCCGATGTGTACACAATTTTGTCGCTCACTCCGAGCCCTCATGACTTGGGTTGGGGGAGCAGCCCGCACCGCCGGCTGCACGGCCCTTACTATCGACGATCAACGCCGGACAGTTCAAGTAATACGCAGGAACCGAGGAACCCCATGACCGAAACCGTGCAGGACACACCCCGCTTCGACCAGCTCGATCTGCCCGAACCCGTCCAGGCGGGCATCCGCGCCACCGGTTTCGAAACCTGCACCCCGATCCAGGCACAGACCCTGCCGATCGCGCTGGCCGGCCACGACGTCGCCGGCCAGGCCCAGACCGGGACCGGCAAGACGGCCGCCTTCCTGATCGCGACCTTCAACCGCCTGCTGCGCCAGCAGCCTTCGCCCAACCGGCGGCCCACGGACGTGCGCGCCCTGATCCTGGCCCCGACCCGCGAACTGGCGATCCAGATCCACAAGGATGCCGAATCGCTGGGCGCCGAGACCGGGCTGAAGCTCGCGCTGGCCTACGGCGGCACCGGCTACGACAGCCAGCGCGAACAGCTGGAGGCCGGCGCCGACATCCTGATCGGCACGCCCGGACGCATCATCGACTACTTCAAGCAGAAGGTCTTCGGCCTCAAGCATACGGAGGTGGTGGTGCTGGACGAGGCGGATCGCATGTTCGATCTCGGCTTCATCAAGGATGTGCGCTTTCTGATGCGTGGCTGCGCGCCGGCCAGCGAACGCCTGTCGATGCTGTTCTCCGCCACGCTGTCCTTCCGCGTGATGGAGCTGGCGTACGAGCACATGAACAATCCGGAAAAGGTCCAGGTCGAGGCCGAGACCCTGACTGCCGACCGCGTGCGCCAGGTGATTTACTACCCGGCCAACGACGAAAAGATCCCGCTGCTCCTCGGGCTCGCACGCGACCTCAAGCCGGAGCGCGCCATCGTGTTCGTGAACACCAAGCACGGCGCCGAGAAGGTCTGCGACTGGCTGAACGTGAACGACCAGAAGGCCGCGCTGCTGTCCGGCGACGTGCCGCAGAACAAGCGCTCGCAGCTGCTGGGACACTTCGCCGCTGGCGAATACACCTACCTGGTGGCGACCGACGTGGCCGCCCGCGGGCTGCACATCCCGGCGGTCACGCATGTCTTCAACTTCGATCTGCCGCAGTCCGGCGAGGACTACGTGCACCGTATCGGGCGCACCGCACGTGCGGGCGCCGAAGGTGACGCGATCAGCTTCGGCTGCGAGGACTCGGCCTTCTACCTGCCGGATATCGAGAGCTACCTGGGCGAGCGCATCCCCACCGCGAGCGTGGACCCGGCACGCCTGTTCCAGGATGCGGTCAAGCCGAAACCGCGCCCGCGCAAGCCGCGCGACGATCGCCGCGGTGGCCCGCGCTCCGGCGGAGGCGGCCGCCCCGGAGGCAGCCGCCCGCAGCGCAGCGGCAACCGGGGCTGAGCGGACGCGGGAAAACCACAGAAAAAGATGGTGCCGGCGAGAGGAGTCGAACCTCCGACCTATCGATTACGAATCGATTGCTCTACCAACTGAGCTACACCGGCGAAGCGCGACATGATAGCGAGGGCCGGTGCCGACCACAATCCGGCGAGCCCGGACAATCGACCGATCACCGGCTCAGGAGCGGCGGCGGCCCACGCGGAAGACGACGTCCACACCCTCGAGTTCCTTGCCTTCCGGCAGGGCGGGCAGATCGGAGATGTCGATCCGCGCCGGATCCACGTCTTCCAGTTGCCCGGTATCGGTATGGAACAGGTGGTGATGCGGATTCAGGTTGGAGTCGTAGAACAGCTTGGCCGGATCAATCACGACCTCGCGCACCAGCCCCTTCTCGGCGAACAGGTTCAGGGTGTTGTACACCGTGGCCTTGGACACCCGCGAGGCATGCCGCATTAGCTGCCCGAGGATTTGCTCGGCGCTGAGGTGCTGATGGCGGGCGAACATCACGCGGGCAATCTCGACGCGCTGCTCGGTCGGGGAGATCGCGTGCTCGCGCAGCATTTCGCGCGCGGCGTGGACCGAGAGCAGATCCGGGTTGTTGGAGTCGATGTTCATGATTCCGACGATATAACAGGGATCTGGAGCAAGTCCATATCCCGCTTTCCGGGGACCGGTGAGGCCGGGAAGCCTGATAGAATGGAGCGGGTGATGGGAATCGAACCCACATTAAGAGCTTGGGAAGCTCCCGTTCTACCATTGAACTACACCCGCTTGCGCCGCCGATTGTAGGCCTTGTCGGCCTCCGGCTCAACGGTAAACTGAGCAGTCGAAGAACCATGCAGATTCAGCTGAACGGCGAACCCTTTGAACTCCCCGATGATCGCGAGGCCACCCTGGCCGCGCTGATCGAGGCACGCGGCCTTGGTGGCCGCCGTCTGGCGGTGGAGGTGAACGAAGAGCTGGTCCCGCGCAGCGAGCACGCGGCCCATCCCCTGAAACCCGGGGATCGCGTGGAGATCGTGCAGGCGATCGGGGGCGGCTAGATTGGCCAGCCGCCCGGCCTGCGACCACTTTTCAACGAAGGAATGACCATGACCGAATCGGCCGCGTCCGCCGACGACCTGTTCCGCGTAGGCACGCGCGAGTTCACCTCCCGCCTGCTCGTTGGGACCGGCAAGTACCGCGATCTCGACCAGACCCGCGACGCCATCGAGGCGAGCGGCGCGGAGATCGTGACCGTCGCCATCCGCCGCACCAACATCGGCCAGAACCCGGACGAACCCAACCTGCTGGACGTGATCTCGCCGGAGCGCTACACGCTGCTGCCGAATACTGCCGGCTGCTTCAATGCCGAGGATGCGATCCGCACCTGCCGCCTGGCACGCGAGCTGCTCGACGGCCACAACCTGGTGAAGCTGGAGGTCCTGGGCGACGAGAAGACCCTGTACCCGGACGTCTTCGAGACCGTGAAGGCCGCCGAGACGCTGGTGGCCGAAGGCTTCGACGTGATGGTCTACACCACCGACGACCCGCTGCTGGCGAAGCGCCTGGAAGACATCGGCTGCCTGGCGATCATGCCGCTGGCCGCGCCGATCGGCTCGGGCCTGGGCATCCAGAATCGCTACAACATCCGCGAGATCGTGGAGAACGCCACGGTTCCGGTGCTGGTGGATGCCGGGGTCGGCACCGCCTCGGACGCCGCGATCGCAATGGAGCTGGGCTGCGACGGCGTGCTGATGAACACCGCCATCGCCGCCGCCGACGACCCGGTGCTGATGGCCTCGGCGATGCGCCACGCGATCATCGGCGGGCGCCAGGCCTTTCGCGCCGGGCGCATGGCGCCGCGGCGCTACGCCTCGGCCTCCTCACCGCAGACCGGCCTGTTCTTCAGCTGAGCATGAGCGACCACGCCAACGCCGAGACGGACGACAAGCCGTTCTACCGCCGCATCCGCAGCTTCGTGCGCCGCGAGGGCCGGCTGACGCCGGGCCAGCAGCGGGCACTGGACGACCTGTTACCGCGCTTTGGCCTGCAGCTACCGGAACCCGCGGCACCGCTGGACCTGACTTCCGTTTTCGGGCGCACGGCACCCGTGACGCTGGAGATCGGCTTCGGGGACGGCGAGAGCCTGGCCGAGCAGGCCGCGAACCAGCCGGAACGCGACTTCATCGGTATCGAGGTGCACCGGCCGGGGGTCGGGCATCTTCTGCGCGAGGTGGAGCAGCGCGGCCTGACCAATGTGCGCGTCAGCGACGTCGATGCGGTGGAACTGCTGGAGCGCTACCTGACGCCCGCCAGCCTGGACTGCGTGCAGGTGTTCTTCCCCGACCCTTGGCACAAGAAGCGCCACCACAAGCGGCGCCTGATCCAGCCGGCCTTCGTGCGCCACCTGGCGACGCGCATCCGGCCGGGCGGACGGCTGCATCTGGCGACCGACTGGGCCGAATATGCCGAACACATGATGGTGGTGCTGGAGGAATGCCGGCCATGGTTCGTGCCGGACGGCCCGATCCCGGCTCCCGGCCGGCCGCCGGAGCGCCCGGTGACCAAGTTCGAACGGCGCGGGGAGCAACGCGGCCACCAGGTCGCCGATCTGCTCTACCGGCGCACCGACGAACCCGCCTGATGATACCCGGCGCGATGCCGGGTCGGATCAGGCGTTCTTGACCACCAGGACCGGGCAGTCAGCCCCGCCAATCACGCGCTCGGACACGCTGCCCATCAGAAGGCGCTTGAGCCCGGTACGCCCGTGGCTGCCGACCACCACCAGATCGCGATGGTCGCGCGCAGCGACCTCCAGCAGGGTGACCTCGGGGCGCCCCTCCTCGAAGGTCGCATCGGCCTCCAGCCCCTTCTCGCGGGCCTCGCCCTGCAGACGCTGGATGGCCTGGACACCCTCCTGACGCCGCTCCTCGTTCTGCCCCGGGACCGCCACGGACACGATCGTGATCGGAAGCTTGCAATAGCCGGCCAGCTCGATTGCGGCGCGCGCGGCCTGGTCCCCAAGGTCGGAGCCGTCGGTCCCCACCAGAAGCCCGCGATGCGGCGCCTGGGCGCCGCGCGGGACAATCATCACGTTGCAGGGTGCGAGCCCCACGACCTTGCGCGTGGCGTCGCCCACCATCAGGCGCGAGAGGTCACCTCGATCGCGTCGGCCGATGACGATCAGCCCGGCCTTGAACTCCTCGGCAATGGCGACGATCTCCTGGTGCCGGTCGACCCCGTGGCGCAGGATCATGGAGGCATCGATGCCCACCTCGCGGGCGCGCTTTTCCAGTGCGTCCAGATCGGTCTGGCCGGCAACGCTCGCCTCGTGGCTGCGCGGCGGAGACAACGCATCGTGCTGGGTATCGGTGCGGATAATCCGTGCGACGATCAGGCGCGCACCACAGCGCTGCGCCAGATCCAGCGCCACATTCTCGGCGGATTCGCTGAACTCGGAGCCATCCGTCGCCAGGACGATGGTCTCGAAACGGCACAGCGGGGCATCTGAATCGGACATGCTGGGGTCTCCACCTGGACTTTTTTCCAAGCATAACCGACATGCCGGCAAACGCCAGCACTCGGGGCCGCGCCGAACGAACCGCCTACCCAACGCCAGCGCATTTTTTGCGTCCGTGCCCGCGGGATGAAATAATCCCGCGCTTTCAAGGGAAAGGCGGAATCTGTTTCCGCCGACCCGCCTCGGCGCCTGCGCCCGGCGCGAGTCCCCTTTTTCGGCTTCTGGCCACGCGCCGTCCGGCGCGGGTCCTCAGGACACGACTGGAACATGGAAAACCTTACGCTGACCACCGAGATGATCGTGGTGCTTGCGCTGCTCGCGTTCACGATCTTCCTGTTTGTCTCCGAGATCATCCGGGTCGACCTGGCGGCGATCTCGGTGATGGTCCTGCTCGGCCTGCTGACGCTGGTGCCCGGACTCGGGATGCTGGTCGGCCAGGAAGAGCTGTTCAGCGGCTTCGCCTCCAATGCGGTGATCTCGATCATCGCGGTGATGATTATCGGCGCCGGCCTGGACAAGACCGGCGTGATGCACAAGGTGGCGGCGTTCATCATGCGCGTGGGTGGCACCACCGAAAAAAGCATCATCCCGACCGTCTCCGGAACCGTCGGCGTAATCTCCAGCTTCATGCAGAACATCGGCGCAGCCGCGCTGTTCATGCCGGTGATGAGCCGCATCTCCAATCGCCTGAACATCCCGCTGTCGCGCCTGCTGATGCCGATGGGCTTCGCCGC
Source organism: Thioalkalivibrio versutus (assembly GCF_001999325.1). Lineage (GTDB taxonomy): Bacteria > Pseudomonadota > Gammaproteobacteria > Ectothiorhodospirales > Ectothiorhodospiraceae > Thioalkalivibrio > Thioalkalivibrio versutus. The sequence continues at coordinate 15,700 of NZ_MVAR01000019.1, forward strand.
GATCGTCGGCGGCACCATCACCCTGGTCGGGTCCAGCCCGCTGATCCTGCTGAACGACCTGCTGCCGTCGGACATGGAACCGTTCCAGCTGTTCGACGTGACCCCGATCGGCCTGGCCCTGCTGGCCACCGCCATCGTCTACTTCGTGCTGCTGGGCCGCTTCGTACTGCCGTCGGTCAAGAGCAAGGCCACCCAGCGCGAAAGTGCACAGGACTACTTCCAGCGCGTGTACGGCCTGTCCTACGAGATCCATGAGCTGTTCGTCCCGGAGAACGACCCGATGGTTGGGCGCACGGTGGCCGAGATCGAGCGCGAGACCGGGATCGCGATCGTCGGCACCTACATGCGCGACGAGCTGCGCATGGCACCGTGGACCGGCTACGAGATCCAGGCCAACTCGCACCTGGCCGTGCTGGCCAGCCCGTCACGCATGGAAAAGCTGTGCGAGGGCACGCGCAAGCGTCCCAGCACCCATCTCGACGTGTTCGCCAACGCCCTGGACAGTGGGCGTTCCGGCGTCGCCGAGGTCGCCATCGCGCCGGGCTCGAACCTCGCCGGCAAGACGGTCACCGAACTGGCGATGCGCCAGACCTACGGCCTGTCGGTGATGCGCATCCAGCGCGGCAACGAGACCTACGGCGAGGGGCTACGCGACATCCCCCTGGAACCGGGCGATATCCTGGTGGTGCACTGCACCTGGGAATCGCTGGCCCGGCTGGAGCAGGACCGCGATTTCGTGGTGATCACGTCGGACTATCCGCGCGAGGAACTGGTACCGTCCAAGGTGCCGCATGCGCTGTTCTTCCTGGCGCTGACCGTGGGCCTGATCGTGTTCACCGACCTGATGCTCTCGGTCGCACTGCTGACCGGCGCACTGGGCATGATCCTGACCGGCGTCATCAGCCTCGACAACGCCTATCGCGCCGTCAGCTGGAAGACCGTCTTCCTGCTGGCGTCACTGATCCCGCTAGGCATGGCGGTGGAGAACACCGGAACCGCCGCCTGGATCGCGCAGAACACGCTGGAGATGCTGGGGACCGTACCGCCCTGGGTGCTGCAGGCGACGATCTTTGCCCTGGCCACGTTCTTCACGCTGGTCATGTCCAACGTCGGCGCGACCGTGCTGCTGGTGCCGCTGGCGATCAATTTCGCGATCGCCGCGCAGGCCGCGGGCATGGATGCCGACCCGCGCGTGTTCGCGCTGACCGTGGCGATCGCCACCTCGAATTCCTTCCTGATCCCGACCCACCAGGTGAACGCCCTGATCATGGGCCCCGGCGGCTATCGGGTGAAGGACTTCATGAAGGCGGGCGGCATCATGACCATCCTGTTCGCCGTGGTCGCCATGTTCATGCTCAACCTGATTTTCTAGTCTGTTAAACGCAACCTTTAGCAACCCGTTTGCAAGGAGAAATCCCATGTCCCAGAAGCATCCCGTGATTGCGGTGACCGGTTCCTCGGGTGCCGGCACCTCCACCGTCAAGCGCTCCTTCGAGTCCATCTTCCGTCGCGAGCAGATCAGCCCGGTTGTGATCGAGGGCGACAGCTTCCATCGCTATGACCGCAAGGCAATGAAGGAGGCGATGCAGAAGGCCGCCGCCGACGGCAACGATCACTTCTCGCACTTCGGCCCCGAAGCCAACCTGTTCGATCGCATCGAGGGGCTGTTCAAGACCTACGGCGAGACCGGCCAGGGCGAGAAGCGCTACTACCTGCACTCCGACGAAGAGGCCGCCGAGCACAACGAGCGCCTTGGCACCAACCTTGGACCGGGCGAGTTCACCCCCTGGGAAGAGATCCAGCCGGGCACCGATCTGATGTTCTACGAAGGCCTGCACGGCCTGGTCGTGAACGGCGAAGTGGACGCCGCGCAGCACGTGGACCTGGGTATCGGCGTGGTGCCGATCGTGAACCTCGAGTGGATCCAGAAGATCTTCCGCGACAACGCCGAGCGCGGCTATTCCGCCGAGGCGATCGTCGACACGATCCTGCGGCGCATGCCGGACTACGTGAACTACATCACCCCGCAGTTCGGCTACACCGACATCAACTTCCAGCGCGTGCCGACGGTGGACACCTCCAACCCGTTCATCGCCCGCGCGGTGCCGACCCCGGACGAGTCGATGGTGGTGATCAGCTTCAAGGATCCGGCGAAGCTCGGCATCGACTTCCCGTACCTGCAGAACATGATCCCGGACTCCTTCATGTCCGATCCCAAGACCCTGGTGGTCCCGGGCGGCAAGATGAGCTTCGCGATGGAGGTCATCCTGGCCCCGATCATCCACGAGATGCTGTCGCGTCGCGGCTGATCCGCAAGCCCAAGAGAAGTTCCCAAGCCCCGCTCCGGCGGGGCTTTTTTCGTTCAAGGCCGGGCATTCCGCTAGGATTCGGGCTTTAACCAACAGGACGGAGTTGGCGTGTTCGGACTCTTCGGGCCACGGCCGGCCCAACAGATGGAGCGCTTTCGCAGCCGTTACGACGGACGCTCGCTGATCGTGCACCAGGGTTTCAACGGGGACTGGCTGGAGGAGCTCATCAAGCAGCCGGGTGGCGGCGGGCACTTCCGCATGGACAGCCGGCCACTGCCGCGGCGGCGCCCCACCCCGGTGGAATGGCTGGTGCAGACCTACATCCTGCCGCTGGACCTCCCTCAGCCACTGTTTCTGGACGTACGCGAGGACGCCATCCTCGTGCGCCACCTGACGCGCGGGCAGCATGCCGTGCACCCCTCCGAGATCGCCTGGTTTCTGGAGGAACTGGACACTCGCCACCACGCCCGCCTGGTCTTCGCCGAAGACGGCGGCCTGCACGTGCACACCGGCCTGCCGGTCGAAGACAACGAGGCCCTCAGCATGCTGGAGCATCTCGGTTTATGACCACACCCTTTCGCAGCGCCACCGCCCACGGCGACGAGCCCGGGGCCCTGGCCACCACCCTGATCGCCGAGCTCGGCGAACAGCCGGTACGTGGCGATGATGAGGTACGCGTCGGCTTCATCTATCTCTCCGACCCCCTGAGCCGCCACGCCCGCAGCCTGCTGAAACACCTGCGCGAAGGCCTCGGGATCGATCACTTCGTCGGCGGCATGGCCATGGCGATCATCGGCCCGCGCGACGAGCTCTACGAGCAGCCCGGTGTGACCCTGATGATCGGCGAGTTCCCGGCATCCAGTGTTCGGGTCATCTACCATCCGGTACGTCGCTTCGAGGATCTGGTACAGGAACTGGACGGCTTCCTCGACCCGCAGACCCCGGGGCGTCTGATCCTGAATGCCGACCCCCAAACGGAGGGCCTGGAAGACATACTGACCGAGATCGGCGAGCAGACCGCCTGGTTCGCCACCGGGGGTGTCAACTCCGGCGAGCCCGGCGTGGTACAGATCGCCGACGGGGTCTCCGCCTCGGGCATCACCGGCCTGGCGCTGCGCGACGATGTCGCCATCGCCGCGCGCCACAGCCAGGGCTGCACACCATTGCCCGGCCAGCACGAGCTGACCGAGACCTGGCGCAACATCATCGTGCGCCTTGACGGGCAGCAGGCGCTGCCGGCATTCAAGGGCATCATCGGCGATGTCCTGTCGCGCGATCTGGAACGCGCGCTGGGCTACATCCTGGTCGGCTTTCCCATCGCCGGCTCGGATACCGGCGACTATCGCGTGCGCAACATTATCGGGGTGGACCTGGACCAGGAGGTGCTCGCGATCGGCGAGATGCTGGAACCGGGGTCGCAGATCCTGTTCGTGCGCCGCGACGGCCAGGCCGCCCGCGACGACCTGGAACGCATGCTGGAACAGGTGCGCGCCCAGGCACCCAACGGCATTCGCGGGGCGCTCTACGTCTCCTGTGTCGGGCGCGGACGCCACCAGTTCGGGCAGGAAGGCGCGGAGTTGGCTATCGTGCAAAAGGGACTGGGGGACGTACCCCTGGTCGGCTTCTTCGCCAATGGCGAGATCTTCGCCAACCGCCTGTACGGCTACACCGGGGTCCTGACCCTGTTCACCTGAAACGCACTCCACCACACCCCGGGAGAAGGCATGCAGTACCGCAAGCTGGGACGTACCGATATCGAAGTCAGCCTGATCGGCCTGGGCACCATGACCTGGGGCGAGCAGAACACCGAGGCCGAGGCGCACGAGCAGCTCGACTACGCGCTGGAGCAGAAGGTGAACTTCATCGACGCCGCCGAGATGTATCCGGTGCCGCCGCGCGAGGAGACCCAGGGCCTGACCGAGACCTACATTGGCAACTGGCTGGCGCAGCGCAAGAACCGCGATCAAGTTGTGCTGGCCAGCAAGGTCGCCGGCCCCGGCATGATCGACTACCTGCGCGGCGGACCGCAGCTGAACCGCGAGCATATCGAACAGGCCCTGAGCGACAGCCTCAAGCGGCTGCAGACCGACTATCTGGACCTCTACCAGGTCCATTGGCCGGCCCGCGCGACCAACTTCTTCGGCCAGCTCGGCTACAGCCACAAGCCGGATGATGATGCCACGCCGATCGAGGAGACCGCCGCCGCCCTGAAGGCCATGGTCGACAGCGGCCGCGTACGGACTATCGGTATATCCAACGAGACCCCGTGGGGTTTCATGGAATGGATCCGCGCGCATGACCGCGGCCTGTCCGAGCGCATTGTCTCCATCCAGAATCCCTACAACCTGCTCAACCGCAGCTTCGAGGCCGGCCTGGCCGAGATGGCGATCCGCGAGGACGCCGGCCTGCTGGCCTACTCGCCGCTGGCCTTCGGCATGCTCTCCGGAAAATACCTGGATGGCGCCAAGCCGGCAGGTGCCCGGCTGACCCTGTTCGAGCGCTTCCAGCGCTACAGCAACGCATCCGGTCTGGCCGCGACCGCCGAGTACGCCAGGCTCGCCGCCGAACACGGACTGACCCCAACCCAGCTGGCACTGGCCTTCGTCAACCAGCAGCCGTTCGTGACCAGCAACCTGGTCGGCGCGACCACCATGGAACAGTTGCGCGAGAACATCGCGACTGTGGATATCACCCTGTCCGCCGCCGTGCTGGAGGCCATTGAGGCGATCCACGCCCGCTACACCAACCCCTGTCCGTAGGGGTTGGTCCCGATGCACCTGATCGATACGCACGTCCACCTGGACCTCGACGCGTTCGATCCGGACCGCCCGGCGGTGCTGGACCGCGCCCGGGCCGCCGGCGTGCAGGAGCTGGTTCTGCCCGGCGTCACGCGTGCGCGCTGGCCGGATCTGGACGCCCTGCACCGGCAGGACGCCGGCCTGCATGTCGCCTATGGTCTGCACCCGATCTTCCTGCAAGACCATGCCGATGACGACCTCGACGCGCTGGAGGCCTGGCTGGACGCGCACCCGGAGACCGTCGCCGTCGGCGAGATCGGACTGGACGGCTACCACCAGGAGCTCGACTGGGACCGTCAGTGGCGGTTCTATACGCGGCAACTGGCCATCGCCCGGGAACGCGAGCTGCCGGTGATCATCCACAGCCGACGCGCGCTCGACGAGGTCCTGAAGGGCCTGCGCCAGTACCCCGGCATCAGCGGCATCCTGCATGCCTTCATCGGGAGTCCGCAGCAGGCTCGGCAGGCGGCGGATCTCGGCTTTGCACTCGGGATCGGAGGGCCCGTGACCTACGAGCGCGCAAAGAAACTGCACCGCGTGGTGCGCGACGCACCGCTGCAGGCGCTGGTGGTGGAGACGGACGCCCCGGACCAACCGCTGGCCGGACACCAGGGCGAGCGCAACGAACCGGCCATGACCGCCGAGGTCAACCGCCAGCTCGCGGCCCTGCGAGACATGGATCCGGCCGAGATGGCTATAATCACGTCACAAAACGCACGCCGGGTCCTCCGGCTCCCGACCGGTTCCGCTGCATGAGCTCGCCCGCCGACGCCCCGCACAATCCCTTTACCGAACGCACGGATCTGCTGCTGGGGCATGACGTCACCGCGCGCCTGCGCGATCGGCATGTCTTCATCGCCGGACTGGGCGGTGTGGGCAGCTACGCGGCCGAGGCGATCGCGCGGGCCGGGGTCGGACGCATGACCCTCGCCGATCACGACGTGGTCGGGGCCTCCAACCTGAACCGCCAGCTCGTCGCGCTGCGCTCCACCGTGGACCGGCCCAAGACCGAGATCATGGCGAACCGCATCCGCGACATCGATCCCGACATCGAGGTCATCATTCGCCAGGACTTCCTCCAGCCCGACACCATCGGCGACCTGGTCCCCGAGGATGCCGACTTCGTGCTGGACGCGATCGACTCCATTGTCTGCAAGGCCGCGCTGGTCGCGACCGCCCAGGCCCGCGGGCAGGCCGTGATCTCGAGCATGGGCGCAGGTGGGCGCATCGACCCGACGGCCGTGCGCGTAGGGCCGCTGACCGAGACCCGCGTGTGCCCGCTCGCGCGGCAGATGCGCAAGCGGCTGCGGCGCCTGGGCGCACATCTCGACTATCCCGTGGTGTTCTCCATCGAGCAGCCGCGCAAGGGGACGGAGCACCGGCCGGTCGGCGACGGCGGGCGCCCGCGCTCGGTCAACGGCACCATCTCCTACCTGCCCGCGATCTTCGGCCTGACCGCCGCCGGCCACGTGATCCAGACCCTGATCACCCGCGCCTGACCACGCCCAGGACGGGCGAACCGGCTATTCCTCGAAGATGGCCTCGATGCGGGCCTGGATGTGCTGGCCAGCGTCCGGGCCGAACTGTGTAGTGGCTGGATCAAAGCGGTCGCAGAAGGCGTAGGCAAACTTCAGGTCTTTCACTCCGAGGGCACCGAACAGGCGTGCCTCGAAGGAATGATCCTCAGGGTTCTGGATCAGCGTGGGCCAGCCGTCCGCGCCCGGGGCCAGGGCAGGGCCGAAGAAGACCACGCCGGGCAGATTCTTCAGGCGCAGTGCACAGGTGCCATCGGTTACGCCGGCCATCGGCAGGAAGTCGATGGTGCGCGACAGGCGCTGCTTGCGGTTGAAGGCGATATCGATCTCGCCGCCCGCTGCGCGGATCGCCGGGGCCTCGGCCTCGAACGTGAGGGTCTCCAGTCCCGCAGCGCGCCAGGCATCCAGATCCTGCGCCCCATACCGGCTGGGCAGGAATAGGTACGCGGGCTTGCTGATGGCCCGGATCGCCTCCAGGAGCGACTCCGAATAGATCGGCGCGTTCACCAGGATGCCGCCGAGCTCGAGGTCGTCGATCAGCCACACGGCCGGTTCCGAATCGCCGATCCGGTAGATGGTCCGGTCACGCAGTTCGACCAATGGGGCGCTGATCAGGGGTTCACTGGCCATCGGGTTTCTCCGTCGACAGGGTGGCGGGGCGAGGTTCGATCTCGGTCATGGTGGTCTCGATCCAGCTCTCGGCTTCGGACAGCACCTCGACCGGCTTGCGACCAGCGGTCTCGATTGGCGCCCCGATCACCACCTCGATGGTGCCGGGATAGCGCCGCAGGCCCTTTTTCGGCCAGAAGCTCCCGCTGTTCAGCGCCACCGGCAGGACCGGGTAGCCGGTGCGCACTGCGAGCATCGCGCCGCCCTGACGGTAACGCCCGTGTTCGCCCGGGGCCACGCGCGTGCCCTCGGGAAACACGATCACCCAGCGGCCCTGGTCCAGGCGCTGCTTGCCTTCGGCCACCAGATTCTCCAGGGCCTGGCGTCCGCCCTCGCGATCAATCGGTACCGGATCGAGCATGGACAACGTCCAGCCGAACAGGGGGATCCGCATCAGTTCACGCTTGAGCACCCAGGTCTGCATGGGAAAGATCGCGACGAAGGCCACGGTCTCCCAGGCCGACTGGTGCTTGGACAGCACCACATGAGGGCGCGAGGGGTCGATGTGCTCGCGCCCGTGCACCCGGTAATCGATGCCGCAACTGACACGCAGCCACCAGACGTTGAACCGGCCCCACAGGGTCAGGACACGGTAGCGGACGGGGCGGGAAAACGGCCAGATCAGCGGCGGTACCAGCAGCCCGAAGACCAGGATGGAGCCAACGAGCCCCAGCTGGAACAGCAGACCTCGGATCAGGGGCAGCATCGCCCGGCCCTACCCCGTCGCCAGGCGGCCGATGTCGGCCACGGTCTCGAACGCGCGACGCAGTTCACGCAGCAGGGCCAGGCGGTTGCGCCGCTCTGCGGCGTCCTCGGCCATCACCATCACCTGGTCGAAAAAGGTGTCCACCCGATCTCGCAGGCCTGCCAGTTCGCCGAGGGCATGCAGGTAGTCACCGTCGGCCACCGCCTGCTCGACCCCCGGACGCACGGCCTGCAGGCCCTGGTACAGCTGACGCTCCTCGTCCAGCGCCAGGGCCTCCGGATCGAGTTCCGCCTCGGCCTCCTCGCCGGCCTTGCGCAGCAGGTTGTGGATCCGCTTGTTCGCGGCGGCCAGCGCCTCGGCCTCCGGGCGTTCGCGGAACAGGCTGACCGCGCGCACGCGGCGCACGAAATCCAGCGGGGCATCCGGCGCGACCGCGGCCACCGCCTCGATAGTCTCGTGCGCCTGACCCTGTTCCAGCAGGTACCCGCGCAGGCGCTCGAGGATGTACTCGCGTACCGGTTCCACGGCCTGATCGGCCTCCGGCACGCGTTCGCGGATGGGTTCGGCGGCGGCCTGCAGCAAGGGGGTCAAGGCCAGCGGCAGTTCGCGCTCGACCAGGATACGCACCAGCCCCAGCGCGGCGCGGCGCAGGGCGAACGGGTCCTTGGTGCCACTGGGCTGCTTGCCGATGGCGAAGATGCCGACCAGGGTGTCGAGACGATCGGCCAGCGCCAGCGCCTGGGCGATCGGGGCGTCCGGCAGCTCGGAGCCGGACTGGCGCGGCCAGTAGTGCTGCTCGATCGCGGCGGCGACGGTCTCGTCCTCGCGGTCGTGCAGGGCGTAGTAACGCCCCATGGTGCCCTGCAGCTCGGTGAACTCGAACACCATCTGGGTAACCAGGTCGCACTTGGCCAGACGTGCGGCGCGCGCAGCGAGGGGCGCGTCGAGGCCCATCAGCCCGGCCAGGCGCTGCATCAGGGCCTCCAGCCGCATGGACTTGTCGCGCAGCGTGCCCAGGCGCTTCTCGAACACGACCGAGTCCAGCGCCTCCAGGCGTTCCTCCAGGCGCTTCTTGCGGTCCTGCTGCCAGAAGAACTCGGCATCCGCGAAGCGCGGGCGCAACACGCGCTCGTTGCCGTCGCGCACCGCATGCGGATCACGCGATTCGATGTTGCTGATCACGATGAAGTGCGGCTGCATGCGGCCGGCCTCGTCGACCACCGGGAAGTACTTCTGGTTGTCCTGCATGGTGGAGATCAGCGCCTCCTGCGGGACATCCAGGAAACGCGGATCAAAGCCGCCGGTCAGCGCCACCGGCCACTCGACCAGCGCGGTCACCTCGTCCAGCAGGTCCGCATCCACCAGCGCACGCCCACCCAGGGCCTTCGCCTGCTCGTGGACCTGCTCGAGGATGCGCTCGCGGCGCGCCTCGAAAGACGGCTCGACAAACCCCGGGCGACGCAGCCGCTCGGCGTAGTCGTTCCCGCGCTTGAGCTCCAGGGCGCCGGGCTGATGGAAGCGGTGGCCGTGGGTCTCCCGACCCGCTGTTTGTTCCAGCACGGTCATCTCCAGCACCTCGGGCCCGTGCAGTACGACCAGCCAGTGTGCGGGCCGCACGAACTCGGTACGGCTGCTGCCCCAGCGCATACGCTTGGGTGTGGGCAGGGCGTCCAGCGCGGCCTCCAGCATCTCCGGCAGCAGTTCGCCAAGGGCGCGCCCCGGCTGCAGCTGACGAAACACCAGGTATTCGCCCTTGTCGGTGGTCTCGCGCTCCAGGCGCTCGACCTCGACACCACAGGATCGGGCAAAGCCCAGCACGGCCTTGGTCGGCTCGCCGGCATCGTCGAAGGCCGCGGCCACCGCCGGGCCGCGGCGCTCCTGCAGCTGGTCCGGCTGGCGCGCGGGTACGCTCGGGAACAACACGGCCAGGCGCCGCGGGGTGGCGAAGGCCTCGGGCTCGCCCGGCTCCAGCCCGGCCTCGCGCAGGCGGGTGGTCAGGCCCTCGGCCAGGGCGTCGCGCAGGCGCGCGAGGGCGGTCGGGGGCAGCTCCTCGGTGCCAAGTTCGATCAGGAGTTCTCGGGCTTCGGCCATGTTGGGTCCAGGTTGGGTCCAGTACGCGCCGCGCGACCCAGGGGGCCGGCCGGCGCGGGATTGCGGGATTCAGGCGGCGTCGGGCTTGTTCGCGTCGTCTTCGGCACACAGCGGGAAGCCCAGGGCCTCGCGCGACTCGTAGTATTTCCGGGCGACGTTCCGCGACAGCTCGCGCACGCGCAGGATATAGCGCTGGCGCTCGGTGACCGAGATCGCGCCGCGCGCATCCAGCAGATTGAAGCTGTGCGAGGCGCGCAGCATCTGCTCGTAGGCCGGCAGGGGCAGGCCCAGCTCGATCATGCGATCGCTCTCGGTCGCGTGCTGGTCGAAGGCGGCGAACAGGGCGTCGCGGTCGGCATGCTCGAAGTTGTAGGTGGACTGCTCCACCTCGTTCTGGTGGTAGACGTCGCCGTAGGTGATCGCGCGGCCGTCGGGCCCGATCGTCCAGACCAGATCAAACACGCTCTCCACCCCCTGCAAGTACATCGCCAGGCGCTCGAGGCCGTAGGTGATCTCGCCGGAGACCGGGTGGCAGTCCAGTCCGCCCACCTGCTGGAAGTAGGTGAACTGGGTCACCTCCATGCCGTTGAGCCAGACCTCCCAGCCCAGACCCCAGGCGCCCAGCGTCGGGGACTCCCAGTTGTCCTCGACGAAGCGCACATCGTGGGTCAGGGTGTCGAACCCGAGCGCCTCCAGCGAGCCCAGGTAGAGCGCCTGGATGTCCGGCGGCGAGGGCTTCAGCAGGACCTGGAACTGGTAGTAGTGCTGCAACCGGTTGGGGTTGTCGCCGTAGCGCCCGTCGGTCGGGCGGCGGCTCGGCTGCACATAGGCCGCGCGCCACGGCTCCGGCCCGATGGAGCGCAGGAAGGTCGCCGGATGGAAGGTCCCCGCGCCCATCTCCATGTCGTAGGGCTGCAGGACCACGCAGCCGTGATCGTTCCAGTAGTCCTGCAGGCGGCGGATCAGGTCCTGGAAGGTCGGACTGCTGGGCGGGGTGCGTTCTTGCGACATGCGGGATCCCGGGTCAGGGCAAAGCCGACAGTATATCGGCCCGGCTTCGGCCACGGCCACCGCTCGCGTTGGCGCGGGCGTTTTGCATGCAGCCAAAGCGCGCCCATACTGGGGCCTTGATTCTGTTCGGGAGAGCGGCCCTGAGCGACCCCCTCGCCAATTCCGGACCTTCGGTCACGCCGGAGAGCGGCCAGCGCTATCGTGATACCCGCCGGGTCACGTTGGTCGGCGCGGCCGTGAACAGCTTCCTCGCCGTGGCGCAGCTCGTCAGTGGCTGGCTGCTGAACTCGCAGGCCCTGGTGGCGGACGGCGTGCATACCCTGTCGGACCTGATCACCGACGGGGTGGTGCTGTTCGCGGCAAGCAAGGCCGCCGCCTCCCCCGATCAGGAACACCCCTACGGTCACGCGCGGATCGAGACCCTGGCCACGGTGATCGTCGGAGTCTTTCTGGCGCTCGCGGGTCTGGCGATTGCCTGGGCTGCCGGCAACCGCCTGGTCGAGCCCGAGGCCATGACCGGCCCCGCAAACATGGCGATCGCCTTTGCCCTGCTGACCCTGGTGGCCAAGGAAGGCCTGTACCAGTACACCCACCGGGTGGCGAAGCGCCTGAAGTCGCGGATGCTGGATGCCAACGCCTGGCATCACCGCACGGATGCGATCTCGTCGCTGTTCGTGCTGGCCGGGGTGGCCGCTGCGGTGGCCGGGTTCCCGTGGGCGGATGCCCTCGCGGCGCTGATCGTCGCGCTGTTCATCCTGCATATCGCCGGGCGGCTGATCGTACGCAGCGCGGCGGAGCTGATCGACACGGCCCTGGAGCCGGAGAAGGTCGAGCGCATCCACCGCACGATCATGGATGTGCCCGGGGTCAAGGATGCGCATATGCTGCGCACGCGGCGCCACGGCAGCGAAGTCGTCGTGGACGTGCATATCCAGGTCGCGCCGATGATCTCGGTCTCCGAGGGCCATCGGATCGCCGATGCGGTGTTCCACGCGGTGACCGATGCACATGACCGGGTGAACGACATCACCGTGCACGTGGATCCGGAAAACGACGCGGAACAGGCCCGGAGTTCCATGCTGCCGCTGCGCCCGACGCTGGTGGAGGCGCTGCGCGAGGCCTGGGCGGACGCCCCGGAGCTGGATGCGGTGGAGCACCTGTCGCTGCATTATCTCGGCGGTCGGGTACACGTGACGCTGACCCTGCGCCTTGACGGGGCAGCCACCCCGGCAGACCTCGAGGCCCGCACCCAGGCCCTGGCCGACCGGCTGCACCGCCATCCCGGGGTAGGCGACATGCTGGGCGAGGTCACGCTACTCTATCGGCCCTGCACTCATTAGGTGCGCGCCACCAAAGATGCGCACGAAAGTTGTGCATATAAGGCACCAGATTGGTGCATACAGGATGTGGCGGGGCGCCCCGGGGGCCCGTTTTTCGCGCGCCCGGGCCAAACAGGACCGGATGGCATGATGCCTGCATAATGAATCGCGACGCCGCGCAAGCGCCCGACGGGCCGGCCGGCCACCTTTGAATACCCAAGTAAAGACCAAGGAGATCCCCATGTCCGCAGCCGACGTGCTGAACCAGATCAAGGAAAAGGAAGTTCGCTTCATCGACTTCCGTTTTACCGACTCCAAGGGCAAGGAACAGCATGTGACCGTGCCGGCCCACGACATCGACGAAGAGACCTTCGAGGAAGGCAAGATGTTCGACGGCTCGTCGATCGCCGGCTGGAAGGGGATCAACGAGTCCGACATGATCCTGATGCCGGACGCCGAGTCCGCGGTCCTCGATCCGTTCTTCGAAGACATGACCATGAACATCCGCTGCGACGTGGTCGAACCGGCCACCATGCAGGGCTACGACCGCTGCCCGCGCTCCCTGGCGCGCCGCGCCGAGGCCTACCTGCAAAGCACCGGCATCGCCGACACCGCGCTGTTCGGCCCGGAGAACGAGTTCTTCATCTTTGACGATGTGAAGTGGGGCACCACCCTGTCCGGCTCCTACTGCCGCGTGGATTCCCAGGAGGCCTCCTGGAACTCCGAACGCGTCTACGAGGACGGCAACATCGGTCACCGCCCGGGCGTGAAGGGCGGCTACTTCCCGGTCCCGCCAGTCGACAGCCTGCACGACATCCGCTCCACCATGTGCGAAGTGTTGACCGAGATGGGCCTCGAGACCGAGGTGCACCACCACGAGGTGGCGACCGCCGGCCAGTGCGAGATTGGCGTGGGTCCCGCGACCCTGACGCAGAAGGCCGACGAGGTGCAGATCCTGAAGTACGTGATCCAGAACGTGGCCCACGTCCACGGCAAGACCGCGACCTTCATGCCCAAGCCGATCGTCGGTGACAACGGCTCCGGCATGCACGTGCACCAGTCGCTGTCCAAGGACGGCAAGAACCTGTTCTCCGGTGACCTGTACGGCGGCCTGTCCGAGACCGCGCTGTACTACATCGGCGGGATCATCAAGCACGCCCGCTCGCTGAATGCCTTCACCAACCCGTCCACCAACAGCTACAAGCGTCTGGTGCCGGGCTTCGAGGCACCGGTCATGCTGGCCTACTCCGCCCGCAACCGCTCCGCCTCGCTGCGTATCCCGTTCGTCATGAACCCGAAGGGCCGTCGCGTCGAGCTGCGCTTCCCGGACTCCACCGCCAACCCGTATCTCGCCTTCGCGGCGATGCTGATGGCCGGCCTGGACGGCATCCAGAACAAGATCCACCCGGGCGATGCGATGGACAAGAACCTCTACGACCTGCCGCCGGAAGAAGAGAAGGGCATTCCGCAGGTCTGCCATTCGCTGGACCAGGCGCTGGAAGCCCTGAACCAGGATCGCGAATACCTGACCCAGGGTGGCGTGTTCACCGACGACATGATCGATGCCTACATCGACCTGAAGATGGAAGACGTCACGCAGATGCGCATGACCACCCATCCGATCGAGTTCGACATGTACTACAGCCTGTAAGGCAGCCGCTTCCGGCCCCTCGGGGCCGCGAAGCCATCAGCCGCCCCCGGCCCCTGGCCGCGGGCGGCTTTTTTGTGCCGGTCGAGCGCGATCCGTGCGCGGCGGGCAACGGATGAGGGCGCTCACCCCCGTCGAGCCCCCGACCGGCCTTGTTGGCTAGAACGAAAAAGGCCCCGCGGATCTTCGTCCGCGGGGCCTTCTGGGTCACTCGAGGCTTGCACCCGTGATCAGGCGTGCCAGCCGAACTCCTCGGCCTTTTGCCGCGCCAGCGCCGGGATGTCGGTGGCGACGAACTTGTCGTGCAGCACCTGGACCCCGATCATGTGGTTGATCACCGCGTCCAGCTGAACCTGGGTGGCGGCCGGCGTGTCCTCGGACTCGTGCAGCTCAAACACCTGACGCACGCCCTCCGGGTCCAGCAACCCGGCCTCGGCGACCTTCTCCGGGGACAGATAGCGATCGGCCAGGGCCTTCATCGCCGCCCACTTGACCGGGTCGGTGTGCGCGGGCGGCGCCATGAAGGCGAACTTCTCGCGCTCGTAGAGCACCTTCGGCAACAGGCCCTTCATCGATTCGCGCAACACGTACTTCTCGGTGGAGCCCTTGATGCGCATGGTCGGCGGCAGGTGGGCGGCGAACTCGGCCAGGTGGTGATCGAGGAACGGCGGACGCGCCTCCATCGAATTGGCCATGTCCATGCGGTCGCCGCCCCAGGTCAGGATCTGGCCCTCCAGCATGGTCTTGATCCAGACGTACTGAGCCTTGTCCAGCGGATGCCGGCCTTCCAGCATGTCGTCATCCAGGGCGTTGGCAATCGCCTTGCCCGGCTTGTAGTCCTGCATGCGCTCGCGGCGCTTCGGGTGCAGCAGGCCCGGCACGTGGTCGGCCGCGGCCAGCCACGGCTGCAGGCAGGACGGGGTGAAGCCCATCATCTGCGTGAAGTCGGGGTCGTTGACCTCGTCCTCGGCCAGCATCGCACCAGAGACCAGCTCGTTGGACTCGTTCAGCATCTGCTGCCAGGCCTGGCGGTCGGCCTCCGGCAGGGTATCCAGGCCGTGCAGGAACATGTCGCGGCGGAAGGCCGGATAGCCGCCGAACAGCTCATCCGAACCCTCGCCGGTGACGACGACCTTGTAGCCGGCCTTGTTCACGTGGCGGCTCATCAGCAACTTGGCGACACCCAGGGTGTTGTAGATGGTGCGCTCGGCGTGCCAGAGGGCCTCTTCGAAGTTGTCGTAGAGGTGGTTGGCGTCCAGGGTCATGATGTCCTGGTCGGCACCCACGCTCTCGGCCATCTCGCGGGCGATCGCGGTCTCGTCATAGTCGTCGTTGTCGAAGCCGATGGTGAAGGCCTTGACCGGCGCCTGCTGGCTGGCCGAGGCCAGCCCCAGGGTGATGCAGGAGTCGATCCCGCCGGAGAGGTAGCAGGCGACCGGCACGTCGGCCTCCAGGCGCAACTGCACTGCCTCCATGAGCTGGTCGCGCACGCCCTCGATCCAGTACGCCTCGTCGGTCTCGCTCTCGGGCGGGCGCTCGGAGGCCAGCGGGAAGTCCATGTCCCAGTACTTCTCCTGGCGGATCTTCAGCTTCCCGTGGGCGCGCTCGACGATCACCATGTGGCCGGGCTTCACCTGCTGGATGCCTTCGAAGGCGGTGGTGCCGGGCACCATGGTCTGCATCAGCTGGTGGTACAGGCCGTCATCGGAAAACTGGCGCGGCACATCGGGGTTGGCGAACAGCACCTTCAGCTCGGAGCCGAACACGAAGCTGCCGTTGGCCTCGGTGAAGTACAGCGGCTTGATGCCGAAGCGGTCGCGGATCAGGATCAGCCGGTCGTGCTTGCGGTCGTACAGCGAGATCGCGAACTCGCCACGGAAATGCTTGACCGCGTCCTCCAGCCCTTCGCGCTGGTACAGGTGCATGACCATCTCGGAGTCGCTCTTGGTGCGGAACTTCACCCCGCGCGACGTGAGATCCGTGCGGATGCGCTTGTAGTCGTACAGCTCGCCGTTGACCGCGGTCATGATCTCGCCGCTGTCCATGCAGAACGGCTGACGGCCGCGGTTCTCGTCCAGGTCGATAATCGACAGACGCGCATGGGAAAAGCCCACACCGCGGTCATCCTGGGTGCGGTAACCGAAGCCGTCGGGGCCGCGGTGATACTGGATCGCGGCCATGTTGACCAGGGTTTGCGGGTCGACCTTGCGGGTCGGGTCGGCGTGAAAGATTCCTGCAATGCCACACATGGCATGTCTCCTTGGTTATCCGTTCGGGGCGAGCGGGGCGCGGGCCGGGCAGGCCCGGCGCGCCACGCCGCTCGCGATTCAACTAAAAGGCGGCGTCAGCCGTCCGGGGTATCCATCACCGCGCTGATGCGGCGTACCACCGTGGTCAGCAGCGCCATGCGCACGAATACGGCCCCGCGAGCCTGGGCGAAATACCAGTTGTGCGGGGTGGCATCGAGGTCGGTGGACAGCTCTTCACCTCGCGCCAGCGGATGCAGGACCACTGCGCCCTCCTTCAGCGGGGAGTGGCGATCCAGCTTCAGCCCCTCGCCCATCGCCTCGAAGGTGTCACCCACCCAGGCGATCGCGTTGATGTACACGACATCCAGATCCGGCAGCGCCGGGTCCAGGTCGTGCACCACGCGTAGCGAGATCCCGGCCTCTTCCAGTTCCTCGCGCTGACCCGGATCGAAATTCTCGTCCTCGCGCGAGACGAGCACGATCTCGTCGATCGCCTGCGGGAACAGGCTCAACAGGCGCAGCAGGGAGCGCACCGTGCGCATGCGCGAGGGCACCCCGATGATGCCGACCTTGATGCGCTGCTCCGGGGCCACCTCGCCGGTGAACAGCTCCGGGCGCCACTTGGCCAGGGCGTAGACGTCCGCCAGCGCCTGGGTCGGGTGTTCGTCGATCCCGTTGCCGGCGTTCACCAGCGGGATGCGCAGGTTCTCCAGCATGTTGTGCGCGGCCTCGCCGTCGGAGGAGCGCAGGACCAGAACATCGCCGTAGTTGTTGAACATCTCCGCGATGTCCGCCAGCGATTCCCCCTTGGCAATACCGGTGCTCTTGGGGTCGGTAATCGACATGACCGAGCCGCCCAGGCGGTGCCAGGCACTCTCGAACGACAGCCGCGTGCGCGTGGACGGCTCGTAGAACGCGCTGATCAGGATCTTGCCCGCCAGCGGCAGGTGCATCAGCGCCGGCGTGGTCTCGTACTGCGCCGCCAGGCGGAACAGCTGCAGCAGCTCGTCGCGCGAGAACTGCTGGCTGGAGACCACATGCGAGGCCGCCAGCTTGAGAAGCGGGTCGGGGTCTTCCTCCACCGCCGCCAGCAACGCCTTCGGCCGGTCGGTACCGGCGGCGCCGTCTTTCGGGTGGAGCACGTGCAGGGGATCTTCGGTGTAGTTCACCAGAGGCATCCTTTTTTCCAGTCGCGGATAAACAGGGCAATCAGCAGGATCGGGGTCAGGCTCGCCACCAGTGTGGCGATGATCACGATCACGGACAGGGCTGTAATGGAGATCGTCATGCGGCCACCTCGCCGTCCGGACGGGCCAGGCGGCCCCAGTCGAATGGCCGCGGCATCAGCCAGGTGCTCAGCACCATCACGGCCAGCGAGACAGCGGCCCCGACCAGCGCGGCCACATAGAATCCAATCAGGAAGTAGCTGGCCAGGCCAATGCCCGACCCCAGTATCATCGACCAGGCCGCGCCCTGCGGGTTCGCCCGCTGCCAGTACAGCCCGGCGACGATCGGCCAGATCGCGGAGGCCACGAAGGCGCCGGTGAAGTACAGAAGCTCGGCCAGCGAGCCGACGATCGGCAGCTCGCCGCGGTAACTGGCCGCCAGCCAGGTCACGAGGCCCAGGAGCACCACGATCACCTTGGTCGCGTGGAACTGGTGCTGTTCGCTGGCCTGCGGGCGGATGTGGCCGCGGTAGATGTCACGGGTCACCAGGTCCGAGGTGGCCGCCAGCAGCGAGTCGAGACTGGAGGCGAGCGCGGCGAAGACCACGATGAACACCACGATCGCCCCGGTTAGGCCCAGCACCTCGGCGGCCACCAGCGGCCCGACCATGTCCGCGGCGGGCACGTTGAGGCCCAGCGCTGGCGTGGCCAGGGCGATGAAGCCGGCCACGATCGGGATTGGCAGCCACAGCAGGCCGCCAAAGAGGTAGGCCCGGAAGCCCACGTTGCGGCCGAAGGCGAAGGCGCGCGACCACCAGACATTGGAGTGGAAGATCTCGCCGACGCCAAACAGCAGATTGTTGAACAGGAACATGATCGCGGCCGGGAACAGCAGGTTCAGCAGCTCCGGGCGCTCTTCCATCAGGTTGAAGTGGATCGCCTCGAAGCCGACCTTGTCGATGGTCAGCCAGGCGATGAACGCCGCGCCGGCGATGATGATGACGGTCTGGATGAAGTCGGTCCCGATCACCGCGCGCAGGCCGCCCAGCAGGGTGTAGAGCACGCAGACGGTCAAAATCACGGTCATGCCCACGCGGTAGTCGATGCCGGCCAGGGCGTTGATCAGCACGCCGCCGGCCATCGCCATCGAGACCAGCCAGCCGAAGGCGTAGATCAATGACACCACCAGGAACACCCGCCAGGTGAATTTGCCGTAGCGCAGCCGGATAAAGTCGCCGGAGGTAAAGCCCTCGGGCATCAGTTCGCGGATACGCCGCGCCAGCGGCGCGAACAGGATCAGGCCAAGCGCACCCAGCGAGTAGCCGAGCATGCCCCAGACGCCCAGTTGCAGCGCCAGCTGCGGGGCCGTCATCGTGGTGTTGGCGGTGACCCAGGTGGCCATCGCGGTGGCGGTGGCCAGCGCCAGGCCAACGTTGCGCCCCGCCAGCATGTGATCCTCGGCGGTCTTGTTGCGACGACCCAGCCACCAGCCCAGCACCACCCAGAGGACGCTGAACGCCGCCAGCAGCCCCCAGGCGATGGAGGTCGGGAGGATCGGGTCGTCGAGACCGGTCACGAAGCCTCCTGCACCTTCTTGATCTCGCGGATCGCCTCGTCGGTGGTCATCACGCGGGCGTAGCGGTCCTTGATGGTCGTGAGCGTGGCCTTCTGCATCTCCGGCGTCACCGTGGCCGTGGCGTCGTCCATCAGGGTGACATAAAAGCCCAGGTCGCAGGCATCCCGCACGGCGGTGGAGACGCACTCGTTGGAATACACGCCCACGATGAACAGCGCGCTGATGTTCAGGTTGCGCAGGATGTAGTGGAGGTTGGTGGAGTTGAAGACCCCGCTGGCGGTCTTGTCCAGCACGATCTCGTCCCCGACCGGGGCCACCTGCTCGACGAACTCGGCATCCTTGGAGCCGGGGGCCGCATGCAGGTTCAGGCGCTTGTGGCCCGGGCTGCGGTCGCGGCCATCATGCGTCAGCGAGCGGATGCGGGTATGGATCACCTCCAGCCCCTCTTCGCGGAAGGCGTCCTGCAGGCGGCGCACATTGGGCAGCACCGTCTGCTCCAGGCGATTGAAGTAATACTCCTGGGCCTCCAGCGGCACGCCAGAGTCGGCGGAGTTCGCGAACACGCCGTGGCCGCGCGCGGCATCCAGATACTGCAAGTCGATGCACAGCAGGGCGACATGGTGCTCCCGCAACTCCTGACGCAGCACCGGCGTGGTGATCAGGCTTTCCTGGTACTGCTCGCGCAGCGGATCCAGGGAGTCGTAGTCGGTCAACTGGGTGACGTTGTCGTGTTCGGCCATTCCGGGCGCTTCCTCTCGTCGCGATTTATTGCCGAGCGGCCAACGCCAGGGCACTTTGCAGGGTCAGATTGGCGCCGGTCTCGATGTCTTCCCAGTTTGTCCATTCCGCGGCGGAATGGCTACGCCCCTGCAGGCTCGGCACGAAGATCATGCCGGTGCGGGTGATGCGGCTCATGCTCTGGGTATCGTGGGCTGCACCGCTGGGCATGGTGATGTACTCCAGCCCCATGCGTTCGGCCTGCGCCTCGATGGTCTGCACGACGCCGGGGTCACAGCGCACCGGATCGATCTCGGAGAGGACGTCGAACTCGAACATCAGGTCGCGCCGGCGCGCCAGGCTGGACAGGGTGCGCCGGGCCGCATGGGCCAGCGCGGTCAGGACCTTCTCGTCGGTGTCGCGCACCTCGAAGGAGAAGGTCGCCATGCCCGGCACGGTATTCGCCGCCCCCGGTGCCAGCTCCACGCGGCCGATGGTGGCGCGCGAGTTCGGACTGCCGTGCTCCTCGATCAGGCGATTGATCTCGCCGCCGAACTCCGCCAGACCCTGGAAGGGATCGATGCGCATGTCCATCGGCGTGGTGCCCGCGTGGTTGGGCTGGCCCTTCAGGCGCACCTCCCACTTGAACAAGCCGGTGATCGCCTCGACCACCCCGACACTGAGGCCGCGCCGGTCCAGCACCGGGCCCTGCTCGATGTGGGTCTCGATGAAGGCATGCAGGCTGTGCGGATCGCGCCGCGCGGCCAGCGCGTCGTCGGCGTTCAGCCCCCAGTTGGCCATGGCCTCGACCAGGGTCACGCCTTCGAGATCACGCGCATGGCTGATGCTCTCCGGGGTCAGCTTGCCGGCCATTGCCTGCGAGCCGAACATGCCGCCGAAACGGCCCTCCTCGTCGGTGAAGTCGATCACCTCGAGCGGGTACGCGAGGTCGACCGCGTTCTCCTTGGCGGTGCGCAGCACCTCCAGCCCGATCAGCACGCCCAGCGCCCCGTCCAGCGGACCCCCACCGGGCACCGTATCCAGGTGCGAACCCATGGCCACTACCGGGCGCTTGCCGTCGTAGTCGAGGCGCCCGTGCAGGTTGGCGGCACCGTCCTGCCAGACATCCAGGCCGGCGGCCTCGAGGCGCCCGCGAAACCACTCGCGCCCGGCGCGGTCGCCGTCGCTGAACGCGCGACGATGCAGGCCCCGGTCGGCATCGCGGCCGATCTGCGCGAGATCGTTGATGTCCTGCTGCAGGCGCTGCATGTTGATCTTGAGATCCGTCATGGATACCTCCGAAAGCGGGCCCACCCCGGATCACGCGAGAACGTTAGCTCGACACGGATCGGCAGGGCTGGACCAAGTGAATCAGCTGCGCGGACGCCCGCGCAGGATGGCCCCGATCAGGACCAGAAAGACGACTGCGCCCACGGCAAAAAAACCGAAGGCTCGGGCCAGGCTGTGATGCTCCACCGACACCATGGCTTGATCGGCCCAGGTGTCCGGATCGGCATCCGCGGCGCGCAGGCGAAACCGGTAGTCACCATCGGGCAGGCCGCTGATGACCGTGCTGGTATCGCCGCCCCGATAGAGGATGCGCGCATCCGCGTGGACGGGACCCGAGGCCTGCTCCAGTACCACGGGCGCATCTGCCTCCCACGCCAGGGTGAAGCCGCCATCCGTTGAGCGCTCGGGTGGCGCATCAAACGTGGGCTGCGCACCCGCCGCCAGTGGAAGGCAGAGAAGAAACGGCAGCAGCACGCGAAACAATCGCATCAGGGCCTCCGCGTCGGACGTTTCAGGACTTGCCGTCGAACGGCTGCAGGCCGGCCTTGGGCTCGGTGGTATTCATCGCCTCGACCAGCAGGTCCAGGCCCTGGTCCAGCTCCACGAGACGTCCCTTCGGCAACGACTGCAGGGCGCGGTTCAGTTCGCCCTGCGGGGCGGCCGGCGCCCTCTCCAGCAGTTCCAGCCCGGCATCGGTGACGTAGAGCCGGACGATGCGCTGGTCCTTTTCCGGGCGCCGGCGCTCGATCAGACCCCGGTGTTCCAGCTTGTCCAGAAGATTGGACGTGGTGGAGGCATGCACCGATAGCCGGCGCGACAGGTCGCTGACGTTCAGTCCCGGCGTGCGCTGCAACTCCCACAACGCCCACAGCTGCGAGGCGCTAATGCCACAGGCGCGCTCCACCGACCGCGAATGCCCCTGCAGGGCGCGGATGATCACGCGCAGCTGGCGGATCACCGACCGCGCGACATCCGGCTCGGCCGGCGCACCGGCAGGGGTGCCGGATTCATCCTGGGGTGCCTGGTGCACGGCTTGGGTGGAGGTCATGAAAACTTCTCGCAATAAATCATTCGTCTATTTATTTTTGTACAAAAATAGTTTTATTGCAACTCGAGGTCGAACTGGCGAAATCGCGCCACGGGCTCTAAACAAGTGAGTTGGGGTACCTGCCCCGGCGAGAAACCCGCCTCCCCGCCGGGTGCGAGACGCGTGACCGAAGGGCCCCGAACCCTCGGGGCCACAAGGAGGAACACGGGGGCGGGTGTGGTGGTCACACCACAGTGCGCCGAGCTCGCGTATCTTGTTTACAACGCATTAGAAACTGCTTATAAACGTTGCCGGCTACGATGAAGACGCACAGACGCGCATTCCGTGTCCGCCCAGGATGGCCTCTGGCGACACCCGAACCGCCCGACCAGAGAGGATCGCAATGAAGAAGACGATGAGCTGGACCCTGACACCCCTTTCCGGTGCCGTCGCCCTGGCCCTGTTCCTGGGCCCGAATGTCGCTGCCGCGGAATACGACAGCATCCAGGTCGGCAACCTGTCGATCGGCGGCGCCCTGCGCGCAAACTATGTGGTCGGTGACTACCCCGACTCTGATCGCCGCTCGTGGGACAAGGGCGGCAACTTCCTGCTGGACACCGCCCGGATCAATCTCGATTACGAAAATGGCCCCTGGCTCGGGAAACTGGAGTACCGCTGGTACGACGGCTACAACATGCTGCACACCGGCTGGGCGGGCTACAACTTCGAGAACGAGAGCCAGCTGCAGGTCGGCGTGAACCGCGTCCCCTTCGGCCCGGGGCCCTACGGTGTCTCCCAGAGCTGGTTCTTCGACCAGCATTACTATGTCGGCCTGTCCGATGACATGGACCTCGGCGTGAAGTACTCCATGCCGATGGGTGACTGGACCTGGGACTTCGGCTACTACGCACGGGATGAAGGAAACTATTCCGGCGATACCGAGGACAGCTCGCGGTACTCCTACGATGTCGTCAACGAATCCGGTGACGGCTACGAAGAACGCAACCAGTTCAATGTCCGCGGTATCTACAGCATCCCGAACGCCAATGCCGATGTCGGCTTCTCGGCGCAGTACGGCGAGCTGAAGAGCAGGGGCCCGCAAAGTGACGGGGACCACTACGCAGTCTCCGGCCATATGGTCAACAACTGGGGCAACTGGACCCTGGCCAGCCAGCTGACCTATTACAAGTTTGACGTCGACGAGAACCAGCCGCTGGGCACAGACAAGCTCGTTCAGATGGGCGCCTACGACTTCCCTAACACCGTGGCCGCAGAGGGCTGGATTCCGGCCGTTTCGCTCAGCTACTACAAGGAAACCAGCAACATCCCATGGCTGGATTACGTGATCCCCTACGCCGAGGTCTCCTCCATCGTGAAGAGCGAGAGCGACTTCAACAACAGCGATCTACTGGTTCTAGGGGCGGCCTGGGCGCGGGGTAACTGGTACATCTACACCGACCTGGCCTACTCCAACGGTAACGAGTTCGTGGGCGGTAACCGTCGCGGCGACAACCCGTTTGGCGATCGCCTTGGGGCCAACGAGGAAGACAACTGGGAAGCCCGAGTGAACATCAACTTTGGTTACTACTTCTAAGCCGTACGGGCAAGGCCGTCACCAGGCGGCCATCCGCCGAACCCGAGCCCGTGCCGTCTGGTGCGGGCTTTTTTGTGCCCGCCGAAAGCCACTCGGATCAGGTGCGGCTACTCGCGAGCGGACGCCGGCGAGGTGTCTGGTCGACCGGGCTGGGGCATACGGTCGGGGTTGGCCCAGCGCATCAGGGCGAAGGCGAGCAGGATGGTGGGGATGCCGATCAGGGCGGAGCTGGCGAAGAACCAGACCCAGCCGATGTGTTCGGCCAGCACGCCGGTGAAGCCGGCCAGGAATTGCCCCGGCAGGGTCATGATGGAGCTGAACAGGGCGTACTGGGTGGCGGTGTAGGCGCTGTTGGTCAGACTGGAGAGATAGGCGATGAACACCGAAATCGCCATCCCACCCGATAGATTGTCGGCCATGATCGCGAACACCAGCCCATAGGTCTCGGGCCCGAGCGTCGCCAGCCAGGAGAAGGTGAGGTTGGTCAGCGGCGCCAGGATCGCGGTCGCGATCAGCATGCGCATGATGCCGAAGCGCACCACCAGCAATCCGCCCAGGGCCGCACCGGTCAGGGTCATGGCCAGGCCGAAGGCGGCCGCAATATTGGCGATCTCTTCCTTGGTGAATCCGATGTCCAGATAGAACGGGTTGGCCATCACCCCCATGAAGATGTCGCTGATGCGAAAGACCGCGATAAACGCGATAACAACGAGGGCGATGCGGCCGAAACGCTGCCAGAACTCGACAAAGGGGCAGACCACCGCGCCGATGACCCAGGCCTTGAGGTCCCGCCACCAGCCGGTATCCGAGGTGCTGTTGAGGTAATGGACCACGCGATCCTCGAGCCGGGCCGTGGCGGCATCGCGTTTCGCGACCTCGGGCTCGCGCACGATCAACGAGCAGACGACACCTACCAGCATCAGCGCGGCCATGGCGGCATAGGACAGGCTCCAGCTACCGACGGCGGCGATGTGCAGCGCCCCGGCCCCCGCGGTCAGCAGTGCGACGCGATAACCGAACACGTAGGCCGCCGCCATGGCGCCCTGGCGCTCCTGGCTGACGGCCTCGATGCGATAGGCGTCGATGGCGATGTCCTGGGTGGCGGCGCCAAAGGCGGTGAGCACGGCCAGAACCGCAACCAGCCAGAGCTGTTCGACCGGGTCGGTCAGGGCGATCCCGACCAGCCCGAGGATGATCACGGCCTGGGCGAACAGCATCCACGCGCGGCGGCGCCCGAATACACGGGTCAGGATCGGCAGGGCCAGGCGGTCGACCACCGGTGCCCAGAACACCTTGATGCTGTAGGCCATGCCGACCCAGGACAGGAAGCCGATGGAGGCCAGCTCCACCCCGAGATCGCGCAGCCAGGCGGTGAAGGTCCCGCCGGTCAGCAGCAGCGGCAACCCCGCGGCGAAGCCGAGGAACAGCATCCCGATGACCCGTGGGTGGCGGTAGACCGCCAGGGCCGCGCGCCAGTCGCGGCTCGGGGGACGCTGCGCTTCAGCGACTCCGGTCATGCGCGGACGTCACCGAATGCGAGGAACATGCCCCGATCAGGGCTGGTAGTCATAGTCGATCCAGAACGGCGCGTGGTCGGAGAAGCGATCGTCGGTATGGATGTACGGGTCATGCGCGGTGGCCGCGATGCCCGGCGTGGCGATCTGGTAGTCGATGCGCCAGCCCACGTTCTTGGCCCAGGCCTGGCCGCGGTTGGACCACCAGGTGTACTGCTCCGGGCGTTCGTCCAGCCGCCGGAACACGTCCACCATGCCGATCTCGTCGAACAGGTGGTCCAGCCAGGCCCGCTCTTCCGGCAGGAAGCCCGAATTCTTGCGGTTGGACTTGTAGTTGGTCAGGTCAATCTCGCGGTGGGCGATGTTCCAGTCGCCACAGATCACCCATTCGCGCCCGTCCTGCATGCGCTCGGTCAGCCAGGGCCGGAAGAACTCCAGGAAACGCCACTTGGAATCCTGGCGATGATCGCCGGAGGAGCCGGACGGCAGGTACAACGAGACCACCGACAGATTGCCGAAACGCATCTCGGCATACCGGCCCTCGTTGTCCGCCTCCTCGAAGCCGATACGCGTAATGACCTCGTCCGGCTGGCGGCGGCTGTACAGGGCCACGCCACTGTAGCCGGGCTTTACGGCATCGACATAGACACTGTGGTACCCGGGTGGATGGAAGGGCTCGCCCTGGATCTGGTGGATCTGGGCCTTGGTCTCCTGGATGCAGACCACGTCGGCCCCGGTCCCCGGGAGCCAGTCGAAGAAACCCTTGCGGGCGGCGGCACGGATGCCGTTGGCGTTCATCGAGAGTATGCGCATGGCGGGGAACGATACCGGCGCGCGCACGCGCGGGAAAGGGCCTGGCTGCGGAATCCGCGTGTCCCTGTGTCAGAATACGGCGTTTTACGACCGGAGCACCCCGATGACCGCCCACGCCTTCCTGGAATACGCCCTGCAACGCGACGTCCTGCGCTTTGGCGAGTTCACGCTGAAGTCCGGGCGGACCAGTCCGTACTTCTTCAACGCGGGCCTGTTCAACCGCGGCTCCGACCTGACCCGCCTGGGCGAGTTCTACGCCCGTGCGATCGTGGACTCCGGCATCGAATTCGACCTGGTGTTCGGCCCCGCCTACAAGGGCATCCCGCTGGCGGCGGCGGTCACCGAAGCGCTGTTCCGCGATCACGGCATGGACCTCCCCTGGGCCTTCAACCGCAAGGAGGCGAAGGACCACGGCGAGGGCGGGAACATCGTCGGCGCGCCGCTGCAGGGCCGGGTGCTGATCGTGGACGACGTGATCACCGCCGGCACCGCCATCCGCGAATCGGTGGACCTGATCCGCGCGGCCGGGGCGACGCCAGTGGGCGTGGCGATCGCCCTGGACCGCGAGGAGCGCGGCCGCGGCGAGCGCTCGGCGATCCAGGAGGTCGAAGCCGACTTGGGCCTGCAGGTCATCCGCGTTGCCGGGCTGACCGATCTCGTGACCATGCTGGAGGATACGGGCCGCGCGCCCGAACACCTGGAGGCCCTGCGCGCGTACCGCGCCGAGTACGGCGTTTAGGGGGCGCGTACCGCGGCATCGCCCCCCGTCATTGCGAGGAGTGAAGCGACGAAGCACAAAAGCAGCGAAGCTGCGTTGAACGGCCGCAGGCCGGCCCGCAGGGCGATCGAAGCGAGCAACCTCCCGGAGCTGGCAGGGGGCCGGGCCGGGATCGGGCGGTTCCGGACGGAGGTTGCTTCGTCGGCTACGCCTCCTCGCAATGACGGGGCAGGGGTTTACGCAGGGTGGCGGCATGTGCGCCGATCGGCGCTACAGCAGTTCGGTATCGTCGTGCGAGTAGGCCGGGGAGCAGCTGCAGAGGATGTGCAGCGGCTCGGTGCCAGTATTGAGGATGTTGTGCGGCGTGCCGGGATGGATACAGACGGTGTCACCCACGGCCACCGGGAAGGTCTCCTCACCCAGACGCATCTCGCCCTGCCCGCGGGTCACGTGATAGATCTCCTCGGTGCGGGCATGGCGATGCAGGCGCGTGACAGCACCCGGCTCGACCACCGCCTCGGCCAGGCTCTGGGCCGCATTGCCGTGCACGTCAGGGTGCATCAGCTCGCGGATCTCGGAGCCGTCCTTCGTGTCGTAGGCCGGTGTGTCGCTGTAGCGTGTATGCATGGCGCGCTCCCTCAGGCCGAGGCCGGCACTTCCTCGAACAGGAGGCTGCGCCCGCCCATTGCAGAGGGCTTGGGCACGCCCATCAGCTCCAGCACGGTCGGGGCCACATCGGCCAGGCCGCCGCCGGTGCGCAGACGCCAGCGCTGCGAGTCGGTAATCATGCACATCACCGGATAGATGGTGTGCTGGGTGTGCGGGGCCCCGGTCACCGGATCCACGTATTCGTCGCAGTTGCCATGGTCCGCGGTGACGATCGCCGAATATTCGAGCTTCTTCGCCGCATCCAGCACCCGCCCGACCTCACGATCCAGGACCTGGACGGCCTCGATCAGGGCCTCGCGCTTGGCCGTATGACCCACCATGTCGCCATTGGCGAAGTTGACCAGGACGAACCCGTAGCGCCCGCTCTCCATCGCCTGGATGGTCTGGTCGGCGACCTCGACCGCGCTCATCTCCGGCTGCTCGTCGTAGGTATCCACCGACGGCGAGGGGACCATCACGCGCTGTTCGCCGGCGTAGGGCTCTTCCTTGCCGCCGTTGAAAAAGAAGGTCACGTGGGCGTACTTCTCGGTCTCCGCACAGTGGAACTGCGGGATGCCGGCGGAGGCGATGGTGCTGCCCAGAGTCGTCGACGGGCGTTCCGGCGGGAACGCGATCGGCGACAGGAAGCGTGGGTCGTACTCGGTCAGGCAGGTCTCGGAGACCGGGTGAAAGTCACCGCGGTCGAAGCCGTCGAAGTCGTCCATGCCCAGGGCCGCGGTCAGCTGACGCGGACGGTCATTACGGAAATTGAACAGCACGCAGACCGCATCCTGTCCCAGCGGCTCGCCACCGTTGATGATGCGCGGGTTGATGAACTCGTCGTCCTCGCCCGCCGCATAGGCCGCCTCGATCGCCTCGCGCGCGGAACCGGCGGCCTCCCCCTCGGCGTAGGCCATCGCGCGGAAGGCCTTTTCCGTGCGCTTCCAGCGCTTGTCACGGTCCATCGCGTAGTAACGCCCGCACACGGTGGCGATGGCGCCGCCAGCGTTCGCCAGCTCTTCCTCCAGCGGATCGAGGTAGTGGAGCGCGGAACGGGGTGCGGTATCGCGGCCGTCGGTGATCATGTGCACCATCGGGCGCGCGCCCTCGCGCTGGCAGATCTCCACCAGGGCGCGCAGGTGGCGGATATGCGAGTGCACGCCACCATCGGACACCAGACCGATCAGATGCAGCGGCTGGTCCTTCGCGGCCGCGGCGCGCGCAGCACTGACCAGGGCGTCGTTCTCGTAGAAGCTGCCATCGGTGATCGAGTCGTCGATACGCACCAGGTCCTGGTTGATCACGGTGCCCGCACCCAGGGTCAGATGCCCGACCTCGGAGTTGCCCATCTGCCCATCCGGCAGCCCGACGGCGCGACCACAGGCGTCCAGTGTCGTGTGGGTATGAGTGGAGAGGTACTCGTCGAGGCGCGGCGTATCGGCCTCGGCGTAGGCATTATTCAGCTTGGACGGGTTCACGCCCACCCCGTCCATGATGATCAGCAGGACAGGGCGGCGGGGGGTGGGACGCGGGTGTGCCATCGCGGGATCATTACCTGGGTCAATGGGTTACCCGGGTATTTTAGCAACTTCCGATGCTTGGCGGGGGCGCAGGCCTGCACAAATACGGCCGCCGGCGCGGTGACTCAACGATCGCGCGCCGTATCGCCATCCTCCTGCGATGCGTCCGCGTCGGGCTGGCCGTCGTCAGCTGGGCCCTCGCCACCCTGGCTCTCGTCCGCCACGGGCGCCGGCTCGGCGGGGGCGTCAGTGGCGAGTGTGCTCGCGGACTCGCGCTGGCGACGCAGTTCGGCCTGTTCTTCCTCGATGCGGTCGAGCTCGGCGTCCATCTCGTCGTCGGTCAACGGCGTGTACCCGGTGCGCGCGGCGGCGCTCGCGCCCCCGCCGGCGGATGCGGCCGCCGTGGACGAAGTGGCCCGCGTGGTGCCGGACGCCTTGCCCGAACCGCCGGGGCCACCGCGCGGCGTACCACCGCCGCCACCCGGTCCATCGTCGTCCGGACCATCATCGGCGTCGGCCGCATCGTCACCGCCCGCAGTCGCACGGCGTTGCGCCTTCTTGCGCTCCATGATGCGCGACAGGATCAGGCCAATCTCGAACAACAGCCACATCGGTAGCGCCAGCAGGGTCTGCGAGATGATGTCCGGCGGGGTCAGCACCATGCCGACCAGAAACACGCCGACGATCACATAGGGGCGCTTCTGCGACAGCTTGGCCGGGGTCGTGGCCCCCATGGAGACCAGCAGGATCGTTGCCACCGGCACCTCGAAGGCAATGCCGAAGGCGATGAACAGCATGATGACGAACGACAGATAGCGCGAGATATCGGTCATCACGGCCACGCCCTCGGGCGCCGTGGCCGTGAAGAACGCGAAAATGAGCGGGAAGACCACGAAGTAGGCGAACGCCATCCCCAGATAGAACAGCGCGGTGGACGACGCCACCAGCGGCAGCGCCATGCTCTTTTCGTGCGAGTAAAGTCCGGGCGCCACGAAGGACCAGACCTGATACAGCAGGTAGGGGATGCTGAGCACCACCGCCAGCAGCAGGGTCAGCTTGAACGGGATCAGGAACGGCGCGGCCACGTCGATCGCGATCATGCTGGTGCCTTCCGGCAGGTGCTGCATCAGCGGGCCGGCCAACCAGGTGTAGATCGGGTTGGCGAACGGGAACAGGATCAGGAACATCACCAGGATGGCAATGAACATCCTGAGGATGCGGTCGCGCAGCTCGATCAGGTGCGTGAGCAGGGTCTCGGTCGCTTCCGGACTCGGCTCGACCCCCGGTTTGGTCTTGCTCATGAGTGCTTGTCAGGGGTCTGGTCGTTGTGGGTGGTATCCGCTTCGGGATCAGAGGCCTCGCCCCCCCGTGACTCGGCAGGGTCCGGGGTACGCCGTTCGCGCACCGCCGGTTTCGTCCGCTCCGGACGCGGGCCATCGGAGGCGCGCGCCTTTTGCTCGGCGGCCAGCGCCGGGTCGTCGGTCATCAAGTTGCCATCCAGATCGCCCTGGGTGGGCACACGCCGAACCTCGGGCGCATCCGCGTCGTCGGCTGCCTCCGGCGCACCCGTGTCCGAAGCACGCGCCGACGCATCCGGGCTGCGCATGGATGGCTTGTCCCGCACCGCGGGCTTGGCCTTGTTCTCGGCCAGGGCCTTTTGCTCCTTGCCGGAGAGATCCTTGCGGGTCTTCGGCTTGCCCTCGATATCTTCGCGCAGGTCCCGCTCGGTATCCTCGATATCCTCGCGCAGACTGGTCTCGGTCTCGTCCATCATGTTCTTGAGCTGGCGGATCTCGCGATCCTGGCTCTTCAGCATGTTGCGCAGTTCGTCGGTCTGCAGCTCCTGCTCGAAGTCCGATCGCACGCTATGGACGAAACGCCGGGTCTTGCCGACCCAGCGCCCGATCTCGCGCGCAAGCCCGGGCAGACGCTCCGGCCCCACGACCAGAAGCGCCACCAGCACGATGATGATGATTTCCCAGAAGCCGATGTCGAACATGGGCTATCGCTCGAGCCTGGCCGCCGCGCAGGGCGCGAGGCTCAGGACTTCTTGTCCGATTGCGAGGCGTCGGAATCCTTTTCGCTGCTCTTCTTCACCTCAGCGTCGACCACCCGGCCTTCGCTGTCGGTCTGGTTCTCGACCTCGCGCGGCTCTTCGTCTTCTTCGCCTTCCTTCTTCTCGGCGTCGGGATCCTTGACCGCCTGGCGGAAGTTTTTCATCGCCGAGCCGATATCCCCACCCATGTTGCGCAGCTTCTTCGTGCCGAACAGCAGCACGACGATGAGCAGGACGATGAGGAGCTGCCAAATGCTGATACCACCAATACCCATGGACTCTGTTCTCCAGTCATACAACTTTGGGGTTAGCCTG
The DNA here is from genome assembly GCF_001999325.1 of Thioalkalivibrio versutus. Lineage (GTDB taxonomy): Bacteria > Pseudomonadota > Gammaproteobacteria > Ectothiorhodospirales > Ectothiorhodospiraceae > Thioalkalivibrio > Thioalkalivibrio versutus. Next base: position 46,989 of record NZ_MVAR01000019.1, read on the forward strand.
AACGGCGCCAGGCCCATAATCAACTCTGGGGCACACCGGCCACTGTGGGCGTTCGTGCTGGAGTCGCTGTTTCTTCGCGGACAGGGCGCGGTGATTGCAGTGTAGCCGCGCCACATGAACGAACGCTTTACGGCCGGCGACTAAATGCGGCCCCCGGGGAAAGACCGATCAATGTACACGCTACGAATGGTCGGACCGGCGACCACTGGTTTCGCGCGCGGCCTTCTCGGCAACGCCCGACAGACCGAAACGCCGGCCCAGTTCATCGAGGACATCGTCCGGGTGCCGTCCGCGGGCCGCGAGCACCACCAGGGCATGAAACCACAGGTCGGCCATTTCCGACACCAGGGCGTCGGTGTCGTCGTTCTTGGCGGCAATCAGCGTCTCCGCCGATTCCTCGCCCAGTTTCTTGAGCATCTCGTCCAGCCCGCGCGCGTGAAGCTTCGCCACGTAGGACTGCTCCGGGTCGGCCTGGCGACGCTGCTCGATCACCTCGGCGAGCGCGGAAAGCACCTCGGCACCACCCGGACGAGCGGGAGTCGAATCGGTCATTGCGCGGCCACCTCGGCATCGTTCGGCCGCACCGGGACACCGGCCGCCGCCATTGCGTCCTTGGCCTCGCCCACCGTGTGCTGACCAAAGTGAAAGATACTGGCCGCCAGCACGGCATCGGCATGGCCCTCGGTCACGCCCTCCACCAGGTGCTGCAGCTCACCGACCCCGCCCGAAGCAATCACCGGCACGCCGACCGCATCGCTGACCGCGCGGGTCAGGGGCAGGTCGAAGCCGATACGGGTGCCGTCACGATCCATGCTCGTCAGCAGGATCTCGCCGGCCCCCAGGGACTCCATGCGCTGCGCCCACTCGACCACGTCCAGCCCGGTCTCGCGGCGGCCTCCGTGGGTAAAGACCTCCCAGCGCGGTGGTTCATTCCCCGTGCTGACCTGCTTGGCGTCGATCGCGACCACGATGCACTGGCTGCCGACCCAGTCGGCGGCCTCGCGCACCAGCTCGGGCCGGTGCACCGCGGCGGTGTTGATGGAGACCTTGTCGGCCCCGGCGTTCAGCAGGCGGCGGATGTCTTCGACCGCGCGCACGCCACCACCCACAGTCAGCGGGATGAACACCTCGCGCGCGACGGCCTCGACCACGTGCACGATGGTCTCGCGGTCGTCGCTGGAGGCGGTGATGTCGAGGAAGGTGATCTCGTCCGCACCCTGGGTGTTGTAGCGCCGGGCGATCTCCACCGGGTCCCCGGCATCGCGGATGCCGACGAAGTTGACACCCTTGACCACGCGGCCGGCGTCGACATCCAGACAGGGAATGATGCGCTTGGCGAGCATCTCAGGTTGCGAGGGCCTTGCGGGCCTCCTCCAGGGTGAAGGCGCCGTCGTACAAGGCCCGGCCGACGATGGCGCCGGTAATGCCCTCGTCCTCGCGGGCTGCGAGGTTGCGCAGGTCGTCCAGCGAGCTGATGCCGCCGGAGGCGATCACCGGCACGCGCACGTTGCTCGCCAGGCGCGCGGTAGCCTCCACGTTGGGGCCCTTCATCATCCCGTCGCGGGCGATGTCGGTGTAGACGAAGGCCACCACGCCGTCCGCCTCGAAGTGCTGGGCCAGGTCGATCACGTCGTGGTGCGACAGCTTGGACCAGCCATCCACCGCCAGCTTGCCGTCCTTGGCATCCAGCCCGACGATGATACGGCCGGGGAATTCCAGACACAGGTCGTTCACGAAGTGCGGCGCGCTGACCGCGCGGGTACCGATGATCACGTATTCGACCCCGGCATCCAGATAGGCCTGAACCGTGTCCTCGTCGCGCACGCCACCGCCGATCTGGATCGGCAGGTCGGGGAAGGCCTTGGCAATCGCGTGCACCGCCTTGGCATTGCGCGGCTGACCGGCAAAGGCGCCGTCGAGATCAACGATATGCAACCGCTCGGCCCCGGCATCGACCCAGCGCTTCGCCATCTCCACCGGGTCCTCGCCGAACACGGTGGAATCGTCCATGTTCCCCTGGCGCAGGCGAACGCACTTGCCTTCCTTCAGATCGATTGCGGGAATGACCAGCATCTTCGACTCCTCACGACGCCCCGGGACCGTCACCGTCCCAGCGCAGAAAGTTATGCAGCAGACGCAGCCCGCAGGCGGCGCTCTTCTCCGGATGGCACTGCATGGTGAACAACGAGCCCCGCGCCAGTGCCGAGGCAAAGGTCTCGCCATAATCGGTGCGCCCGGCGACATCGGCCTCGCGCTCGGGCTGCACCCGGTAACTATGGACGAAATAAAACCACGGGGTCTCCGGCAGGCCGTGCCACAGGGGATGCTCCTGCGCCGGCAGCACGCGGTTCCAGCCCATGTGCGGGATCTTCAGGCGCCGGCCATCCGGGCCCTGCATGGCGGGAAAGCGCGCGACCCGGCCCGGCAGGATGCCCAGCAGGTCGACGCCGCCGCTCTCCTCGCTGGCGTCCATCAGGATCTGCTGGCCCAGGCACAGGCCCAGGAACGGGCGGTCGGCCGCCAGCTCCGGCAGCAGCCGGTCGAGCCCGCGATTCGACAGCGCCTGCATGGCATCCCCGGCCGCGCCCTGGCCGGGAAACACCAACCGATCGGCCTCGCGCAAGGTCTCGGGGTCGTCGGTCAGCAGTACGCGCTGGTCGCCCGCGGCCTCGTGCTCCAGTGCACGCACGACCGAGTGCAGATTCCCCATGCCGTAATCGATGACGGCAACAGTTTCCATGGCCGGGTCTCGTCCGTTGGTCCGTTAAGGAAACACTGATCCATGTACACGCTCGCGCTCGAGTCGCTTTTGCGTGCGAACAAGGCGCGGTGACTGCCGTGCAGTCATTCTGCACAAAGGAACCGCAACGCCGTGCGCGCGCAAAAGCGGCCGAGCCCCTTGGGGTACCAACGCGAGTGTGTACATGGATCAGTGTTTCCTTAGAGACTGCCCTTGGTGGACGGCGTGATCCCCGCGGAGCGCGGATCGAACTCCGCCGCCACACGCAGGGCGCGCCCGAAGGCCTTGAAGATGGTCTCGGCGACATGATGCGCGTTGTCGCCACGCAGGCAGTCGATGTGCAGGGTCATCCAGCTGTGGTTGACCAGGCCCTGGAAGAACTCGTGGAACAAGTCCACATCAAATTCGCCGATGTGCGAACGGCGGAAATCCGCGTGCATCTCCAGCCCCGGACGCCCGGAGAAGTCGATGACCACCCGTGAAAGGGCCTCGTCCAGCGGGACATAGGCATGGCCATAGCGGCGGATACCCTTCTTGTCCCCCAGGGCCTTGGCCAGCGCCTGCCCCAGGGTGATCCCGACGTCCTCCACCGTGTGATGGGCATCGATATGCAGATCGCCCTCGGCGCGCACGTCGAGATCCACCAGGCCGTGACGGGCCACCTGGTCCAGCATGTGGTCGAGGAACGGGATGCCGGTCTCAAGATGGCTTTGGCCGGTGCCGTCGAGGTTCAACTCGACGGCGATCCGGGTCTCCAGGGTGTCGCGGCGGACAGATGCAGTACGTTCAGTCATGTTCCGGTTCGGGCACGGTAAAAGGTCAGTGTAGCAAGGCTGGCCGTCGCCCGGTATGACACAGGGAAACACGGGCCTATTCACGCTAGGGAAACACTGATCAATGTACACACTCGCGTTGGCACCCCAGGTTTTCCGAGACAAGGCGCGCCGTGCAACGGGTAGGGTTCTACCCGCAAGCGGTGCAACGCAGGATCGGGGAACCTGGGGTGCCAACCCCACAAGCCATTGAAAGCAGGGGCTCGGCCGCTTTTGCGCGCGCACAGCGTTACGGCTCCCTTGTGCAGAATGACTGCACGGCAGTCACCGCGCCTTGTTCGCACGCAAAAGCGACTCGAGCGCGAGCGTGCACATTAATCAGTGTTTCCCTAGAGCAGCGTCGGGGCGGACAGCGGCCTCACCCCCGCCACTACATGCCGGAGGTCAGCTTCGGCCCCACCAATAACGCCTCGGGCACCACCGCCTGGATCGCCCCCGGCACTTCAGTGCAAAGCCCTGGCCGCGCGGTCAACGAGACCCACAGGGTGTTCAGCTTCAGGTTCAGCTCGACGAACGCGATATCGTCCCCATAGCTGTTCAACACGCGCTCGATGGCGCGCGCCCGGGCATGGAGTTCGGAGCGCGGACGCTGGCGCAGCCCGGGGATCAGCATCATGAAGTCCGCCAGCCGGCGGCCTGCGGCGTCGCGCCGGGGCAGGCGTTGCCACAGGGGCTGGTGGGGCTCGAGGAGCAGCGCCGGGCGCAGGGCCGGATCGGCTTCACGGGGCGCGGGGATATCCGGGGACATGGCGGTGCGCTCGGCATGGACCTGTCTGGAGTGTAGTCCACGCCAGAGAGACGCTGACCACAGACACCCGATGACCGGACACAAAAAAGCCGGGGACCAGCCCCGGCTTCTTCAAAGAGAGTGGGAACCCTCTTTTTACCGCACTTCGACGTCGGTCGAGTCGGATTCACCCTTGTTGTCCGTCCAGGAGACGGTCACGGTGTCACCGGCGGCGCCGTCGATCTCGCACTGCAGGAACGGGTTGCGGGAGACGGTGTAGTTCCAGTTGGCGGTAATGGCGGTGTCGCCATTGCGCGCAATTTCCACGGTTTCGATGAAGTGCGGGCCACCGTCGTCGTCGGGGACGAGCATGTCGTGGCTCATCAGCGCACGGATATTGATAACGCCGTTGCTTTCTTGGGCGCGAACTCGGATAGACATATCTTAAACCTCCAGTAGTGTTCGGATCAGCGGTTGGGGGTCGGCGTTAGCCGCCGCAGCCACCGACCGTGACCTTCACTTCTTGAACCGTCTTGTACCAGGTGTCGCCGGACTTCACGGCGGCGATCACGTTGGAGGACTCGCCCATGCGGATACGGCCAGAGATGTTCGCATGCGCGCCATCGGCCAGCACGTAATGTGCGACCAGCGGCAGGTTGTTCAGCTCGACGAACACGGCCATTTCGGTCACGTTGTCCAGGCTGGATTCGACCGACACCGGAACCACGGCGCCGTTCTCGGCGATTTCCGGGGCGCTCAGGGTGACGTCGCCATCGGCAATGTCGCTGGAGCCGGTGACGGCTTCAAAGGCGGCTTCGAGGCCTTCGGCGCCGAAGGCCTCGGACGGCCAGGCGGCGAGCAGCTTGCTCGGGGCGAGCAGACCGGCCCCGACGGCGACACCGACAGTACCGGCGGCGAGAGTGCCTTTCAGGAAGACACGGCGCTTGGTGCTAATCATGGATGATCTCCTCTCATCTTGTGGGTCAGATCCGGATTATCCGGGACGTCTTGGCGGCGAACCGCGGTGACGCCTGTTGCTTTGGACGGCGAGCGGCAGGTCTCTATTCCCTGCGGATCGGGCTCCGCCCCCTGACCAGCTTCAGTGGTCTTTTGCTGGTCTCGCAGATGCATCGTCCCAAACCTGGCTGAATCATTGATGAACGAATCATCGCCGTTCACGATCGGGTAAATTTCGTCGGACAGATACCGCAGCATCTATCGCTAGCACCTGAAGCCAGGGGCGTATCAATGGCACACTATCGCCTCTTGATGCAACGAACCCCGGATCCGACCCATGTTCTCCTGCAAGGCCCAGTGGCTCCTGATTGCCGTGATCGTCGTGCTCGGCACGATGCAGATGCTCTCCGCCTGTGGTCAGAAGGGCGATCTCTATCTGCCCGATGACGACGAAACCGAGGAGCGGCGCTGAATGGACTACTTCGATTACCACCGCGGCACCCTGTTCTGCGAAGGCGTAGCAATGGACCGCCTTGCAGAGCTGGTCGGCACCCCCGCGTACGTGTATTCCCGCGCCACGCTGGAGCGCCACTTCCGCGCGTTCAGCGAGGCCCTCATCGGCACCCCGCACCAGGTCTGCTTCGCCGTGAAGGCGAACTCCGCGCTGGGCGTACTGAATGTGCTGGCGCGCATGGGCGCCGGTTTCGACATCGTCTCCGGCGGCGAACTGGAGCGCGTGCTGCGCGCCGGGGGCGATCCGGCGAAGGTCGTGTTCTCCGGGGTCGGCAAGACCGCCGCCGAGATGCGCCGGGCCCTGGAGGTCGGCATCCACTGTTTCAATGTCGAATCCGCCCCGGAGCTGGACCGGCTGGAGGCCGTCGCCATGGAGATGGGTGTCCTGGCCCCGGTGTCGATCCGGGTAAATCCGGACGTCGACGCCGAGACCCATCCCTATATCGCCACCGGGCTGCGCGAGAACAAGTTCGGCGTCGCCATCGAGGAGGCACCGGCGCTGTATGCCCGGGTGCGCGACAGCCAGCACCTGGAAGCAACCGGCGTCGACTTCCACATCGGCTCGCAGCTGACCCGCATCGACCCATTCACCGACGCGCTCAAGCGCGTACTGGCACTGGTCGACGAACTGGCCGCAGACGGCGTCGAGCTGGAACATATCGATGTCGGCGGCGGGCTGGGCGTGCGCTACCGCGACGAGACCCCACCGGAACCGGATGCCTGGGCCAGCGCCCTGCGCGAGGTCCTGGGCGATCGCCCGCTGAAGGTCCTGCTGGAACCGGGGCGCGCAATCGCCGCGAATGCCGGCGTGTTCCTGACCCGGGTGGAATACCTGAAACACACCGAGGCCCATGACTTCGCGATCGTCGACGGCGCGATGAACGACCTGCTGCGCCCGGCCCTGTACGGCGCCTGGCAGGAAATCGTCCCGGTGGTACCGCGCAGCGACACCGAGACCCGCACCTACGACATCGTCGGCCCGGTCTGCGAGACCGGCGACTTCCTCGGCCGCGAACGCGAGCTTGCGCTGGCCGCCGGCGACCTGCTCGCGGTGCGCTCGGCCGGCGCCTACGGCTACGTGATGTCCGGCAACTACAACTCGCGCCCGCGCCCGCCGGAGGTAATGGTCGACGGCGACCACTTCCAGATCATCAACCGCCGCGAGCAGGTCGATCACCTGATGATGCGCGAAAGCATGCTGCCCCGGGATCCGGAGGACCAGGACCCGTCAGGGAGCGTCGAGCCGTGATCCCGCGGCGCCCGGAGCCGGAGTTGATGCTGGAGCCGGAGCAGGCCCGTGCCTATGCCGAGGCCGACTTCGCCGCCCCGCACGAGGGTTTCGTCGACGCCTTCGCCGAGGCCTTTCCCGGGCCCGTGACCGGGCCGGTGCTGGACCTGGGCTGCGGCCCGGGCGATGTCTCGCTGCGCTTCGCCACGCGCTACCCCGACTGCGAGGTCGACGGCCTCGACGGCGCCCCGGCAATGCTGGCGGCCGGCGACGCGCTGATGGCCGGGCACCCAGCCGCGGACCGGGTGCATCTGGCCGAAGGCTGCCTGCCAGAGGCGCGCGGACCGCGCGCGCCATATGCCACGATCATCAGCAACTCCCTGCTGCATCACCTGCATGACCCGGCCGCTCTGTGGCAAACCATTGCGCGTGACGGCGCGCCCGGCGCGGCGGTGTTCATCATGGACCTGCGACGGCCGGATACGACCGAGACGGTCCGGGCCCTGGTCGCGGAGTACGCCGCCGACGCGCCGCCGGTGCTGCGCCACGACTTCGAGCACTCCCTGCATGCCGCCTTCACGCCCGACGAGGTACGCGAACAGCTGGCAGCGGCCGGGATCGAGGGCTTCACGGTGACCATCACCTCGGATCGCCACATGACCATTGTCGGCCACCTGCCGGAGACCGCCTGATGCGCCTGGACTTCACCAAGATGCACGGCCTGGGCAATGACTTCGTGGTCATCGACGGCATACGTCAGAACGTGCGGCTCGACGAGCCAACGCTGCGTCACCTGGCCGATCGCCACTTCGGCATCGGCTGCGATCAGATCCTGCTGGTGGAGCCACCGGGCGATCCGGCGCAGGCGCTGTTCCGCTACCGCATCTTCAATGCCGATGGCTCCGAGGTGGAGCAGTGCGGCAACGGCGCGCGCTGCTTCGCCCGCTTCGTCCGCGAGCAGGGCCTGACCGAGGCCCGCGAGATCCCGGTCGAGACCCTCGGCGGGCGCATCGTGCTGCATGTCGAGGACGACGAGCAGGTGCGCGTGGATATGGGGCGGCCGGAGTTCGCACCGGCGCGCATCCCGCTGCTCGCCGAGGCCGAGGCCGATGCCTACACGCTGGATGTGCAGGGCCACTCGATCACCCTGGGCGCGGTCTCCATGGGCAACCCGCATGCGGTGATCCTGGTCGACGACGTGGCCAGCGCACCGGTCCACGAGATCGGCCCGATCATCGAACGCCACGCAAGCTTCCCGCGCCGCGTCAATGTCGGGTTCGCCGCACTGCGCGACCGCGGACATGTCGACCTGCGGGTGTTCGAACGCGGGGTCGGCGAGACACTCGCCTGTGGCAGCGGCGCGGCCGCCGCGATGGCCGTATTGCGACGCCGCGGACTGGTCGACGACAACCTCGAAGTGACCCTGCCGGGCGGGACCCTTGTGCTAAGCTGGACCGGACAGGCCGAGGCTCCGGTTTGGCTGACCGGGCCGGCCACCACGGTATTCAACGGCTGGATCGATCTATGACTGGGCAGCAATCCTCCAACGCCTCTGCGGCAAAAACCAAGACCCCCAAGACCCGGGCTCCGGAAGACCGCACGATCAGCGCGGCCGACGTCGAGGCCTACCTGCGCGAGCATCCCGACTTCTTCCAGGACCACCTGCCGCTGCTGGACATACTGCGCCTGCCGCACCCGACCGGTGGCGCGGTGTCCCTGCTGGAACGCCAGGTCGCCCTGCTGCGCGAGAAGCACCGCGCCATGGAACAGCACATGGGCGAGCTGGTCGAGCGTGCCCGCGACAACGAGCGCATGGGCCAGCACCTGCACGAACTGGCCAAGACCCTGATGCGCGCCGAGAACCTGGACGCCGTGCTGGCGCTGACCCAGGACGCCCTGCGCAACGAGCTGGGCGCGGAACGCGTCAGCATCCGCCTGGCCCACCGCGAGGTCGACGACCTGCATGCGCTGACCACCAGCGAGCTGGCCACCTTCGACCCGCTGTTCAGCCGCGGCAAGGCCCAATGCGGTCGCGTCCCGGCCGAGATGCTGGACGTGCTGTTCGATGACGCCGAGGAGATCGGTTCGGCCATCCTGATGCCGTTGGGCAATGAATCCGACCATATCGGGGTACTTGGCCTGGCCAGCGAATCCGCGGACCGCTTCGAGCCCGACATGGGCACGTACTTCGTCACCCACATCGGCGACCTGCTGGCCGAATCGATCCGCTGCCATGTCGAGCGGGCCCACGCCGCTGCCTGACGCACCCGAGCAGGATGCGGATATCGCGGCCTTTCTGGCCCATTTGAGCGATATTCGCGGCCATTCGCCGCATACCGTACAGGCCTATCGGCGCGACCTGGCCCGCCTGCGCGGGCTGCATAACGGCCCCTGGGATGCCCTCAAGGCAGCCGACATGCGGCGCATCGCCGGACAGCTGGCCCGCCAGGGCCGCCACCCGCGCTCGATCCAGCGCTTCCTGTCCGCCGTGCGCGGCTTCTTCGCCTATCAGGTCGAACAGCGGCGCATGCCGGCCAATCCGGCCGCCGGCATGCGCGGCCCGCGTGCCGGGCGCCCCCTGCCGCGCGATCTCGATGTCGACCAGACCCAGCGGGCGCTGACCCCGGCGGAGGGCATCGAACCCAACCTGGCGGCACGCGACCAGGCGATGCTGGAGCTGCTGTATTCGTCCGGGCTGCGCCTGTCGGAACTGACCGGACTGGATCTGACCGACCTTGACCTGGATTCCGGGCTGGTGCGCGTGCTCGGCAAGGGCCGGCGCGAGCGCAGCGTCCCGGTGGGGCGTGTGGCACGCGATGCGCTGCGCACTTGGCTGAAATGCCGGGGCGACTGGGCCACAGCGGACGAGCGCGCCGTGTTCGTCAGCCGCCGAGGCCAGCGCCTCGGCAACCGCGCGGTGCAACGCCGGGTCGCCGAGGCCGGCCGTCGCGCCGGGCTGGATGTGCGCCTGCACCCGCACCGTCTGCGCCATGCCTTCGCCAGTCACCTGCTGGAGTCGAGTGGCGATCTGCGGGCGATCCAGGAACTTCTCGGCCACGCCAACCTTGAAACCACCCAGATCTATACCCATCTCGACTATCAGCACCTGGCACAGGTGTATGATGCCGCCCATCCGCGGGCCCGCCGGAGAGACTGATTCGGCGAGGATCCCACCCACCAGGTGAACGATCCCGGGCCGCCGCAACCCAACACCGTGCCCCATGACACTCAGCCGTAACAGGAGAGATCCGTGGAACAGTTTCGCGGCACCACCATCGTATGCGTCCGCAAGGGCGGCGCCGTCACCCTCGGGGGCGACGGCCAGGTTTCCCTTGGCAACACCGTGATGAAGGGCAACGCGCGCAAGGTGCGCCGCGTCTACCATGATCGCATCCTCGCCGGTTTTGCCGGCGGCACCGCCGATGCCTTCACCCTGTTCGAACGCTTCGAAGGGATGCTGGAGAAACACTCCGGCAACATTACCCGCGCCGCCGTCGAGCTGGCCAAGGACTGGCGTACCGACCGCGCCCTGCGCAAGCTGGAGGCATTGCTGGCGGTCTCCGACCGCGAGAACTCCTTCGTGATCTCCGGCAATGGCGACGTGATCGAGCCCGAGCATGCACTGATCGCAATCGGGTCCGGCGGCCCCTACGCCCAGGCCTCCGCCCAGGCCCTGCTGCAGAACACGGATCTGCCAGCCCGCGATATCGTGGAGAAGTCCCTGAACATCGCTGCCGATATCTGCGTGTACACCAATCACAACATCACCCTGGAGAGCCTGGACGCGGAGTAACGCGACCCGGCGCCAAGCGATTCGACCAAGGCCCATTTGCCATGACCGACATGACCCCCCGCGAGATCGTCCAGGAACTGGACCGCTACATCATCGGCCAGGACGACGCCAAGCGCTCCGTCGCCGTTGCCCTGCGCAACCGCTGGCGCCGCCGCCAGCTGCCGCCGGAGCTGCAACCGGAGGTCACACCCAAGAACATCCTGATGATCGGCCCGACCGGTGTGGGCAAGACCGAGATCGCCCGGCGTCTGGCGAAACTGGCCCACGCCCCGTTCATCAAGATCGAGGCGACCAAGTTCACCGAAGTCGGTTATGTCGGGCGCGATGTCGAGTCGATCATCCGCGATCTTGCCGAGGCCGCGGTGAAGCAGCTGCGCGACGAGGCGATCAAGGAAAACCGCCTGAAGGCCGAGGACGCCGCCGAGGAGCGCATCCTGGATGCCCTGCTGCCAAGCCCGCGCAATGCCGGCTTCACCGAGTCCGAGCCGGACCACGCCAACAGCGAGACCCGCCAGAAGCTGCGCAAGCGCCTGCGCGAGGGGGACATGGACGAACGCGAGATCGACATCGAGGTCTCGCAGAACCCGCAGGGCGTGGAGATCATGACGCCCCCGGGCATGGAAGAGATGGCCAGCCAGCTGCAGTCGATGTTCCAGAATCTCGGCGGGCAGAAGACCCGCTCGCGGCGGCTGAAGATCGCCGAGGCGCGCAAGCTGCTGATCGAGGAAGAGGCCGCGCGCCTGGTCAATGAAGAAGAACTGAAGCTGAAGGCGATCGAACGCGTGGAACAAAGCGGCATCGTGTTCCTCGACGAGATCGACAAGGTCGCCAAGGGCAGCGAGAAGACCGGTGGTGGCGAGGTCTCCCGCGAGGGCGTGCAGCGCGACCTGCTGCCGCTGATCGAGGGCACCACCGTCTCCACCAAGCTGGGCATGGTGCGCACCGACCACATCCTGTTCATCGCCTCCGGCGCCTTCCACCTGTCCAAGCCGTCCGACCTGGTGCCGGAGCTGCAGGGCCGGCTGCCCATCCGTGTGGAGCTGGACGCCCTGTCGGCCGATGCCTTCGTGCGCATCCTGACCGAGCCCACCGCCTCGCTGACCGAGCAGTACACCGCGCTGATGAAGACCGAGGGCGTGGAGCTGCGCTTCGAGGAAGAGGGCGTGCGCCGTCTGGCCGAAATCGCCTTTGACGTGAACGCACGCACCGAGAATATCGGCGCCCGCCGTCTGCATACCGTGCTGGAGCGCCTTCTGCAGGACGTCGCCTACCGCGCCCCGGATGTCGAAGGCCCGGTGATCGTGGATCGCGCCTTCGTCGACGAACGCCTCGGCGACCTGGCGGAAGACGAGGACCTGTCCCGCTACATCCTCTGACGCGACCCGTCCAGCGGGCCGGCCATGCGCGGAGAGCTACCGCGCGGGAGGTTACTCGGGCGCCCCCCGGCGATAGGGATCGGGCCAGCCCGCGGGCGGTGGGTTGAAGCGCTTGTAGGCCCAGTTGTACTGCTCGGGACAGCGCCGGACCAGGGTCTCCACGTGGCGGTTGATCGCCGCGGCCGCCCGGGCAAAATCGCGATCGGCCACCTCCGGGCCGGCCACGACCTCGTGATAGCGATAGCCCCGGCCCCCGGGCAGACGCTCGGCAAACAGGAATACCACGTGATCCGCGCGCCCGCGCAGCAGGCGCGGGAGCAGGGTCATGGTCAGGGCCGGACGCCCGAAAAACGAGGCGTGCTGGCCCGAGGCGCCCTTGGGGCTCTGGTCCGGCAGGATGCCGATGATCTCGCCGCGGTCGCGGGCCTGTTGCAGGATGCGCAGGCCACTGCGATCGGCCGGGGCCAGCTCGGCCCCGGTGGAGGCACGGGCCTCGCGCACCCAGCGGTCCACCTCCGGGGTCTTGAACGGGCTGTACAGCGTGGCCATCGGCCCGTGGCAAGCGGCATGCAGTCCGGCGAATTCCCAGGAACCGAGATGCGGGGCGCACAGGAACAACGCCCGACCGGCGGAGCGCTCGCGCAGGCGCGCGTACTGCGGCGGCTGGACGGCCAGGGTCTCGAGGCTCTCCGGAGGCGACTGCCACAGCCAGGGGGACTCGGTCAGGGCCCGGCCCATCGCCATCAGGGAGCGCCGCCCCACCCGCCGCCGCCACGCCGGGTCCTTTTCCGGAAAGCACAGCGCCAGATTGATGTGGGTGATACGGGCCGCGCGGGTGGGCAGGTACCACACCAGCGCCCCGACCGCGCCGCCCAGGGCGTGGTTCACGCGCAGCGGGAGGCGCGCCAGCAGGCGCAGGCCCACCCCGATCAGGCGATCACGCAGATGCCGACGTCGGGCCATGTTCGGACACTGCGGATTCGGTGGTTGCGGACGCGCTCGGCGGTGGATCGCGCGGAGGAATGCCACCCTCGGTCATCAGGGGCTTGAGGGTGGTGCGCAGGTTGCGGAACAATCCGGGGTGCTGCGCCTCCTCCTGCGCCAGCAGCTGTTTCATATGCTCGCGCTGGGTGGGCATGGCGAAGCAGGCGGGGCAGTTGTCGAGGATCACCGGGAGCCCCGCGGCGTCGGCAAAGTCGCGGGTCTGGCGTTCACGCACGTAGACCAGCGGGCGAATGACCCGCAGGTCGCCGGCGTCGATCGCGTAGTGGGCCTTCATGGTGCGCAGCTGGCCGCCATGGAAGGCGCTCATCATGAAGCTCTCCGCGAGATCATCGAGGTGCTGGCCCAGCGCCAGTACGTTGTAGCCGTGTTCGCGCGCCGTGCGATACATCAGGCCGCGCTTCATGCGCGAGCAGAAGGAGCAGAACGAGTCGTTGTCCATGTGCGCATCGGCCAGCTCGGCGATGGGCTCGGACACGAAGTGATAGGGGATGCCGTAGCTGCCCAGGTAATCCATCAGCCGCTGCGGCTCGAATCCCTCGATCTCGGGGTTGATCGTGACCGCCCCCACCTCGAAGTGCACCGGGGCCCGCCGAGCGAGGTTGTGCAGCAGCCACAGCAGGGTCAGCGAATCCTTGCCACCGGACAGGCCCACCAGGATGCGGTCGCCCTCGCGGACCATGTCGAAGTCGGCGATGGCGCGCCCGGCGAGGCGGCGGATCGAGGCGGGAACGGCGGGTGTCTCCATGGGCCCGCAACATAGGCCGGCGGTCGGCTGCACGCAAGCCCAACCCGCAATGGTGGCGCAGGATTTCGGTGCACACCGCGCCTCCCGTGCACCAGAGATGAACACCCGTCGCTCTCGCACAGGGCAGGGGTTGCGACCTGGGGGCACCGGGGCGGCGAATGGCGGGCGTCTCGCCGTGGCACCCCGCTTGCATGAAGACGGAGAAACCTACGTCCACCCGGGGAACCCGATGCACGACCGCAAGAGCCTCAGCCTGGCCGCCGAACTTCGGCGAAACCTGCGCGCCGAATTCCCCGCGGTAGCACGGCTGTCGGTCAGCGACCCGGACTTCATGGAGGCCATCCTTGATTACGCTGCGCGCTCGCAGTCGAGCATGGTCGAAGCGGCGGCGCTGACCCTGCGCAGTCAGCTGGAGGGAACGGGATATCTGCGAACACCCGCACCCGCGAAGACGCAACCAGAAGACGGGGCGCAGGTAGAACACCGGCCTGCGCAGCGGCGTGTCTATCGCGGGCGGGTAATCGAGGACCCGGAGTAGGGCCGGATCGGCGGTTGCGGGAAGAGCCCGTAGGGTTTCGCCCACGCTGCGTTTTGGCGACACTCGGGGTTTTGCCCGGAGGGCTTCCATGGACGCGCTGTATCCCGAGATCGAGCCCCACGGTATGGGGCGCCTGCAGGTTGGCGACGGCCACGAGCTGTACTTCGAGGAATGCGGCAATCCGGAGGGGATACCCGTCGTGTTTCTGCATGGCGGGCCCGGCTCGGGTTGCGAAAGCTGGCACCGCCGCTTCTACGATCCGGAACGCTACCGCATCGTGTTGTTCGACCAGCGCGGCTGCGGACGCTCGACCCCGCACGCAAGCCTCGAGGCGAACACGACCTGGCACGCGGTCGCGGACATCGAGCGCCTGCGCGAGCACCTGGGAATCGAGCGCTGGGTGGTATTTGGCGGGTCCTGGGGCTCGACCCTCGGGCTGGCGTATGCCCAGAAACACCCGGAGCGGGTCCTGGGCCTGGTGCTACGGGGGATCTTCCTGTGCCGCCCGCAGGATATCCAATGGTTTTACCAGTCGGGCGCGGACCGGTTGTTTCCTGAGGCCTGGGCCGACTACGAGGCACAGATCCCGGATGGCGAGCGGGCGGACATGGTAGGTGCCTACTACCGGCGGCTGACCGCCAACGACCGTGCAGTGCGCGAGGCCGCGGCCCGCGCCTGGTCGAGCTGGGAAGGGCGCACCTCCTGTCTGATCCCGAACCACGACGTGATCGCGCACTTCGAGGCGCCGGATGTGGCCGTGAGCCTGGCCCGGCTGGAGTGCCACTACTTCGTTCACGAGACGTTCCTGGAACCCGACCAGCTGCTGCGCGATGCCGGCCGGCTGCAGGGGATTCCCGGCACCATTGTGCACGGCCGCTACGACGTGGTGTGTCCGGTGAATCAGGCGGTGGCCCTGCACCAGGCCTGGCCACAGGCGCAACTGGAGGTCGTACCGGACGCCGGCCACTCGGCGGCGGAGCCGGGCATCGTGCGCCGACTGGTCGCAGCCACGGACCGACTGGCAGGGGAACTGTCCGGGCACATCGAGCCCGGCACTGGACGGGGGCAGGCGTGATCGCACTGATCCAGCGCGCAAGCGCGGCGCGGGTCACCATCGACGGGGAGGACGTCGGGGCGATCGGGAGCGGCCTGGTGGCTCTGGTGGCCGTGGAGCCGAACGATACCGAGGCGAGCGCGGAACGGATGCTCGACCGGCTATTGGGCTACCGGGTATTCGCGGACTCGGCGGGCCGAATGAACCGGAGCCTGGGCGAGACCGGTGGCGGGCTGCTGCTGGTGCCCCAGTTCACCCTGGCAGCCGATACGCGCAAGGGGATGCGACCGAGCTTTTCCGGATCGGCGAGCCCCGAGCATGGCGCAGCGCTGTTCGATTGGCTGGTACGGCGGGCAGGCCAACGCCATGAACCCGTGGCCAGCGGGCGTTTCGGGGCGGACATGCAGGTCAGTCTGACCAACGACGGCCCGGTGACCTTCTGGCTGGAGGCCAGGGGCCAGTAAGGGACGATCTCGTGGACACCCACGATGAGGCTCAAGACGGGCGAAGCACAAAGGACACGGACAAAGGCCAGGGTGACGCACATGGCCTGACCCTCTATTTGGGACCGACCCACGGAACTGGCCGGGGCCGGATGCACCGCTACTTGCCGGTCATTTGATTGCCCGGCATTGCCACTGCCATGACGTGCACCTCAGTGGATGTCTGTCTGCCCCGTGTCCTCGGTGACGAACAAGCAGGTGTCGCGACCCCAAACGAAAAGACCCGGCGCGAGGCCGGGTCCTGGCGGGCGATGATCCGGGCGTGGATCAGGCCGCGCGGCGCAGGAACGGACGCTGGCCGGACTGGACCGCGCGACGGATGAAGTCGGCGCGGCCGGCCTCGCGCTGGTTCAGGTTGTCGGCGCATTTCGACGGCTCGTAGGCTGCGGCGGAGAGCATGACTTCCAGCTCGCACAGGTCGACCTTCGGCTCTGTCAGTTCGTCCGGGTTCGTGTTCAGCTTGCGGCCGACTTCCCAGAACATGCGGGGGTTCCACAGCTTGGTCTGGATTCGCGGGGACTGGAACAGGGTGACGCAGCGGTTGTTGAGCTCTTGCTGATCCATAAGGTGCTCCTGTGACAGGTTATTCAAGCGCACCAAAATCTAGCGAACCCGGGGCACGAATACAAGCGTCTCCTGATGGAATGAACGGTTGGGGCGCCGCACACTATTCCACGGTCACCGATTTGGCGAGGTTGCGCGGCTGATCCACATCGGTGCCCTTCAGCACGGCCGTATGGTAAGCCAGCAACTGAAGCGGGACCGTGAACAGAACCGGAGCCAGCCAGGGACTGAGGGCCTCGTTCTGCGGGAGACCGACCCAGGTGTCCTCGGGTTCCAGCGCGCGCGCGGCGTTGGATTCGCCAATGACGATCAGCTGCCCGCCCCGGGCCCGTACCTCCTGCAGGTTGCTGGAAAGTTTCTCCAGCTGGGCATCGTCCGGGGCGACGGCCACGACCGGCATCTCGGTATCCACGAGTGCCAACGGACCGTGTTTCAGCTCGCCGGAGGGGTAGGCCTCGGCGTGGATATAGGAGATTTCCTTCAGCTTCAGCGCGCCTTCCAGGGCAATCGGGAAATAGGCCCCACGCCCGAGAAACAGCGCATGCTGGCGCTCCAGAAGACCCTCGGCGATCCGCGCAATAGGCGTGTCGAGCGCGAGGATACGGGCCACCTGATCGGGGAGACTGCGCAGGGCCGCGACCGCATCGGCCCGCGCGGCGGCGGGCATACGGGCGGCGCTGGCGACCTGACCCAGCAGCAGGACCAGGATGGCCAGAGCCGCCAGTTGGGTGGTAAACGCCTTGGTGGATGCGACGCCGATCTCGGGTCCGGCATGGGTCATCAGGACCAGGTCGGCCGCCCGTGCCATCGTGCTCTCGGGCACGTTGCAGATCGCCAGCCGCGCCAGGAACGGCTCGTCCTGGGACTGACGTAGGACCGCCAGGGTATCGGCGGTCTCGCCGGACTGCGAGATCACCACCAGCAGGGTGCCCGGGGCGAGGACGTGGCGCCGGTAGCGATATTCACTGGCGACTTCGACTCGGGCCGGAAGACCCAGGTGCTCCTCGATCCAGTGGGCCGCGACCATGCCGGCGTGATAACTCGTTCCGCAGGCAACGATCTGCACGGCGGCGACATCGGCCAAGCGCTCGTCGCTGCCCGGTCCGAGGATGTTCTCGAGGATGCCGGCTTCGCCCAGGCGCCCCGACAGGGTTTCTTCCAGGGCGTGGGGTTGCTCGTAGATCTCCTTGAGCATGAAATGGCGGTACTCGCCCCGGTCCGCGATGCTCGCCTGGCAGCGACTCTCGCGGATACCGCGCTCAACCCGTTCTCCGGCGGCGTCGTGGATCTCGACTCCGTCGCGCGTGAGCCGGGCAATGTCTCCATCTTCCAGGTCGACGAAACGCTGGGTGACCGGAAGCAGCGCCTGCACGTCGGAAGCGGCGAAGGTCTCGCCAATGCCCAGGCCCAGCAGGACCGGGCTCCCGGAGCGGGCAACAATCAATTCGTCGGGGAAGTCCGCAAAGACCGCCGCGATCGCGTAGGCACCTTGAAGCTCGGCACAGGCGCTGCGCATCGCATCCAGCGGCGACGAACCCAGTGCCAGGGCCTGCTCGAGACGATGGGCGATCACCTCGCTGTCAGTCGCGGATACGCAGGGCCAGCCGGCGGCGTCGAGCCGGGAACGCAGGTCGCCGTGATTCTCGATGATGCCGTTGTGCACGATGGCCACGCGGCCGTCGCGCGAACGGTGGGGATGGGCATTCTCTTCGGTGGGAGCCCCGTGCGTCGCCCAGCGGGTGTGAGCGATGCCCACCGGCCCCTCCAGCCCAGCGGCGTCGATCCGTTGCTCCAGGGCCGCAACCTTGCCGATGGCACGCAGGTCCGAGAGGCCACAGTCGTTGACCACGGCCACGCCAGCGGAGTCATACCCCCGGTATTCCAGGCGATGCAGACCCTCGACCAGAACGGGGACCAGGTTTCGTTCGCCAATGCCTGCAACCAGACCGCACATCGATTACTTCTCCTTGTCGTTACCGCTCTTTTTCGGGCGCGGCCAGTCGCGAATCGTGCGGGCTCGGGCGCGAGTCAGCGCGAGAGCGCCCGCCTCGACGTCGTCGGACAGGGTTGACCCTGCGCCCACGGTCGCGTCGTCCCCGATGCGTATCGGAGCCACCAAGGCCGTATTGGAGCCGATAAAGGCGCGCTCGCCGATCTCGGTGCGATGCTTGTTGGCGCCGTCATAGTTGCACGTAATGGTGCCCGCGCCCAGATTGGCGCCAGCGCCAATCTGGGCGTCGCCGACGTAGGTCAGGTGGTTCGCCTTGGCCCCGGCACCCAGGGTGGAATTCTTGATCTCGACGAAGTTGCCGACGCGCGCCCCGGTCCCCAGTTCGGTGCCGGGCCGCAGGCGGGCGAACGGTCCAATCCGCGCATCGGCATGAACCCGCACCCCCTCGAGGACACTATGCGCCGCGATCTGCGTGCCGGAACCGATGTCGCAGTCCCGCAGCACGCAACCGGGTCCAATATAAACATCGTCCGAGAGCGTCACCGTGCCCTCGATCACGACGTTCACATCGATCTGGCAGTCGCGCCCGAAGGTGAGAACACCGCGCACATCCAGGCGCGCGGGGTCGGCAAGGCCCAGACCGTCGCGCATCAACCCTGCACCAAGCGCCGCCTGGTACAGCCGTTCCTGAACTGCCAGTTGCTCGCGGTCGTTCACCCCGAGGACTGCCGCGGAATCGCTGCTTTCCACCACCTCCACGGCACATCCGTCGGCGCGCGCTGCCGCCACGACATCGGTAAGGTACCACTCGCGTGGTCCGGTCACCCGTGGTTCACAGGCGGCCAGCCATCGGCGCAGCTCACCCGCGGGGGCGGCAAGGACACCCGTATTGATCAGGTCCACGGCACGTTCACGTGCACTGGCCTCCTTGTCCTCGACGATCCGCTCAAGTTGCCCCGACGAATCCAGAATCAAGCGCCCATAGCCGCTCGGGTCGACGACCCGGGCGGCCAGCACCGTGACACCATCGCCGTCCGCACAGGCCACCAGGTCGGGAATCGGAATGCGCGGCACATCGCCATAGGTCACCAGTACACGTGCCGCGTCCGGGATGGCTTCAAGGGCTCGAAACACCGCGTGGCCGGTCCCGCGAGGCTCCCCCTGGTCGACCCAGGTCAAGGCTTGCGGGGAGTCGGCGAACGCCGCCCGCACCCGCTCCTGCTCGTGACCTACCACCACGTGGCAGGCGGCGGCGTCCAGCGCCGCAACTCTTTCCAGGACATGGGCCAGCAGGGGACGGCCGGCAAGGGCTTGCAGGACTTTCGGACGGCGCGAACGCATGCGCGTCCCCTTGCCGGCTGCAAGTACCGCGATATGAAGGGGCTTGGATTCAGGCATGGGTACAATGATAAAGGGCCAACCGAGATGGTTGGCCCTTAGCGTAAGTCATCCGTCGCAGTTTGCCGGATTATTTCCGGCGCAGCTTCTGGATCATCTGCAGGCGCGCCGCCGCCTCGACCAGCTCGGCCTGGGCCTTGGCGTAGTCGAAATCGGCCTTGGAGTTGGCCAGCGCCTCCTCCGCACGCTTCTTCGCCTCGATGGCCTCGGCCTCGTCAAGATCCTTCGCGCGCACCGCAGTGTCCGCCAGAACGGTCACATGGTACGGCTGCACCTCGAGGATGCCGCCGGACACGAACACCGGCTGCGGCTCCGCGCCTTCCTTTTCCAGGATGCGCAGTTCACCCGGATTCAGCCGGGCGAGCATCTGCGTATGCCCGGCATACACGCCGACCTCGCCCCCTTCGGCGGGTGCGGCGATCATCAGGGCCGTACCGGAGTAGATCGACTCCTCCGCACTGACCACATCCACATGCATATTCATGGGCATAACGCCTTGCTCCTTAGCCGAGCTTCTCGGCCTTCTCGACAGCTTCTTCGATCGTGCCGACCATGTAGAAGGCCTGCTCCGGCAGATGATCGTACTCGCCGTCCACGATGGCCTTGAACGCCCGGATGGTGTCCTTCAGGGAGACGTACTTACCCGGGGCTCCGGTGAAGACTTCCGCAACGAAGAACGGCTGCGACAGGTAGCGCTGGATCTTTCGCGCACGGGCCACAGCCAGCTTGTCATCTTCAGACAACTCGTCCATGCCGAGGATCGCGATGATGTCCTTCAGCTCCTTGTAGCGCTGCAGGGTACCCTGCACGGCGCGCGCGGTGTCGTAGTGTTCCTGTCCGATGATCTGCGGGTCCAGCTGACGCGAGGTCGAGTCCAGCGGGTCCACTGCCGGGTAGATGCCCAGCTCGGCGATCTGGCGCGACAGCACGACCGTGGCATCCAGGTGCGCGAAGGTGGTGGCGGGGGACGGGTCGGTCAAGTCATCCGCCGGCACGTAGACGGCCTGGATGGAAGTGATCGAGCCTTTCTTGGTCGAGGTGATTCGCTCCTGCAGCACACCCATCTCTTCCGCCAGGGTCGGCTGGTAGCCCACCGCGGAGGGCATACGACCCAGCAGCGCCGAGACCTCGGTACCGGCCAGGGTGTAACGGTAGATGTTGTCAATGAACATCAGCACGTCACGGCCTTCGTCACGGAAGAACTCGGCCATGGTCAGACCGGTCAGCGCTACGCGCAGACGGTTACCCGGCGGCTCGTTCATCTGGCCATAGACCAGGGCCACCTTGTCGAGGACGTTGGAGTCCTTCATCTCGTGGTAGAAGTCGTTGCCCTCACGAGTACGCTCCCCGACACCCGCAAACACCGAATAACCGGAGTGCTCGATCGCGATATTACGGATCAGCTCCATCATGTTAACGGTCTTGCCCACGCCGGCCCCACCAAACAGGCCGACCTTGCCGCCCTTCGCGAAGGGGCACAGCAGGTCAATGACCTTGATGCCAGTTTCCAGCAGCTCGGTCGAGCCCGCCTGCTCGTCAAAGGTCGGGGCGGCGCGGTGGATCGACCAGGTCTCCTGGGCCTCCACATCACCGGCGTTGTCCACCGGACGACCGAGGACATCCATCACCCGACCCAGGGTCCCCTTGCCGACCGGCACGGAGATCGGCTTGCCCGTGGCGGTAACCGCGGTCTGACGCTTCACGCCCTCGGTCGTGCCCATGGCAATGGTACGTACCACGCCGTCGCCCAACTGCTGCTGGACTTCCAGGGTCAGACCGTTTTCCAGGGTCAGCGCGTCGTAGATCTTGGGCACTTCGCCGTGGGGGAATTCCACGTCCACGACGGCGCCGATGATTTCGACAATCTTTCCAGAACTCATTTGTTCATCCTCGTAAGTCGTAATTCGTGCCGAGTCGACCGATTCGTGCCGGTGGGCGCTAGACCGCAGCCGCGCCGCCGACGATCTCGGAGATCTCCTGGGTGATCGCAGCCTGGCGCGCCTTGTTGTAGACGAGCTGCAGGTCCTTGATCATCGTGCCGGCGTTGTCGGAGGCCGACTTCATCGCGACCATCCGTGCGGCCATCTCGCAGGCCACGTTCTCGACCACCGCCTGATAGATCAGGGACTCGACATAGCGCTCGAGCAGCGTATCCATCACCGGATGCGTGTCGGGCTCGTAGATGTAATCCCAGTGGTGCTTGAGCGATTCGTCGCGGCTAGGCGCCGTCGGCAGCAACTGCGTGGCCTGGGCCTGCTGCGTCATGGTGTTGACGAACTTGTTCTCGAGCAGCACCACGCGATCGACCTTGCCGTCGCGGAAGTTGTCCAGCACGACCTTGATCGAACCGATCAGGTCATTGATGTGCGGACGGTCCCCGAGATCCTTGGACTCGGCCACGATGTTGCCGCCCAGGCGCTTGAAGAACTGCAGCGCCTTGCTCCCGATCACGCACAGATCGACCTCGACGCCCTCGTCGCGGTAGCGACGCATCTCGATCACGGCCTTCTTGAACAGGTTGGTGTTCAACCCGCCGCAAAGACCACGGTCGGTCGACACGATGATCAGCGCGACGCGCTTGACCTCGCGTTCCACCATGAACGGATGCTTGTACTCCGCATTCGCCATCGCGACGTGACCGATCACGTCGTGGATCTTCTGTGCGTAAGGCCGGGACTCCTGCATGCGGTCCTGGGCCTTGCGCATCTTGGACGCGGCGACCATTTCCATCGCCTTGGTGATCTTCTGAGTATTCTTGATACTCTTGATCTGCGTCCGGATCTCCTTAGTGCCCGCCATTGCGTGCTCCCGTTACCAGCTGTGCTTGGCCTTGAACTCTTCCAGGGCGCTTTTCAGCTTTTCCTGAATGGAGTCGTTGTAGTCGCCAGTGCTGTTGATTTCGTCCAGGAGCTCCTTCTGGGAGGAACGCGCGTAGGCGATCAGTTCCTTCTCGAAGCTCACGATCTTGTCGGCCTCGACGTCGTCGAGGAAGCCCTCGTTCGCGGCGTACAGCGAAAAGGCCATCTCGCCGATGGACATCGGCTGGTACTGACCCTGCTTCATCAGCTCGGTCACGCGCTTACCGCGATCCAGCTGCTTGCGGGTCAGTTCGTCCAGATCGGAGGCAAACTGCGAGAACGCCGCCAGCTCACGATATTGCGCCAGCGCCAGACGCACGCCGCCACCCAGCTTCTTGATGATCTTGGTCTGGGCGGCACCACCGACTCGGGACACCGACAGACCGGCGTTGATCGCCGGGCGAATACCGGAGTTAAACAGATCGGTCTCGAGGAAGATCTGACCGTCGGTGATCGAGATCACGTTGGTCGGAACGAACGCGGAGACGTCACCCGCCTGGGTCTCGATGATCGGCAACGCGGTCAGAGAACCGGTCTTGCCCTTCACTTCACCGTTGGTCTTCTCTTCAACGTACTCGGCGTTCACACGCGAGGCACGCTCCAGCAGACGCGAATGCAGGTAGAAGACATCACCCGGGTAGGCCTCACGACCCGGCGGACGACGCAGGAGCAGGGAGACCTGACGGTAGGCCCAGGCCTGTTTGGTGAGGTCATCGTAGACGATCAGCGCGTCTTCGCCGCGATCGCGGAAGTATTCGCCCATCGCGCAGCCGGCGTACGGGGCGATGAACTGCATCGCCGCCGACTCCGACGCATTGGCGGCCACGATGATGGTGTTCTGCATCGCGCCCGCTTCTTCCAGCTTGGACACCACGGAGGCGACCGAGGAGGCCTTCTGGCCAACCGCGACGTAGACGCACTTAACGCCGGAGTCCTTCTGGTTAATGATCGCATCGATCGCGACGGCGGTCTTGCCGGTCTGGCGGTCGCCGATGATCAGCTCGCGCTGGCCGCGACCGACCGGGACCATGGCGTCGATCGCCTTGATACCGGACTGCAGCGGCTGGTCGACCGACTTCCGCTCGATAACACCGGGCGCGATCTTTTCGATCGGGCTGGTGATGTCGCTTTCGATCGGGCCCTTGCCGTCGATCGGACGACCCAGGGAATCGACTACCCGACCCAGCAGCGCCTCGCCAACCGGCACTTCGAGGATGCGGCCGGTGCACTTGACCGTCTGGCCCTCGGAGATGTGCTTGTAGTCGCCCAGGATCACGACGCCCACAGAGTCGCGTTCAAGGTTAAGCGCCATACCGAAGGTGTCGCCCGGGAACTCGAGCATCTCGCCCTGCATGACGTCACCGAGACCGTGGACGCGGGCGATACCGTCGGTCACGCTGACCACGGTGCCCTCGTTGGAGGCCTCGGACGAGGCATCGAATTTCTCGATGCGCTGTTTGATCAGATCACTGATCTCGGAGGGATTCAGTTGCATGTTAAATATCCTCTTAGCGACTCAAATTGGCAGCCAGGCGGTTCAGCTGGCCTCGCACGGAGCCGTCGATTACCAGGTCGCCGGCGCGGATGATGGCCCCTCCAAGAAGGGCGCTGTCGACCGAATGCTCGAGATCGACTTCGCAGCCCAGGCCCTGGGCCAGGGCGTCGTGGATCTCTTTCTCCTGCGCCTGGGTGAGCTTGCGAAAGGCAATCACGTCGGCATGGACGCGGTGCTCGGCCGCGGCCTTCAATTCGGCAAAGGCATCGCTCACGGCGGGGGGGGCGGGCAGCCGGCCGTTTTCGGCCAGCAGGCGAACGAGGTTCCCCGCCTCGGGCCCCACCTTGTCACCGGCCACGTCGAGCACGAGCTGTGCCCGGTCCGGCCGCGGGACCCGCGGGTTGGAGAGGAGACTGTGCATCTGCGAATCGCGGGCGATCGCCGCCAGCAATTCGAGCTGCTCGGCCCAGCCGGCGAGATCCTTGGCCTCGCGGGCCCGCTCGAAAGCTGCGCGAGCGTAGGGTCGGGCGACCGAAATCAGGTCTGACATAACGTCTCCTTACAGCTTGGCCGAGAGCTTCTTGAGCAGATCGCCGTGCGCCTTGGCGTCGATTTCCTTGGCCAGGATCTGCTCGGCACCGGCAACCGCCAGCTCGGAGACCTGCTTGCGCAGCTCTTCCTTCGCGCGGTTGATCTCCTGCTCGATCTCGGCGTGCGCCGCCTGCTTGATGCGTTCGCCTTCTTCGTGGGCCGTGGACTTGCTTTCCTCAACCACGTCGTTGGCGCGCTTCTGCGCAGAGGCCACGATCTCGTTGGCCTGCTGCTTGGCCTCCTTGAGGACCTCGGTCGCACGCTCCTGGGCGAGCTCCTGCTCTTTCTCGCCACGTTCCGCGGCTGCCAGGCCGTCGGCAATTTTCTTGCGACGTTCTTCCAGGGCGGCGGACATGGGCGGCCAGACGTAGCGCATCGTGAACCACACGAAGACGCTGAACGCGAGCAGCTGGCCAATGATGGTCAGATTGATATTCATCCTGCTACCTCAGGTTGGACGAGTGGAGGGGACCTCGGGACTCGCTCAGCCTTATTAACCCAGGGCGAACAGGACGTACAGGCCGATACCCACGCCGATCATCGGCACGGCGTCGGTCAGACCCATCACGATGAAGAACTGGGTGCGCAGCATCGGGATCAGTTCCGGCTGACGCGCGGCGCCTTCCAGGAAGCGACCACCGAGGGTACCCACGCCGATGGCGGCGCCGACAGCGGCCAGACCCAGAAGCAGCGAGCCAGCCAGGACGATCAGAGCGTTAGCCATTTCCATTTTTGTATCTCCAGTCGAGTGTTGAAACAGTCAGTTGAGTAGGGAAGTCGAAATCAGTGGTCTTCGCTGTACGCCATGTCGATGTAGACGACGGTCAGCACCATGAAGATGAAGGCCTGCAGCGGCACCACGAGGATGTGGAAGATCGCCCAGCCCACGTGCAGCACACCACCGGCCAGACCCAGGATCAGGCCCGCAGAGTACATGACACCGATCAGGATGAAGATCATCTCCGCGGCGTACAGGTTGCCGAACAGTCGCAGGGCGAGCGAGGCCGGCTTGGCCAGCAGGTTGATAAACTCCAGGACGAAGTTGATCACCCAGAAAAACGGCTTGATGTACACGATGTTGGTCTGGAACGGGATGCCCGTCAGTTCCTTGATGAAACCCACCGGGCCCTTGATCTTGAGCGAGTAGTAGATGATCAGGATGAACACACCGAGCGCCAGGCCCGCGGTCACGTTGATATCCGTAGTCGGCACGATCTTGAAGTACGGGATACCCAGCAGATAGGCGATGTGCGGGATCAGGTCGACCGGCACGAGGTCCATCAGGTTGAGCAGGAATATCCAGACGAAGATGGTCAGCGCGAGCGGCGCGACCATGTCGTTCTTGTGCTTGAACGAGCCACGGACGTTGTCGTTCACAAAGTCCATCATCATTTCGACGAAATTCTGCCAGCCGCCCGGGACGCCGGCGGTGACCTTCTTGGCCGCGGCACGGAACGTGAGGATGAACAGCAGCCCGAGTGCGATCGACCACAGCATGGAGTCGACGTGGATCGCCCAGAAGCCCATTTCGGCGGCTTCGGTGCTGGTGGTGGCGAAGCTCATCCCCTTCTCGGGGTGGAGTCCGAAGGTAAGATTCGTCAGATGGTGAGCAATGTGCTCTTCCATCGTGGGCAGTCCGCTTTCTGAAGCCATGCAGTTATCTCGTCATTGCTTGATCAGAAACCCGGTGCAGCCACCACAAGGGGGCCAGGTGCACCAGGAGGAAGATGCCGAACAACGCCAGTAAGTCCGGCTCGTCCAGGTAAGCGAACGCCACCCCGAATGCCACCGCGATGATTGCCAGTCGTCCCATCTGGGCGCCCATCATGCGGGCGGTCAGCGAGCCCACCTGATCGGAACGGTAGGCCCGAAACACAACAACCGCGGCCACGGCGTTGCCGAGCGTCGCGGTGATGCCGCCCACCGCAGCCGAGATCGCCACGATCGGGGGGAACAGGGCCAGAAGCAGGCCCGACAGTATCAGCGTTAAGGCGAGCTGCAGACCTAGCGATTGTAAGGCGTGTCTGAAGCGTCGCGGTGTCATTCAGCGGATGGGCACACCCACCCCTCTCCCAAAAAGTGCGCGTAGTATAAGAGCGCCCTTCTACTGCGTCAAACGGCATTCGGGGCCATCGGCCAGGCCGCTCAGAGAGTTACTGGATGTGGGCGAGGATGCCATCGAGCTCGTCGAGGCTGTTGTATTCGATGACCAGACGGCCTTTGCCCTGGCGGTTGTAGCGAACCTGGACCGCGGCGCCCAGCTGGTCGGAGAGACGGCTCTCCAGTTGCCGCACCTCGGGCGAGGGTCCGGCATCCTTCTTCGGCTCCGGGGTCGCGGCGAGGATCTTCTTGACCAGCTGCTCGGTCGCGCGCACCGAGAGCCCGCGCTTGACCACGGTCGCGGCCACCCCGGGCTGGTCGTCCAGGGGCACCGCCAGCAGGCAGCGGGCGTGGCCCATCTCCAGGCGCCCCTCGTTGACGTGGTCCTTCACCGTGTCGTGGAGTTCCAGCAGGCGCAGCAGGTTGGTGACCGCAGTGCGCGAGCGGCCGACCGCGTCGGCCGCGGCCTGGTGAGTCATCTCGAATTCGCCGATCAGGCGGCGGATGGCCTGCGCCTCTTCCAGCGGGTTCAGATCCTCGCGCTGGATGTTCTCGATCAGTGCCATCGCCGCGGCGGCCTGATCGGGGATGTCGCGGACCACCGCCGGGACGGTCTCCAGGCCCGCGATCTGGGCGGCACGCCAGCGGCGCTCGCCGGCGATCAGCTCATAGCCCTCGTCCAGGCGCCGCACGACGACCGGCTGCACGATGCCCTGGGCTCGGATCGAGTCTGCCAGCTCGGCCAGCGCCGCCTCCGCCATGTGGACCCGGGGCTGATACTTGCCACGCCGGATCTGCTCGATCGGGAGCTGCTCCAAACTGTCGCTGTCGTCACCACCGGCCTGGGCGCCGGAGAGCAGGGCATCCAGGCCTCGGCCCAGTCCTCGTTTCGCCATGGTTGATCGTTCCTGCAGGCAGTCGGTAAGGGGGTAACAGGCGGCGTTCAGCGCCGCAACATCTCGCCGGCCAGGGCCAGGTACGCCACGGCCCCGCGCGAGGAGGCATCATACAACAAGGCCGGCTGGCCAAAACTGGGTGCCTCGGCCAGGCGGATGTTGCGCGGGATCACGGTTCGGAACACGCGATCGCCGAAGTGGCCGGTGAGCTGTGCCGAGACATCCCCGGAAAGACGATTGCGTGGATCGAACATCGTGCGCAGCAGGCCCGAGATACGCAGCTTGGGGTTGGGACCGCGCTGGATGCTCTCGATGGTGCGCATCAGGGCGGTCAACCCCTCCAGTGCGTAGTACTCGCACTGCATCGGGATCACCACACCATCGGCCGCGACCAGGCCGTTGACGGTCAAAAGGTTCAGCGACGGCGGGCAATCGACCAGGATGTGGTCGTAGTTTGCCCGGGCCGGTGCCAGCGCCTCCTGCAACCGGTATTCACGGCGCTCGGCCTCCATCAGCCGCACCTCGGCCACGGTCAGGTCGCCGTTGGCCGGGACCAGGTCATAGCCGGCCTCCACTCGGTGGGCGGCCTCGGCCACCGTGGCCTGGCCCAGCAGGACCTCGCAGGAGGTTGGGTCATCGGCGTGCTTGTCGACGCCCGAACCGGTGGTCGCGTTGCCCTGCGGGTCCATGTCCACCACCAGCACGCGCTTGCCCAGGCGGGCGAGCGAGGCGGCAAGGTTCACGCAGGTAGTGGTCTTGCCCACTCCGCCCTTCTGATTGGTGATGGCCAGCGTATCGGTCACGGGTCGGCTCTCTCGATAATGGCGATGTGCCGCTCGGCGGTCTCGCCGGGAATGGTAACCGGGTCCACGCTTCGGTACGACCACGGGGCCGGGAGCGGTTCGGCGACGACCGAGCGCTGACCCAGCATGGCCAGCACGCGGCCCCCGTCGGCCACCTGTGGCGCGACCCGCGAGACCATGTCGGCCGGGGCCTTGAACGCCCGCGCCAGCACCGTGGTATAGGGCGCGGAGGGCTGGAAATCCTCGATCCGTACATGCACGGCCTCGACCCCGGACAGCCGGGCGAGTCCGATCACGTTCCGCAGGAAGCGGATGCGCTTGGCCGCGCTGTCGAGCAGGCAGAATTCGCGTTCGCGCTCGGTGGCCGCGAGCACGAAACCAGGCAGCCCGGCGCCGGTCCCGACATCCAGCACCCGGTCCCCGTGAAGATACGGGCGCAACGTCAGGCTGTCGAGGATATGCCGGCGAATCCACTGCGCGGGGTCACGCACCGCGGTCAGGTTG
The DNA here is from genome assembly GCF_001999325.1 of Thioalkalivibrio versutus. Lineage (GTDB taxonomy): Bacteria > Pseudomonadota > Gammaproteobacteria > Ectothiorhodospirales > Ectothiorhodospiraceae > Thioalkalivibrio > Thioalkalivibrio versutus. Next base: position 76,161 of record NZ_MVAR01000019.1, read on the forward strand.
TGCACGCGGTTCCAGCGCCCGAGCTGTTCCAAATAAATCGCCAGGGCCTCGATGGCCGGTGGGTCCAGCGCCCAGTCCCCGGCCACGGCGGCCAGGGCCGCGCGCCAGTCGTTACTCGCCACTGGCGCGCTGCTTCAGGTGCACGGCCAACGCCGACAGCGCGGCCGGGGTCACGCCCGGGATGCGCTGCGCCTGGGCCAGGGTATGGGGGCGGAATTCCGCCAGCTTCTGCCGGATCTCGTTCGACAGCCCGTGGACCCGGGCATAGTCGAGGCTGTCCGGGAGGGCGGTCTGCTCGGCCTTCGCCTGGCGGTCGATCTCGGCCTGCTGACGCTCGATGTAGCCGGCGTACTTGGCCTGGATCTCCGCCTGCTCGCGCACGTCGGGCGTGCAGCCGACATCCAGGTCGGGCAGCGCATGCATCAAGCCATCGTAATCGGCCTCGGGGCGGCGCAGCAGGTCGAGCAGCGTGGCATCCGGATCCGGCGCCTTGCCCAGCAAGTCGATCAGGGCCGGGCGGGTTCGCTGGTCGCGGTCCGGGCGGGTTTGTCCGAGTCGGGTCATCTCGGTCCCGATGGCCGCGGCACGGGTCTCGAAGCGCGTCCAGCGGGCGTCGTCGACCAGCCCGTACTCGCGCCCGACCGGGGTCAGGCGCAGATCGGCATTGTCCTCGCGCAGCAACAGCCGGTACTCGGCGCGCGAGGTGAACATGCGGTAGGGCTCCTGGGTGCCGCGGGTCACCAGGTCGTCGATCAGCACACCGATGTAGGCCTCGGAGCGCTGCGGGATCCACGGCGCGGCGTCCTGCACCAGCCGCGCGGCATTGAGCCCGGCGACCAGACCCTGGGCAGCGGCCTCCTCGTAGCCGGTGGTGCCGTTGATCTGGCCGGCAAAGAACAGGTTTCCGAGCTCGCGCGTGGCCAGCGTCGGGCGCAGGCCGCGGGGATCGAAGTAGTCGTATTCGATCGCGTAGCCGGGGCGTGTGATGCGCGCGTTCTCGAAGCCGGCAATGCTCTGCACCAGGGGGACCTGGATCGCATACGGCAACGAGGTGGAGATCCCGTTGGGGTACAGCTCGTGGGTGGTGAGGCCTTCCGGCTCGACAAAGACCTGGTGACTGGTCTTGTCGGCAAAGCGCACCACCTTGTCCTCGATCGAGGGGCAATAGCGCGGGCCGGTGCTGTCGATCTGGCCGGAGTACATCGGCGCCTGGTCGAGGTTCGCCCGGATCAGGTCGTGGGTCTTCTCGCTGGTGCGCGCGATATGGCAGGGGCGCTGGGCCGGGTGGTCGTCGGTCGAGCCGATGAAGGAAAAGACCGGGCGCGGGTCATCGCCCGGCTGCGGCTCGAGCCGCGAGAAATCCACGCTGCGCCCGTCGATGCGCGGCGGCGTGCCGGTCTTGAGCCGCCCGACGGCAAAGGCCATCTCGCGCAGGCGCGCCGCCAGGCGGGTGCTCGGCGGATCGCCCGCGCGCCCGCCGGGCTGCTGGGTGAGCCCGGTGTGCATCTGGCCATTGAGGAAGGTACCCACGGTCAGCACCACGGCGCGGGCGTCGAATGCAATGCCGCCCTCGGTGACCACGCCGGTGACCCGGTCGCCGTCCAGGGTGATATCGGCCACCGGCTGCTGAAAGATCTGCAGGTTCGGCTCGGCCTCGACGAACTGGCGGATGGCCTGGCGGTAGAGCTGCCGGTCCGACTGGGCGCGGGTCGCGCGCACGGCCGGGCCCTTGCGTCGATTGAGGATGCGGAAATGGATGCCGGCGGCGTCCGCTGCGCGGCCCATGACGCCCCCCAGGGCATCGATCTCCTTGACCAGGTGGCCCTTGCCGATCCCGCCGATGGCCGGGTTGCAGCTCATCTGGCCGATGGTCTCGATGTTGTGGGTCAGCAGCAGTGTGCGCGCACCGCCGCGCGCCGCGGCCAAGGCAGCCTCGGTGCCGGCGTGCCCGCCGCCAATCACGATGACATCAAAGGAGTTCGCCATGGTCCTGCTATCCCGGCCGACGGTCCGGCCTGTGAGTGCAATTCGCGCCGCTTATGGTCCGGGCACGAAAATCGGAATTCTAGCAGGGAGTTACGCGAGCGCGAAGCGGCCCCCGGGCCAAATGGTTTTCCGGGCGTGCCGCGGCGGCTTCGGCCGTGATGGGCAGCAGAGGCCGCTTCCAGCGCCCCCCGTCATTGCGAGCAAAGCGAAGCAATCTCCGGAAGCTGGCATGACGTCGGGCCGCGAAATCCGGTGGTCGCGGCGGGCGATTGCCGCGGCCCCTTTCGGGGCCTCGCAATGACGGGGACTACTTGCCGATGCAGAAGCCGGCGAAGATCTCGCCCAGCAGGGCCTCGTGGTCCTGGCGACCGAGGAGAGCGTCCAGGGCGCGCTCGGCCAGACGCAGCTCTTCGGCGATCAAGTCCGGGGGCGCGGCGGCGTCGATCGCGGCGAGATGCGTGGCCGTCGTACGCAGGCCGTCCAGATGGCGCGCGCGCACGCTGAAGCGTTGCTGGCCACCCTCGCTCACGCCCAGGCGCTCGACGATCGCCTGTTTGAGCGCGTCGACTCCTGCCCCGGTCCGTGCAGAGATCCTGAGCCCGTGGTCCGCTCGGGTGGAGTCGGCGACGCAGTCCATCTTGTTCCAGACGGTCAGTCGCGGGATTTCCGCCGGGGCCGCCAAGTCGGGGGCCGCATCCGGACGCGTGAGATCGCGCAGCTCCAGGATCAAGTCAGCCCCGGTGGCCGCCTCCCGCGCCCGCTCCATGCCGATCTTCTCCACCGGATCCTCACTCGCGTGCAGCCCGGCGGTGTCGATCAGTTCGACCGGTATCCCGTGGATCGCAATCGGCGAACGCAGGACGTCGCGAGTGGTCCCGGGGCGATCGGTGACAATCGCGACCTCGCTCTCGGCCAAACGGTTCATCAAGCTGGACTTGCCGACATTCGGGGCGCCGACCAGGGCCAGGCGCAAGCCCTGGGCAAAGTAACGCGCCGGACGCAGTCGTTCGAGGAGTTCGCGGATGGTCGTGTGGAGGGTGTCGGCACGGCGTGCGATATCGGCGGCAGCCTCCGACTCGAGATCGGTCTCGCCGAAGTCGATCTCCGCCTCGATGACCACACGCAGGTCGCGGATCGCGCGCGAGACCGGTTCGAGTTCGGTCGCCAGGGCGCCGTCCAGGCTGGATCGCGCAAGCCTGGCGGCCTGCTCGGTCTGGGCGTGGATCAGATCGGCCACCGCCTCCGCCTGCGCCAGGTCGAGTCGGCCGTTGAGGAAGGCCTGCTCGGTGAACTCCCCCGGTCGGGCACGACGCGCGCCGAGATCCACCGCGGCGGCGACGATCGCCTCCAGCAAGACCGGGCTGCCGTGGCCCTGCAACTCGATCACGTCCTCGCCGGTGTAGGAGTGCGGGCCCGGGAAGGACAGGATCAGACCGTCGTCCAGCGGCTCGCCAGTCGCCGGATCAATGAAGCTGCCGTAGTGGGCGTGGCGTGGAAGGAGCTGCGCGCGTCGGGTCAGGCGCTGGGCGATGGGCAGGGCCTGCGGACCCGACAGACGGACCACACCGATACCGCCCACCCCCGGCGGGGTGGCGACCGCGACGATGGTGTCCGTCACGGTCACGGAGCGTCAGCTCTTCTGCTTGTCCGGGTCCTCGCCGCTCTCGATCTTGCGCGTGATGTACCACTGCTGGGCGATGGAGAACAGGTTGTTGGTGAACCAGTACAGCACCAGACCCGCCGGGAAGAAGGCGAAGAACACGGTGAACACGAACGGCAGCGCCATGAAGATCTTCTGCTGCACCGGGTCCATCGGCGGCGGGTTCAGCTTGTACTGCACGAACATCGACACGCCCATCAGGATCGGCAGAATGAAGTACGGATCGCGCGAGGACAGATCCTGCACCCACAGCCACCAGGGCGCCTGGCGCAGTTCGACACTCTCCAGCAGCACCCAGTACAGGGCGATGAACACCGGGATTTGCACCAGGATCGGGAGACAGCCACCCAGCGGGTTGATCTTCTCCTTCTTGTACAGGTCCATCAGCGCCTGGTTCATGCGCTGCTTGTCGTCCTTGTAGCGTTCCTTCAGTGCCTGCAGCTTGGGCGCGACCTTGCGCATGCGCGCCATGGAACGGTAGCTGGTGGCGGAGAGCTTGAAGAAGGCCAGCTTGATCAGGATGGTCAGGATGACGATCGACCAACCCCAATTGCCCACGAAGGCGTGGATCTTGTCCAGCAGCCAGAACAACGGCTTGGACAGGAACGTGAAGATCCCGTAGTCGGCCGTAAGCTCCAGGCCCTGGGCGATCTCGGAGAGCTCTGCCTGGAGCTTGGGTCCGACCCACAAGCGGGTGGAGAACTCGCCGCTGCTCCCCGCTGCGATCTGGCGCGATTCGGAGTGCAGGCCAATCAGATACTCGTCACCCAGATCGCTGGGCACGGCACGGGCGTACAGCGCATTGACCTCGTCCTCACCCGGGACCCAGGTGGAAACGAAGTAGTGCTGAATCATCGCGATCCAGCCGCCCTGGATGCGTGCCTGAATGGGGTCGTCGCGGAACGATTCGAAGCTTTCGCGTTGGTAGCTGCCATCGAAATAGGCCGCTCCGGTAAAGGTGTACAGCCACCAGGACTCCCGATCCGGCGTCGGCCCGTGGCGGAGCTGTCGGTACTGGCGACCGCTCCAGGTGGAATCGGACCGGTTGTGGACCTCGTAGTCCAGCTCGATCAGATGCGAGCCACGGGTAAAGGTGTAGGTCTTGGTGACCTCGATTTCGCCATCGTCGGAGACCCAGCGCAGCGGGACCTCGAGCTGTTCCTGCCCGTCGGCGAGCTCGAAGCGGTCCTGGTCGACCTGGAAATTGGCGTGGTGCGACGGTGCGCGCCCCTCCATCGACTGGTCGTTCACCCGGTCGTGGGTCAGACCACTCTGGGCGACATAGCCGCGCACGCGATGGTCGAACAGGCGGACCGGCACCAGCGGATCGTCCTGCAGGTCCCGTGGATACTGCAGCAGGTCGGCGCGCAGCAGCGTGCCCCCGCGGGTGTCAATCAGGATCTCGTGGGTATCGGTACGCACGGTGATCTGCTGACGGTCCGGCTCCTGCAGGGTGCTCACTTGCGGGGCGTCTGCCGCCCGCGTGTCCGGTTCCGACTCGAATTGCGGCGCATCCGGCACGTCCTCCGGACGGGCATCGGGGTCCTCCGCGGCGCGCTCGGCGGCGGTGTCCGGCTGGGATGTGCTGCCGTAATCCTGGTTCCAGGCCTGCCACATCAGGAACAGGACAAAGGCCAGGGTCAGCCACAAAAGGGGGCGAAGGTTATCCATGAGCGCGACTACTTTGAGGGTCGAGTGCTGGGAGTATCGGAACGCGGGTGCGGGACCGGGTCATAGCCACCGGGCGACCAGGGATGGCAGCGCAGGATGCGGCGCAAACCGAGCCAAAAGCCCCGCAGGACCCCGTGAGTCTCGACCGCCTCGACGGTATAGGCCGAGCACGTCGGGTAATGCCGACAATGGGGCGCCATGAACGGCGAGATGCCGTACTGGTAGGCCCGGACGGGCAACAGGGCAATCTTGCGTGGCAGAGTCATTGCAGACGTTCCAGCAGGCTGTCGATCTCGGCGCGCAGGGCGCGGCGGTCCATGGTCGCCGCGCCGCCTCGGGCCAGCACGATCATGTCGACCGGTGGCAGGTGGGCCCGCCGCCGGCGGAAGGCCTCGCGCACGATGCGCTTGATCCGGTTGCGGTCCGATGCCTGGCGGACATGCCGCTTGCCAATCGCAAGGCCCAGGCGTGCCTCGCCAGATTCCGAAGGGCGATAGAGCAGGGTCAGATCGCGACCGCGCTGGCGCCGGGCGTCCTTGAAGACGCGCTGATAATCCGCACCGGTCAACAGACGGACGCGGCGCGGAAAGGTCTCGCTAGCTGGCGCCGCGGTCACGGGAGCCGGCGCGCCGCCCGGACTACGGGCAAAGGCGCTTGCGGCCCTTGGCGCGACGGGCGTTCAGGACCTTGCGACCACCACGGGTGGCCATGCGGGCCCGGAAGCCATGCGTGCGGGCGCGAACGAGCCGGCTGGGTTGAAAAGTGCGCTTCATGAGAGTTCCCGTGACGCTTGGTTAAAGGGCGGTGAAAACTAGCGCCATCCGGACGCAAAGTCAATCTCGAGGGTCGGCAAGTCGCTGGCACCGGGTACCCCCATCGGCGTAGACTCGGTGGCTTCCAATTCCCCCGTCGCCCCGGAGACGAACGCGTGTCAGCCAATGCCCTGTGGACAGCCTGTCTGGATCGCCTGCAGGGGAAGGTCAGCGAACAGCAACTCAACACCTGGCTGCGGCCGCTTCATGCCGAAGAGTCCGAAGGCGGGCTGCGACTGCTCGCGCCGAACCAGTTTGTGTTCGAGCACGTGCGCGATCACCTGCTGGAATCGATCGAGCAGACCGTGGGCGAGCTGCAGCCGGTGGGCGAGCAGGACGGGCGCCGCGTGCGACTCGGGATTGGCGGTGCGCAGATTCCGGTCCCGCCGACCCCCAGTGGTCGCGAGTCCCGCCACGAACGCGGTGCTGCAGACAAGAGCGCCAGCACTGCGCCACGCCCCCAAGGGCCCGTGAGTAACCTGAACCCGGCCTTCACCTTCGACAGCTTCGTCGAGGGCAAGTCGAACCAGCTCGCGCGCGCAGCCAGCCTCCAGGTCGCGGAAAACCCCGGGGTGGCCTACAACCCGTTGTTCATCTATGGCGGGGTCGGGCTCGGCAAGACCCACTTGATGCATGCCATCGGGCACAGCATCCTGGCCCGGCACCCCGAAGGGCGGATCATCTATCTGCACTCCGAGCGCTTCGTGGCGGACATGATCAAGGCGCTGCAGCACAACGCGATCGACGAGTTCAAGCAGCACTACCGCTCCGCCGACGCACTGCTGATCGACGACATTCAGTTCTTTGCCGGCAAGGAGCGTTCCCAGGAGGAGTTCTTCCACACCTTCAACGCGCTGCTGGAGGGCCAGCAGCAGATCATCCTGACCTCGGATCGCTACCCGAAAGAGGTCGAGGGGCTGGAGGAACGCCTGAAGTCACGCTTCGGCTGGGGGCTGACGATCGCGATCGAGCCGCCAGAACTGGAGACCCGGGTGGCCATCCTCCAGCGCAAGGCGGAGCAGGCGGGGATCGAGCTCCCGTCCGAGGTCGCATTCTTCATGGGCAAGCGGATCCGTTCCAACATCCGCGAACTGGAAGGCTCGCTGCGGCGGGTGATCGCCAACGCGCACTTTACCGGGAAACCGATCACCGTCGAGTTTGCCAAGGACGCTCTGCGCGACCTTCTCGCGGTACAGAACAAACTGATTACACTGGAGAATATCCAGAAGACGGTCGCGGACTACTATCGCGTGAAGGTGGCCGATCTGCTGTCGAGCCGGCGCAGCCGATCGATTGCCCGTCCGCGGCAGATCGCGATGGCCCTGGCAAAGGAACTGACCCAGCACAGCCTACCGGAGATCGGACAGGCCTTCGGCGGTCGCGATCACACCACGGTAATCCATGCCTGCCGGAAGGTCGCCGAACTCCGCGAGGCGGACGCCAGCCTGGACGAGGACTACTCGAATCTTCTGCGGACTCTCAGTAGCTGAAGTGGCTGTCCAATGGTCGGCAAAGCTGTGGATAAGCTGGGTGCAACTGCGGTATGGAAAGGTGGAAAACGCGGACCGCGAAACTGTCCACAGGTTGGGAACAGGCTTCACAGAGGTTCGCGAGAGCCAAAAAGTGTCGACAAATAACTGAATTTAAAAAGAAATCTGGGTTTCCTGCACAGGTCGACGTGCCCCTTATTACTACTATTTAAATATCTAAACACTAGATACAGGACATCGCCATGGAACTGTCTTTCAATCGCGAGACGATGACCGAAGCGCTGCAACGGATTGTGGGCGCGGCCGAAAAACGATTGACGATGCCGATCCTCGGAAATGTGCGTCTGCGACCGGATGACAACGGCGCGATCCGGATGGATACCACCGATCTCGAACTCGCCTGGCAGGCAGGTGCGGAAGGCACCATCCCGGGCGAATGCGATGTCACCGTATCGGTGCGCAAGCTGTTGGACGTCGTGAAGGCGGCCCCAGGGGACAGCGAGATTCGGGCTCGGGTGGAAGGCGAACGCATGACCGTGGGATTCGCCGGTTCGCGCTTCAGCCTGGCGACCCTGCCCGGCGCGGACTTCCCCGACTGGGAGGCGCGAGGGTCGGAGGTCGTGCTCGATGTACCCCAGAACCGGCTGCGACGTCTGCTGGAAGCGACGATGTTTTCGATGGCGCAGCAGGACGTGCGTTACTACCTCCAGGGTTTGCTCTTGGTAGCCAGCGGGACCAGTCTGCGGGCGGTCGCGACGGACGGGCATCGCTTGGCGCTGGCCGAGGTGGAACTCGAGCACCCGGTCGAGGGCCGGGTTGAACGCATTGTCCCGCGCAAGGCCGTGGCGGAGTTGCGACGAAATCTGGCCGACGACGAATCGACGGTCCGGATCGGCTTCGGGGAAGACCAGGTCGTATTCGAACTGGGCAAAGCGGTCCTGCGCAGCAAGGTGATCGAGGGGCGCTTCCCGGACTACGAACGGGTCATCCCCTCGGATCTTCCCTCCACGTTGCGGGTCGACCGGGAAGTTCTGAAACAGGCGTTGGGCCGGGTGGCGATTGTGGCGAGTGACAAGTATCGCGGCGTACGCATGGCCCTGGGGAAGAACGGTTGCCAGGTGATGACCCACAACGCCGATCGTGAAGAGGCCCAGGAGTCGGTCGAGGCGGAGTACGACGGGGGGCCAATGGAGATCGGGTTCAACCTTGGGTACCTGGCGGACGTGCTGAATGTCCTGGAGACCGAGCAGGTTCGCATCGGGCTGCGTGACGGGAACTCGTCGATCCTGATTCAGGCGGAACCACCGGGCGGGGCGCGCTACGTGGTGATGCCGATGCGCCTGTAGTTCCGGGGTCTGCGTGCTGGAGTCGCTGTGGTGGCAGGGGGTCCGCAACCTTGAGGAACAGGCCTTGACGTTGGGGCCGGGAATCAACCGGCTGGTCGGGCCGAATGGTGCAGGGAAAACCTCCATTCTCGAAGCAGTGCATATCCTCGCGGCTGGGCGCTCGTTCCGTACTCAGCAATTACGTCGTGTTGGGCGGAGCGGAGCCGAAGGGTTGTGGATTGGGGCAGTGGTGAAGGATCCGGCCGGGGGCTCCCATCGGCTGGGGATTAGCTGGGATGGTACTCGCCGGTCGCGGCTTGATGGCCGCTGGATGGAAGGCCACGCGGCGGTGGCCGAGTGGTTGCCGGCGCGTACGCTGCATGCGGGCTCCTTCGAATTGTTGACGGGTGGACCGGAAGAGCGCAGGCGCTTGCTGGACTGGGGGTGCTTCCATGCGATCCCGGGGTACCGGGGCCAGTGGCAGCGCTGGAAGCGGGCCCATGACCAACGTAATGCCGCCTTGCGCGTGGGGGACCGCGCGGGGGCTCGCGAGTTTGAGCGACCCTGGCTGGAATTCGGCGAGGCGATCAGTGACGCGCGGCGTCGTTACGTGGAGTCCTGGCAGGCGGCGACTATGGAGGCCGCCCGGCAGTTCGGATTCGGCGAGCGGTTAGCCGATTTGAACTTGAATCCGCGGATGGGCTGGGACCGGGAAAGGAGCCTGAGCGAGGCGCTGGAGCGTAGTCGGGAGGGCGACGAAGAACGGGGCTTCGCGCAGGCGGGGCCGCAGCGGGCCGACATTGATTTGCGGCTATCGGGTCGTCTCGCCGCCGAGGCCTCCCGGGGCGAACAAAAGCGATTGGTTACGGCTCTCGTGGGCGGGCAGGCATGGATGCTCGAGGCCGAGACCGGGCGGGCGCCGGTGATGTTGCTGGACGATGTAGTGTCGGAGCTGGATCGCGAGGCAGTGGAGGGGTTGATGTCCGGGTTGTGTGCGTCGGGCTGGCAGATCCTGGTGACCGCTGTGGGGGATGATATCCCTGGGCTGGCAGGGGATACCGCAGGGCAATTGTTCCACGTGAAACATGGTCGCGTAACCCCCGAACCCCCAGCCTGATGCGCCCGGGCCTTGGGTCTCGTCGCCCTCCTGGACCCCAGTACGTGACCTCACCGGTGCCCCCCGCCTTTGCGCTATACTGGCGTGTCTGCAACTGGCCGGATGACTGACCCGAATGTCCGAAACTGAAGCCCAAGATCCCTCCGTCTACGATTCCTCTCAGATCCGCGTCCTCAAGGGCCTGGATGCCGTTCGCAAGCGACCGGGCATGTACATCGGTGACACCGATGACGGCACAGGCCTGCACCACATGGTCTTCGAGGTGGTCGATAACTCGATCGACGAGGCGCTGGCAGGTCACTGCGACAGTATTGAGGTCACGATCCACGAGGACAATGCGGTCTCCGTCACGGACAACGGTCGCGGCATTCCCGTGGATATCCACGAAGAAGAGGGTATGTCGGCCGCAGAGGTCATCCTCACTGTCCTGCATGCAGGCGGGAAGTTCGACAACAACTCCTACAAGGTCTCCGGCGGCCTGCACGGCGTGGGTGTCTCGGTGGTGAATGCCCTGTCGGAAGAGCTCCGCCTGGAGATCCACCGGGATGGTCAGCGCCACGAACAGATCTATCACCTCGGCGTCCCGGATGCGCCGCTGGCGGTGACCGGCACCACGGAGCGCAACGGAACGAAGATCTGGTTTCGCCCCAGCCCGACCATCTTCACCGACATCAATTTTCACTACGAGATCCTCGCCAAGCGCCTGCGGGAGCTGTCGTTCCTCAACTCGGGCGTGCGCATCACGCTGCGCGACCACCGGGACAACCGCGAGGAGACCTTTGTCTTCGAAGGCGGTATCCGTGCCTTCGTCGAACACCTGAACCAGAAGAAAACCGCGCTGCATCCCACGGTCGTCTACGCCGACCAGATGCGCGAGGACTACGCAGTCGAAATTGCCCTGCAGTGGAATGACTCCTACCAGGAGAACATCTTCTGCTACACCAACAACATTCCGCAGCGCGACGGTGGCTCGCACATGGCGGGCTTTCGCGCCGCGCTGACGCGCACGATCAATCAGTACCTGGAGAACGAGGGCCTGATCAAGAAGGCCAAGGTCGCCACGGCGGGCGACGACATGCGCGAAGGCCTCACGGCCGTGCTCTCGGTCAAGGTGCCGGACCCCAAGTTCTCGTCGCAGACCAAGGACAAGCTGGTTTCCTCCGAGGTCAAGCCGATCGTTGAAAGCGTGCTGTCGGACGCCCTCAACAATTTCCTGCTGGAACACCCGCAGGAAGCCAAGGCCATCACCGAGAAGGTGCTGGATGCCGCGCGAGCGCGCGAGGCCGCCCGCAAGGCGCGTGAGGTCACCCGCCGCAAGGGAGCGCTGGATATTGCCGGTCTGCCGGGCAAGCTGGCCGACTGTCAGGAGAAGGACCCGGCTCAGTCCGAGCTCTACCTGGTCGAGGGTGACTCCGCCGGCGGTTCGGCCAAGCAGGGTCGTGACCGCCATTTCCAGGCGATCCTGCCGCTCAAGGGCAAGATCCTGAATGTCGAGCGCGCGCGCTTTGACCGTATGCTGGGTTCAGCCGAGGTGGGCACGCTCATCACGGCGCTGGGCTGCGGTATTGGCAAGGAAGAGTACGATCCGGACAAGCTGCGTTATCACCGCATTATCATCATGACTGACGCGGACGTGGACGGCTCCCATATCCGTACCCTGCTTCTGACCTTCTTCTTCCGCCAGATGCCGGAACTGATCGAGCGCGGCCACGTATATATCGCGCAGCCGCCGCTGTACAAGATCAAGCGTGGCAAGCGCGAGCAGTACGTGCGCGACGAGGCCGAAATGGGCGAGATCGTGATCTCCCTCGCACTGGACGGCGCCGCGCTCTATCCCAGCCCGGATGCACCTCCGATTACCGGCGAGGCCTTCGAGGACCTGGTGAAGGGCTATCAAAAGGCCGCGCGCGCCGTGCAGCGCCTGGGCCGGATGTACGACTCGCGCATCCTTTGGGCGATGCTCGAGGCTGATGCGATCCCCGAGCCCCGAAGCGTGACTAACGCTGCGGTTCAGGCGTGGTTTGCCCGCATCCTGGAGAATCTATCCAGCGACAAGGCGGGTGCAACCCGCTACAGCCTGGGGCCGGTGACCCAGCATGAAGGCACGGCACAGCTGAGCCTGGACCGCATCGAACACGGCGCCGCCCTGTCGCAGTACATCACCGATGACACCCTGGCATCGCGTGATTTTCAGGCAGTACTCGACCTGTCCGCCCGTCTTAACGCCCTTCTCGACGAAGGTGCGTACATGAAGCGCGGGGAACGCGTCCACGTGATCGAGGGCTTTTCCGAAGCCATGGAATGGCTCCTGCAGGAGGGCCGCCGCGGGCTGGCAACCCAGCGCTACAAGGGCCTAGGCGAGATGAATCCCGACCAGCTTTGGGACACCACGATGAACCCCGAATCCCGCCGCCTGCTCCAGGTCCGGGTCGAAGATGCCATCCGTGCCGACGAAATCTTCACCACCCTGATGGGCGATCAGGTCGAGCCGCGTCGCGAATTTATCGAGTCGCGAGCCCTCAGTGCCGAGAACGTCGATATCTGACGTACTCGCTGCCACGGTACGACGAATCCCGCCGGCACCATGCAGGTCCTGGCCGCACTCCTGGTCCTGGTGATTCTGGCGCTGGTCGCGTTTCGCCTGTACACCCATCTTGCGGTCCATGAACGCCGCGTCGTCGCGGCCTGGGATCGACTCGATACCCTGCTCACCCAGCGCAATGGCCTGCTGGAGCGGGCTTGTTCCGCGACCCGGGCTGATCCGCCCCTGGACCTGCGGGCGCTCCAACAGCTGGTCCAGGAACAGGAGCGAGCGCGACGCTGCGGTGATCTTCCTGGTCTGGCCCGGGGCGAACGCGCCATCCGCGCCGAATGGGACCATATACGAACACAAATCCTTGATAAATATAACAATTTGTCGGTTTCGCCCGATCGACTGCCCCCTCGCGTAGCGGCACTGGACCAAGCAATTACGGAGGCCCTCGGCCGCTACAATGCTGCTGTGGATGCCTATGCCGGGCTGCGCTGCCAGTGGGCCTACGGACTCCTCGCCCGCCTCGCTGGCCATGCCGTCTTTCACCCCGTTCGCCCGCCGAGCCCGTAAGCTTCGCCCCGACGACCCCGTTGCCGGGAACACCCTGCCGGGCTTTCTGTCCGAATGGCATAATCCACTGCTGGCCCGACCCCTGGAGATACCGTGTCCAACCCCTTGCTGCAGACCGACCGGCTGCCCGCCTTTCGTGCCATCGAGCCCCAACATGTCCTGCCCGCGGTGGAAACCGTCCTGGTGGAGAATCGCGCGGAGATTGATCGGCTGGTCGCGGCCGCCGGGGATCAACCAACCTGGGCCACGCTGATCCAGCCGTTGCAGGCGCTGGACACGCGCCTGGATGCCGTCTGGTCTCCGGTGGGTCACCTCAATGCGGTCATGAACGGTCCCGAGATTCGCGAGGCATACAACGCCAGCCTTCCCCTGTTGTCGGATTACGGCAGTTGGGTCTCGCAGCATCAGGGCCTGTACCGGGCGGTCCGTCGCCTGGCAGACAGTGAAGAGTACGCGCAGCTTTCGCCCCAGCGGCGCAAGGTGCTGGATGACATGCTGCGTGATTTCCATCTGAGCGGCGTCAATCTCCCCGAGGCCGAGCGCGAACGCCTGCGCGCCATCAACGCCCGCCTTTCGGAGCTGACTGCACGTTTCGAAGAGAACGTGCTGGACGCCACTCAGGCCTGGACCTGGCAGACCGATGATGCGGCCGCGCTCGCCGGCATCTCCGAGTCCGATCGGGCCATGCTCGCGCAGAACGCTCGCGATCACGACCAGACGGGCTTTGTCGTGACCCTGGATATCCCCAGTTACCTCGCAGTCATGACCCACGCCGAGGATCGCGACCTGCGTTACCGTGTCTACGAGGCCTTCACGACGCGTGCGTCTGACCTCGGGCCCGGCGCCGGCAATCACGACAACAGCGAGATCATGGTCGAGATCCTCCAGTTGCGGGAGGAGAAGGCGCATCTAACGGGCTTTCGCCACTACGCCGAGCGCTCGCTCGCGACCAAGATGGCCGATAGCGCCGAGCAGGTCGAAGGCTTCCTCCAGGATCTGGCGCACCGCGCGCGCCCCCAGGCCCAGCGCGACCTGGACGAGTTGCGCGCCTTTGCCCGCGACGAGCTCGACCTCGGAACCCTGGAGGCCTGGGACATGGCCTTCGCGGCCGAGAAGATGCGCGAGCGGCGCCTGGGTCTCAGCCAGGAGATGTTGAAGCCCTACTTCCCCGCTGACCGCGCGGTCAGCGGCTTGTTCGGCCTGGTCCAGCGTCTGTTCCAGGTCCGCTTCGAGCCCGACGACAGCATCGAGACCTGGCACGACGACGTCCGGTTTTATCGCATCTTTGACGCGAATGGCACCGAACGCGCTGGCTTTTACTTCGATCTCTACGCCCGCAAGAACAAGCGCGGCGGCGCCTGGATGGATGTCTGCCGCAACCGTTTCATCTCCGAGGACCGCGCCCAGCTGCCGGTCGCCTACATGACCTGCAACTCCACCCCGCCGGTGGACGGCAAGGCGGCCCTTTTCACTCATGACGAAGTGATTACGCTGTTCCATGAGTTCGGTCACGGCCTGCATCACATGCTGACCCGGGTGGACGAACCCGACATCGCCGGCATCAACGGCGTGGAATGGGATGCGGTCGAACTGCCCAGCCAGTTCATGGAGAACTGGTGCTGGGAACGCGAGGCGCTGGATCTGTTCGCGCGCCACCACGAGACCGGCGAGGCGATGCCCGAGGACCTGTTCCAGCGCCTGCAGGGGACGCGCCATTTCCACGCGGCGTTACAGCTATTGCGCCAGGTCGAGTTCTCCCTCTTCGACATGCGCTTGCATGCCGGGCCCGCCCCTGCGCAGGCCGCGGACATCCAGCGGCTCCTGGAGACCGTGCGTCAGGAGATCGCGGTGGTCCATCCGCCGGCGTTCAATCGCTTCGCCCACGGCTTCGGCCACATCTTCGCTGGCGGCTATGCCGCGGGGTACTACAGCTACAAGTGGGCCGAGGTCCTGTCGGCTGACGCATTCGGGCGCTTCGAAGAGGAAGGTCTGTTTTCGTCCGAAGTGGGGGCGGCCTACCTGCGCGAGATTCTCGAGGCCGGAGCCTCGCGCCCGGCCGCGGATTCCTTCCGTGCCTTCCGCGGGCGCGATCCGCAGATCGACGCCCTGTTGCGTCATAGCGGCCTGGAGGAGAAAGCCGCGTGAAGATCGCCAGCTGGAACGTCAATTCGCTCAAGGTGCGTCTGCCGCAGGTCCTCGATTGGCTGGGGAGCTCGCGGACCGACGTCCTGGCCCTGCAGGAGACCAAGCTGACCGACGAGAACTTTCCGGCCGCGGCCATCCGTGATGCGGGCTATCAGGTCGTGTTCTCCGGGCAGAAGACCTACAACGGCGTGGCCATCATCTCCCGCACCGAGGCCACCGACGTGGTCACCGACCCGGCCGGGCTCGAGGACGCCCAGCGCCGTATCCTCGCCGCCACCATCGGCGAGGTTCGCGTGGTCAACCTGTATGTAGTGAACGGCGAGAACGTCGGTACCGAGAAATACGCCTACAAGCTGGACTGGCTGGCGCGGCTGCACGCCTGGCTGGCCGACGAGATTGCGCAGCACCCGAATCTCGTGGTCCTCGGTGACTTCAACATCGCCCCGGATGATCGCGACGTGCACGACCCCGAGGCCTGGCACGAGCGCATCCTTTGCTCCACGCCGGAACGCGAGGCCCTGGCCGCGCTTACCGATCTCGGCCTCACGGATACCTTCCGCGCCTTCGAGCAGCCCGCGGAGGAGTATTCCTGGTTCGATTATCGAGCTGCGTCCTTCCGTCGCAATCGGGGTCTGCGCATCGACCTGGTCCTCGCCAGCGCTCCCTTGCAGGCCCGTCTGCAGGCCGCGGGCATCGACCGCGAACCGCGTGCCTGGGAGCGTCCGTCCGACCATGCCCCGGTCTGGGCGGAATTCTCCGCCTAACCGTGGCCCGGGTCGCACCAACCGGCAATTCCCGAGGGAGACCCCGTGAAGTACAAGGATCTGCGCGATTTCATTGATGGCCTCGAACAGCGCGGCGAGCTGCGCCGCATCACCCGCGAGGTGGACCCGAACCTGGAGATGACCGAGATCGCCGACCGCGTCCTGCGCGCCGGCGGCCCGGCCCTGTTGTTCGAAAACCCTACCGGCTCCGACATCCCGGTGCTCGCCAACCTGTTTGGTACTCCGGAGCGGGTGGCCATGGGCATGGGCGAGGACTCTGTCGAAGCCCTGCGCGAGGTCGGGCGCCTGCTTGCCTTCCTGAAGCAGCCGGATCCGCCCAAGGGGCTCAAGGCGGCCTGGGAACAGCTGCCGATCTTTCGCAAGGTGCTGGACATGGCGCCCAAGAAGATCCGCGGGGCGCCCTGTCAGCGCCATGTAATAGAAGGCGATGCGGTTGATCTCGACCAACTCCCGGTCCAGACCTGCTGGCCGGAAGACGCCGGCCCCCTGATTACCTGGGGCCTGGTGGTCACCCGTGGCCCGGAGAAGTCGCGTCAGAACCTCGGGATCTATCGCCAGCAGGTGATTGGGCGCAATCGCGTGATCATGCGCTGGCTGTCCCATCGCGGCGGGGCCCTCGATTTTCGCGACTGGTGCCAGGCCCACCCCGGCGAGCCGTTTCCCATCGCGGTCGCCCTGGGTGCCGATCCGGCCACCATCCTCGGC
Source organism: Thioalkalivibrio versutus (assembly GCF_001999325.1). Taxonomy (GTDB): domain Bacteria; phylum Pseudomonadota; class Gammaproteobacteria; order Ectothiorhodospirales; family Ectothiorhodospiraceae; genus Thioalkalivibrio; species Thioalkalivibrio versutus. The sequence continues at coordinate 92,960 of NZ_MVAR01000019.1, forward strand.
GCAGTGACCCCGGTGCCGGACACCCTGTCCGAATATGCCTTCGCCGGGCTGCTGCGTGGCAGTCGAACCGAGGTCACCCGCTGCATCGGTTCCGGCCTGGAGGTCCCGGCCTCCGCCGAGTTCGTGCTCGAGGGGCACATCCACCCGGGGGATACTGCGCCGGAAGGCCCGTTCGGGGACCACACGGGTTACTACAACGAGGTGGACGACTTCCCGGTCTTCACCATCGACCGCATCACCCATCGCGATCAGCCGATCTACCATTCCACCTACACCGGGCGCCCGCCGGACGAGCCCGCCGTGCTCGGGGTGGCCCTGAACGAGGTGTTCATTCCCATCCTGCAGAAGCAGTTCCCGGAGATCGTGGACTTCTACCTGCCGCCCGAGGGTTGTTCCTACCGTCTGGCCGTCGTCTCCATGCGCAAGCAGTATCCGGGGCACGCCAAGCGCGTGATGATGGGGGTGTGGTCCTTCCTGCGTCAGTTCATGTATACCAAGTTCGTGATCGTGGTCGACGACGACGTGGATACCCGCGACTGGAAAGACGTGATCTGGGCCATCACCACCCGCATGGACCCGGCCCGCGACACCACCCTGGTGGAAAACACCCCGATCGACTATCTCGATTTCGCTTCCCCAGTCTCCGGACTGGGCTCGAAGATGGGCATGGACGCGACCTCCAAATGGCCGGGCGAGACCGATCGCGAGTGGGGCCGGCCGATCGCCATGGACGAGGCGGTCAAGCGCCGCGTGGACGAGATCTGGGATGAACTGGGGATATGAGGCGTGACGCGCCGCCGAATCCCGGGCGCGGTCGGGCTCCTGGCTGTACTGCTGCTGGCCTTGACCGCCTGTGCGGCCGCCCCGGAGCGTGAAACCGTGCGCGCGGCGGGGACCCCAGTGAAGGAAGCCCCTGCGCACGCAGCGATTGCCCCCGATCGCGTCCGCCGCTGGTCGGCCGCAGAACCCGTCGCCGTGGTGATCGCCCTGCACAGCTTCCGCGATCACGCCGGTGCCTATGAAGCCCTGGGCCCCTGGCTGGCCGATCGCGGCTACAGTGTCCAGGCGCTGGATCAGCGCGGCCATGGCACGAGCGAGCCGCACGGCCGCTGGCCGGGTGCCGAACCCCTGATCAGCGACGTGGCTACAATGGTCCGCGCGGTGCAAGCGGAGTACCCCGGGCGACCGGTTTTCCTGCTGGGCGAGAGTATGGGCGGATCCGCCGCGCTAGCGAGCCTCGCCACTCATCCGGAACTGGAGGTCGCCGGGGTTATGGCCATTGCCCCGGGCCTGCGTGGCGGGATCCCCGCTCGGGGTTTCTGGGATGCCGCCGTGCGTACCAGCGAGGTCCTCGCCGGCGGGCTCACGCTGACCATCGACCCCGACTACTCCGACAGCCTCGCGCCCGCCGCGGTCGAACGCTTCTCCACGGATCCGCGCATCATTCGCCGCGTGCGCATGGATACCTATGCCGGCGTGGTCTGGCTGGCCCAGTACGCTACGGATCATATCGGCCACGTCACAGCCCCGGTGGTGTACCTGTGGGGCGAGCAGGACGGGACGATCCAGCGCGAGTCGGTCTACATGGCCGCCCGTGCCCATCCACAGGGCCAGGCCGAGGTCTGGACCGACGCTGACTGGCCGCATCTCATTCTGCACGCCCCCGACTGGCAGACCACGGCCACCCGCCTAGTCGACTGGATGCAGCGGGTTACGACCGATCCGGCGGGCTCGCCTGCGGTATTGGCTCCCAACCCCCGCCACGACCCGTAGCCGAGGCCGCCGACCCGGTCGGACTGCGGTTGCTTGCGTTCGGGGCGGCAGCGGCGAGAATAACGGCCTTTCCGCGACCGAGGGTTTCCGATGGCGTTCGATGTCACCATTCAGCCCAGTGGCCATGTATTCGAGGTCGAAGACGACGAGACCGTCCTCGAAGCCGGCCTGCGCCAGGGCTTCGCCTTTCCCTACGGCTGCCGCAATGGCGCCTGTGGCTCCTGCAAGGGGCGGGTGCTGCAGGGCGAGGTCGATCACGGGCCAAACAAGCCACCGGGCATCAGCGAGGCGGAACTGGCCGACGGCATGGCCTTGTTCTGCCAGGCGGTCCCGGTGGACGACCTCGAGATCGAGGTGAAAGAGATCGGCGCGGCCAGGGACATCGTGGTCAAGACCCTGCCGTGTCGCGTGGCGGCCCTGAACCGCCTGGCCGACGACGTGATGGAGCTGCGTCTGCAGCTCCCGGCCGCCGAGCGCCTCCAGTTTCTCGCCGGGCAGTATCTGGACATCCTGCTCAAGGGGGGTGAGCGCCGCAGCTACTCCTTGGCCAACGCACCGCACGACGATGCCCAGCTGTCCCTGCATGTTCGGCACATGCCGGGCGGGCGTTTCTCCACCATGGTGTTCGAGGAGCTCAAGCCCAAGGCGCTGCTGCGTATCGAGGGGCCGCTGGGCAGCTTTTTCGTCGACGAGGAATCCCCGCGCCCGCGCCTGTTCGTTGGAGGGGGCACCGGTTTTGGTCCGTTGAAAGGCATGCTGGACCATCTGGCCGCCGAGGGACTGGATCGACCGCACCACCTGTTCTGGGGCGCCCGCGGCGCCGATGGCATCTATGCCCCGGACTGGCTGCAGCAGATGACCGCCGAGCACGCCGGACAGTTCCGTTTCACGCCGGTGCTGTCGGATACGCCGGCCGAGACCGCCGCCGGCTTTGCGGCCGTCAGCGGCTGGCCTCACGATGCGGTGCTGTCGGAGTACCCGGACCTGTCCGGCTTTGATGTCTACATGGCCGGGCCACCGGCGATGATCCACGCCGCGCGCGAGGCCTTCCAAGCGGCCGGTCTGCCGCCGGAGCAGCTGTACTACGACAGCTTCGAACCGGCCACCCCGGCCGAGTAACAGCGCCGGCGCCCACGTTGTTTGTTCACCGCGAAGCGCACGAAGTAGGGCGGATTGCACCACAGAGGGCACGGAGGACAC
>NZ_MVAR01000020.1 GCF_001999325.1 Thioalkalivibrio versutus
AAATCACTTGACCACCACAGCAGGCGCTGGACAGGGCGTAGCCAGGGTTTCATCGCCGACATCCCGTTCCACGTGGGGTCGACTGCCGGAGAAAATCGACCCAAAGTGGAGCAAATAGGTGCTGCAGGGGGGCAGTCCGGTGGGCATGGCGCTTCGTGAACCATGCCGGCAGCCGACGCATGCCACCCAGCTGAGTGTGACCTGCCGGTGGTCTGGGCCTGACATGAGTGCGGTGGATGGCGCGTTTCCTCGAGTCGCGGCTAGGCATGTCGAGTCTCCGTGTTTCCGAATGCTCGTCCTGCTTCCAGCATGTTGCCGCCGCAGCCAATCATCCAGGCATGTTTGTCCCAGTCTGGTGGGATGCCCTTGGCGCATTAAGCACGGTCCATGGGGACGGAGGTTTGCGGACGCGGGGAGAGTGCGAGGGGATCGCCCAGCCCGGCTGCCACCGGGTCGCGCAAAAGGACCGGATCCTCGACCCGCCCGGGCTTGAGGGTCAGGCCGGCGCCTTGTAGCGTCTGGTTCACTCGATCATGCAGTGAGTCGAGCAGTCCAAGCCCGTCCAGGGTGTCTCTGAATTCGTTGATCCGTTTGCCTTCGACCGATGTTTCGGTCCCGCAGAAGGCACAGAAAAGGGGAATTTCGTACAGGGCTTCTTCGACTGCCGGGTCGGTATAGGTGAACCACTGTTGCAGGCAATGGATGCGCAGGTGGGTGTTCAGCCCTGCCGGGAAGTGATCCTCGGCAACGCCGGCATCGATCAGCTGCTGGATCAGCGTCTCCCACGGAAGCAGGCGTTCGATTCGGTCCAGAAAAAGCGCACGATGGGTCATGCAGGCCGGGTCATCGGTCAGCGGGCGGGGCCAAGTGAGCAAGGCCATCGGTTTGGGTTCCTCGAATGGTAGAAGGCGGACGGAAAGGATGTTTTTACGGTTGTGCGTTGGGGGGCAGCGGTAGATAAACCGAGACGCGGGCGCCACCGCTCGTGGATGCCAGTTCGACATGGCCACCGCGCGCCTGTGCGATCCCCTGGACGAGCGTGAGGCCCAGTCCGAGGCCCTGCTCCTTGGTCGTGTAGAACGGTTCGAACAGGCGCGCCGAAGGTCCCTCGGGGAGACCACAACCGGTGTCCTGGATCGCAAGCACCGCCCAGGGGGCACCGTTGTATATCTCGCGGGACGTGGTGATCCAGATGGTGTCCTGTCCATTGCGCATGCGGGAACCAGGCTTTGTCTCCAGCGCATCGCGGGCATTGAACACGAGGTTGGCCACAATGTGTTCGAGATCACCGCGTGCGGCGTGGACTGCGGGTAGCTCCGCGAACTGACACTGCACCCGGATGTCGCGCATCTCGAGTTGTTGCCCCATCAACGTGAGGACATGGTCAACCGCATCCCGCAACTGGATGGCTTGAAGGGCTGTCGCCTGCGGTCCGAACAACCGCAACAGGCGGATCAGTTCGGCCGCCCGCTCGGTCTGCTCCATGATCCGTTCGAGCCGTGCAACGGCGTAGGAGGGTGGCTGACCGCCACCGGGTTTGCGCAAGAATTCCTGGGCATTGTCCGCCGCTAGCTGGATGACCTGAAGCGGCTGGTTGAACTCGTGCGTCAATCCCAGTGCGATCTGGCCCATGGTGGCCATGCGAGCGTTTTCGAGCAGGCGTTGCGGACCGAGGCGGGCGCCCGTGACATCCAGGGCGAGCCCGGCGATGGTCCAGGGTCCGTCCGTTGTTTTGTCGCAAATGGCCAGTCGCTCGTGGATCCAGCGCAGGGTCCCGTCAGGAAGCTGGATACGATAGTCGACTTCACAGCGGCCCTGTGCGCGCAGGGTTTCCAGGGCGCACTCGATGTTCGATGCGTCCTCTTCCACGGCCGTCCCGAACCAGTCGTCCGGAGGTTCATTCAGTCCGGTGAGGCTGGTATAGCCATCGCTGACGGAGTCCACCCTGGGGCGCCCCTGCGGCTGCAGCGTCCCGCTCCACAGGGCGAGGGGGGCGGGGAGGCCGGTCAGGCACGCCAGTTGATGACGTTGCGTTGCCTCGACTGTGGAAGGCCGATCGGCGGACCCGGGCCTGTCACTCTCTTGCCCGGCGGTATGGGGGCTCGTTACGTCGAAGCCCAGAAACCCGATCAGCCAGGCTGTGGCAAGCCCCGCCACCAGGCCCCCAAGTACGTACCAGGGGCCCCCGGTCGATGGAGGCGAAGCCATGACGGTGTGGCCGGCCCAGGGGATCCCGAACATCACGATCGGGATCACAAGTGCGAGCAACAAGCCGATGCGTAGCAGGCGGGGGTTCATCAGTGGTGCAGCGCCGCGGTGGCAGAGGATCGACAGGTGTTTCGCGACGGCGAGCGCGCGCAGGCCTGCCTGAATGCCGTGCGGATCTGTTCTCGCGATACCGGTTTTTCAAGGTATTCGGCGTGGTGCTCGCGGGCCTGGTTGGCGGTCGTCTCGTTGCCATGCCCGGTCAGGATGATGGGAATGGGTGCGAGCTGACGGTCGAGAAAGACCGGATGCTGAAGTAACTGCAGCCCGTTGCCGTCGGGCAGGTCGATGTCGATGAACATGACCGCCACATCGTCGATGTTTGCCAGTTGCCACTCGGCATCGCTGACGCTGCCGGCCAGCCAGCACGTCACGCCTTCGCCGGTAAGAATCGCGGACATCTCTTCGCGAATATGGGGGTCGTCGTCGACGATCAGGCACCAGGCGGATGGTTCGTGGGTCGTCTCTGCATGCGATGAAACGAGGGCCTCGGGTTCCAGGGAGACCTCCGTCGTGCGGATGGTCCGGTTCGGGGCGTCGCTCTTCGTGGTGGATTCCGTGTTCAGGGCGAAGTGATCGGCGCACTCCATGGCGTGCTCGATCGGCACTGGATGCCCGAACAGGTATCCCTGTGCGACACCGAAGCCAAACCGCTGGGCCATCTGCAGCATTGCCTGGTCCTCGATCCCTTCGATGACACTCTCGATGGCCCGGTGGTTGCAAAGGATGGCGATATCCCGCAACAGGGCCTGACGGCGCCGGTCGCTGGTGGCGTTGCGGATGAACCAGCTATCCACCTTGGCTTCGGTCAAGGGCAACTGGGCCAGCCGTGTCAGACCTGCCGAGCCGGCACCGAAGTCATCCAGAGAGATCCCGAACCCCGCGATGCGTGCCTGGGCGAGACCCAGGCGCTGCTCGACGCTGAGTGACGGTGCGCTCTCGGTCAGTTCGATGGTGAGTGAATGAACGGGCAGCGCTGCCTCGGTGCATGCCCGAACCAGATCGCCCGGGAAGCGGGCGTGTCCAAAGATCGTTGCACCGGCGTTGACGGCAAAGCGCAGGTGAGCGCCGAACCGTTGTTGCAGGGCGGAGGCGTGGTGCAGGACCTGGCGGAAGATCTGTTCGAATACGGGCCATGCGAACTCAGGGTCATCCAGGTAGGCCGCAAATGTAACGGGCGTCAGCGTTTGGCCGAGTTCCCAATGCTCCCAGCGGGCAAGGCTCTCGAATCCGAGCAAACGCCCGCTGCGAAGACAGTATTGGGGTTGAAGGTAGGGGATCAGCCGCCTTTGTGCGAGCCCTTCGGTGAATTCACGCCGGCCAAGGACGGCTGGGAGCTTGACCCCGGGGCGGGAGCGAGGCTCTTGTTCCAGTTGCCGAAACAAAGCGGTCAGGGATGCGTGCCGGATGGGCTTGCCGAGTGGGGCGAGCACGTCCAGCCCGAGTTCGGCCGCCACGTCGCCCGCGGCACCCAGGATGTCCTCGTGGAGTCCGGACAGAAACGCCAGCGCGGGTGCCGCTGATTCCATCCGCGCGAGTTCGGGCAACAGGGCGAGCCCGTCCCCTTCCGAGAGCTTCAGGTCGAGCAGGATCAGGTCGTAGCGAGCCGTTCTCAGGCGGCGCCGTGCTTCCGCCAGATCGGGGGCTCCATGGGCCGCGATGCCATGAAGGCCGGCGCTGGCGATCAGTTCCTCCCGAATCTCGCGCACATCGTCCACAATCAGCATGAGTGGCGCGCTGGGCATGGTGGCAGGCTGCGTGTGGTCCACTGGCGTCATGCTGAGCCCCGGGGTCATTTCGACGATCGTTTCGTGTCGGCTCCAGCATACGGAACCAGCCGCCAAGCGGAAGCGAGCGACAATGAGACTTCTGCCAGAATGGGGCCATTGTGGCGATGCGATGCAAGGCACCTTCGTGGGATTGCCCCGCGCGGGTCCGCTTATCCAGTGGCTTTAGCCGGCAAATAGAGGCGGGTGCTGCTCGCGGTACCTTGTGAGCGTCTTTCCAGAATGAAAGAAGTGCTTTTGACGAGCCAATGCATTGATGATGCATTGAGCGCGCAGGTACAACACTTCAACTCGGCAATGGATAACGCTCCGCATGAACACGACGTCACTTGCCGAATCGGCGGTTGCCCCGATTGCGCTACTGGTCGATGACGACCCCGATGTCCTGGATGAACTCCAGGGCAGCCTGTCGCTTTCGGATATCCCGTGCGTTTCGGCGAGGGACGGACGTGAGGCCCTGCGATGGCTGCAGGGACACCCCGGCATTCTGGTCGTTGTCGTGGACCTTCGAATGCCGGGCATGGATGGCTTCGCGCTCATCCGCGCCATACATGACATCGCGGAGGATGGCGCGCGCCCTCGCATCGTCGTGATGAGCGGTCACCTGGATGCGGATGCGGCCGTGACGGCGCTGCGCCACGATGTTGAGGACGTGCTCAGCAAGCCGGTCAGTCGCGAAGTCCTGCACGGAGCGGTCACCCGGGCGATCCGCCGGGCACGCGAAGAGCGCGAGAGAAGTGGCTTTGTCGATAACGTGTCGTCCGCGATGGAGCATCTGCGCAAACAGATGCGCGATATGGACCGCCAGTTGAAGGCATTCGGATCGACCAGCCACAGGCGCGGGGCAGGCTCGACGCAACCGGACGAAGTCGAACTGTCGGACGGCGAGATGCTGGAGCGTGTCGGAGAGGTGTTGGCCCTGCAGCGACGACGGCTACAGCATTTTCCGTCCGATCTCTTTTCCGATCCGGCCTGGGACATGCTCCTCGATCTGACCCATAACCACCTGACTGGCCATGCGACTTATGTCTCCAGCCTCGCGGTAGGCGCGCGAGTGCCGTTGACGACCACCTCCCGCTACCTGGATACCCTCGAGCGTCTCGGTCTGACGAGTCGGTATCCCGATCCAGGAGATCGCCGGCGAATGCGAGTCGCTTTGACCGACAAGGGCCTGGCCTCGATGCGCGCCTACCTGGCATCGCTGTGACGTGACTCTCCCTGGCATCTCATTGGGTCTTGGCGTGAGTGGTTACAGATTCCCTGCAGCCCGAAGAAAGGAAAAAACGCACCGGATGTGGATGCCCTCTTTCGAAAATATGGCGCGCCCGACTTCGTTCGTAGCCAGAATTTTCCATACTTCGGGAAACAGGCTAAAGCGACCTCAAGTGGGATCGCGGTACCCTGGTAATAACGTAACCCCCGGAAAATCGGCGCGGCCTTGTTCTTGAGATGGGACAAACAAGAACGGAAGACGTCGACTACGGTGTCACAGGGGGTGTCCCGCCCAAACGAGTATCTAGCGCTCGTCGGACACGAGTCGGTCGACCATTATGTGGAACCGTCTGGACAGGGAGGTGAGCGGACTGAGAGCATCCCTTCCGGTCGCCCCAACGGGTTGGGGGCTACCCAAGCCATCCCTCGCCGAACCTCCAGGCCAAAAAGGTAACGCCGCCCGGATACCCACTGATGTGGCACGGCTACGCCAAACTCACCACGACGGCCTACGCCTACGCTTTGAGAGATGAAATCGGATGACATCGCCCTGCATTGATGGGTCTGCGCGACGTATGGGTAAAGGGCAGGACTAGCGCGGAACCGCGTCGATAGCGTGCATTCCCCGGCGCAACGCTTTTTGCGACTCGGCGTCCGCGCCTTGCCAGACGCCAAGCGCTTCACTCCTCGAAGGCCAACTCGCCCTGGGCCCAGGGTCCCGGATCTTCACCGCCCTTGCCAACCGGCACCAGGGCGCTGACATGTACGCCCAGCAGCCGCAGTGGCCGCTCCAGAGGCGCCCGGCGCAGGCACTCCCGGCTCGCGGCCAGCAGGCCTTCCGGTTCGTCGATTGGCTCGCGCAGCGTGTGGTCGCGGGTCAGCGTGCGGAAGTCCTCATAGCGGAGTTTGATGCCCACGGTCCGTCCGCGCACGCCCAGCGCCTGGAGATCCACGGCCACCCGTTCGCAGAGGGCCACAAGGGTTTCGGTGAGTTGCGCGCGGTCATGACGCGGATGCAGGTCGCGTTCGAACGTCGTTTCCCGGCTGACCGACTTGCGCCCGGCCTCTGTCACCACCGGCCGGTCGTCCCGCCCGCGTGCGGCCGCGTGTAGCAAGGTGGCGTAGTTGGACCCGAAGTGTTCTTGCAGAGACCCGAGCTCTGCTCGGGCGAGATCGCCGATGGTGTGAATGCCCAGACGCGCCAGGCGCTCTGAGGACTTCGGCCCGACCCCGTTGATCTTGCTCGCCTTCAACGGCCATATCCGGCCAGCCAAATCCGCCGGACCCACCAGCGTGAGACCATCCGGCTTGTCGAACTCCGAAGCCATCTTCGCCAGCAGCTTGTTCGGAGCGATTCCGATCGAGCAGGACAACCCCGTCGCGGCACGCACCGCCTCTTTGATCCGGCGGGCGATCCGCGCAGGGCCGCTGCGGTAGGACGTCAGGTCGATGTAGATCTCGTCGATCCCGCAGTCCTCGATCTGCGGCGCCAGGGACGCGACGGCCATCTTGAATCGCCCCGAGTAGTGCCGGTAGGCCGTGAAATCGGCCGGCAGCAGGAACGCATCCGGCGCGCGACGGGCAGCGGTCATCAATCCCATGCCGGAATGCACGCCGAGGGCCCGCGCCTCGTAGGTCGCGGTGGTCACCACGCCCCGGCCGCGGTAGTCGCGCAGGCGGGTGAACTGAACCCCGCCGTCGTCGCCCACAACCGGGGCTTCGATACGGCGCCCACCGACCACGAGCGGCTGGCCCCGCAGTTGCGGGTAGCGCAGCAACTCCACGGAAGCGAAAAAGGCGTCCATGTCGAGATGTGCAATGCAGCGGTCCAGAACACTCAGAGCGGTCTCCTCCCGTTGACGGTATTTTCCATCAACCGAAAAGGCCTGGCGTGTTTCGCGTTCCGCTTTCACCACAGTGCAGCCAATATCCTTCATGTTGTGTTTGATTTTCGGGGGGGCACAGAAGTGGCACGAGAGTGTCACGGGGCGTGACCTGGCCCAAAACGAAAAAAGGACCAGCGACGGTAAGTCACTGATCCTTTTCTCTGGAATATGGCGCGCCCGGAAGGATTCGAACCTCCGACCACCTGGTTCGTAGCCAGGTACTCTATCCAGCTGAGCTACGGGCGCATCGACTGAAGGCGCGCATTATCGCGATTGGTCCCGAAGGATGCAAGTCGTCGCGGGGTATTCTTTGCGTTCGGCTTGGTCTGCCTGGCTCTCCCAGCCGTGCACGATCGGGCGATATAGCGTACTTCGCACTCCGTCGCGTTCACGAATGCGGACGTGGGCGAAATTCTGCATGTCGCCGAAGCCCACGGAGGCATGGCCGGTGCGCCGTTGTTCCGGTGTGGATTTCACGATTCGAGCGTGCGCCTGAAAAGCCCCGGTCCCGGACGCGAATCAGAAGTTGTAGCCAAGTCCGACAGTGTACGAAAAGTCACTATCGAGGAGCGCATTCTCTGCGTCATTCGAGCCGCTGAAGAACCACTGGTATTCAATGCGACCCAGGGCGTAGGTGTCCTCCAGGAGGTAGTACTTCAAGCCCCCATCCAATCCGGCGAACCCGCTGTTGTTGACCCCGTCGCCGTAGACTGCGCCCAGGCTCCCGCCAGCGAAGGGACGGATCCGGCCGTCTGTGTCTTGAAGGTTGAGATAGCCTCGCGTGGCGCCGCTCCAGAAGTCATTGGTCAGGAAGTCGCCCTCGAGGTCGGCGTAGTGGATGCTCTGGCGGACGCCGAGGACCAAGTGACCACGCAGATACCAGCCTATATCACCCGTGATGCCGAGGTTGGTGTTGTCGAACCTCCGGTCACTGCTGCCACTTCCGGAAAGCGAGAATTCGCGGTCGCCTATGGAGGGGCCAAAGTTGGCGGCTGATCCTTGTTGAGCCTGGACGGAAAGGGTGAACGGTCCAGCCAGGCAGAGCATGACTGCGGCTACCTTTTTCATCATTACCTGCCTCCTGAAACGTTACCCGCCGCGTTGGCATGGCGCAGAGCACTTTGGAGTGCGACCGCGACCGGGAGGGCCCGCTTTGCATCCGAAACGGCAGATTGCGGTCGCAACCGAGAGGGCATCTGTACGTTGCCGCACATTCGCCCCCGGGCGCGTTGGGTTTCAGGTAACGGGAGACAGAAAAAATACGAGGGATCAATGGCGTAACGATGATTTCGATACGTCATATGAGGTGTTGAAAAGGATCTTCAGCGAGACGCTGATTGAAGCGCGTTTGCGTGTTCTCGCGGTGTCGCCCCATGTCGTCCGAGATAAGGGCGCTGTGCATTGGGTAGTGAACGAAAGGGGCCTGATCGAGGACGCACAGAAGTCTCTGTCAACCTGCTCTTCGAGCAGTTATGAAGCGACTTTGCGGCCCGATTGGATGGTGGCGGGCGGCGGCTGCCCCCTGACCGTGGTGTGCCTCGGGGCAGGGCAGCAGGCGTTCTTTCGAACTGCCCCTACCCCGGGCAAGAAGGCTCAGAAGTTGTAGCCGAGGCCTACGGTGTAGGCGAACGCACCATCGCGGAAGGCATCTTCTGCATCGCTGGAGCGGCTGAAGAACCACTGGTATTCGACGCGGCCCAGGACGTAGGTGTTTTCCAGCACGTAATACTTCAGGCCGCCTTCCAGGCCGGCGAACGCGCTGTCCTTGACGCCGTCGCCGTAGATGAAGCCCAGGCTGCCACCACCAAAGGGACGCAGACGGCCGTCCGTCGTCTGGAAGTTGAGGTAGCCGCGCGTGGCGCCATTCCAGAAGTCATTGGTTATGTTCTCGCCCTCGATGTCGGCGTAGTTGATGCTCTGGCGGACCCCGACGATCAAATGATCGCGCAGGTACCAGCCCATATCGCCCGAGATACCGAAGTTGGTGCTGTCGAACTTGCGGTCACTGCTGCCGCTTCCGGAAAGCGAGAACTCGCGGTCGCCCATGGAAGGTCCAAAGTTCGCCGTTGATCCTGCTTGCTGGGCCTGGACGGCGAGGGGGAGTGTTCCGGCCAGACAGAGCGTGAGCGCGATTAGCCTTTTGGTCATTAGGTTTCTCCTGATTGGTTCCCATCCGGGGCGGGATAGGGTGGTTGTCTCGGTGGGTTCTGGGCGTGGCCGGGATGGTCCCGGTCGATACTCGGGATCAGATTACTTTTCCAGAGATCGGGTATCTGTACGTTGCCGCACATAGACATCCGGACGCGCTGTGTTCTGGTTGGCGAAAATCAACAGAGCCCTGGGTTCTGCGGAACCGTGGATCGAAATCGTGCTTTTCAAGATGGGAAGGACCCTTGATGGGTAGAACGGAGGCGGACGTTGCGCGTGAAGTTCGGGCGGGTTTGTGCGGTCGCGCACAGACGGGGACGGGTGTGCTCCGCAGGGTTCTGGATCGGGCGGCAATCAGGCCGACCAGCCATTCGGAGGAGTGCGAGATGAACTGGAATATCGCGAAAGATCACTGGAAGCAGTTCAAGGGCAAGGTCAAGGCGCGTTGGGACAAGCTGACCGACGATGAACTGGAAACCGTGGCGGGGGAACGCGACGAGTTGGTGGGCTGCATCCAGGAGCGGTATGGCGTGAGCCGGGCCGCGGCCGAGGGGCAGCTCGTAGAGTTCGAGAGGAAAGTGAGTCGGGTCCACCACTGAACCGCCAGCCGTGGGTGGGGCCTGGCCCGCCGGGGCTCACCTCCAGGGTTCGGTGATTGGCGTGTGTCCGGGGCGGTGGCGTAGTGGTGGGCGGCCCTGCTAGCCGGAAACTGGCTACGCGGTTTGGGTGGCGCACTGGGTTTGCGCAAGCGCAGGGCCCCACCCGGACGCGCGAGATAACCAATGGCTGCGTAGCGAGTCGGTGGCCCCGAGGAGTGTGGTACCCCTCGGGGCGAGGATAACCAACGCGTTAGTCGCGTTCGTATTCCGGTATTTCCTGCAGCGTGTCTTCATTCATGTCGATGTAAAGCTTGACCTCTCCGTCTTCGGACGTACGCTCGATACGGTCCCAGGCGATCGCCACGTCCTTTCCGCCGAGGCCGAGAACGCCGCTGCCCGTGCCGATCACGACCGCGACGATACGGCCGTCCTGATCGACGACCAGGTCATGGACTTCCCCGATCTCGTCCTGGCTTTCACGGCTATGGATCTTCTGGTCCATCAGGTCCGAGACGTGCAGCCCCTGGTCCGGCATGCGCTGGATATGGGGGGCATCGTCACGGGCATCCGCACGTGGTTGTTCCATGGCGTCGCGGTCGTGGCCTTCGGCGCCACGTTCTTCCATCATCTCGTGGTCGTCCGAGTCCTTCTCGTGTTCGCCGGCCATCGCGCCGGTCATGACACCGCCCAGGCCAAAGACGAAGATGGGGACCGTGGCCGCGGCGAGTTTGAGTGAGGCAAGTTTTTTCATGGTGTCGCTCCTTGATGGGTCCGGCGTTCAATCCGGAAGTCGATGTCGCGTGCATCACGCGGGCACTTGGACCCAGCGATGCGAACGCACCAACGATGTTGCGGAGCGCTGTCACCCACGTCTGTACGTTGAGGCACACACCTGGTTCGTAGCCAGGAAGTCTATTCAGCTGCGCTCGCATCGACGGGATGCACGGTGGACCCGATGGGCCCCGAGGCAGCAAGCAAGCCGTCGCGGTGAGTGTGTTGTGGCTTTCCGGCCCCGTCCGCCGTCCTTATCCCCTCGGGATGGGGTGATAGGGCGTACTGCGTACTCGGTCGTGTTCATGCATGCGGTAATGGACGAAGGCGTCCTTGTCGTCAAAGTGCAGGAAGGGGTTGCCCGCATCCTCCTCCGCCAGTGTGGATTCCGCCTTTTCCGCGTAGTTGTGGCCCGGGTGGATGCAGGTATGGGCCGGAAGCCCCTCGCGCAGGCCGTTGAGGGTGTGAAACATCTGTTCCGGATCGCCGCCGGCCAGGTCGCAGCGGCCGCAGCCGAAGACGAACAGGGTGTCGCCGGTGATCAGGTCGTCGCCCGCCGGCATGTGGAAGCAGGCGGAGCCGGGGGTGTGGCCGGGTGTATGCAGGAAGCGGATCTCGGTGTCGCCCAGACGCATCTCGTCGCCACCGTGGTGCAGTTCCGGACGTTCCAGCTCCTTGCCCCAGAACTCGGCCTCGGGCTTGAGCAGGTGCAGTCGCGCATTTGGATACTGTTCAAGGATTGCCTCGACCCCGTTGATGTGGTCGTGGTGGCTGTGCGTCAGCAGGATGTCGGAGATGTCGACTTCATTTTCGCGGGCCTGACGGATGATCGCCTCCGGATCCCAGGCTGGATCGACCACCGCACCACGATGGCTGGCGCGGTCCTCGATCAGATAGACGAAGTTCTCCATCGGGCCGAGTTCCTGGCGGTGGATGCGATAGGGCAGTTGGGTACGGTCCATCGAGGTCTCCGGGAGTTATTCGTGGTTTGGTAGGGTCTATGCATTTCCTATCCTGTGCCGAGAAGGGGAGTGATGCCAATTTCCGAAGGTTCGCCAGTTGATTCCGAAGTTCTGGATGCCGAGACCGACTGGGAGGCGCGCTATCAGGCGGGTTCGACCCGTTGGGATCGCGGCACGCCCAGCCCTTCGCTGGAGCGTTGGTTGGAGGTCACCGCGCTGGGGCCCGGCGCGCGGATCGTGGTGCCCGGTTGTGGCTTTGGTCACGAGGTGCCGGCTCTCGCTGCGCGGGGTTTCCGTGTGACCGGGCTGGATGTGGCGCCAACGCCGGTAGAACAGTTGCGCCGCGATCTGGCGCAGGCCGGGCTGGAAGCGGAGGTGGTGCAGGCGGACATGCTCGCCTGGCAACCCGAGGTGCCAGTGGACGGGATCTACGAGCAGACGTCTCTTTGTGCCCTGCCGCCCGAGCAGTGGTCGGCCTACGAGGCGAAGCTGCATGGCTGGCTGCGTGAAGGCGGTGAACTGTTTGCGTGTTTCATGCAGACCGGTCGCGAGGGCGGGCCGCCCTACCATTGCGCAGTGCCAACGATGCGTCAGCTGTTTCCTGCCGATCGTTGGGGTTGGCAGGACGAGGTGGGCCGGACCGACCACACCAATGGCAAGTACGAGCAGCTCTACTGTTTGATCCGGCGTTAAGGCGCTACTGTGGCTCGTATCGGCCGGGCCGGTGCAGGGGCCCGGCGCCGATGGCGAATCTCCCGCGTCCAGGCGCGGTAGATGCGGTGAAGTGCATGCGCATGATCTAGATTCGCACTAGGGAGGGCCGCAAGGGCTTTCGGCCGGCGGGCTCTCCCGTCCACCCGAACCAGGAGTGCGCGATGAAAGTCTGGATGCTCGTGTTGTCGTTATTGCTGCTGCCGCTTCCGCTGGCCGCGTCCGAATCGACGGAGGGGGACGAGGCGCTGGATCCTGAAACGTTGCAACAGATGGTTCGGCAGAGTGCCGAGGTTTTCAAGATCGAAGATGGTGTCACCATCGACGAGGCCATCGAGTCGATGAAATTGCGGGCCAATCTGCGCAATTTCCAGGAGGTCGCCGATTTGCCGCTGTCGGATCAGGTGCAGGCAATGGGCGGCGAGGGCAATTACATGCGTATTCTCGCCTTCTGTGATGCCCTGATCGCCAACCAGATGGTGAAGCACGACATCATCTATGCGAGCTTTCTGCCCTGTCGTATCGCAGTGGTGGAGGATGACGAGGGGCAGGGCTGGATCGTCACCACCAACATGGACATGATGCTGCATGCGACGGATCTCCCCGAGGATCTCGAGGTCGTGGCCCGCGAGGTGCGCGACACGATCTACAGCATCGTCGAGGCGGGGCGCACCGGAGATTTCTGAACGTCCAAATGAAACGCCCGCGGCTCCTTTCGGAGGCCGCGGGCGTTGTCTGGCACGCGCCTTTGAGTTGCCGCGCTTAGCCGTTGGCGGCCTTGCGCTTGATCATCAGCGTGCCGTCCGCGCGCGAGCCGGTGTTCTTGGGCCCACTGGTACCCTTGCGCACGGGGCGTTTGCCGGGTGCGGCGGCATAGGCCGGGCGCTTGCCGTTGCCCGGGGCCGGGCCGCGCTTGGCCGGTGTGGGCTTGCTGGTCGGCTTGGACCTGCCGCTGGTCTCCGGCTTGTCACTGCGCGGCTTGGCGGTCTTGCGCGGCGCAGGCTTGCGAGCGTCGTCCTGGTTCGCGGCCTGGCCCGGGCGCGGGGCCTGAAGGGTCAGTTCCAGCTTGCGGTTGGCAATATGGATGTTGCCCAGGCGACGAATCGCGGCTTCGTCCAGCGACGCCGGAAGATCCACATGGCTGTGGTCGTCACGCAGGCCAATGCGGCCGATGTCGCGGCCGTTCAGGCCGCCCTCGTTGGCCAGCGCGCCAACGATGGCACCCGGCGCCACGCCGTTGTTGCGGCCGACCGGCATGTAGTAGCGCACCATGTCGGCTTCCGGTTCGCGATCCTTGCCGCGCGACGGACGCTCGCCCCGGGGCTTGCTGTCCCGGCGGTTGTCGCCGCGCTCGGAATAGGGGGCACGGGCGGCCGCCAGCAGCGGATCGGCGCCCTTCGTGGCGTTGGCATCCAGCGGGCTGCCGGCGGTGGCCAGTGCGACCAGGGCTGTGGCGAGTTCGCGCTCGGATACGCCACTGTCGGCCAGCAGGCGATCGACCAGGGCTTCGTGTCCGGAGTTCTGTTCGCTGCCCAGGAGGGCCTGAACGCGCTCGGCGAAGCGCGTCTCGCGGCGGGCCTGTACGGCCTGGCGGTCGGGCACCGGCTGTTCGCGCACCGGCTTGCCGGTGAGGCGTTCGATGTCTTTCAGCATGCGGCGCTTGCGCGGCTCCAGGAACAAGATGGCGCGGCCCTTGCGGCCGGCGCGACCGGTACGGCCGATGCGGTGGACGTAGACCTCGGCATCGCCGGGGGCGTCGAAGTTGAAGACGTGGCTGATGCGCGGCACATCGATGCCGCGGGCGGCAACGTCGGTGGCGACGATGACATCCAGACGGCCGTCGCGCAGGTCACTGACCACACGCTCGCGCTCGCCTTGTTCCATGTCGCCGTTCAGCGCGGACGCGGCGATGCCGGCCTGGCCGAGTGAATCGGCGATCTCGACCGTAGAGGCCTTGGTGCGGGCAAAGACGACCGCGCCGTCCAGGTCTTCCTCGGTCTCCATCAGGCGGGTCAGGGCCTCCACCTTGTGGCGGGCATCGACCAGGCAATAGCTCTGGTCGATGTCGGTGCCAGCCTCGTTGCCGGCGCCGATGCGGATCTCTTCCGGTTCGCGCATGTGGCGGTGCGCGATACGACGGATGGGCGCCGGCATGGTGGCGGAGAACAGGGTGGTCTGGCGCGCTTCGGGGGTCTGTTCCAGGATCCACTCGATCTCTTCGACAAAGCCCATGCGCAGCATTTCGTCGGCTTCGTCCAGCACCACGACGCGCAGGGCATCCAGGTTCAGGGTGCCGCGCTTGATGTGGTCCACCACGCGGCCGGGCGTACCGACCACGATCTGCGGGCCCTTGCGCAGGGCGCGCAGCTGTTCGCCCATCGGCTGGCCGCCGTAGACGGGCAGCACATCGATGCCGGAGAACTCGCGGGCGAATTCAGTCAGGGCGCCGGCGACCTGGTTGGCCAGCTCGCGCGTCGGGGCCAGCACCAGTGCCTGGGGCGCGCGCTTTCCGGCGTCCATCAGGTCAATCAGCGGCAGGCCGAAGGCCCCGGTCTTGCCGGTGCCGGTCTGGGCTTCGCCCAGAACGTCGCGGCCTTTCAGCAGCGCGGGGATGCAGGCGGCCTGGACCGGGGTCGGGGTCGTGAAGCCCATG
Organism: Thioalkalivibrio versutus; assembly: GCF_001999325.1. Lineage (GTDB taxonomy): Bacteria > Pseudomonadota > Gammaproteobacteria > Ectothiorhodospirales > Ectothiorhodospiraceae > Thioalkalivibrio > Thioalkalivibrio versutus. Next base: position 14,995 of record NZ_MVAR01000020.1, read on the forward strand.
TTCGACAGGGCATGAACCAGCGACTCGGAAAGCCCGAGCTGGGAGAAGGAGGGGGAATCAGACATTGAGGGTACTCACACAGGCCGGAAACGAAGGCCCGGCGAAAATCGGATGGCAACTGCCAACCCCGCATCATACACGAATCGAAGACGTAACGAGCGAAAACGTCGGACATCTTCCAGGGAGATGCGGCCGGATGTTCGAAATGCCGCAACCGGCTTGCTCGTCCTGGACTGGGGCGGAATCGTGGGGACGCCTATTCGTTGTTCCACTTGAGCTGTCGGGATATAGTTCGTCCAAGGATTTTTGCTGGATACGGTATGTCGCTTACCCCTACGGACCTGTTCAACTTGCTGGCCGACGAGACACGGCTTCGCTCGCTCTTGCTGATGCAGGCGGAAGGGGAGCTGTGTGTCTGCGAGCTGACCCACGCGCTGGAGATGTCCCAGCCGAAGGTATCGCGTCACCTGGCCGCTCTGCGCCATTATCAGGTGGTGCGGACCCGGCGCGAGAGCAACTGGATCTATTATCGGCTCTCGCCGGAGCTTCCTGAATGGGCCGCGGAGATCCTGAAGACTGCGGATGGTGCCGCCTCCCGAACGGAGCCGTACACAAGTGATCGCGACCGGCTCAACACCGCGCCCAGTCGTGCGGAGTGCCTGGATTCGGCCTAAGGGTCGTCGTACTCAGAAAGCTGCAATAACGTCAAAACGGCCGGACCACCAAGAGGGTGGTCCGGCCGTTTCTGTTTGGATGCGAAGCCTTGCGCGTGACCGCTCAATGAGGCTCGCGGTGGACGCAGGCGAGGATCGCCGTCGCGATGTCGCTGGCTTCGATGCCCGGGGCGTCCAGGCCGATCTCCTGCATGCAGGTGGTCGCAGCAGTCCGCAGGGCTTCTTCTTCCAGTGGCTGGCCGTGCAGGGCGTCGGCGATGCGGTCCATGCCGTCTTCCGGGAAGACCGTGAAATCGCCGGACAGCAGGAGATCGGCGATGTGGTCGTCCTTCTCCATCAGCTGGGCCCGGATCAGCCCGCCGGGGGCCTTGTGGGCACCTTCGGTCAGGTGGGTTCCGGCGGCGATCTTGACGCCCATCTCGACGAATTTGCGGCCCTTTCGGTAGGTCCATTCGGGGTCGGTCAGCTCGGCCATCTGTTCCTCGATGGCGGCGGTTTCCTCGGCGGTGGGTTCGCTCATCGCGACCTCGATGGCGAGGTCACTGGCTACGCGTTTCAGGAAGGCATCGCGCACGGTCTCGCGGGCAGGCATCTCGCCGAGTTCGCGTGACAATGTGGTGATGTAGTCCTCCATGCCGGCGCGCAGCTTGTCGCGGAACTTCTCCGAAGGGACCTTGAGGCAACGCGCCATGGTCGCGGTGTCGAAGTCGAACATGAAGCTGCCGACCATCACGGTGGCGTTGCCAATGCTGGCGGCACCCGTGCCACCGATCTTGCGTCCGTCCACGTGGATGTCGTTCACCGGGCGGAAGGTCGCGTTCACGCCCAGGTCCTGGTAGGTGTTGATCACCGGGTCGATGAACTTCTTGTAGATCTCGGAGACGATCCGCGGGGCCTTGGACGACGGATAGATGAAGTGGAAGAACATCTGGTTGTGGTCCAGATACACCGCACCGCCACCGACGTGGCGGCGGATGATCGGCAGGTCCTGTTCCTTGCAGAAGTCTTCGTCGGCCTCCAGGGCGATCTCCTGATGCAACCCGACGCAGACATACGGGTCGTCGGGGTTGACCAGGGTGAGCACCGGATCATCGTCCTTGCCCATGGCCTCGGCGATGCCGTGGTAGACCGCCTGGGAGCGCACGGCGGGCTGCTGGCCGAAATCGATTACGCGTAAACGCATGGTGTTGTCCTTGTCTTGTCTTGGGGGCGATGTCTGCGGCCGGTCTAGAACTCGGCGTTCCAGGTGAGCCCGAAGCTGCGGCCGGGGGCCCAGATGTCCTGTACGCCATTGGCCGGGTCCAGGCGTGCCTCGGTCATCTCGTTGACGTGCTCGCGGTAGGTCTTGTTGGCGATGTTGGTCACGCTAAAGGTGATCTCGTTGGAACGAAAGCCGGCGCTGGGCCCGAAGCGGTAGCCGACCGCGAGGTCGGCGGTGGCGAATCCGGAGGTGTTGCGTTCGCTGTTCTCCGTGAAGGTGTCGGCCGTCCGGCTCTGGCTCGCCACGGCCCGGATGCGGGCATCCCACTGCCAGCCCTGCGGGACAGAATGGCTGAGCCCGACGCTGGCCTCCGGCGGCGGCATCTGGGTCAGCGGCTCGTCAAAGCGGCTGTCGCGGTTCTCGCCGCGAATCCACGTGCCGCTCGCGTAGCCGGTGATCGCAGCGGTAAACGCGTGCTCCACCAGGGCTTCGATGCCGTGTATGCGGGCCTCGTCGAGGTTGATCGTCTGCTTGGTTTCGGAGCCGATTACTTCGCCACCTATGTAGTCGCGGATCCGGCTTTCGTAAGCGGATACGGTGTAGGAGGTCGCGCCGATCTGGCCGCGTGCGCCCACCTCGAACGTGCGGTTCCGTTCCGGGTCCAGCTGCGGATTGCTGAGCCAGGTGTAACCGTCGCTGTAGGGATAGGTGAGATAGCGTTCCAGCAGACTGGCAGAGCGATAGCCCTCGGAGAGGCTGAAGTAGGGGTTGAAGGCCTCATCCAGGTGCCAGGTCAACCCGGCCGACCAGCTGAGGTTACGGTCGGTCTTGTCGAGTGGGGGGGCGACCATGAACGCATCATCCGCTTTCCCGGAAATCTCGTCGTACCGAACACCAAGATTGACCGTGGCCCAGTCCAGGTAGGTCTCGTGCTGCGCGAATATCCCAACCGACTCAATGCGTCCGTTCTCTACCAAAGGCTGAGGCGTATCGATAAACGGATTGACATACTCGCCTGGTTGGAACTCATTGCTCTCGGTCCCGAAATACGATTCGGGGCTTGCACGAAGACGCCAGGCCTCGGCTCCGACCAGCAGGATCTGGTCGTCGGCGGGGACCAGTTCCGTCTGCACGCGAAGCCCGTCCGTAGTGAAGTCGGTATCCGACGTGCGGTAATCGCGGCCGAGTTCCGCGTTCCAATCGTAGTTGCCACGCGAGAGTTCGTGTCGGTACACCGAGGCTTCAACGCGAGGTGCCCAGTCGCCGGATAGCTCGCCCTCGTAACGAAGTTCGAAGAGATCGCGTGTCTGACGCGGGGTGTAGTGGGTATTAAGCCCCAGGGGCGGAGCAATGGGATTCGGTGAGGCGCTGGGTGGGGTTTCATTGAAGTTGCGCGAGGCGAGGTACCAGACGTCCTTGCGCTGGTCGCGCTGGGCGCGGAACTGGACCTCGTGGCCTGGTGCGAGCTTGCCGCGGTAGCGCAGGTGGTAGGCGTTCTGTTCGGTGCCGGAGTCGCGCAGACGGTCGCCGTCGCCGTTCTTGTAGTCGTCGGTGTTCAGGTAGGCGGTGGAGAGGTCCAGCACGTTGCGGTCGTTGGAGACGGTGACGCCGACCGCCCCGCGGATGCCTTCGTCGACCGAGGTGACGCCCAGGCGGGAGAAGCCGCGGGTCTCGGGTTCGTCGGTGAAATCGCCGCCGCGGGTGATGATGTTGATCACGCCGCCCATGGCACCGGCGCCGTAGAGCACGGAGCCCGGGCCGCGCACGATCTCGATGCGTTCGATCAGGTCGACGTTGACATAGGAAGCCAGCGAGCCGCGGGCCGGCGGCTGCATCGCATTGATGCGCACGCCATCGACCAGAACCAGCACCTGGTCGCGCTTCAGGCCACGAATGATCGGATCGGAGCCCACCGATCCGTCCACGGCCGTAGCGACACCCGGCTGGCCGCGCAGGAGGTCGCCCAGGGTGCGGGCCTCGCGGTTGCGGATTTCGCTGGCCTCGATCACGGTGACGGAGGACGGCGTCTCGTCGATCAGGGTCTCGTATCCGGTGGCCGTAACCGATACGGTGCCCAGTGTCTGAGCGGCCTCCTGGGCATGAGCGAGGGCGGGTGATGCAAGCAGACTGGCCAGCGTCAGATGACCGACAACACGACGTTTCATGACTCGATGGCTCCCCAATAAGCGTTTCAGAACGCGCTAAAGTAGGTTCGTCGATCACGAAGGGCAACTTAAACCCCGGATGGCCAGGCCCATTCCGGGCGTGTCATGGCCGTTGGAGAACAGCCGCCAGAGGAGGGATCCGCCATGCTGGAACTGGGAATCGTCGCGCTGGCCACGTTTTTCGTGACCATCGGGCCGGTGGATGTCGCGGTGGTATTCGCGGTCCTCAGTCGGGGCGTGGACCCAGCCCAGCGCCGTGCCATGGCCATCCGCGGGGCGGCGGTCGCGGGCGGCATCCTGTTGCTGTTCGCGCTGGTCGGGGAGGCGCTGCTGTCGCTGCTGGGGATCTCGCTGGCGGCGCTGTACACCGCGGGCGGGATCCTGCTTCTGTTGATTGGCATCGACATGGTGTTTGCCCGCAGCTCGGGCGCGGTGTCGGCCACGGCGGCCGAGACGCAGGAGGCGCGCACCCGCAAGGACTTGTCGATCTTTCCGTTGGCCACGCCCTTGCTGGCCGGCCCCGGCGCGATGGGGGCCGCGATCCTGATGATGAGCCGGGCCGAGGGCGACTGGGTGGCCCAGGCCGTGGTACTCGGGGCGTTGGTGGCCGTTATGGTACTTGCGCTGGTGTGCCTGCTGGTGGCGTCACGTCTGCAGCACTGGCTGGGCGTGACCGGCGCGCATGTGCTCACGCGCATTCTGGGCGTGCTGCTGAGCGCGCTCGCGATGCAGTTTATCTTCGACGGGCTTCAGCGAAGCGGTTTGCTCGGCGCCTGAACCGGCTCGCGTGGTCATGCGATGAACGGGGCCCCCCGCTCACGCGGGAAGGCCCCGGCAGATGGTGGGTTCAGAGCAGGTCTTCGGTGATGGCGTCGATGCCGGCTGCCGCGCACTCGTCATCGACCTGTCCGCTAGGGGCGCCGGAGATGCCGATGCCGCCGACAATCCGACCACCGGTGGTGATCTGCTTGCCGCCGCCCAGAGTGCTGACGCCCGGCAGGTGCTGGATGCCATAGCCGGCTGCCCCCGGTTCCGTCATCTCGCGAAGCTCCAGGGTGTCGGTGCGGAAGCTGACGGCAGTCCAGGCCTTGCGGATGGCGGTATCCACCGTGTGCGGACCGGCAAAGCGGTCGCGCTTCAGGGCCTGGGGGGTGCCATGTCGGTCGACCACGGCCGCAGTGACCTGGGTGTCGCGTTCGCGGCAGGCCTCGACCGCGGCCTCTGCGGCCTTGACCGCAAGCTCGGGGATCAGCGTTGGGGTGTCGAAGGTACCCTCGCTGGCGTGCAGGGGCGCGGCGGCAAACGCAAGGAAGATCGGGGCAGCAAGGCAGTAACGCAGGGTGGTCATGATGGGCCTCCAGAAAGCTGTGGTTTCGCAACTCTGATAACTAGATGCCCGGGCACCGCTCTTCAATGCGCCGAGACCCCGCGCTAAGTGGTATCCACTTTCGATCAGGTAAATCTGACTATTCGACAGTAAGGTACGGAAGAAGTCTTATAAAACGGATTGAATAACGCCACGCCTGGCGGGTGTGCAGCTGGGGCCCGTAGGACGGGCCGATCAGGCGGCGCCGCTCGCGGCTTCACGCTCGCGACGGGCGAGATCGCGCAATGCGTGGCGCAGGGCCGGGCGCAACGGGGTATTCAGGTGAGCCCTCGCTCGCGACGGCGGGATGGTGTGCCGCCGGCAGAACAACCCCAGGGCGTAGGCAAGGTCGTCGCGCGAGAGTGCGGTTTCGCGTTCGGCGCTCGGCCCCTTGCAGGCACCGCACTGATTCACGCGGACCTGGAAGGCGGTATTGGCCAGCATGACCCCGAAGCCCATTTGGGTGGCGAGGAGTTCCGCGATATGGGCCTCGTTACCCTCCAGGGCGGGTGGGGGCTCGCCAGCCGTGGCGAGCAGGCGCAAGGCGATCTCGCGCGCGAAGTGGGCAATCAGCGCCTGGGAATGGGCGACGAGCTCCGGGTCGTAGCGGATGCCGACGCCCCCGGAGTGGGGTTCCGCCGGGTTGCGGCTGGGTCGGGCCGTATTCATCGAATCCCAGGGGATGGGATCGTCCATCAGGTTTCCAGGGTGCACGAGCCGGAACGGGCTGTCTGCGAGCCCGGCATGTTCCAGCACGCGATCGAACACCAGTTGAGCCATGGCCTGGCGATTGTCGGCTTGCCCGGGGAAGTGCTCGGCCGTGGGCAGAACGAGGTGGGCCTTGCGCAGCATCGATCCCAGGTGTGGTTCGTTCCCGGCCCAATCGAAGATGGCGTGGATCCAGGCCCGGCTTTCGGGATCGAGGGCCGGGGCGCGTTGAAACAGGCGGGGAATGAGCGAGATCACAGGCGATCCTGAACAGCAGATGTAGGCTCATTGTAAGGGAGGCGAGCGGGGCGTCGCGATCAATCGGTGCCCGGGCGGGAAGATCGCGTGGCTGGCCTGCTATGTTTGATGAACAGGGTGTGCATGACGGCATGCCGCCCCTTGGGGAAAACGCTGGATGAGCCGGGCTTGCGGGTAGCACAGCGGCGAAGCAATCCATGAACAGCGGATGGCCAGGCCCGATTGATTGGCTCGCTGCGCTCGAAATCATGGAAAGCGGGTGGTTCAGTGTTTTTCCGGGAACGCTACAAAGGAGGTTGGTATGAGCACGATGAAGGCGGCAGTTTTTGTCGAACCCGGGCGGATCGAGTTGCAGGAGCGTCCAATCCCGGAGATCGGGCCGACGGACGCCCTGCTGCGGGTGACGACCACGACCATCTGCGGGACCGATGTGCACATCCTCAAGGGCGAATACCCGGTGGAGGCGGGCCGCATCGTGGGGCACGAACCGGTTGGGGTGATCGAACGCCTCGGGGACGCAGTGACCGGCTACGAGGTCGGCCAGCGGGTCATCGCGGGGGCGATCACGCCCTGCGGGCAATGCCATTCCTGCCAGGAGGGCATCTCCAGCCAGTGTGGTGGCAAGGCCATGGGTGGCTGGCAGCTGGGAAACACGATCGATGGCTGCCAGGCGGAGTACGTGCGTATCCCCAATGCGCAGGCGAATCTGACCCCGGTGCCGGATGGCCTGAGCGATGAGCAGGTTCTGATGTGTCCCGACATCATGAGCACGGGTTTCGGCGGCGCCGAGCATGGGCATATCCACATCGGCGATACCGTGGCCGTGTTCGCCCAGGGCCCCATCGGCCTTTGTGCCACGGCGGGTGCCAAGCTCATGGGGGCCACCCGGATCATCGTGGTGGACGGTGTGCCGGAACGCCTGGAGACCGCCCGCAAGCTGGGCGCGGATGTGGCGATCAACTTCCGCGAGCAGGACCCGGTCGAGACGATCATGGAGCTGACTGGCGGGCGCGGGGTCGATGTGGCCATCGAGGCCCTGGGGCAGCAGCAGACCTTCGAGGCCTGTCTGCGCATCCTGAAACCGGGCGGGACCCTTTCCAGTCTCGGGGTGTATTCGGGCAAGCTTTCCATGCCGCTGGATGCGATTGCAGCCGGGCTGGGCGATCACACCATCGTGACCACCCTGTGCCCCGGCGGGAAAGAACGCATGCGGCGGTTGATGGAGGTCGTCGCCTCGGGGCGCGTGGACCTGACGCCGATGGTGACGCACCGTTACAAGCTGGCGGATATCGAGACGGCTTACGAACTGTTCTCGCATCAACGCGACGGCGTGCTGAAGGTCGCCATTACGCCGTAGGCAAGCACTCGCTGAACCAGGCGGCCGCGAGTTCGGCTGCCTGTTCCAGCGTGCCCGGTTCCTCGAACAGGTGGCTGGCGCCGGGTACGATCTGGAGCTCGCAGCGCGCGTGCATAAGCGCCTGCGCCTGGCGATTCAGCTGAATCACCATGGTGTCGTCACCGCCCACGATCAGGAGGGTAGGGCTCTCGACTCGGGGCAGGGCGGCGCCCGCCAGATCCGGGCGCCCGCCGCGCGAGACAACGGCCCGGATGGTCTCCGGAGCTGCTGCAGCGGCCTGCAACGCTGCGGCGGCGCCGGTGCTGGCGCCAAACAGCCCGAGCGGCAGGGTTGCCAGGCGAGGCTGGACGGACGCCCATTGGCAGGCCTGCACCAGCCGCCGGCCGAGGAGTTCGATATCGAAGCGGTTGGCGTAGGTGCGATCTTCCTCTTCGGTGAGAAGATCGAACATCAGGGTGGCGATGCGGCTGGCCTGCAGTGTCCGCGCCACTTGATGATTGCGCGGGCTCAGGCGGCTGCTACCGCTGCCGTGTGCGAAAACGACGAGCCCAATGGGTCTCTCGGGCACGCCGAGAATCCCCTGGTGGACCTGGCCGTCCAGGGCGAGGTCGACGGACTGTTCATTCGCGCGAGACATCGGGGTTTTCCGCACGGTGGACGGAGGCCATCATCGCGATGACCGCGTCGTCGGAGACTTGTTCGAAATCGTCGTAGTACGCCCCCACCGAGCCGCGGTAGTACTCGGGGATGTCCAGGGTGACCAGTTCATCGACCTCGTTTTCCAGGAGCGCCGCGGTCTCCTCTGGTGCCACCGGGATCGCCACGACCAGATGGCGAGGCTGGCGCTGACGTGCGTCGCGGATCGCGGCGCGCATGGTGAGTCCGGTGGCGATCCCGTCGTCGACAATGATCGCCAGCTTGCCGCCAACGTCCGGGGAAGGCGTCGTGCAGTACAGTTGGCGCCTGCGCCGGGCTTCGGCGCGTTCGCGTGCCTCGGCCTGGTCCAGCCAGCCTGGATCGACGCGTTCCGCCTCGCGTGGATTGCAGACCGGTTCGCCCTGCTCGGGCACGGCACAGATCGCGTACTCGGGATGGAACGGGTGGCCGATCTTGCGCGGGATCAGGAGATCCAGGGGCATGCCCAGGTGCCGGGCGACGGCGATCCCCAGGGGGACTCCGCCGCGCGGCAAGGCATACACAACGCCGGGTTGGCCGCGATAGCGGTCCAGGGCATGTGCGAGTTGCTCGCCGGCTTCCTTTCGGTCTCGAAATCGCATTGGGCCTACCCTCAGCGTGAGTGGGTATCACCTGAAGTGTAGACAGGCGTTGATCACTCGCGGGCGGCGCAAACAAAAAGGCCCGGGACTAGCGGTGCCCGGGCCTTGGAAGGGGTGGGGACCCCTCGGTATTAGTTGAAGGCTTCCCCGGGCTTCACGCCCATCGCCTTCAGGATCATGGCCAGCGGGCAGAAGCCGGTGAAGGCGGACTGCAACAGGTTCGCGCCGACGAACAGGGTCAGGATCAGCCACATCGGGGTGAAGACCCACCCGAGGATGGCGCTGATGATCACGACGGTGCCGGCAAAGGCGAGGACAATGCGGTCAATGCTCATGGATGGTGTCTCCTGATTAAGTATTAGCGAAGTCTAATATGCAGTCTGACGCTCACGAACACAAGGGGCGCGCAGTCGATGGGGTTTCCTCGCCACCCACCGCGCGGGCCGGGTTCAGGGGAAGATTTCGCCGGGCTTGAGCCCCATGGATTTCAGGATCATCACCAGCGGGCAGAAGCCGGTAAACGAGGCCTGAATCAGGTGGATGCCCATGAAGACGGCGAGCAGCAGCCACCAGGGGCTGGCCAGCCAGGTGAGCAGTACGCTGATCAGGACGACAATACCGGCAAACAACATGAAGAAACGGTCGGTGGACATGAGCACTCCCTCCCTTGTTACTACCCAGTAGATAGCACCGGCGCGGGAGTTCGGCAAGCATCGGATCGGATGCCCGCCTGGGGTGGATGCGGATCAACGCACGCGTTCGCGCTCGCGCGGCAACACCGTCGGTGGGCAGAATCGGCCAAGCCCCGGCGTTCCATCGGTCGTGGGGTGGGTACTCCACGCTCCCCGATCTGCGTTGCGACCTCCAATGAGAGGACACAGGCCGGTAGCGCGTCTACCCGTCTGCGTGCCGTATCGGGTCGCGGAAAACACGGGGTGCCAACGCGGACCTGCGCATGGATCCGTGTCTCTCTAGCGTTCCTCGATGGAGGTGTAGTCGCGCGAGCGGTAGCCGGTGTAGAGCTGGCGCGGGCGGCCGATGCGGGATTCGGGATCCTGCATCATTTCGTTCCAGTGCGAGATCCAGCCGACGGTGCGGGCGAGGGCAAAGATCACGGTGAACATGTTCAACGGGATGCCCATCGCGCGCAGGATGATGCCGGAGTAGAAGTCCACGTTGGGGTAGAGCTTGCGCTCGATGAAGTAGTCGTCCTCCATCGCGATACGTTCCAGCTCCATGGCGACGTCGAACAGGGGCTGGTTATCGGCGCCCATGTCGCCCATCTCCGCCAGCAGGTCGTGGCACATCTTGCGGATGATCTTGGCGCGCGGATCGTAGTTCTTGTACACGCGATGGCCGAAGCCCATCAGGCGGAAGGAGTCGTTCTTGTCCTTCGCGCGGGCCACGAAGTCCTCCACGCTCTTGTCGGAGTGCACGATCTCCTCGAGCATGCGGATGACCTTCTCGTTCGCACCCCCATGCAGTGGACCCCAAAGCGAGGCGATGCCGGCGGAGATCGCGGCGAACGGGTTGGCCTCGGAGGAGCCGGACAGGCGCACGGTGGAGGTCGATGCGTTCTGCTCATGGTCGGCGTGCAGGATCAGGATCAGGTCGAGCGCGCGCACGAACACCGGGTTCGGCTGGTAGGGCTCGCTGGGCACGCCGAACATCATCGCCAGGAAGTTGGCGGTGTAGGACAGGTTGTTGTCCGGGTACATGAACGGCTGGCCGTTGGCGTACTTGTACGACCATGCGGCAATGGTGGGCATCTTGGAGATCAGCCGGTGCGCGGCGATGCGCCGATGTTCCGGGTTATGCACGTCCACGTTGTCGTGATAGAAGGCCGACAGCGCGCCAACCACGCCGACCATGATCGCCATCGGGTGCGCGTCGTGGCGGAAGCCGTCGAAGAAGCGGCGCACCGCCTCGTGCAGCATCGAATGCTCCTTGATGATGCGCGAGAAGTCGTGCAGATCGTCGGCGGCGGGCAGGTCGCCGTTCAGCAGCAGGTAGCAGACCTCGAGATAGGTGCTTTCCTCCGCCAGCTGCTCAATTGGGTAGCCACGGTAGAGCAGGGTGCCCTCGTCGCCGTCGATAAAGGTGACGTCCGAACGACAGCTGGCCGTGGACATGAACCCCGGGTCATAGGTGAAGTAGCCGAGCTCCTTGTACAGGGTGCGGACGTCCAGGCAGTTGGGGCCGTGCGAGCCCTCCTGGATCGGCAGCTCGATGCTCTTGCCGGTGGTGTTGTCGGTCAGCGTGACGGTTTTGCTCATGAAACGGCCTCGTAGCGAAGGGGTCGTCCGGATGCGGATTAGGTGAATGGTAAACCATCGACCGGCCCGCGGCAGAGGGGTGCGTGAAGTGTGTTGAGCTCGGAGGAAAAGGGCGATCGCGCTTGCCGCGCGAGGGCGTCAGGGCCCGGGGGTTCCGCGGCGCTGGCGCTTGTCGGCGTACATCGCGGCATCGGCGCTGGTCTGGGCCTCGGGCAGGGACCCGCTGACGGAGCGGCAGGCGTAACCGATGGACGCCGACACACCGGCCTCCTGCAGCACCGCCCGCAGCCGGTTCGCGATCCCGGGGAGGTGGTCGGCCGGCGTCTCCGGAAGCAGCACGCCAAATTCGTCTCCACCCAGGCGGGCAATGATGTCGATTTCGCGACTGGCATCCCGCAGGGCCTGGCCAGCCGCCTTGATCAATCGGTCGCCGGCGTCATGGCCTTCCTGGTCGTTGACGGTCTTCAGGTTGTCGAGGTCGATGGCGACGAGACCCGCCGGGAGGCTGTGATCCTGGCAGCGCTGTTCCTCGGCGCTCAACGCGAGTAGCCAGCCGCGCCGGTTGCAGGTGCCGGTGAGGGCGTCGTTGTAGGCCTCCAGTCGCAGGGCCTCGCGCTCGCGTTCCAGTTCGTCGATCTGGCGGCGCTGGCGGATCAGTGACTCGATGACGGTGACGGCGGCCTGGATCTGGTCGGATTGCGCTTCGATGTCGGCCGATATGGGCTCCGGATTCATCGCGCAAAGTACGCCATACATCTCGTATTCGTGGTCCTGTACCGGAAACCCGATGTAGCTGCCGATGGCGGGGGGATCGGGTTGTGCGGCGAGGGCTTCCTGGTAGGCGGGAACCTGTTGTACGTCCGGCGTGATTCGCGGGCCGCGTTCGGCGAGCATGCGGATGCAGAAGGAGTTGCTCCAGTCAAAGGCCGTGCCGGCCTGAATGCCGTACCCGTGGTCGTCGGCGCGCACCACGATCTGCTCGTTGCCCTCGATGCGGGTTAGCATCCAGACGTCCAGGGGGGCGATCCGGCGGAGCAGTTTCAGGACGTGATCGACCCCGAGGTTGAACGGCGAGGGCGCGGTATCGGGGGGATCGAAGATTCGGGCCATGGGGCATTCCGTCGAGACGGTGGGGGCGGCTGTTCGCCGCGCAGGATGGAAAAAGTCTAGGAGATCGCAGGTCGCGCTGCCGGTCGCAGTTCGCGTTCCGCGCGCTTCAGGGCGTGTTCCAGGCTTCCAGCACCGGGTTCGCGCATGGCGTGGCCAATGGCCGCGGGGATGGCCTTTGCGGACAGGGCCTGTCGGATGTGTTGCGCCCGCGCCGCCAGGGGTTGCGCCCTCAGGTCGATCGCGAGCAGGCCGAAGCGGGTGCCACCGAGTCGACCGATCAGGTCGCTGGGGCCTGCCAGGCCCTGCAGGGCGAGGATCGCGCGAACCAGTTCGGTGTCATCCTGAATGCCAGTGCTGTCCACGCTCGAGTCCCCGGGGAAGAGATCGAACAGGATGATGCCGGCGGGTTGGCCGCTCTGTTGGCAGCGGGTCTCCTCTGCGTCTACCGCGAGCTCCCAGCCGTGGCGGTTGAGCACGCCGGTCAGGGGATCACCGTGGGCGGCCAGGGCCGCGTGCTGTCGCAACCGGTCCAGCCCCTCGGCGCGCTGGCTGAGGCGCAGCAGGTGCCCCAGCGATCCTGCCAGGGCACGAACGACCGGCTCATGGTGTTCGATCGCGGGGTCCATGGGTTCGGGATGCAATCCGCAAAGCGTGCCGAAGAGTTCGCCATCGGCATCGTACAGCGGGAACCCGATGTAGCAGCCAATCGTTGCGATGTCATTGATCGGGGCACTGGCATAGGCTGGAACCGTGCGTGCGTCGGCGGCGATGTTCGGTCCGTCTCCGGCGTTCATGTGCACGCAGTAGGAGTGCTGCCAGCTGAATGCCGCCCCGGGACGGATGCGCGGTGCGTGGCCGTGGGTGTGCAATACCACCCAGTCGTCGGATTCGACCCGCGTGAGCATCCACATGTCCAGCGGGATCAACGCCTGCAGCGCCCTCAGGGTGGCGTCGACGGCTCCGGAGAAGTCGTCGGCCAGTGCGGTAGCAAGGGTGGCCCGGGGCATTGGAGGTTTAGCTCGGTTCGGTCGAGCCGGTCATCCTACAGGCGCGGGAGTTCTGGGTGCGACAGCTGCCCACCGTGGACGTGTTGGCGTCCGAACTCGGCGCAGCGGGCGAGGGTGGGGATGGCCTTGCCGGGGTTGAGCAGCCCGAGCGGGTCGAACGCGCGGCGCAGGTGGTGAAACTGCTCCAGTTCCGGCGCGGCGAACTGCACGCACATGCCGTCCAGCTTTTCCACGCCTACGCCGTGTTCCCCGGTGACGGTGCCACCCACCTCCACGCAGAGTTCGAGGATCTGCTGGCCGAAGGCCTCCGCCGTTTCCAGTTGCCCGGGCTGGTTGGCGTCGTAGAGGATCAGTGGATGCAGGTTGCCGTCGCCGGCGTGGAACACGTTGCACACGCCGAGGCCAACCTCGCGCGACAGGATGTTGATCCGTTCCAGCACCGTCCCGATCTGGTGGCGCGGGATGGTCCCGTCCATGCAGTAGTAGTCCGGCGAAATACGCCCGGCGGCAGGGAACGCGGCCTTGCGCCCGGCCCAGAACAATGCGCGTTCGGCGTCGTCGCGGGCGGTGTGCACCTCGGTGGCCCCCAGATCCAGGAGCTTCTGGCGTACCACCATGACGTCCTCGGAGACCTCGGCGTTGGTCCCGTCGAGTTCGCACAAGAGGATCGCGGCCGCCTCCACCGGGTAGCCGGCGTGGACGAAGTCCTCCGCAGCGCGGATGGCAGCGTTGTCCATCATTTCCAGCCCGGCGGGAATCAGTCCGGCGGCGATGATGCCTGCCACTGCGCGTCCGGCGGCCTCGGCCTGGTCAAAGCTGGCCAGCAGGACCTGGGTGCGCTCGGGGCGGGGCAGCAGCCGCACGGTGACTTCGGTGACGATGCCCAGCATGCCCTCCGAGCCAACCATGAAGGCGAGCAGGTCCAGTCCGGCACTATCCAGCGTCTTGCCGCCGAGGCGGATGATCTCGCCCTCGAGGGTGACCAGTTCCAGCCCGATCACGTTGTGCACGGTGAGTCCGTACTTCAGGCAATGCACGCCTCCCGCGTTCTCGGCCACGTTGCCGCCGATGGAACACGCGATCTGCGAGGACGGGTCGGGTGCGTAGTAGAGCCCCTGCGGGGCCGCCGCCTCGGAGATCGCGAGGTTGCGCACGCCGGGCTGGACGACCGCGCAGCGGTTGTCGGCATCGATCTCCAGGATGCGATTGAAGCGCGCCAGGGATAGCAGCAGCCCAGTCTCGCTGGGCAGGGCGCCGCCGGACAGCCCGGTGCCAGCCCCGCGTGGCACGATCGGGACCCCGTGCTCGCGACAAAGCCGGAGGCAGGTCAGCAGTTCCTCGTGGGTCCGTGGCAGGGCCACGGCCCCGGGGATCTGGCGGTAGGCGGAGAGACCGTCGCACTCATAGGCTCGGCGTTCCGCGGCCTCGACCACCAGGGCGTCCGAGGGCAGCTCGGTGGTCAGACCCTCAATGACCGCAGCCAGCGCCTGTGCGGCGGCCTCGGTCGGCGGTGTGGCGGGATGGGCGCTCATGACCTCGATGGTAGGGGTCTGCTGGGTCCGTGTGAGGTGATCGCATAAACTGTGGGTCTTTTCCGCAAGCGGGACGTGATGATGGGCATTGGGCTGGGCTCGTATCTGGCAGTGGCGGCAGGCGGTGCGCTGGGCTCGGCACTGCGGCTGGGGATGCAGGAGTGGATGGTGGCGCACTTCGGGCGTGCCTTCCCCTGGGGGACATTGAGCATCAACATCCTTGGCTCGTTCCTGATCGGTGTGCTGGCCGTGGTGCTGGTGGAGCGCCTGGAACTGCACCCGGCCTGGCGCTTGTTGCTGGTCGTCGGGGTGCTGGGTGGCTTTACGACATTCTCCACCTTCTCCCTGGAAGTCGTTCACATGGTGGATGTAGGCGCCTGGGCGCGTGCACTGGGCTACATGCTCGCGAGCCTGCTGGTCTGCGTGCTGGCTGCGGCAGCGGGGCTCCACGGAACTCGATTCCTGCTGGGGGTCGGGCCGGTCGCCTCGTGAGGGCATTGGCCGCGACCGTGGACGCCACGGGGCGGCAACCGTAGACTTCCCCGTCGTTCTTTCCACCCCTTGCCGGAAATCCGTCATGCTTGATATCCACAGCCTGCGCCAGGACCTGGATGCGACTGCCACCGCTCTGGAACGCCGTGGCTATACCCTGGACCGCGAACGCTTCAAGGCCCTGGAGGCCCGCCGCAAGGCGTTGCAGATGCGCACCCAGGAGCTGCAGGCCGACCGCAACACTCGCTCCAAGGGTATCGGGCAGGCGAAGGCGCGGGGCGAGGACATCGAGCCGCTGAAGGCCGAGGTCGGGCGCCTGGGCGACGAGCTCAAGCAGTGCGAGACCGATCTGCACGGGGTCCAGCAGGAGCTGGATGCGATGCTGATGCAGATCCCGAATCTGCCGCAGGCGGACGTGCCCGACGGACTGGACGAGAAAGACAACGTCGAGGTCCGCCGCGAGGGAACCCCGCGGACCTTTGATTTCACGCCGCGCGATCACGTGGACCTGGGCCTGCCCGGTGGCTGGCTGGACTTCGAGGCCGCGGTGCGGGTGGCCGGTTCGCGTTTCGTGGTGATGCGCGGTCAGATGGCGCGCCTTCACCGGGCACTGACCCAGTTCATGCTGGATCTGCACACCGGCGAACACGGCTACCAGGAGACCTACGTCCCCTACCTGGCGAATCCCGAATCGCTGGAGGGGACCGGGCAGTTGCCGAAGTTCGACGATGACCTGTTCTCGGTCGACTGTGACCAGCGCTACCGTCTGATCCCCACCGCCGAGGTCACCCTGACCAACCTGGTGCGCGAGCAGATCCTCGATGCCGAGGCCTTGCCGCTGAAGATGGTGGCCCACACCCCGTGTTTTCGTTCCGAGGCGGGCAGCTATGGGCGCGATGTGCGCGGCCTGATCCGGCAGCACCAGTTCGAGAAGGTGGAACTGGTGCAGATCGTGCAGCCGGAGAGCTCGGATGCCGCACTGGAGGAACTCCTGGGCCATGCCGAGCGGGTCTTGCAGGCGTTGGAACTGCCCTACCGCGTGATGCTCCTGAGCGCCGGGGACATGGGCTTTGCCGCGGCGCGCACCTATGACCTGGAAGTCTGGCTGCCGGCCCAGGATGCCTACCGCGAGATCTCCTCTTGCTCGAACTTCCAGGCCTTCCAGGCGCGCCGCATGCAGGCGCGCTTCCGACCGAAGGCGGGCGAACGCCCGGAGCTGGTGCATACCATCAACGGCTCCGGGGTTGCGGTGGGCCGGGCCCTGGTCGCGCTGCTGGAGAATCACCAGCAGGCAGACGGCTCGATCCACATCCCGGAAAAACTGCGCCCGTATCTCGGGGGAACCTCGGTGATGGAGCCGCCGTCCGAATAGGAGGTCCACCGGGAGTCTTCTCGACGTGAATAACGCCCTTGGCAGGAAGAATTGGTTGGGTTGGCTGGCGAGCGTCGTCTCGCTGGTGGGCATGGTGGTGTTGTTCGCGACCGCCTCTGTGGCGGACGAATCCGTCGAATCCGACGAGGGGATCGTGTTCGATGACACCCCGCGCCCGATTGGGCTGCATACGCCCGACTGGTTCGAGCTGAGCTTCCTCGATCTGCGCGAGGACCTGGAAGACGCGGTGGAGCAGGGAAAGATGGGGCTGGCCGTCTACTTCGGCATGGATGACTGCCCCTATTGCGAGGCGCTGTTTGACAAGAACTTCGCACAGGACGATATCCGCGAGTACCTCGCGTCACACTTCAACGTGGTGGCGATCGACGCGCTGGGCACACGTGAAGTCACGGACCTGGAGGGCGAGACCTGGCTTGAACGGCGCTACGCCGCCGAACAACGGCTGAACTTTACCCCTTCGATTGCCTTTTACGACGAGGATGGCGAGCGCATCCATCAGATGCGCGGTTACTACCCGCCATACCGGTTCCGCGCGCTGCTGGAATACGTGATTGACCGGCATGACCGCGAGGAGAGTTTTCGCGACTATCTGGAGCGCGCCGACCCACCGCCAAAGTTCGATCTCGACGACATCAACCAGCGGGAGTTCTTCATCAACCAGCCGTATGCGCTGGATCGGAGCCGAATCCCCGCCGAACGCCCACTGGTGGTGTTCTTTGAGCGCGAGGCCTGCCATGCCTGCGATATCATGCACTCCGAGCCGCTGCAGCAGGACGAGGTGCTGGAGCGCATCGGCCTGATGGATGCGGTGCAGCTGGATGCCGACGATGCCGATACGCCGGTGCTGACGCCGGGTGGCGACCGCACCAACGCAAAAGACTGGGCCGCGGAACTGGGTGTGCACTGGGCGCCCACGCTCATTTTCTTCGACGAGCGTGGCGAAGAGATTATCCGCATCGATTCGGTCGTCCACCAGAATCGGCTGCGCAACGTGCTGGACTTTGTCCTGACCCGTGGCTACGAGGAGTATCCGACCTTCGAACGCTGGCGTGCCCAGCAGCCGCCGCGCCCCTGACCACGCCGCTGACTCAAGGAATCATCCCTTTGCATTTCGACCGTGACTTCGTAATCCGCAACCGTGAAGTGCTGGAAGGTATCGTTGCCCGTTCCCACCGCGTGGCGCTGGGAATCTTCGCGCTGACCTTCGGGGGCTACGGGGCGGCGGTATGGCTCTGGTTCCAGGACAACGTGTGGGCCGCCCTGGTGGTGGCGACGCTCAGCTATCTGGTGTTCCGCCAGTTCCGCATGCTGGCGCTGGGCGTAGCGCGCATGCCGCTACGCGGCGATGCGGAGGCGGTGGAGGCGCTCAAGGCGATCGATATGGCGCTGGAACAGGACAAGCCCCACCCGGTACTGGCCGAGGTCGAGGCGCATCTGCGGGCGCTAGAAGAGGCGCCCGCAACGCAGGAGGAACGCGAGGCCGCGGGCCCGGACGATTCGAAGAAGGGGGCCGGCAAGGGCGACTGACAGCGACCTGTGATCTCCGGATCAGAGCTCGACGGGTACGCCCAGTTTCTGTTCGATGACCCGCACCAGGGTCGCGTGCAGCTCTTCGCCGTTGCGATCGTCGATCCAGGTGCCTTCCTCGTCGGAATAGCCGAAATGGGCCGGTCCTTCGGGCGAGGAGAGCCAGATCTGCTGTGCGGCCTCCTGGCGGTTCAGGATCATCTGGGCGCCATCGTCGAATTCGATCGTCATCACGCCGTCGATCAGGTCAATGTCCAGGTCGTCCAGCGCGCTTTGCTCGGTGAGGCGGGTCTGGATGTCGTCCAGGGTGTTTTCGGCGAATACGGCGAAGGAGGTCTGGCTCATGGGGATCTCGATACGGTCGGGAAGAGGGGGTTGGCTGCGCCGCGATTATAGGTCAGCCGCGCCAGGCGGCAATGGCCAACCCGGCCCAGCCGAGGATAAACGCCGTGCCGCCCAGCGGTGCAATCGCGCCGAGGATACGGGGTGCGCCGAGCGCCAGGGCATACAGGCTCCCAGAGAACAGCAGGATGCCGATCACGAACGCCACAGCACTGGCAGCGGCCCAGCCGTTGGCCAGGTGGGCCCACAACGCCGCGACCAGCAGCAGGGCCAGGGCATGGATGAAGTGATACTGGACGCCGGTATGCCAGGTCGCGAGGGCCTGTTCCGTCAGGCGTTCCTGCAGGGCGTGGGCGCCGAAGGCGCCGAGGACGACGGCAATCCCTGCCAACAGGGCAGCGATGACAACAAGGGGGCGAATCAGCGGTTCGCTGGCCCCCATCAGGCGTCGTCGCCCATCTCGCTGTCGATGTCCTGGCCGGCGACCCAGCCGTGCTCACGGGCGCGCTCGATGGCTTCGTTATGGATGCGCTCATGGCGCTCGCGCAGCTCGGGCGGGAGGTTGCTGATGCGCAGGCTGTATTTGTCCCACTCGGCGTTGACCTGGTCATGCAGCATCTGGATGCGCGAGACATCCCAGCCATCGCAGGTTTCGTCCTCCGGGAGGATGCCGAATACCCAGGCATCGCGGATGAAATTGCCGATGGGGGTCATGCCGGCGTACATGTCGTTGTACAGGCCGACGTAGGTGCGACTGGAGCGTTTGGGTTCATTCATGCTGCATAGTCTAGGGAAATACTGATGAATGTACACACTCGCGTTGGCACCCCAGGTTTTCCGAGACAAGGCGCGTCGTGCAGCGGGTAGTGGTTCTACCCGCCCGTTTTTGATGGATTCGGGGCGCAACGCAGGATCGGGGAACCTGGGGTGCCAACCCCATAAACCATTGAATGCAGGGGCTCGGCCGCTTTTGCGTGCGCCCAGCGTTGCGGCTCGCTTATGTAGCTCGGCTACACTTCGCTCACCGCGCCTTGTTCGCACGCAAAAGCGACTCGAGCGCGAGGGTGTACATTCATCAGTATGTCCCTCGGCGTGCGTCCGTCTCAGGCAAAGCGATTTCGACGCGGGTTCCGGGGGCTTCCGGACGCGAACGGGGATACCAGGTGCACGCAACAAACGACTCGCTGACTCGGGTACGCATCCGCGCCCTGATCAAACTGATGGTTCTCGGGGCCGCCCTGCTGCTGGTTGGGGTGATGCTCCGGTACGCCTTTTCCGGACCGGGCGATACCCGTGGCGAGACGCTGCGGGTGGATCTTGCCGAGATTGCCCCGGGCGAGGCCCTGCGTGTGATTCACGGTAGCCGCCACGTGCTTGTGGTCCATCGCGATGCGGCGTGGCAGGCCGCCCTGGCCGGTGATGACGAGCTGGTCGACCCGGAGGCCCGCCGCGGCCAGCAACCGGACGGGCTGGATCGGCCATTGCGCAGCTTCCGGCCCGAGTGGCTGGTGGTGATCGGCGAAAGTGCGGATCTGGGTTGCGAGCTGGACCTGGTCCACCCGGACGAGGCCGACGGCTGGAGCGGTGGCTTTGTCGACCGCTGCCGGGGCGGACGTTACGACGGCGCCGGCCGCGTATATGCGGATCAATCGGCCCGGCGCAACCTGCCCATCCCCGACTATCGCTTCGCCGGGGATGACCAACTGATCCTGGGCAGACCGTGAAGGTCACCTCCCAAGCGGCCCCGGCTCTTTCACAGGGCCCCAGGGGTGACGTGGTTCCGGGAGGCGCCAACCCGGTATGCGGGTGTCTCTGCGGACGCGGAAAACCGTGTCCGGCCTGGACGGTCTGAGTCAGCCGTCCTCCACCTTCGCGAGGGTGATGGCAGGGTAGAGGTCAAAGCGCACGCTCTTGCCCTTGATGCTCGCCTGGGGCGAGTCGGGACCGAGGGCGGGCGCATGCAGCGGGCGCTTGACGATGACGCGACGTCCCACGTTCTGGCGCAGGGTGGCCAGGGTTTGCTCTGCGTCGGGGTCGGCCGCCTCGGGCATCAGCGCCTGCATCAGCTGCATGTCCTTTTTCACCGCGGCCCGCTTGGCCCGTTCCGGGAACATGGGATCGAAGACCGCGGCCATTGCCGGGACGGCGAGATGCGCCGGATCGGCCTTTCCCTCGTGCAGGGTGATGCGTCCGATGATGGGCGCGAGTTCCGGACTGGCCGCCGCGCGTTCCAGCGCGTCGGCGAGCAGGTGGTACACCACGGGATGCCGCTCCCAGGCCGTGACCCGGAAGCCGTGCGCGGCCAGCAGGAGGGTGTCGCGGCCCAGGCCGGCGGAGGCATCCAGCACATGGCCGTCACGCGGGAGTCTGCCGAAGGCGCGGATCAGGCCCTCGCGCTGGTGACCGGCATGGGCGAGGCGATAGCCCTGGCGCCCGGCGGCAAAGTCCAGCTGCAGTCGCAGCGGCGGGTGTACGTCCTCGCGGACCAGTTCGAGCCCGCGGTCTCCCGTCTCCAGCACGAGCGTGGCTTCCCCGGCATGGGCGTAGCCGCGCGCCGCCAAGGCCTGGCGCAGTGCGTTGGCGGCGGACTCGTGGCCGGGGGCCGCGCGTACGGTGAGTGGCATGGGCGTCAGTAGTGCGGCGGGGGTGGTTCGGCGCCCTCCGGCCCGCCGCCGTGCTCCTCGAGGTCGCGCATGCGATCGCGCAGCCACTGGACCTGCTGGCGCAGCTCGGTATTGGCCTGTTGCAGCTCCAGTTGCACGCGGGCCTGCTCCTCCTGGGTGTATTCCTGATGGGCCAGGCGGATCTCCAGATCCTCGATGCGTTTTTGCAGGGCTTCCGAATCCATGTGAGTTACTCCACCACGTTGCGCGGCTGGTCGCTCGCGAAGCCGTGGATATTGGCCGTAACCTCGTCGATCACCCGCTGTCGGGCGGTTCGCGCGGCCCAGGCGGTGTGGGGCGTGAGGACGAGGTTGGGGATATCGTCGGCCAGCAGGGGGTGATCCGCCGGTGGGGGTTCCGGTTCCAGTACGTCGATGCCGGCGCCGCCGAGATGCCCGCTGCGCAGGTACCTGGCCAGGGCCTCGGGATCGACCAGGCCACCCCGGGCGGTGTTCAGCAGCAGGGCCCCCGGACGCATCTGGCGCAGGGCGGCATCATCGATGAGGTGCCGGGTCGTCGCGGTCAGGGGGCAGTGCAGGCTGATGACGTCGCATTGTCCCAGCAACCGTTCCAGCGGCACGCGATCCTCTTGTGCTGCGCGGTCCGGATTCAGGCTCTCGGCGACCAGCACCTCCATGCCAAAGGCCTCGGCGACGCGCGCGGTGGCCCGGCCCAGTACGCCCCAGCCGATGATGCCGAGGCGCATTCCGGCCACGGTGCCGATGGGGTGGTCGAGGAGACAGAACTGATCGGAGGCGCTCCAGCGACCGGCGCGAATGTCCGCGCGGTAGGCGTCCAGTTGGGTGACCAGCGTCAGCAGCAGGGCGAAGACGTGCTGCACCACGGAGTCGGTGGCGTAGTCGCGCGCATTGCTGACGACGATACCCAGGCGGCGGGCTGCCTCCACGTCGATATTGTTGGTGCCGGTAGCGGCGGCGCAGACGAGTCGCAGGCGGGGTGCGGCGGCCAGTGCCTCCGCATTCAGCTCGACCTTGTTGGTGACGATCACCTCGGCATCGCCGATCCGGCCCAGCCGCTGATCCGGCTCGGTGTGCTCGTGGAAGGACCACACGGGAAGGCTGGCCCGGAGTTCGGTCAGGTCAAGATCGTCGCGGTCGACCGTGGCGAGATCGAGAAAGACGCCGCGTTGAAGGTGGCTCATGATCGGCGTGTATCCGTATTCAATGAAGATGGTGTCCAATGAAAAGGGCCCCGCTGTGCGGGGCCCTGGAACGCATTCCTGCCGTGCTGTGCAGCGCGGAACCCTAGTTGTCGCCCATGAAGGCGTGGAACAGGTTCAGCAGGTGCAGGAACATCACATAGAGGTTCGCGTACAGCGAGACCGTCATCACGATGTAGTTGGCCTCGGGATCGTGAATCATCCGGCTGGTGTCGAACAGGATGGCGGCCGACAGCAGCAGGACAACCGCGGCCGAGATGGCCAGCGACAGAGCCGGGATCGCCAGGAACAGGTTGGCAACGATGGCCAGCAGGGCGACGATCAGGCCGACGACCAGGAAGCCGCCGAGGAAGCTGAAGTCCTTCTTGGTAGCCAGGGCGTAGCCGGAAAGCGTGACAAACGCGACCGCAGTGGCGGCGAAGGCGTTGCCGACGATCTGTGGCCCGTTCGGCAGACCCAGGTACATGCTCAGGATCGGGCCGAGGAAGAAGCCCAGCACGCCGGTGAAGGCGAAGGTCAGCACGATGCCCAGCGCCGAGTTGCGCGCGGCGTGGATGGCGAACGGGCCGCCGATCAGCACCCCCAGCATGATGATCCAGTGCACCGGCGGCGCGTTGACCGCCATGGCGATGAACGCGGTGATCGCGCTGAACGCCAGGGTGAGCGACAGCAGCATGTAGGTCTGCCGGATCACCTTGTTGGTGGAGATGGTCTCGCTGATGGAACCAGTGCTGGACGGATTGCGACTCGAGCGGACGATCTGGTCTCGGGACACGGGTCAACTCCTCATTGGATTCGAAACAAGCACAGTGTAGCGACAAGCGTTCCCGGTTGCAGCGTTTCCCTTGCGGTTTCAGGGCATGCGGGCCGATCACGCGGTGATCGGCCCGGCGCGGGTTACTTGATCGGCTCGCCGACCTTTTCCGAGATGGTCTTCACCGCATGGTCGGTGGACTTGAAGATGTTGTCCTTGCCGATGATGTCGTCCAGCCCCGTGCGCTGCATGACCTCCATGATCTGGGCCTTGACGCCGGCGAACACGAGCGTGATGCCGCGCGCCTTGAGGCGGTGAACCAGTTGATGGATGACCTCTTCGCCGGAGGCGTCGATCTCGTTGATGCCCTTGCCGACGACGATCAGATATTTGGATTGTGGGTGGCGGGCCAGCAGGTCCAGTACGGCATCTTCGAAGTAGGGCACGTTGGCGAAGTACAACGACCCATCGAAGCGCATGATGCCGACCTTCTCGTTGGTCTCCAGGCCGTAGCGCTGGGCCTCGCGCAGGGTGCCGTCCTCATAGCGTGCCAGTTCCGAGACACGCGGCTTCATGGTGCGATACAGATACAGCACGATGGCCAGACCGGCACCGGTGAGGATGCCGTAGTCCAGGTTCGGAGCCATTGCGAGGGTCGCAACGAAGGTCACGGCCGCGGCAGCGCCATCGTGCTTGTTGGCCACCCATGCGTGCTTGATGGCCTTGAAGTTCACGAGCCCGGCAACCGCCATCATGATGATCGCAGCGAGGACCGCCTGTGGCAGGTGATAGATCAGCGGCGTCAGGAACAGCAGGGCCAGGCCGATGAGTACCGCAGTAAAGACCGAGGAGAGGCCGGTCTTGGCGCCGGAGTTCAGGTTGACCGCTGATCGCGAGAACGAGCCGCTGACCGGGTAGCCCTGGGTGAAGCCGCCGGCGATGTTCGCCAGACCCTGACCCATCAACTCCTTGCTGGGGTCCAGGCGCTGGCCGGTCCGTGCTGCCATGGCCTTGGCGATCGCGATGGCCTCGGTGAAGCCCACCAGCGCGATGACGAAGGCGGTGGTCAGCAGCGTGGTGAAGGTGCCGAAGGTGATATCCGGGATCGAGAACCCGGGGAGGCCCTGGGGCACATTGCCCACCACGGCGCCGCCGCCATTCAGATGCACGGTATCTTCACCGACCCGTTCGATACGCCATGCGGCGCGATCGGCGCGTGCACGTTCGGCATCAGTCAGGTGATCGTCTGCAATGAACCGCGCAGGCTGATCGTTCTCGCCGGGGACGCGACGCAGCGTGATGTCGCGGATCTCCTCGCGCATGCCGGCAAGTTCGGGGCGCAGTTCATCGCGCTGCAGACGCAGCTGGTCGGCCTCGTGGCGCAGGCGCACGGCCTCGGCGCCTTCCTGTTCCTGGAGCTCTGCTTCCAGCCGACGGATCTGCTCGTCGAGATCGGCGAGGCGCCTGCCATCGCTCTCGATGGACTGCGCGAGAGTCAGAACCTGGGCCGGGGCGATCTGCTGAAGGGACGTCTCGGCCTTCTGCTCGTAGCCGATTGCCCAGCTCACCAGGATCGCCACGACCACGGCGACAAGTACCCCCGGGATCTTCGGTACGAACCGTTTCATCAGCACCATCAGGCCAATGGCGCCGACGCCGAACGCCAGCGTGGGCCAGTGGACGCTGCCCAGTTCCGTCATCACGCCCCAGAGACCCAGCATGAAGTGGCCGCTGGTATCAATCGGGACGCCGAGGATCTTGTTCAGCTGCGACAGGGCGATGATGATGGCCGCGGCATTGGTGAAGCCGACGATGACCGGATGCGAGATAAAGCTGACCAGCGCGCCAAGCTTGAACAACCCCAGCATCAACTGGACCAGGCCCACGATGAATGCCAGGGCAATGGCCAGCATGACAAATTCGGAAGAGCCCTCGGCGGCCAGCGGTATCAGCGCCGAGGCGGTAAGTAGAGAGACCACGGCGACCGGGCCGGTGGCGAGCTGGTTCGATGAACCCCACAGCGCGGCGACCATGACGGGCAGCAGGGAGGCGTAAAGCCCGTACACCGGCGGCAGCCCGGCCAGCTGGGCATAGGCCATGGACTGCGGGATCAGGACCAGGGCGACCGAGATCCCGGCGATGAGGTCCGCGTTGAGGGTTTGCTTCGTCGGGCGCCAGCTGAGGAAGGGGAACACTCGCAGCAGAATCGAATTCATCGGGTCGCTCGCTTGGCCAGTTCGTGAGGGTTGACGACGGCCGGAACCGATGCAATGGGCCCAAGGGCAGTCCGGGCCGGGGCTTGCCAGGGCCGTCGTCACAATACTGGCAGCCGGTGCTGGGCCCGGTCGGATGCACGGGCGCAGTCGCGAAAGTAGCGCCAGATTATAGGCGGTCAGTCCATTTTCTTCTATCTAACTTGTTCTATATGACACATACCATTTCGGCTATGTATTGCGAGCAAGCTGCGAAGGGGATTCGTCTGGCGGAGCCGGGAGATGACTGCGGCCGGGAGGCTGGAAATGGCGGAGAGGGAGGGATTACGGCCAGCCCCGCTGGCCGCCCTTCGGGTCGCCTTCGCGTTGCTACGGCGTTCCGGTGTCGCGTTGCGCCACCGGTCGAACCCGCTTTCTGGAATCTCGGGTTCGAATCGCGGAACGCTGGGGCTTGGCGGCACAGTGCTTTGGGTGAATCCTGAGGATTGGGAATGGCGGAGAGGGAGGGATTCGAACCCTCGAGGGGCTTTCACCCCTGCCGGTTTTCAAGACCGGTGCAATCGACCACTCTGCCACCTCTCCGGGGCTGGGCATTGTCTGGCAAGGAGGGCGGGCTGGCAACCGGGGGTGGCCCGCGTGGCCTGGCGGCCACGATAGGGAGGGATAGATTCGGACCTGCGGTCCTCACCCTCCGGGCGTTGCCTGGCGGCAACGTCCTGCGGCGGCTGCGCCGCCTTGTCGAACCCTCGAGGGGCTTTCACCCCTGCCGGTTTTCAAGACCGGTGCAATCGACCACTCTGCCACCTCTCCGAGGCTGGGCATTGTCTGGCAAGGGCGGCGGGCTGGCAACCGGGGGGCGGTGCCGGGTCTCCCGGCGAAGGGCTCGATGGGAGCGGGATATTCGGCATGCAACGCTTGACGTTCGCTCGCTTGAACCCTAATCTTGTCCGCGCTCCGGGCGGTTAGCTCAGCGGTAGAGCACTGCCTTCACACGGCAGGGGTCACTAGTTCGAACCTAGTACCGCCCACCAGCTTTGAATAACAAGAAAGCGGCCTCGGGAAACCGGGCCGCTTTTTTTGTGCCTGTGAGACGGTCGCATGTGACATGAGAGGCGCTTGCGGAATCTGGCGGAGCGGGAGGGATTACGGCCAGCGCGGCTGGCCGCTTTCGCTTTGCTGCGGCGTTCTGGTGTCGCGTGCGCGCCACCGGTCGAACCATCGTTTCCGATTCCTCGGGTTCGAATCTCCAGGCATCTGTGGCCAAGAACGCGAAAGGGGCCACTAGGGCCCCCTTGCTTGAATCTGGCGGAGAGGGAGGGATTACTCGGCACTTCTTCGCGCCTCGCCCTTCGGGTCGTCGCCTGCGGCGACGTTCTGGCATCGCTGCGCGCTGCCAGTCGAACCGTCATTTTCGATTCCTCGGGTTCGAATCCCGAAACCGAAGAGGCCAGACATGCGAAAGGGGCCGCTCGGGCCCCTTTGCTAGTGTTTGGCGGAGAGGGAGGGATTCGAACCCTCGGTACTCGCGAGAGTACAACGGTTTTCGAGACCGCCCCGTTCGACCACTCCGGCACCTCTCCGAATCTTCTTGCCGCGCGGGGTCGAGCCGCTACGACGGAGCGAATCCTAGCAGATTCGGTTGGCCGAGCGGTAGCGTCTCCCTTAGGGCATCAGACGGGTGATCTCCCAGTCGCTGCCCACGCGGTGGTATTGGAACCGGTCGTGCAGCCGATTGGGGCGGCCCTGCCAGAATTCGAACAGTTCGGGCTGCAGGCGGTAGCCGATCCAGGCGGGATCGCGCGGAATGTCGCCCTCCGGGTATTGCTGCTCCAGCGAACGCACACGCTGCTCGAGTTCGTCGCGGCCGGCGACCGGGTGGCTTTGGGTCGAGGCCGCCGCGGCAATCTGGCTGCCGCGCGGGCGCTGGTGGAAGTAGGTATCGGCCAGTTCGCCCGGGAGGGCGGTGACCGGGCCTTCGACCCGGATCTGGCGCTCGGTCTCGGGCCAGTAGAACAATAGGGCGGCCTGCGGGTTTTCGCTCAGGTCCTGGCCCTTGCGGCTGCGCGAGTCGGTGTACCAGGCCAGGCCCTCGGGATCGACGTGCTTGAGCAGAACGGTGCGAGCGGAGGGCTGGCCGTCGGCGCCGGCGGTGGCCAGGATCATGGCGGTGGGGTCCGGGTTGCCGGCTTCACGGGCGGCCTCGAGCCAGTCATTCAGCAGGCCGAGCGGGTTTTCGTGCAGGTCGCCGCGGCGAAGTTCGGCGTGGGTGTAATCGCGGCGGGTATGGCGGTGGTCGGCGGTGCTCATGGGGCCCCCTGGGCTGGATGCGACGACGTCATCATACGGCGCCGGCGGGGATTCGGAAATTTGTGCGACTTTCACTGTCACAGATGAGGACGATTCAATTCGAGCGCAAGGAGCATCTGATGGCTGAACCGATTATCGCCGCAGTGGAACCCCGGGGAGTGGAACTGACAAAGGGCGAGGAGTACGCGTTCTGTCGCTGCGGGCGCTCGAAGGATCAGCCATTCTGCGACGGCTCGCACGAGGGCACAGGTATCGAGCCGCTGATTTTCACGGCGGAAGAGGACGGCGAGGCGTACCTGTGTCAGTGCAAGCAGTCCGGCAATCTGCCGTACTGCGACGGGACGCATGCGCAGTTCGATCAGGACGCGGTGGGTCAGCCCGCGAGCGCGGCGGAAGGGGATTCCGAGGCATCGGATCAGGGCGGTCAGGCCCCGAGCCCCCGTAACAGCGCGGTTGAACCGCATGTCGAGTGGATTCACGCCCTGGCACGCGATGGCTTGGAGGGTGTGGGCCGCCATGGCACAACGGTGGCCATGGGTGTCCCGCGCGATCGATTGCCCGCGTGGGACGGGCTGCAGCTCCTGGCGGCGCAACTGGCCACACGCCCGCTCGACGAAGATGCCGACGTGGGCACCTCGCTGGTGATCGGGCCCGAGGCGAAGCGCCCGCTGGAACTGGCGATTCCGCTGCTGGTGTCGGACATGAGCTTTGGTGCGCTTTCGCGCGAGGCAAAGATCGCCCTGGCGCGCGGGGCAGAGCGGGCCGGGACCGGTATCTGCTCCGGCGAGGGGGGCATGCTGGACGCCGAGCAGGCAGAGAATTCGCGCTACCTGTTCGAGTTGGGGCCGGCGCAGTTTGGCTATTCGGACGAGGTGCTGGACCAGATTCAGGCGTTTCACTTCAAGGCCGGGCAAGCCGCGAAGACCGGGCTGGGCGGGGTTCTTCCGGGCAGCAAGGTGAGTGACGAGATTGCGCGGGTGCGTGGGATCGAGGCGGGGCAGGATGCCCATTCACCCGCTGCCCATGCCGATCTGCAAAGCCCGGACGATTTCCGCCGGTTTGCCGACGCGGTGCGCGAGAAGACCGGTGGTGTGCCGGTCGGATTCAAGCTGTCGGCCAACCACATCGAGGCGGACCTGGCCTTTGCCCTGGAGGCTGGCGCCGACTACCTGATCCTGGATGGCCGAGGCGGCGGCACGGGAGCCGCGCCGGCCCTGCTGCGCGATCACATCAGCGTGCCTAGCATCCCGGCGCTGGCACGGGCGCGGCGCTTTCTCGATGCCAACGGCGCCACTGGACGGGTGACGCTGCTGGTTACCGGTGGGCTGCGCACGCCCGCGGACTTCGTGAAGGCCCTGGCCCTCGGTGCGGACGGGATTGCCCTCGCCAATTCGGCGATCCAGGCCGTGGGCTGCGTGAGCGCGCGGATGTGCCATACCAATCAGTGCCCCAGTGGTGTAGCGACCCAGGATCCGAAACTGCGCAGCCGGCTGGACCCGCAGGAGGGGAGCGAGCGGCTGGAGCGCTTCCTGAATGGTTCCACCGAGTTGATGAAAGTACTGGCGCGGGCCTGTGGGCATTCCAGTCTGGAGGACTTCGGGCCGAATGATCTGACCACGTTCGATCGCGATCTCGCACGTCTCGCCGGTATCCAGTACGCAGGGGTTCTCGAGGGACGTTGATGGCCGTCCTCTGGAGCCGGGTAACCCCGATGTGTTCCTGCTCCCGGGGGGATCTGGATTAGCCCGCCTCGGAGCAATCCCGGTAGAATCGCGCTTTTTCGGGAATGGGGGTTTTGATGAGCTACTCCGATGTCCACCAGAGCTACGGGCGTTGTCGGCGGGCCGGCAACTTCGTGGATCGCTTCTACGAACGCTTTCTCGCCGCCGACGAGCGGGTGGCGCAGGCGTTCACGACCACCAACTGGTCGCAGCAGAAGCGGGCCCTCGGGCAGGCAATCTCCACTGCGATCAGTTACGCCGAGGGCGAGAGCTTCGTGGCCCCGACCATGGAGAAGATGGCCGAGGTGCACAGCCGCCATGGCCGCGTACCGGTCGCGCCGGAGCTGTACGGGGTGTGGCTGAACTGCATGGTGGAGACGGCCCGCGAGGTGGATCCGCGCTGGGACGAGTCCCTGGCGCAGCGCTGGCGCGGCGCGCTGAGTCCTGCGATCGATCTGTTCATCGAGCGCTACTGACGCGAGCCGGGCCGTTTCCGGCGGCCCGGTTACCCACTGCGAAGTCCCGCCCGCGGGCGTGCCCTGTTGATCTTGGGGCGCCCCCGGCGTGTAATGCGCGCATTTCCTGTTGCCGGCGTCCGCCGGAAGAAGCCTGGTCATGTCCGCAGCACCCGATTCCCTGTTCGCCCGCAAGCCCTACTGGGCCAAGCGCTTTGGCACGGCGCCGTTTCTGCCAACCACGCGCGAGGAAATGGACGATCTCGGCTGGGACAGCTGCGACATCGTGCTGGTGACCGGCGATGCCTATGTGGACCACCCGAGCTTCGGCATGGCGATCATCGGCCGGCTGCTGGAGGCCCAGGGGTTCCGCGTGGGCATTCTGGCGCAGCCGGACTGGACCTCGGCCGAGCCGTTCCGGGCCCTGGGGCGGCCGAACCTGTTCTTCGGCGTGACCGCCGGGAACATGGACTCGATGGTCAACCACTACACCGCGGAGCGGAAGATCCGCTCCAACGATGCCTATACCCCGGGCGACGTGCACGGTAAGCGCCCGGACCGGGCGGTGATCGTGTACGCCCAGCGCGCCCGCGAGGCCTACAAGGATGTTCCGGTCGTCGCCGGGGGGATCGAGGCCAGCCTGCGGCGGATTGCGCACTACGACTACTGGCAGGACAAGGTGCGTCGCTCCGTCTTGCTGGATTCGCGCGCCGACATCCTGCTGTTCGGCAATGCCGAGCGCGCCCTAGTGGAACTCGCCCATCGCGTCGCGGCGGGCGAGCACCCGCGCGAGATCACGGACCTGCGCGGGACGGCCCTGCTGCGGGATGCCGTGCCGGCCGGCTACGTCGAGCTGGATTCCAGCGAGGTCGATACCCCTGGACCGGTGGATGCCAACCCCGATCCCTACGCCATGGTCTCGCCCGAGACCTGCGCCGATGCCGAGGCACAGGATGCGCAGGCGGCTGAAGCGGAGGCGGGCGCGAAGGTCGTGCGTTTTCACCGGGATATCCCGCGCGGCACCCCGCGCGACCAAACGGTCATCCGTATTCCGGCCTTCGAGCAGGTGAAGGGCGACGCGGTGCTCTACGCGCATGCCTCGCGGGTGCTGCACCTGGAGACCAATCCGGGCAATGCCCGCGCGATCGTGCAGCGCCACGGGGACAAGGAGGTCTGGCTCAACCCGCCACCGATCCCGTTGTCGACGCCCGAAATGGACGCGGTGTTCGATCTGCCCTATGCGCGGGCCCCGCATCCGTCCTACGGGAATGCACGCATCCCGGCTTGGGAGATGATCCGCTTCTCGGTGAACATCATGCGCGGCTGCTTCGGCGGCTGTACGTTCTGTTCCATCACCGAACACGAAGGGCGGATCATCCAGAGCCGTTCCGAGGACAGCGTGCTGCGCGAGATCGAGGAGATCCGCGACAAGGTGGACGGGTTCACCGGCGTGATCTCGGATCTGGGCGGCCCGACCGCCAACATGTACCGCCTGGCCTGCAAGGACCCGAAGATCGAGCAGAGCTGCCGGCGACTGTCCTGCGTGTACCCGGGCATCTGCAGCAACCTGGACACCGACCACGCGCCGCTCATTCGCCTGTACCGCAAGGCACGGGCGCTGCCGGGCATCAAGAAGATACTGATCGCCTCCGGGCTGCGCTACGACCTGGCGATCGAGTCACCGGAGTATGTGAAGGAACTGGTGACCCATCACGTGGGGGGTTACCTGAAGATTGCGCCGGAACATACGGAAACCGGACCGCTTTCGCGCATGATGAAGCCGGGCATGGGGACCTATGACCGGTTCAAGGCCATGTTCGAGAAATACTCGAAGGCGGCCGGGAAGGAGCAGTACCTGATCCCGTATTTCATCGCCGCGCATCCCGGCACCACCGACCAGGACATGCTGCAGCTCGCGCTCTGGCTCAAGCGCAACGACTTTCGCGCGGATCAGGTGCAGGCATTTCTGCCCAGTCCCATGGCCCTGGCCACCGCCATGTGGCATTCCGGGCGCGACCCGCTGCGCGGCATCCGGCGCACGACCAGCGAACGCGTCCCGGTGCCTCGCGGGGCGCGCGCGCGGCGTCTGCACAAGGCGTTCCTGCGCTATCACGATCCGAACAACTGGCCGCTACTGCGCGATGCCCTGCAACGCATGGGGCGTGCGGACCTGATCGGCAATGGCAAGCATCAGCTGGTGCCGACCTGGCAGCCGGCCGGGACCGGTCAGGGTGCGGCACGTCCGTCCACCGGCGGGCGCATCACCCGAGGCGGCAAGGCGCTGAAAAAGCGCGGCCAGACCTTCCAGACGCAGCACAACGGCGTCGAGGCTGCGGCGCGTCCCGGTGGCAAGCCAGCGCCAGCGGGCAAGGCCGGGGCACACTCTGCCGCGCCCAAGGGCGGCAAGCCGCGCGCGGGTGGTGGGAAGGTGCGCAAAGGGCGCCCGGCCGGAAAACGACCGCGCGCCTGACGCCGCTGCGGTTCAGGACGCCGCGTCGGGCACCGGGACCTGGCCTTCCAGACTGATGTTCAGACCGGTGGTGGTGCGGTCGCCGGGGTCCAGGAAGTACAGATAGGGGCCGACCACGGCCTCGGGCTCGGGCAGGAGGTCGGGGTTTTCCCCGGGATAATGGCCGGCGCGGAAGCGGGTGCGCACCGGGCCGGTGTCGATACCGTTCACGTGCAGGAAGCGCGGTTCGTTGCGATGCTCGTGCGACAGGATGTCGATCAGGCCGTCCTGGGCCGCCTTGGCCATGCCGAAGGCGCCCCAGAAGGCCTTGCGGGCGTTCTGAGTGGACACGACCAGGCTCCCGGTGGGACTGGCCTCCAGCAGCGGCAGGACGGCCTGCGTGAGGAAGAACGGGCCGTGCAGGTTACTGTTGATGACCTTGAACCACAGCTCCGGGTCGTAGTTCTTCATCGGCATCAGGGCGCCGGCCCAGCCCGCGTTCAGTACCAACCCGTCGAGGCGGCCGAGGGAGTCGCGGATGTTCTCCGCCAGGTCACCATAGTCCTTGACCGTCGCGCCTTCGAGATTCAGTGGGTAGATCGCGGGCTGCGGGTGACCGGCCTGTTCGATCCGGTCATAGACCGCTTCGAGGCCCTTCAGGTCCTTGTCCAGCAGCACCACGATCGCGCCGGCCGCGTGCCGCGGCCGATGCCGTCGGCGGCCCCGGTGACCAGGATCACGCGTTCATCGAAGGCGCCGGGTTCCGGGCGGTAGGCGAGCAGGCGGGGAATATCGAGATCGGTCAAGGATGGTCCTCCAGATACAGGTGCGCCGATTCTAGTCCAGATTGTACGGCCGCTTCGAGCGTGGACGGCAGTGCAGGCGTCAGGTAATCCCCGGCCAGATAACACCCCGGCCAGGGCGTGCGGGCCGGCGGGCGACGTGCATCCAGACCGGCTTGCGCGTCCAGCGTCGCGCGGCGTTCGCAAATGCTGTGGCCGGTCTCGGGTTCGCCCAGTTCGGGGAAGGTTTGGGCCAGGGAGCGGGTGACGGTGCGCCATCGCGCATCCGCCGTCAACGGTTCGAGGTCGTCGGCCGCCGAGATCACGACCGCCAGCCAGTGTGGTGCCCCGGCGACATGCCGCGCGATCAGCCATTGGCCATGCTGGTCCAGCAGCCCCTGTAGTGGCGGAAGATCATCAAGGCGCCGCGCATAGCGCAGGTAGACCGTGCAGATGCTGCGGGCGCCCATGGCATTCAGGCCCTGGTGCGTGGCCTCCCAGCCGGTTTCGTGTGGCAGCAGGGCAGCGGCGGCGGCTGGAGGGGTCGCCATGATCACGCCGCGCGCCGGGCTCGCCACGCCCTGGCGGTCGCGCAGGCGGAAGGGGGCGGCGTCGTGAGTCGTGCTGCGCTCAATGGCGGTGATGCGGCGGCCCAGATCCACGCTGGCGCCACGCTCCCGGAGTTCCTGGACAGCCGGTTCCGGGAACAGCTCGCCGAGTGGCCGCGCGGGGACGAGAAGGCGCGCGGCCTCCGGGCCATGGTTGAGCGCCAGGCGCAGGACGTTCTGGAAGATGCGGGCCGAGGCGGTTCGGGTCGGGGTGTTCATCACCGCCAGGCACAACGGGTCCCACAGGCTCCGAATGAGGGCGTCGGGCTGACGGCGCTGGCGCAGCCAGTCGAGGACGGGGAGATCGTCGCGCAGGGGCCGGTGCAACATGGCGGCGGCGCCGGACAGGGCACGCAGGCGTGTACCAAGGGAGTGCTTCGCAAGCGCCCGGTAAAGCGCGGCGGCCAGGGCGGGCAACCGGGGCGAACGCGGTTCCAGCAGGAACGCCGGGGCCTGCGGCCGGCCGGTAGGCTCGAACATGCGCAGGCCGAAGGGCAGGGCCTGAAACGCCTGCTCGGGGTTGATGCCGACCGAACGGATCTGCTGCAGGGTCTGCTGGCAGGCCCCGACCAGGATGTGCTGGCCGTTGTCGAGCGGGGTGCCGTCCAGGTCGAGGTTGCGGGCACGGCCACCGGGGGTCTTGCCGGCCTCGATCAGGTGCACGGATTGCCCGGCGCGAGCAAGCGCCAGCGCAGCGGTCAGGCCGGCCCAGCCCGCGCCGACCACGACCGCCGGGGCCGGGGGGGAGCTGGAGGTCATGGCATCAGGCCGCGCGGCGGCGTTGTTCGCGCTTCAGGCGGCGCGCGGTGCGCCACGCGATCCACAGCTTGCGGATCGGGGTCAGGCGTACGCGGTGTTCCAGCACGCGATAGCCATCGTCCGCGATCTCGTCGAGCAGGGTGCGGTAGATGGCTGCCATGATCAGGCCCGGGCGCTGGGCGTAGCGGTCGGCGTCCGGGAGGTGTTCCTCGGCGCGTTCGTAGTAGCGTCGCGCCCGTTCCGCCTGCTCCGCGAACAGGGCGCGGTGGCGGTCGTCGGTGATGTTGATCTGGAATTCCTCCGGCTTGACCCCGTGCTTGCTGAGCTCGTCCATGGGGATGTACACGCGGCCGCGCATGGCGTCCTCGTGCACGTCGCGCAGGATGTTGGTGAGCTGCAACGCCATGCCGAGGTCGTGGGCGTACTTGAGAGTGCGCCGATCGGTGTAGCCGAAGATGTGAGCGGACAGGATGCCCACGACGCTGGCCGCGCGGTAGCAGTACAGCGACAGCGTGGTGAAGTCCGGATAGCTGTCGTAGTCGAGATCCATCTGCATGCCGTCGATGATCTCGTCGAAATACTCGCGCCCGAGGTCAAAGGCGGCGATATGCGGCTGCAGTGCCTGGGTGATGGGGTGGCGGGGTTCGCCGGCGAACAGGCGCTCGATCTCCTGGCGCCACCAGTCGAGCTTGGTGCGCGCAATGCTCTCCTCGCTCACCTCGTCGACGATGTCGTCGACTTCCCGGCAGAAGGCGTACAGCGCCGTGATGGCGCGACGGCGATCCGGTTCCAGAAAGCGGAACGCGTAGTAGAAGCTGGAGCCGCTTTGCGCGGCCTTCTCCTCGCAATACTCGTCGGGGGACATGCGCTCTCGCGTGGCGGGTGTCGAACAGGGAGGAGAAGGCTAGCACAGGCAGCACAGGGGGCGGGAGAGGGCGCCGAAGGCGGATTGTTGACCTGTATCAAGCTCGGGCCTGGCGTGCGGCCGTAGTCTGCAGAACCAAGGTCGCGAGTGCGCGGCGACGGCTGTGGAGCTCCCAATGGAACAACGCCTGGTGTTTGATCCCGAAATCCTGCGCCGCTACGACGTGAGTGGGCCGCGGTACACGTCGTATCCCACCGCGCCACAGTTTCACGAGGGCTTCGACGACCGCGCCTATGCCGAGGCGGCGCAGGCGACCAACGGGGCCGATCCGGCGCGCCCCCTGTCGCTGTACGTGCATGTCCCGTTCTGCGACACGGTGTGCTTCTACTGCGCCTGCAACAAGGTCATCACCGGAAATTACCAGCGCGCCCAGCGCTACCTGCAGTATCTGGAGCGCGAGGCCGAATTGCAGGGCGAGCTGTTCGATCGGGAACGCACTGTCGGGCAGCTGCACTTCGGGGGCGGCACGCCGACCTATCTTGGCGATGACGATCTGCGCCGGGTGATGGCGACGCTGGCGAGGCACTTCCGCCTGGACGAAAGCGATGCCCGCGAGTTCTCCATCGAGATTGATCCGCGCGCGGTGCGGCCCGGGACCATCCCGCTGCTGGGCGAGCTGGGTTTTAACCGGATCAGCCTCGGGGTGCAGGATTTCGACCCGAACGTGCAGCGGGCGGTGAACCGCATCCAGCCGTTCGAGGTGACCGCGCAGGCGGTGGAGAAGGCGCGGGCCAACGGCTTCGAATCTACCAACCTGGACCTGATCTACGGCCTTCCCTTGCAGACGGTGGAGACCTATACCGCAACCCTGGAACGCGCGCTGGAGCTGCGCCCGGAGCGCCTGGCGATCTACAACTACGCGCACCTGCCGCAGATGTTCAAGACTCAGCGCCAGATCCGCGAGGCCGACCTGCCGGACGCCGCGGAGAAGCTGGCGATCCTCGAGACCACCATCGCTCGCCTGACCGATGCCGGCTATGTATACATCGGCATGGACCACTTTGCCCTGCCGGACGACGAACTGGCCACGGCCCAGCGCGCCGGGACGCTGCAGCGCAATTTCCAGGGCTACTCCACACGGGCGGAGTACGACCTGGTGGCACTGGGGCCGACGGCTATCGGCAAGGTGGGCGCCACCTACAGCCAGAACCTGCGCGAACTGGATGCCTATTACGCGCGGCTGGATGCCGGGCGCCTGCCGGTCTTTCGCGGACTCGAACTGAGTGCCGACGATCGGCTGCGCCGGGACGTGATTACCGAACTCATGTGCCACTCGCGCATCGATTTCGCCGCGATCGAGGCGCGCCACGGGATCGTGTTCGGCGAGGTCCTTGGGGATGCACTGGAGCGGCTGCAGGGCATGGAGGCCGATGGACTGGTACGGATCGGCGCGGGGCGCCTGGAAATCCTGCCGCGCGGGCGGTTGCTGCTGCGCAACGTCGCCATGGCCTTCGACGCCTACCTGAAGACGGAGAGCGCGCAGCGCTACAGCAAGGTAGTGTGAGCGGCTTGACGGCGATCCGTTCTCGGCGGAAGCTTTGAACAATAGCAACCGGTAACAGGGACGTTCCGGTGAAGACGACACGTTACTTCGAGACTGTACGCGAGAGGCCGGATCGGCGAATGATCCGGGATCACTGGATCAGTAGTGCAATCGACCAACCGTTGTGCGAAGAAGTCCAAGGCGATGGGCGTATCCGCAGATGGGCTCGTGTCGAGGAGGCTGAAGGACGCTACCTTCGCGTTGTTCTGCTGCCGGATGGAGAAACCGTTCACAACGCCTTTTTCGATCGAGGGTTCCAGCCATGAAACTCCAGTACTTCGGGGATACGGATACGCTTTATATCGAATTCCGAGGCGATAGCGTGGCCGAAACCCGCTCGCTTGACGAGAACACTACCCTGGATGTCGATGCCAGTGGTGGTGTTTGCGCCATTACCTTTGAGCACGCTAGCGAACGAACTGACCTCCAGCACCTTACGGTCGAGGGCATTGCCGCTTGATGCCTTTTAAGCTCTCAGCTTAACCAGGGGTTCTCGGCGGCTCGATCCCTACGGTCTTCGGCGGCGCGGCCGAAGGCTGTGGCTCAGGATGATCCAGGCGTCGCGGGTACGCAGGCGCGGGCGGGCAAAGACGTCGTCCTGCTGGCGCAGCCGCCATAGGATGCGCGCCCCGCCGTTGATGATCGCCCGGATCTCCAGCCCCATGCGCCCGCGCAGCAGGCCGCCCAGCGGCGCCCCGGCGCGCAGCAGCCGGTCGGCGCGGGCGTATTGAAACTGCATCAGGTTGCGTAGCTGGAAGGTGGTCTGCCCGGTGGCCAGCATCGCTTCGGTCACGCCGTACTGGTCCATCTCTTCCTGCGGCAGGTAGATGCGGTTGTTCTCCTGCAGGTCCTGCTGCAGGTCCTGGTAGAAGTTGATCAGCTGCAGCGCCGAGCAGATGGCGTCCGAGTACCCCAGCATCTCGTCGGTCGGGTTGCCGTTCAGGTGCAGCATCAGCCGGCCAACCGGGTTGGCCGAGCGGCGGCAGTAGTCCATGACCTCGCCGAAGGTCGCATAGCGGGTCTGTTCCAGATCCTGCAGGAAGGCGTCGATCAGGTCGGAGAACGGCGCGGCCGGGAGGTCGAAGCGGGCGCGGGCGTCGGCAAGGGCAATCCATTCGGGTTCGTGTTCGGCGGCGGGGTCTTCCAGGATCTGCACCCGTTCCTGCATCGTCAGCAGCGCCTGGCGCCGCTCGGCGACCGGACGCGGGTCCTCGTCGGCCAGGTCGTCGGCATCGCGTGCGAAGCAGTAGATCGCCGCCACGGGGCCGCGCAGGCGACTGGGCAGCAGCCAGGAGGCCACGGGGAAGTTCTCGTAATGCGCCTTGGCACGCTGGCGACAGTGGCGGTAGGCCGAACGGATACGGGGCGACATGGGTGCTCAGGCCCTGTTTCCGGCGTGCGGGGCGCCGGGGTGGGCGGATTCAGCGCGCAAGCCCGGGCTCCGTGGCGGCTCCGTCGGCGTACCAGGCCCAGAAGTCGTTCGGCTGTTCCAGGGCGGCATCGGCGCCCCATTGATCCGGACGCTGGTTGGCGTCGATGTAGCCCCAGTTGGCGATCAGGGTGGGCATGCCGGCGGCCCGTCCGGCCGCGATGTCGCGTTCTGCATCGCCCCAGTAGCAGTGGCGTTCCGGCGGCAGGCCAGTCTGCCGGGCGGCCAGCCACATGGGTTCCGGGGCGGGTTTGCGCTGGGGCAGGGTATCGCCGCTGACGACGGCTGCCATGCGCGCATGCAGCCCGAGGGCCTCCAGCAGTGGATCGGTCAGCCAGCCCGGCTTGTTGGTCACCACGCCGACGGACCAGCCGCGGGCCTCGCAGGCGTCCAGCAGCTCTGCGAGTCTGGGAAACAGGGCGGTGGTCCGGCACAGGTCGCGGGCGTAGATCTCCAGGTAGCGCTTCTTGAGATGCTCCGCGAAGGCGGGATCGGCGTCCGGGAAGGCGAGATCCACCAGGGCCCGGGACCCGTGGGAGACAAAGTTACGCACGACCTCGAACGCCAGCGGCGCACGGTCGTGTTCGGCCATCAGGGTGACCAGGGCCGCATGCATGTCGGGAGCGGTGTCCAGCAGGGTCCCGTCGAGGTCGAACAGGACCGATCCGAGTTCGTGGGTCATTCGTCGGGGCCGGCTTCGTCGCGGCGGGCGGCCATCAGGTAGTTCACGTCGGTGCGGGCGACCAGGCGATAACGCCCGCTCAGGGGCGAATAGGTCAGGCCGGTCATCGCGGTGACCTCGAACCCGTGGCGGCGCAGGGCGGTGCCCAGTTCGGAGGGACGGATGAAGCGGCCGTACTCATGGGTGCCGGTGGGCAGCATGTGCAACACGTATTCGGCCCCCACGATGGCCTCGGCAAAGGCGCGCGGAGTTCGGTTGATGGTGGACAGGAACAGCCAGCCGCCGGGGCGCACGAGCTTTGCAAGGGCGTCGATGACGGCATCCGGATCGGGCACGTGTTCCAGCATCTCCAGGCAGGTCACCACGTCGTAGTCGCCGGCGTGACGTTCGGCGTGCGCCTCGGCGGTGGTGTGCAGGTAGTGGATCTCAAGCCCTGCCTCCACCGCATGTTCGCGCGCCACCTCCAGGTGTTCGGCGCCGGCGTCCAGCGCGGTGACCTGAGCGCCGCGAACCGCCATTGCCTCGGAGAGGATGCCGGCGCCGCAGCCTACATCCAGCACCTTCTTGCCGGCGAGATCGGCCTGGCCGTCGATCCATTCGAGGCGCAACGGGTTGATCGCGTGCAACGTGGCGAAGGGGCCCTTCGGGTCCCACCATTCGTGGGCCCGATGGGTGAATTTGTGGATCTCGGCGCTATCGACGTTTGCGTGCGCAGAAGTTTGGGAGAGGGGTTCGGGGCTCATGGCGTCTGTCTCGCTCAGGCAGTCAGGCAGTGGGCTGCTGGGTTTCCAGCACCCGGATGCGCCAGTACTCGGCTTCGGCGTGGAGATCCTGCGAGTTCAGCGTAAGCAGTTCGCGGTCGCGTAGCAACGGCCGTCCGGCCACGTAGACATCGCGCACGGCATCGCGGGTGGCGGCGTAAACGATCTGTGCACTGGGGTCGTGCGCCGGTTGCAGTTCCAGCGCCTGCAGGTCTACTGCGACCACATCGGCCTGCTTGCCGGGCTCCAGGGAGCCGATCCGATCCGCGAGTCCCAGGGCTTTGGCACTCCCCAGCGTCGCCATTTCCAGCGCGGCGGTGGCGGGCAGGGCGGCGGCATCGCCACTGACGCCCTTGGCCAGCAGTGCAGCGGTCCGCATCTCGCCGATCATGTCGAGATCGTTGTTGGAGGCGGTGCCGTCGGTCCCGAGGGCGATGTTGATGCCGGCGGCCTGTAACCGCGTGACCGGGCAGAAGCCGGAGGCGAGTTTCAGATTGGATTCCGGGCAGTGGGCGATGGAGATCGGGCGTTCGCGCAGCAGATCCAGATCGGTATCGTCGACCTGGGTCATGTGCACCGCGATGAAGGGCTGGTCCAGCATGCCAAGGCGTGCGAGGCGGGCCAATGGTCGTTCGCCCTGGTCGCGCAGGGCGTCGGCGACCTCGCTGGCCGTCTCGTGAACATGCATGTGGATGGGCACGTTCAGTTCGCGGGCACGGGCCGCCACGCGCTCCAGGCTTGTATCCCCCACGGTGTATGGCGCGTGCGGGGCGACATTGAAGGCGATGCGGTCATGGTGCCCCCAGTTCGCGACGACGTCCGCGCCGCGCTGGAAGTATTCGTCTGCCGTGCTTGCCCAGGGCGTGGGGAAGTCGAACACGGTGAGGCCCAGCGAGGCGCGGATGCCGGTCTCGTCGACCACCCGGGCCGCATCGTCCACAAACAGGTACATGTCACTGAAGCACGTCGTGCCCCCGCGCAGCATCTCGGCTATGGAGAGGCGGGTGCCTGCGCGTACGAATTCGGGGGAGAGCAGCTTGCCCTCGGCGGGCCAGATATAGCGCTTGAGCCAATCCATCAATGTGTGGTCGCTGCCGATGCCGCGCAGGAGGCTCATGCCGGAATGCGTATGGGCGTTCACCAGGCCCGGGATCAGGACCTGTCCGGGGTGGTCCCGGTACTCGGCGTCGGGATGGTTTGCGCGAGCGGTGGCTTGCGGCTCGATGGCTTCGATCACGCCGTTACGAATCACCAGGGCGTGATCCCGCAGGATGGTGTCGCGGGGAATGACCGGGAGGATCTGCGGGGCGCCGAGGATCAGCGTCTGGGCGTTGTGCATGGCGGTATGTCTGCGCGGGGGCCAGGGTCGCGCATGGTACCCGAAAGGGGCGGCATTGCGCCGCCCCGGGAAACGGCCGGGACTACCAGCGATTAATCGCCAGGCGGCCCGGACCGGTCAGTGCCAGGGCGATGGCCGTGAACAGGAACATGCCCTGCAGCTCGAGGGCCCAGCCGCCGGTGCCGGTGAGCAGGAAGACCTCGTGGGTGTGGGCGAGCGCGATGGCGAAGAGCATGTTGATGGCGATAATCACCGCGCCGATGCGCGAATACAGGCCGATGATGACGAGGATCGGGGCGAGGATCTCGCCGATGTAGACGCCATAGGCGAGGATCGCCGGGAGTCCGGCGTTGGTAACCATGCCTTCGATGCCGCTGATCCCGCCAGTCAGCTTGGCGATGCCGTGCAGCAGGATCATGATCCCGAGGGCCAGGCGGAGTACGAGCTTGCCACTGTCGTCTAGCGTGTTGTCCATTGCCATCCTCTCCTTGTCGTGCTGCGGATCGATGTCCCCAGAAGCTACGGTCGGGCCTGTGCCCGACCGGGTTTGTCCCCGGGCAACATCCGGCCAGGGCATGCGCCCCTTTGGGATGTACCTGTGGCGGGTCAGCCGGCGTCGCGCCCCAGACGCTGG
Source organism: Thioalkalivibrio versutus (assembly GCF_001999325.1). Lineage (GTDB taxonomy): Bacteria > Pseudomonadota > Gammaproteobacteria > Ectothiorhodospirales > Ectothiorhodospiraceae > Thioalkalivibrio > Thioalkalivibrio versutus. Next base: position 56,884 of record NZ_MVAR01000020.1, read on the forward strand.
GCCCGGGCGACCTCGGCGACGTGACGCCCCTGCGAGGCGGCCATGCCCAGTTCGTTCTCGCTCGGCTGGCGCGAGCCGTCGCCGTCGGCCAGCGTGGTCGCCCCGTAGGGGGTGCCGCCGCAGACCTCGCTGACATCGAGCAGGCGCTTCTCGGTGTAGGGTAGACCAACCACGGTCATACCGTAGTGCAGCAGGTTCACGATGGTCGAGATCAGGGTGGTCTCCTGGCCGCCGTGCTGCGAGGCGGTGGAACTGAACACGCTCCCGACCTTGCCGACCAGCTTGTCGCCGAACCACAGGGCACCGGTTTGATCGAGGAAGTTGGCCATCTGCGCGGCCATCCGGCCGAAGCGGGTAGGGGTGCCGATGATGATCGCGTCGTAGTCCGCCAGTTCTTCGGGCTTGGCGATGGGGGCGGCCTGGTCGAGCTTGGCGCCGGCATTGCGAGCCACGTCGTCCGGCATCAGCTCGGGGACGCGCTTGATCGTGACTTCGGTCTCCGGGACCTCACGGGCGCCGCGGGCCACAGCTTCGGCCATCTGCTCGATGTGGCCCCAGGTGGAGTAGTACAGGATCAGGATCTTGGTGCTCATGGCGAGTCGCCTCTGGTTGGCTAGGTTGCAATACCCGCCACCTTAGATCCGATTTATACGAATGAAAATGGCGAAAAACGGCTCAAACGATTCGGATAATACGAATGGTTAGGGGTGGGTTGCGGCGTTTCCGTTGCCGCTCTGGCGCAGCACCAGGGCCTCAAGTTCTGCCAGCGTGTCGGGATGGCCGTACAGGTAGCCTTGAAAGTGGCGGCAGCCGAGGCCGAACAGGAAGGCCCGCTGCTGGTCGTTCTCGACACCTTCGGCGATGACGTCCAGGTCGAGAGTGTGAGCCAGGTTGACCACCATCTGGGCGATCGCGGCATCGTTGGGATCGTCCAGGACGTCGCGGACGAAGGACTGATCGATCTTCAGCTGAGCGAGGGGCAGTCGCTTGAGGTAGGCGAGAGAGGAGTAGCCGGTCCCGAAGTCGTCCAGGGAGAACTCGATGCCGAAGCTCCGCAATTCCTCGATGTGGGCAATGACGGTCTCCACGTTTTCGAGCAGCATGCTCTCGGTCAGCTCCAGCTTCAGGCGGTGCCCCGGGGCGCCGGTAGCCTCGAGCGTCTCGGCCAGATCGCGCACGAAGTACTTGTGCCGGAATTGGCGCGCGCTGACGTTGACCGACAGGGTGAGGTCCCGAAAGGCGGGCTGGTGTTTCCAGGCGGCCAGCTGCTCACAGGCCGCGCGCAGCACCTTGCGGCCAATCGGGACGATCAGACCGGTCTGTTCAGCCACGGGGATGAACTCGGCGGGCGAGATCATCCCGCGGCTGGCGTGCTTCCAGCGCAGCAGGATCTCGGCCCCGATGACCGCGCCCGACGTGTTCACCTGTGGCTGGTAGTGCACGCTGAAGGCGTCCTGATCCAGGGCGTGGCGAAGCTCGCTCTCCAGCTCGAATCGGGCCTCGACGGCGCGGTGCAGCTCGGGGTCGTAGAAGCGCACAGTGTTGCGCCCGGCGTTCTTGGCCCGGTACATGGCGAGGTCCGCCTGCTTGAGGATCTCCTCCACGCTCAGACTGCGGCCGCTGAACAGTGTGGCGCCGATACTGGGCGTTACGTGCCGCCTCTGTCCCGCCAGCTTGAATGGATCGCGCAGAATCTCGATGAGCTTGCGACCCACGGCCTCGGCCTGGGTCGCCGCGCGTGCCGGGTCCGGGTGGAGATCATTGAGGATGATGACAAACTCGTCGCCCCCGAGGCGGGCGAGGGTGTCCGCCTCGCGCACGGAGTTCAGCATGCGCTCGGCGACCTGGCGTAGCAGGTCGTCGCCGACTGCATGGCCGAGGGTGTCGTTGATGTCCTTGAAGTTGTCGAGATCGATGAACAGCAACGCGCCATGCAGTCGGGTGCGTTCGGTATTGGCGAGACTCTGACCCAGCCGGTCGTGCAGCAGGGTGCGATTGGGCAGTTGGGTCAGCCCGTCGAAGAAGGCGAGACGCCGGATCTCGTCCTCGGCCTGCTTGCGATCGGAGATGTCGGTCATCGTGCCGAAGGTCGCCATCACCTGGTCGTGGTCATCGAAGCGGGCACTGGCGTAGATGCTGACCCAGCGGATGTCACCGTCGCGGGTGCGCAGACGGATCTCCTCGGATTGGGAATGGGAGCCGCCCTCGAGGAGGGTGGCACAGAAGCTATGGGCGTCGTCGTGGTCCTCGGGGGCTACAAAGTCGCACAGCGGGCGGCCGAGAGTCTCTTCCACGCTGAACCCCGTCAGGGCCTCCCAGGCTGGATTCAGCAGGGTCCAGTGGCCTTCGGCATCGGTACGGAAGATGACCTCGGAGATGTGGTCCACCACGTCGCGGTAGCGGTTCTCGCTTTCCGCCAGAGCATCGGTGGTGCGTCGGTGGGTGGTGATATCCAGGGTCAGGCCGCGCAGGCTCTCCCGGCCGTCCGCGTCACGGGCCCAGGAGAGAATGTCTCGCAGCCAGATCCACTGGCCGTCGCGATGGGCGAAGCGGTAGTCCACCGTGCGCGGGCTGGTCCGGCTCTCGCGGGCGGCGTTCTGCACGCGCGGCAGGTCGGCAGGGTGGATATGCCGGGCGCGCAGCTCGCCCCGGCCCAGGTTGTGGGCCGGGAAGCCCAGCAGACGGCGGGTGTCGCCGGACACGAACTCCCATTCGTGGGTGCGCGGGTCAGCCTCCCACAAGATCGCATTGGCACCGCCGAGCATGGACTCCAGGCGTGCGACCGAGCGGTTCAGTTGCTGGTTCTGTTGTTCCAGGGTGGTCTGGGTGGACCCCAGATGGGCGGCGACATCGTTGAAGGTGCGCGCGAGGTCGCCGAACTCGTCGTGCGACCGCACCGGGATGCGATGGTCCAGACGGCCGCCCTGTAGCGCCTTGCCGCCCTGGTTCAACAGGCGCAGGCGGCGAGTAATAACCAGGCTGAAGACCACCGCGGCCAGCATGGACAACACGAGCACGCCCAGTGCCAGCAGGACGTTGCGCTGCAGGAGGGTGGCGGACAGGGCGTCGATCGCATCGGTGGAATAGCCCACCGCCAGGGTCCCGAGCGGTTGCCCGGCCAGCTCAATGTCGCGCAGGATCTCGATCTGCCCGGGCGTGGTGCGCGTGCCGTCTGCGCGTTCCGGGATGGTGTCGGGAGAGATGCCCACCGACGCCATCGGCTGGTCCTGGGCATCGAGTACCACGGCATAGAGGACATTGGAGTCGTCCGCGACGAGTTCGAGCAGGTCCTGCAGCATCGCCGGATCCGCGTAGGCCAGGCCGGGGGTCAGGGCGCTGGAGAGCAGGCGGCCCTGCTGTTCGGCAAAGCGTTCCAGCATCTGCGACTGGTTCTGCTGCACCTGGGAGATGCCGCTGATCATCAGCGCTGCCACCATCGCGACCTGGATCGCGACGGTGCCGATAATGATCTGCCAGGCGAAATTCAGGCGCATATGGGGGGCGCCGACGCCTGTGGGGCGATGCCGGCAGGGGTGGGGCCAGAGCTGGTTGGAGCCGGGCCGGGAAGGGGCATCGACGGAATCCGGGTTGCGTGCGCGCCAGAGTCACCGCGTGGTGCGGCCATGGATTTATCGCGCCCATTTTAACGGTACTGGACGAAGGATGCCCGTCCCGCTTTGAAATGTGGGGAAGGCCACGGGGGGCGGCGGTGGCGATCGTTGGGGTGGGTGGATGGCGAGGTAGCGGGGGAGAAGCCGAAAGCCCAGGTGCGGTCCGCGCCCGCGCGTGGGCGTGATGGATGCGGCGGGCTGAACTTACGGGGTCGGGTTCCCGGCCGGGATGGGGGCCCGGAGATCGAATTTGGCTTCCAACTCATCCAGCGCACCCTGGAAGGCCGCGTACTCGCCGGCATGCGCCTCGATGAATCCGCGGTGTCCGATATGCCTCAGGAGTGTTGTGCCGGACGGGCTCTGCTGCAGCGTGATCAGGCGATGGTGCAACCGCGGGATGTCGCGATCCAGACGTTCGTGTACCAGAAGGGTAAGCCCCGGGAACCGTTCGGATTGGGCGAGGATACGCACCAGGCTTCCGTCGCCCAGCGACATGTGGCGTTGGCGGGTGCCTTCGATATCCGGTCGTACCGGCAATACGTTGCCTTCGATGATCATGACGAGGGCATCGGCGATTCCGCGTTGGAATGCGGCCACTGCCGCGTTGTTGTGGTGATAGTGCAGGTAGCGGGGCGGGCCGGGTGGGTC